>JAFVQM010000017.1 GCA_017504795.1 Clostridia bacterium | reverse complement strand
GGTGAAAAGAAAAAGCAACAAGTTGACGAAAAACTTGCAAAAGGCGAATATTTCCTTGAAGAACGGAATGGTATGCACGTTATATGTGAATATCTACCCGTAGAAGGCGCAAGAGCAAAATTGTATTCTATAATAAAAGTGGTTTCAGAAGAAGGAAAAAAAGAATTAGACGAATTAGGAATTACAACTTTTAGTTATCCTAAACCTGTTGATTTGATACAACAACTTTGTGATATTAACAACGTTAAATATTCCACAATTCTCGACTTTTTTGCAGGTAGTGGAACTACGGGACACGCCGTTATGAAACTCAATGCGGAAGACGGCGGACAGCGTAAATTTATCCTTTGCACGAACAATGAAAATAATATCTGTCGTGAAGTTACTTACGAACGAATTAAGCGTGTAATTGATAAAGAAGATTATAGAGCAAGCCTTAAATATTTCAAGGTCGATTTTGTGCCTATTTCGGATAAACTCTATTATGAATATGCCGACGAACTTTTGAAGCACGTGAAAGAACTCGTGGAACTTGAAAACGCTATCAATTTTAACGGCAACAATGAAATTGCAATCTTGCTAACCGAAGAAGAACTTGACGGCTTTGCAAACGCTATTCCCGAAACTTGCAAAACGATATATTTAGGTCACGACGTTTTGCCAAGTGAAACGCAAGAAAAGATTTTTAAGAAAAACGGTATCACGATAAACGTTATTCCCGATTACTATTATAGGGATTTGGAGAGTTAAGCAAATGACGATAAATTTAGCAAACTTTCAATTAAATGCTATAAAAAGTCTATTAGAAAGTATGGACGAGCCTTGCCGTGAAATTGTCCTCAAAAGTCCTACGGGAAGTGGCAAAACTATTATTCTTACACATTTTATGGACGAATACATAAAAGGACACGCTAAAACGGTTTTTGTTTGGCTTACACCTGGCAAGGGCAACTTGGAAGAACAAAGCAAGGCAAAAATGGATAAATATATCCACAATGCGCAAACGAAACTTCTTGCAGACGTTATGACAAGCGGTTTTAGTGAAAACGACTGTTGTTTTATAAATTGGGAAAAACTCACTAAAAAAGGAAACAACGCATTAAAAGATAGCGAACGCACCAACTTTTTAGAGTGGATAGACAAGGCTTTTAATAATGGCATTATTTTTAAGATTATCATTGACGAAAGCCACCAAAACTTTACGGAAAGATCTGATGCGATTATCCAACTTTTCAAAACGGATAAAATTATACGCTGTTCGGCTACGCCCATTGTAACTAAAACGGCAAAACTTATTGAAGTTAGCGAAGAAGACGTTATTGCAGAAGGTCTTATTAAAAAATTGCTTGTAATCAACGAAAACTTCCCACAAGTAATTGAAACGGAAAATCAAACGCATTATCTTTTAGAAAAGGCGTATGCAAAGCAACAAGAATTGCGCTCCCTTTTCTTGCAACGTGAACTTGATATTAACCCCTTAATTGTAGTGCAATTGCCGAATAATTCCGACGCACTTTGCGAAACTGTTGAAAAATGGTTTGAAAGTAAAGGCGTTACGACGGAAGCGGAAACGCTTGCTATATGGCTTTCGGGTAGGCACGAAAACGTTGACGGAATTTCAAACAATAACGCCGAAAGCGTTGCCGTTATTATGAAACAAGCCGTTGCAACGGGTTGGGATTGTCCACGTGCACATATCCTTGTAAAACTGCGTGAAAATATGGACGAAACGTTTGAAGTTCAAACGATTGGTCGTATTCGCCGTATGCCCGAAGCAAAACACTATGAAAACGATTTGCTTGACAGTTGCTATCTTTACACCTTTGACGGCAAGTTCACGCAGGGCGTAAAAGCAAGTCTTGGCAAGTCGGCGTTAGAAGCAAAAACTTTGTTTTTGAAAAACGAATACAAAACGTTTACGCTTACTAAACAGCAACGTACTATGATTACGGATTTACGTGATCCGCGCAAAGCGTTGACTGCTATTGCACAGTATATTAAAAAAGAATTTGCGCTCACGGGGAATAAGAAAGAAAATAAAACTCGTTTAGAAAGTAAAGGATTTGAATTTTCTGAAAATATTGTAAGATACACCCTTTCAGGTAGCGTAGTCGTTTTTGCGGAACTTTCTGAAAAGGACAAGTTAAACGCTATAAAAATTACCGAGCCTATTTCTACCACTACACACGGACGTGAATATCATAACCGTGTAGGTCGTATCGGTTTGGAAATTGGTATACCGTATAATTATATGAACACCATTATCGGTAAACTATTTGGCGAAAAGTTTAACTATCGTGAAAAGGTAGTTGCACTTGCGCCGAGAGAATTATATGCTTTTGTAATCAACAATTTCGACTATTTGCGCCGTATATGTCGTGAAGCAATGGCGGTGCAATTAAGTCAATTATCCCTTACGCTTGATATGGTATCTGAAAAGTCTTTTACTATTCCACAATCAACGTTGTTTACATACGATCTACAAAGTAAAGTGCAAACTATCAGCGAAAAGAACGTTTATGGCGAATATTTAATGTCTGCCGAGCCACGTTCTTCGTCCGAAAAGAAGTTTGAAAAATTCTGCGAAAGTTGTTCCGCTGTTGATTGGATATACAAAAACGGCGATAAAGGCGATGAATATTTTTCTATCGTTTATCTTGATAACGCTAACCGTCAAAAACTTTTCTATCCCGACTATATCGTATCGGTAAAAAGCGAAGTTTGGATTATCGAAACAAAAGGCGGTTTTGATAAAACGGGTGCAAGCGAAGACATTGATATTTTCTCACCGAAGAAGTTTGACGTTTTGAAAGCGTATCTCACAAAATACGGGCTTAAAGGCGGTTTCGTCCGCTTCGATAAACAAAGCGAAGAACTTTGTATCTGCACCGACAATTACAACGAAGATATACACTCTGACGATTGGAAAATTTTAAGCGAAGTATTTAAGTAAGCAAAAAGCCGAGATTCATTTCTCGGCTTTTTATATTCTGCGATATATTGTGCAAAATTTATCGCAATAAACACAAGATGTGGTATAGCCAACTTGACTTTTAACCCTAAATGTTGTATAATATCAATAATCAAATTAGGAGTAAACAAATGAGCAATAATTTTCGCAGAATAAATTCGACAGCGTATAAATCCGACCCCGTGTTTTCAAATGATAAATTTGAAATGTATGGTAGTGCTATTATTTTTGATTGCCCGTTATTGTTTTGTGTTGATAATTATAGATATGTTTTAATTACTCCGTCCGACATTAACGAAAACGAAACCCTTTCGTTTAAGATTGCCACTTATTTATATCATCACGAAACAATGCTAAAAGAAACCCCTATTACATATTTCTTTGGGGATATTAACAAATGCAAGGAAATCGGAGATTCTTTTACAAATCAAATCTGCAAGTATATTAGCTATGAAATGATTGAAGAATGGTATCCTAAAAATATTTCAGAAATAAACGACTATGTTATCAATTATTTCTTAAGTAAACAGCAATATTACGGTCAAGAGTTTCAATTCTTTGAGTATGATTTAAGTTATTTACTATTTATCCCAAAACATTTCGGAAAAGGTGCATTTAATCAAAGTGAAAACTTTATGCGCACGCAACTTTTTAGCAAAGGTTATTTCAAGCAAGTTCACGCTTACGATAATAAACTTTTCTTTGTTCTTACCGAATATGCAATAGAAAAATTCCAAAAAGCAAAAGAAAAAGAAAATAGTAAGCAAGCATTTATTGCAATAAAATTTGCCGATAATCAAGACCGTATTCAAGCAATTCAAAATGCTATTAGCGAATGTGGTTTTACCCCTTGCGATATGACGGAGCACCAAACAAATAATTGGATTATGCCTGAGATTTTTCATCAAATTCAACTTTCTAAATTTGTCGTTGTAGATTTAAGCTTGCGTTGCGACGGGGCGTATTACGAAGCAGGATATGCACACGCATTAGGGAAAGAAGTTATACACCTTTATGATGAGCGTGAAAAAGCAACAAATCCTTTACACTTTGATGTTGCACAAAAGTCAACTGTAATGTATAACGGTTTGGACGACTTGAAATCCAAGTTAATAAAACGTATAAAAGCGACTATTAAATAAAGGCGGTTTATTATGAAATTAAATAACATAGAGAAAAAAATAAATCTTATATGTCCTATTTGCGGTAACGACCAATTTTCTTCTTTGGACGTTCCTATGGAAGAACTTAAAGATGGTCTTGAAACAAATCGTGTTCAATGCTCTGACTGTCGTAGAATTTTTACAAAAGAAGAACTTTTGAATGAAAATCAAGAGAGAATTGATAATGAAGTTGAGCAAATTACGGACGATATAACAAAGCAACTTGACAAAGAAATCAAGAAAATGTTACGTAAAATTAAGTAAGGAGTTGTATGGTAGAATTTTTACAAAATTGGGGTGGGCTAATTTTATCGGGCGTTTCAGTTATTATAGCAGTAATCTCTATTATTCAATCGTCAAAAGCCCAAAAATTACAAAACAAAATCAATGAATTAGACACTAAAATAAAAGAATACGAATTAGAAAAAATTGAAAAAGAAAAAACGGAAGCATCGTCGTCTGTTATAAAGGCAAGGGCTATAAATGTTGGAAAAAATAGTTATCGTTTGAAAATTTATAACGCAGGCAATACAACCGCATATAATATTTCTGCTCAAATTTCAAATGAGTATTGTGTTATGCTAATAAATGATAAAATGCCATTTGAAGAATTGGAACCGCAAAATGGCTTTGATGAAGTTCTTATAGTGCATATGGGTTCTGCTCGTAAATTTAAGGTTGAACTAACTTGGCAAGATAAAGACGGAAATGAACATAAAGATGAACAATTTTGTTCCATATAAGGATAAGCAAAAGCCGAAGATTAACTTCGGCTTTTATCATTGAATTTTTGATTATTTTAACTTAACAATTAAGCCGAAATAATCTCTTGTAAAAAATAAAACGAACTTTGACTTTTCATCAAGGTTCGTTTTATTCTTGTTTGGTGCGGATAACAGGAATCGAACCTGCACGGTCTCCCACAGGATTCTAAGTCCTGCGCGTCTGCCAGTTCCGCCATATCCGCTTATACAAAGGCGAAACGCCTTTATTTTTTCATAATTTCAACGCCAGACGACGTTCCTATCCTACTTGCGCCAAGGTTGATAAACTTAACAGCATCATCAAACGTTTTAATTCCGCCCGACGCTTTTATTTGAGTTTTGCCACTCAAATTTTCTTTCATAATTTTAACCGCGTTTTCCGTTGCAACGCCACCCGTAAAGCCCGTGCAAGTTTTAACAAAGTCAGCCCCTGCATCACAAACGATTTTAGTTGCCAAAGCAATTTCTTCATCAGTTAGTAGTCCGCTTTCAATAATAACTTTTACAACGTTTCCTTTGCTAATAGAAATTACCTTTTCGATTTCGCTTTTAACGTAATCTACGCTACCTTCTTTAAGTTTTCCAACGTTTATTACCATATCGAGTTCGGCTGCGCCGTTGTTTATCGCGTTTATCGCTTCGTAAATCTTAACGGCGGTAGTGTTTTTGCCTAGCGGAAAGCCTATCACGGTGCACACCTTAACGCCCGTGCCCGACAGTAATTTTGAACAAAGTTCAACGTCCGCTGGATTAACGCAAACCGACTTAAAATTGTATTTAACCGCCTCATAGCACAGTTTTTCAATATCGCTATCCGTGCAAAACGATTTGAGTGCAGTATGGTCTATGTACCTATTTATTTCCATGATTACTTGGGCAAGTCAATATTATCCAAACCTTGATTTTGACTTGCTAATTTTTATTTGTATTGGTCTTTGACTTTTCTAATTCAAAATTGTTCACAACTTAAAGCGCGTAGATTTGAGTAGATTTTGGCAAAGACGAGTGAAGTTGTATTAGACATACAACGAGTGAGTATTTGACGTAAGATGCTTAAATATACGTGCTTTAAGGCAAGGTTTGGATAATATTTACTTGCCAACGCAAAATTTAGAAAAAATCTCGTCAATAATCTCTTCGGTTGCAGTTTTGCCGGTGATTTCACCAAGCGCGTCCCACACCGACTTAACGTCTTCCGCAACGATATCTAGGGGAACTAAATCTTCAATGCCCGTGATAGATGCGTGAACGTAATCTCTTGCTTTTTCAAGCGCTTTTAAGTGCCTTTCTTCGGTGATGAGTTCGGCGTTTCTATCAATACCAGAGCCGAACGCTTTCTCGTATAAAAGGGCTTTTAGTTTATCAATACCGTCACCCGTTTTTGCCGAGATAGAAACTCCACCTACCCCGTCACGCCCAAGGTCGTTTTTATTGTAAACTTTTACGTGATTTAAGTCTTTTACCCTATCGTAAATTTCCTTGTCTTGCTCGGTTAAGGGGCTAGCCCCGTCAAACACGACAACGCACACGTCCGCACTTTTGAGAATTTTTTCAGAACGCTCGATACCCATTTTTTCAATCTCGTCACAAGACGTTCTAATTCCAGCCGTATCGAAAAAATCAAAGTGTACGCCGTTTATATCAATAGAGCCCTCAACCACGTCACGCGTGGTGCCTTCTACCGACGAAACGATAGCCTTTTCATAGTTAAGTAACGCGTTAAGTAGCGACGATTTGCCTGTATTAGGCTTTCCAACTATCGCAACCTTTACGCCGTTTTTGATTTTACTACCTTTGTCGTATCCGCCTATTAAAGCGTTTACTTTCACAAGCGTTTCTTCTAGCGTTTTAAGTAAAGTGTCAAGCGCTAGGTCTTCTAAATCTTCTTCGGGATAATCAACGTCCGCCCCGATTTCCGCTAAGGCGTACGTTAGTTTATCTTGAATTTCTTCAATTTCTTTAAGTAGTTTTTCACGGTATAGCCCGTAGCCTGCTTTTACCGACGCTACGCTCTCGCCGTTTATCATATCGATTAAACCTTCGGCGGAAGAAAGCGACAGTTTGCCGTTTAGGAACGCGCGCTTAGTAAACTCGCCCTTGGTTGCAGGAACTGCGCCGTGCTTAAAAGTCGTTTTTAACACGCCACGTTGTATCTCTAACCCACCGTGCGAGTGAATTTCAACCATATCTTCGCCCGTGTAACTGTTCGGCGCTTTGAAATAAACCGCCATACCGAAATCGGTAAATTCGCCACAGTCAATCTCGCCAACGTAGAGTTTATACGGCTCGAAGTTTTTAACCGTAACCCCTTTTTTTATAGGGCGGAACATCTTTTCTAAAAGTTCAAGGCTACCTTTACCGCTAACTCTTATAATGGCAACACCGCCTACGCCGTTTGCCGTTCCTATTGCCGATATAATTTCACTCATACTCAGTTAAAAAAATCGTCATCCGTGTTAGAATTTTTATTACTATCGTTACTCTCCCCGTCAAATTCAGGGAAGGGATTTTCGGGTTTTTGATTAGTATTTTTAGCGTTTTCGTTATAATTTCTAGGCGCGCCGTAATAACCGCCACCATAGTAACCGCCTTGCGGTGGTTGAACTCTTACTATTACGTGTTTTGGGTTCTTTCTGCAAACGAATAAGAATATGCCGAATAGCGGATCGATAAATACCGAAAGTATCGAGAATAAGAAAGAACGTTGCGGACAGTATAACCTAAATACTAAGAAAACTAAACTTACGTAGAAGAAAATGTACGCTAAGTCGAACGCTAGGCTGATTAGATTAAACGCTTCCCAAAAAATATTGCCTTGTATCATCCAAAGATACAAAAATTCGTTAGTTACTTCAACGGTAACGTTGAAAGCGTATTCGAACAAGTAAACGTAGTAGCCGATATTAAGTATAATATTAGAAACGAACGAAACCGCAGTAGTTATACACGCCCAAAAACCAACGTTTTTAATCTTCATACCCCAAACGGTGGTTTTGCCAACTAACTTTCCAAGCGGAATAAGGTTAACTAGCGGTATAAACGATAGCCAAAGTTTTTTATAGCCCTGCTTTTTCGTCATATGATATATGGCTATTGATAAAAATATATGACCTACAAGCCAAAATATAGCACTAGATATAATCGAATATATCTCAAACAACGGACTTTCAACGTAAAGCATCATTTGTTCAAGCATTTCGCTAGTGGCGATAGCAAGTAAATTAAAGTTCATACAAAACTCCTATTTTAGTACGCCCTTGCATAGTAAACGATTTTTTCAGCCTTTTTACCACAAACGGCGCAAGTTTTACCCTCGGCGCTATCTTCTGCAATAACTCTCGAAGTTGCCTGAGTTTGCTCTTTAATCTTTTCTTCACACTCACGGCAACCGCACCAAGGCGCTTTTACGAAATTTTTGCCTTCAACGGCGGAAAGTATACCCGCTAAGTCTTCGGCGTATACGATTTTACTATCACGGCGAGCGCGAGATTTTTCAAGCATTTCTCTTTGAACGGTTGCTAAAAGATATTTAACTTGGTCAGCGTTGAAAAGTTCAAACTCTTTCTTTTCTAAGGTATCACGACGCATTGCAACCATCTTGCCGTTTTCAATATCGCGCGGACCTACTTCAATTCTTACGGGAACGCCTTTCATCTCCCACTCGTTGAACTTCCAACCGGGCGTCGCGTCACGCTTGTCAACTTCCGCGCGGATACCTGCGCTCTCTAACGCGTCACATAATTTTTGAGCGTTTTCAAGTACGCCGTCTTTATGCATACACACGGGTATAATTATTACTTGGATAGGCGCAACCACGGGCGGAATTACTAAACCCCTTTGGTCGCCGTGCGCCATAATGAGCGCGCCTATTAAACGAGTTGATACGCCCCACGAAGTAGAGTAGCCGTATTTGAGTTCCCCGTCTTTATCCAAAAACTTCATATCAAAGGCTTTTGCAAAGTTTTGACCTAAGTAGTGAGAAGTACCTGCTTGTAAACTCTTACCGTCAAGCATCATTGCTTCCATACCGTAGGTAGCAACTGCGCCTGCAAACTTTTCCTTATCGGTTTTTCTACCCGTAATTACAGGGATTGCCAAGCAGTTTTCGGCAAATTCTTTGTAAACGCCAAGCATAGTTTGAGTTTCAACTTCCGCCTCTTCTGCGCTAGCGTGAACGGTGTGGCCTTCTTGCCATAAAAACTCGCTAGTTCTTAAAAACGGACGGGTAGTCTTTTCCCATCTCATAACGTTACACCACTGGTTCATTAAAATAGGAAGGTCGCGATAACTTTCCATCCACTTAGCGTACATATTACAAATAATAGTTTCACTAGTTGGGCGGATAACGAGTGGCTCTTGAAGTTGTTGACCGCCAGCGTGAGTAACCGTTGCTACTTCGGGCGCAAAACCTTCAACGTGTTCAGCCTCTTTCATAAGATAACTTTGCGGAATTAAAAGCGGAAAATACGCGTTTTTAACGCCCGTTTTCTTAAACCTTTTATCAAGTTCCTTTTGAATATTTTCCCATATAGCGTAACCGTAAGGGCGAATTACCATAGTGCCTTTAACGGGGCCGTAGTCAACGAGTTCAGTCTTTAACACAACGTCGGTATACCATCTGGGGAAATCTTCGTTTATATCTGCTATCTCTTTAACGAACTTTTTTTCGTTTGCCATAACGTCTCCTGAAATTAAAGTAGTGATTATAAATATTATACTTATATTTATTCGAAAAGTAAAGCGTTTTATCAAAACCTACGCGTGTTGCTTAACATTTTCATAAAATTCTAATAGTATTTTCACAAAATTTACGAGTATTTTAGCGTTTATGCTTTATTTAATTGAAAAAGTGTGCTAAAATGTAATGGAAACCAAGTTCTACTTTAAGTAGACTAAAATTAAAAGGAGAATTTTAATGGAAAATAGCAATTTAACCGTCAACACCATACGCCTCTTATCGGCAGACGCGATTGAAAAGTCAAACTCCGGTCACCCCGGCATTTGTTTGGGTGCCGCTCCTATTGCCTACTCGTTATGGCAAAACTTTTTAACCTTTAACCCGTCAAGCAGTAAAAAGTTCTTTAACCGCGATAGATTTATTTTATCGGCAGGTCACGGCTCAATGCTTAACTACTCTTTACTTCACTTATACGGATACAAACTCTCGATTGAAGATATTAAAAACTTCCGTCAATTCGCATCAAAGACCCCTGGTCACCCAGAGTACAATCATACCGACGGGGTTGAAGTTTCAACCGGCCCCTTAGGTCAAGGTATTGCAAACGCAGTTGGTATGGCTATTGCTGAAACCCACCTTGCATCTATTTACAATAAGGAAGGTTTCCCCGTAGTAGACCACTACACCTACGCCCTTTGTGGTGACGGTTGCTTAATGGAAGGTATTGAGTATGAAGCAGCCTCCTTAGCAGGCTCGCTCAAACTCGGCAAACTTATCGTTTTATACGACTGCAATAACATTACCATTGAAGGCGACACTTCGCTCACGTTCAGTGAAGACGTTAAAAAGCGCCACCAAGCACAAGGCTGGCAAATCATTGAAGTTAAAGACGGTAACGATATAAAAGCCATCAATAAGGCGATTAAAAAGGCAAAAGCCGAAAAAGAAAAACCGTCGCTTATCGTATGCTACACCAAAATCGGCTACGGTTCTAACAAAGAAGGCTCTGCCGCATCTCACGGCGCACCCTTAGGTGCAGAAGGCGTTGAAATTCTTAGAAAAAATCTCGACTATCCTTACGCTCCGTTCGAAGTTGCAAGCGAAGTTTACGCTCACACCAAAAAGGCTATTAACCGCGGTAAAAAAGTAGAACGCGCTTGGAAGAAGATGTTCAAAGAATACAGCGAAAAATATCCTGAACTTGCAAACGAATTTATCGCTCGTATGAACGGTAATCTCCCCGAAATTGATTGGGACGAAGTTTATAAGTTTGAAAAAGACGATGCTACCCGTGGTACTAGCGGTACGGTTATCAACAAACTTGCTCCGCAAATTCCTATGCTTTTCGGTGGCTCGGCTGACCTTAACCCGTCTACCAAATCTAATATGAAAACGGCTGGCGACTACTCGCCCGAAAACCGCGCTGGTAGAAACCTTCACTTTGGTATTAGAGAACACGCTATGAGCGCTATTTGTAACGGTCTTGCTTGCCACGGTGGTTTCTTACCGTACTGCTCGACTTTCTTCGTGTTCAGCGATTATATGAAGAACGCAATGCGCTTATCCGCGCTTATGAACCTTAACGTAACTTATATCTTAACGCACGACTCTATCGGCGTTGGTGAAGACGGACCTACCCACCAACCTATCGAACACTTAACCGCACTCCGCTCTATGCCTAATATGAAAGTATTTAGACCTTGTGACGGTAGAGAAACCGCTGCCGGCTACGAAGTAGCACTCACCGGCGAAGGCCCTGTAAGTTTAGTTCTTTCACGCCAAACCTTAAAGAGTTACGAAGGCACGGGTAAATCGGCACTTAAAGGCGCTTACGTGTTAAGTGACAGCGACAAGAAAGTTCCCGACGTATTACTTATAGCATCGGGTTCGGAAGTTGAGTGCTGTATGAACGCAAAAGAACTCTTAAAGGCTGACGGTATTGACGCGAGAGTTATCTCGATGCCTTGTATGGAACTTTTCGAAATGCAATCTCAAAAATATAAAGAAAGCGTTATCCCGTCAAGCGTTCGCGCAAGAGTGTGCGTAGAAGCAGGCGCTACTATGCCTTGGTTTAAGTACGCTGGTTTAGACGGTAAGATTATTGGCGTTGACGAATACGGTTTATCAGGCCCTGCTAAACAACTCTTTAACCACTACGGCTTTACCGCTGAAAACGTTGCAAACGCTGCAAAAGAAATTATTAAATAATTTTAACAACTTAAAAACCCCTTTGCCACTCGGCAAAGGGGTTATTTTTATTTCATATTGACTAGTTGTTGTTCTGGGGCTGGCATAGGCAGTTCTATGCTGTTTATATACTCTAAAAGTATACGGGTTTCGCCGTGAAAGTCCATATAATGAACCCTTGCGGTTAACAGTATCCAACTTCGATTATTTATTTTATCCTTATCGGTGTACGAGCATAGGTGACCTATCGTTTGGATATCGTCTACACAACAAGTTAGTGCTCCACGCCCCGCAACGAAAGTTCTGGGTGGAAGGCTATCGTCAAAAAGCACCATACACTCAAACTTAACTATTTTGTTTTGATATCTATCAGGGCTTTCAAAACTATCTACGTAAAAGTCGCCAAACTCGTTGAGTTTTATAACTATTTCTTGACCGCTAACGTCGTAAGGTAAATCGCTTGCAAGCCTAATTTGATTGCCCTGTTTATCAAGCGCAATAATTTCTAAACCGCTATTCATTACCTTTATAGCCTTTTTAATTTTAGAAGTTTCGGCATTTGGCTCGCACCTATTTATTATAACGAGTTCGCTTTCCTTTATCATATCGAAAAAGAGTTGGCGCATTGACTGAAAGTAGATATTAAACGACGAGCCGTCTATTATAGTTATAACCTGCTGAACGTCAAAATAGTTAGGAAAATATACGTTATCTCCCCACATTTCGTTACACTCTAAAAATATAACTTGGGGTTTGTGCTTTCTAACCACGTCGTTTATCGCTTTTCCGTCCCACTCGTCTTTATCAAGGTATTCAAAACTAGCGTTGTAAGTAGATAAAAACTCTTCGTCAAACTCTTCTAACCCTTCTTCTTGCGACAAGATTAAAACCTTTCCTAAGTCGCCGAAATCTCCACGGATAAGCGAATCTTTTATAAAGTAACTTTTACCGCTTTCAAATATACCTTTTATTACAATTACGGGTATGCCCATTTTAGTTATTAAACAACTCCTTTAACTTGTCTTTGTCAAGATGAGTACCTATCACGCAAATTTTACCGCAAGCGTTTGGCGAGCCTTCGCGAACTTCAACTACACCCGGAACGTAGTCAAACTCAAACCAACCGCCCGTACCGCTCACAATACCCTTAGCGCGTAAAACTTCGCCGAATAAATCACTATCTAAACTTTGAAGTTTTAATTCAAGTTCACTCTTTGTATATTTAATAGGGCTTTGCATATAGAAACTATCAAATATCTCGTCGGCATCGTGGTGATGGTGGCAACCGCAGTGACAGTCGTGGTCGTGGTGTTCGTGGTCGTGTTCGCAATGACAATCGTGGTCGTGGTGCTCGTGGTCGTGTTCACAATGGCAATCGTGGTCGTGATGCTCGTGGTCGTGTTCACAGTGGCAATCGTGGTCGTGGTGCTCGTGCTCGTGTTCACAGTGACAATCGTGGTCGTGATGTTCGTGATGATGATGGTGGTGATTTGCGGGGTCTTTTTTAAGCGCGTTTATAACAAAAGCCATAAGCGCTTCCCCGTCTTCAAGGTTTTCAAGTAACACGCCACCGTCAAGTTCTTTAACGGGGGTGGTAATTATAGTAGCGGTTGGGTTATAGTTTTTAATATACTCGCACGTTTCAATGAGTTTTTGCTCGGAAAAGCCTTCCGTTTTCGACAAAACTATCGAGTTGGCGTTTATAATTTGGTCAATATAAAACTCCCCGAAATTTTTGTGGTAAAGTTTAATTTTATTCCCGTCAACCACCGTGCATAAAACGTTTACTTTAACGCCGTCTACACCTTCTACCGCGGATATAACTTCTGAAAGTTTACCCACGCCCGACGGCTCGATTATAATTCTATCTAAATCGTAGGTAGAAATAAGTTCTTTAAGCGCGTCCTTAAAATTGCCTGAAAGTGAACAGCAAATGCACCCCGAATTTATCTCTTTGATATTAACGCCCGTATCTTTCAAAAAAGCACCGTCAATACCGATTTCGCCAAACTCGTTTTCGATAAGGGCTACTTTTTCGCCCTTGAAAGCCGACGAAAATAGTTTTTTAATAAGCGTAGTTTTGCCTGCTCCTAAAAATCCTGAAATTATATCTACTTTTACCATAATTTTACTCCTATTTATATATTGTAAACCTTTTTTCCAAAAAACACAAATTAAAAAGCGTCGTATTTTGTAGATACGGCGCTTTAATTTTTATACTAATGGACCCCAGTCGTTCGTGTCTTCTTCGTACTGGGCTATTAAATACGAACCGTCGTAATCTAATACGTCCCACACGTCGTTCATAGCGTAGAACTTACCGTTGTAGATAAAGCCCGTAAGTTTATAGCCGTTTGCAGCGGTTGGTTTTGGCGAAATCGTAGTCAACTTACTGCCTACTTGAATTTTCGCGCGAACCGTTCCCGTTCCACCGTTAAGGTCAATATTAACGGTAATGGTTGGCTCTATTTCTTGATATTGAGCGATAAGGGGCTCGCCGTCGTAATCTAACACGTCCCAAATATCCGTTAGGGCGTACACTTTACCGCGGTACTTATACCCCGAAAGTTTATAGTCCGTAGGCGGTTTAGGTGCTACCGTTAACTGACTTAATGGTTTTCCCAAAATTACCGTACCGTAAGGGCTACCCGTTCCACCGTTTATATCTACGTTAACGCTGATTGATACGTTTTTATACGATACGGGCTTTGCAACTAGCGTTACGTCACTTGCAATATTCCAAGTTGAAGAGTTTACTTCTTCGCCGTTATACGTCCAAGAAACCGTAACCAAATCGTCCGCCACCTTTAAGGTGTATAGCGTATACGCACTGCCAAAAGTTACCGTTTGGCGATTAACGGCAGGCTCTTCGCCGTTATATAGAACGCTTTCTAACGCGATATTCGAATAATCGTACGTAACAGTATAGTCGTTAGCCTGATAAACGGCGTATAAATTTATAGTTGAAGTAAACGTCCACTTATACTCGCCGTTAAAGTAATTTTCTTTATCGTTTTGCGAAAAGGACCACCCAAGGAAGGTATATCCCTCCCTTGCCACGCTTTGATGCTCGGCAGTGGGTAGCGTTATCACTTCGTTGTATTTATATATTTTAGAAAATAATTCTCTACCGCCGTTTTTGAAGTTTACAACGTAACTGCAAACGTAATCAATTACCGCGGAAATCTCAGTAGTTTCAGTAATTGCTAAAATATCTTCGTTAGGAAGTTCCCACTTGATACTGTGACCGACCAAACCCTTAGGCGTTGGAATACTCTCGTCAGTAAGTTCGCCCTCGCCTAAAATTTCAACTTTTTCGATACTTCCGTCTATATGGATAAATATTAAATACTGAATATCGGTGTACTCGGCAACGATTTCTCCACTATAATCGTAATTGTAAACGCAATATCCGCTAGGCGTGGAAATAAACTCATCGTTTATCTTCCAACCCAAAAACTCTCTGCCAGACGGAGCAGTAGGTATCGGAAGAGTATGTTCGTTGCCGTAAGTTAACGTTATTTGCGTGTCGCCAACCAGCGTGCCAGCGCCCAAGTTGAGAGTAACAGTATACGTTTTCGGAGCAAACTCGGCAACTAAGGTTACTTTTGACGTTGAAGTTGGCAAATACTCAAACGTATCGCCTATAAACTCGCCGTTTACCTTCCAACCTAAAAAGTTATAGCCTTTTTTGACGGGAACTATTGCTTTAATGTCACTCGTTGACTCGCCGTAGTTAATAACACCGCTTTCGTAAGGCAACGTAACTCCGCTTGCAACGAAATTGTACCCCACCTTTATAGGCGACCAAACCGCAACGACTACGGGATTATCAACGTCAGCGCTCCAAGTAGTTCCGCTTAAAGGCTCGCCGTTTATAGTGTAGCCCACGAAATCGTAACCGACCTTTTTAGGGTGCGGGAAATCTATAACCGAGCCAAACGTTTGAGTAAGTTGGTGCGAAGTTTTATCTTCTCCGCCTATTTTTGCCGTACCACCGTTAAAATCTACGGTAACGTCGTACGTTTTTGCTATCCATTTAGCCTTTATCGTCATATCGTAAACGTGCTCGATAGTGAACGGAGCAAACGAAATAGCACCACTGTTGTATAACCAACCGCTAAATTCGTAACCAACCCTATAAGGAGTGGGGATTTGCACGGTATCGCCAACTTTAACAACGTAAGTTTGACTTTCGCCATTTTGCATTGTACCACCGCATAAATCAAGCGTTACAGTGCACGGGGTAACAGACCATTCCGCCTTCAAAGTTACAGAGTACTTTTCAATAGTAAAAGGCGAAAGTGATACGATTTCCCCTTCGTGCGACCAACCAACGAAGTCAAACCCGTATTTTGTTGGGATATTAAGTATTAAATTTTCACCGATGCTTGCAGTATGAGAAACGCCACCTTCAATCTCGCCACCGTTTAGGTCTAGCGTAACCGCTACCCTAGTGGGCGCAGGTTCAGAAGTGTCGCCACAAGCGGAAAAAAACACCGCCATACATATAACTGCAATAATGAGTAAAAGTTTTTTCATTTCTTATATACCACTACACAATATTTTAACTTACAAGTTAAAAATTGTCAATAGTATGCACAAATGGCATAAAAAAATGCCGACGGACAAAACCCGTCGGCATAAATTATGATTAGATTTCAGCGAAGTATTTGATAGTTCTTACCATTTGAGAAGTGTAAGAATTTTCGTTGTCATACCAAGAAACAACTTGTACTTGGTAAGTATCGTCGTCAATCTTAGAAACCATAGTTTGAGTAGCATCGAAGAGCGAACCGAACTTCATACCGATAACGTCAGAAGATACGATTTCGTCGGTATTGTAACCGAAAGATTCAGTTGCTTGTGCCTTCATAGCAGCGTTGATACCTTCTTTGGTGATATCTTTACCTTTAACTACGGCGATTAAAATAGTGGTAGAACCGGTAGCGGTAGGAACACGTTGTGCAGCACCGATAAGTTTACCGTTGAGTTCAGGGATAACAAGACCGATAGCCTTAGCAGCGCCGGTAGAGTTAGGAACGATGTTCATAGCGCCTGCTCTTGAACGACGAAGGTCACCCTTTCTTTGAGGACCGTCAAGAATCATTTGGTCACCAGTGTAAGCGTGAACGGTAGTCATAATACCCGATTGGATAGGAGCGTAATCGTTAAGCGCCTTAGCCATAGGAGCAAGACAGTTAGTGGTGCAAGATGCAGCCGAAATAACTTTATCGTCAGCAGTTAAGGTTTTGTGGTTAACGTTGTAAACGATAGTGGGAAGGTCGTTGCCTGCGGGAGCAGAAATAACGACTTTTTTAGCACCAGCGGTAACGTGAGCCATAGCCTTTTCCTTAGAAGTGTAGAAACCGGTACATTCTAAAACTACGTCAACACCGATTTCACCCCAGGGGAGTTCAGCAGCGTTTGCTTTTGCGTAGATGATGATTTCTTTACCGTCAACGATAATAGAATTATCAGTAGCTTCTACGGTGTGACCTTTTGCAAGATAGTTACCTTGCATAGTGTCGTATTTAAGAAGATGAGCGAGCATCTTGGGGCTGGTAAGGTCGTTGATAGCAACTACTTCGTAACCGTCAGCATCAAACATTTGTCTGAACGCTAAACGACCGATACGACCAAAACCGTTAATTGCAACTTTTACATTTGACATAATTTTGTCCTCCATAATTAACTTTACGTTAAATTTTTAACAATTTAGTTTGAAACTTTGGTTTTACCAAAGCCTACCATACGATATTATATCCACTTTTTGATATTAAGTCAAATAATTTAAGGCTATTTATTTCAAATTACAAGGATTTAAGCATTTAAGTTCGTCTAAAACGAAAATACCGTCTTTTCTAATAAGCACGTCGTCAAAATAAATTTCGCCACCGCCGTACTTTTCACTCATAATAAGCACCATATCCCAATGTAGTGCCGATTCGTTTCCGTTATCGCACTCTTCGTAGCAAGAACCGGGGGTGAAGTGAATTGAGCCTGCGATTTTCTCGTCGAACAAGATATCGCCTATCGCGTCGTTTATAAACGGGTTAACGCCAAACGAGAATTCGCCAACGTATCTTGCGCCCTCGTCTATATCTAAAATCTCGTTGAGTTTTTCGGTGTAGTTAGACGTTGCCTTTACGATTTTACCCTTTTCAAAAGTCAAGCAAATATTTTCAAATTTAAGCCCGTCTTTAATTGACGGCGCGTTAAAGGTAATAACGCCTTCTACGCTATCTTTTACGGGCGCGGTGAAAATCTCACCGTCGGGAATATTTCTTTTGCCCGAACACTTAATTCCAGGTAGCCCTTTTATAGAAAAGGTTAAATCCGTGCCGTTTGCAACGAGACGAACTTTATCGGTTTTGGCGATTAAACTTTCAAGCGCGTCCATCGCCCTATCCATTTTAGAATAATCTAGGGTGCAAACGTCAAAGAAAAAGTCTTCAAACGCTTCGGTAGACATGCCTGCAAGTTGAGCCATACCCGGGTCAGGATATCTTAAAATTACCCACTTAGTGCCGTTAACTCTAAGTTCGTGATGAACTTTTTTAGAATAGATATTGTTGTAGATTTTGCGTTTTTCTCCGTCGACGTCACTAAGTTCATAGGCGTTATTGCCACCGCGAACGCCAACGTACGCGTCCATCTCTTTCATTAAGTACCCGTCGTAATCTGCCATTAGGTGAGAAAGTTCTTCACTCATACCGTTTAATATTAAACGGTTTACTTGGTTATCCCTTATCCAAACGAAGGGATACGCGCCGACTTCTAAAACCGCTTTAACGAGTTCCTTAGTTAAGTCGTTATCAATATCAAAAGTTTCAATTAAACACTTCTCACCTTTTTTAAGTTCGCAAGAATAGTTTATTAAGCCCTTTGCAAGTTTTTTAACTCTAACGTCTGTCATAATAGCCACCTTTTATGTTTTTATGGTATTTTACCACTATTTTTCAGTTTTGACAACTTTTTGGTTTTGAAAACGAAAAAGCGTAGCAATTTTTGCTACGCTTTAATTTTTTTAAGCCTTCCAAAGCCCGTGAAGATTGCAGTACGCGTAAACGCCTACTATTTTTTCTCCGTCTAATATTGAAAATTCTACCGCGGGCGCTACGCCTGGCTTTAAGTATTTTACCGCGTAACCGCTTTCAGTTTCTAAAACAATCCACTCGATATAGTGTTCAGCAAGCATAGGGTGTTCAACCGAGCCTACCGCTACGTTAACCACGTTACCTACAACTTGGTATACGGGAATATGCTTTTCGCGAGACGCTTCAACCGTACCAGCGATAATTTCGCTCATTTTTTCACCGCAACAAATTACGGGAACGAAAGTTTCGTTAATTTCAGTTATAATTTTACCACAATGATTACATTTATAAAACTTCATAACTTCTCCTTAACCGTGCATTAAGTCGGAAATAATTTCAATAACTTTATCGTGGCAACCACCACAACCCGTTGAACAATGCGTTATTTTTTGAATTGCTTGGAAAGCACTCAAAACGTCTTCAAAACGGTCGAGCGTGTGAAGTGCCGACTCAATGTCGTTATAACTTACCTGTTTACAATTACAAACCATATAATTTTCTTTCATAAAAGCAGTTCTCCTTAGTTATTTATTCTATTTTATAACGAAAAATTACGATAGTCAATAGAATTTTTGCATTTTTTGATGGCAACTTTTTTTACTTTACAAATTTTTAATATAAGAGTATAATTAAAAAGTGAAAATAATACTTGCAAGCAACTCACCAAGGCGCAAAGAACTTCTTTTGCGCGAAAATATAGATTTTATCGTTATTCCTTCTAAGTTTGAAGAGCCTAAAAACTTCGGCTTATCGCCAAGCGCCTACGTAGAATATTTAGCATACAACAAGGCAAAGGCGGTATTTGATATAGAAGGTGGCGTAGTTTTAGGGGCGGACACGGTAGTCGTTTTAGGTAGCGAAATTCTAGGTAAACCTAAAAACGAAAGTGACGCGGTTTGTATGCTACAAAAACTATCGGGTAAAACCCACGAAGTAATAACGGGGTATTCCGTCGTTTCTATGGATAAAACGATAACCAGCCACGAAGTTACTAAGGTTACTTTCAACAAACTTTCTAATAGCGTTATATTAGATTACGTAAAAACGGGAAGTCCGCTTGACAAAGCAGGTGCGTACGGGATACAGGACGGGGACTTTTTAGTTAAAGAAATAGTAGGCGACAAAGAAAACGTCGTAGGCTTGCCTGTAAAAGCCGTAAAAAAAGTTTTATCGGAGTTTATATGAAACCCAAAATTGCAATTGATATAGGAACTTCATATACCAAAATTTACAAATCGAAGGCTGACGTGGTTTTGTGTGAGCCCACTTGTATTGCGATAAAAAACAAAAACTACAAAACCCCCTTTGCCTGCGGGGAAGACGCGTACGCTTTAATCGGTCAAACGCCTGAAAACGTGGAGATAATTTTTCCCGTATCTAGTGCCGAAATAACGGACAATAAGGCGCTTGTAGCCCTACTTTCGCACTTTGTTAAGAAGATAAAAAAGCCGTTTGAACTCGTGCAAGACGCGTTGCTATCGGTTGGGCTTGGTTGCAATCGTGAAACGATTAAAAAGTTTGAAAACTCGCTTATAGGCGCAAAACTTTTTAACGTTTGTTACGCCGAAGCACCACTACTTGCAGTTTTAGGTGCGGGGGAAGAACTTTCTTTTGACACGCCTTCATCAATAATTGATTTCGGCGGTGGTCAAACAACCGTTTGCGTTCTTACAAAAGCAGGCGTTATATCGGGCGTTTCCGCTGAACTTGGCGGTAACGACCTTAATAAAATGATAGTTTCGCATCTTGATAAAGAGCATAACCTTTTAATATCGTTAAGTTCCGCTGAAACTCTTAAAACTAAACTCGCAAGCCTTGATGAAGACGATGAGACCAAGATAGTTATAAGCGGAAAGGATACGCTTTCTGGAAAGCAACGCGTAACCCAAATTTCCGCAAATGAAATTTATAAACCCGTTAAAGAGTTTATCGATAAGATATTAAAAATCGTGAACGTAATACTTTCTTCGCTACAAAGCGAAACCCTTAATAAACTGTCAAGTAGCGGAATAAAATTAACGGGCGGTGGCGCTGGTATTTACGGTATATGCGACTATATATCTAGCGCGCTCGACATTAAAGTTGAAAGGGGCAACGAGTGGGAAATCGCGTCCATTATAGGCGGTGGCAAACTCGTTGAAAACAGCGAACTTTTAGAAAAACTCAAACTCAAAGTATAAATAAAAATTAGCAAGTCAAAATCAAGGTTTAGATAATATTGACTTGCCTAAGGAGATAGATATGAATATTTGGAAAGACATTAGCGCAGAAAGAATTACCCCCAAAGATTTCGTTGCTTGCATTGAGATTGAAAAGGGTTCGAAAAACAAATACGAACTCGATAAAGAAACGGGGCTTATAATACTTGATAGGGTTTTGTTTACTAGTACCCACTACCCTATGAACTACGGATTTATCCCAAGAACGTTATCTGGTGACGGTGACCCGTTAGACGTTTTCGTATTATGCTCGCAACCGATAGAAAAAATGAGCCTAGTTCGTTGCTACCCTATCGGCGTTGTTTTTATGGAAGACAACGAAGAGCGTGACGAAAAAATAATTGCAATTCCGTTTGGCGACCCGCAATACAACGGTTACAAAGATATTTGGGAACTCCCCGTACATATCATTGACGAACTTAAACACTTCTTATCCGTTTACAAAACGTTAGAAAACAAGCAAGTACACGTTTTAGAAGTTGGCTCGCACGAAACGGCAATGAAAACCATCCGCGAAAACATCGAAAAATACAACTCTACGTTTAATAAGTAAGATAAAACCTCTTTTTACGAGAGGTTTTTTACTAAAAAAATACGGCGAATTATTCGCCGTATTTTTGTTGTTAAATTTTATTCTTCTGGAACTTCATAAAACCAAACGGTAGCAACGTCTTCAACGTAACGCCAGTAGTTGCCCACGTACGCAGTTTTACCTTCGTTTAACTGTGGTTCTTGCTCGCTATAAAAATATATGTAGGCTTTGCTTAATACATTATTATCTTGGTCTATAACAATTGCATCAAACTCACTTTCAACGCCGTTAAATAATATTTTTGTTTTTGACGATAAACTTGCAAAAGCAGATACTGCTACGTATTTTACTTCTTTTTTAACTATAACTTTCTCTTGATCCTGAAGTACACCAATTAAATAATTATCAATATACAATACACCATCTATCCATTTAGCAGAAGTATTAGAGTAAGCAGTATTTTCAAATGCATTTACACCTATATAAGTAATTTGGTCGCCCAAAGTAATAGTAGCAAGCGAAGTACAGTTTTCAAACGCACCCTCACCTATACTCGTTACGCTATTAGGTATTACTATTGACGTAACTGAATCGCAATTATAGAACGCATAACTAGATATTTTTGTTGCTGACGTTAATACCGCATCAGTTACAAGTACGTCATTTATATATAGATTTTTTGCATAATATATCGGGTTTGAAGAATAATTACCAAACTCTATTTGTGCCCAATTATCTATCGTGCCAAGAGAATTAACTTTCATAAGTGAAGTGCAGTTTTCAAACGCACCGTCTTTTAATTCGGTTAAAGAAGACGGCAACTCAATTTGCTTTAAACTCGTACAATTAGCAAATGCATAATAACCGATTTTGCTAAGCGCGTTAGATAAAACTACCGTGCTAAGTGAAGTGCATTCTTTGAACGCTCCACCCTCAATTTCAACTACGGTATTAGGTAAAGTTACACTCTTTATAGACTTACAATTAACAAATGCATTGTACGAAATTTTAGTAGCCTCAGTTAATACAACGTCACTTAATAAAGTATTAGAAACGTATAAATCTTTTGAAAAATAGGTAGGATTAGAAGTATAGTCTAAAAATTCAATTTCCACCCAGTCGTCAATTAGACCGTTGAAGTTCACATTTTGTATTTGTTCACACTTATAAAACGCTCTTTCGCCGATAGAGAGAAGGGTTTCAGGAAGAGTTATCGTTTTAAGTGATTCGCAACCACTAAAAGCACTGTTACCAATAGAAGTTACGCCTTTTTCAAATTGAACAGATTCAAGTAAACCGCAATTTGCAAACGCACCACCTACTAAATCACCCTCGCCTATAATGGTAATGTTTTTCAAATAATTTTTTTCTACGTTTTTTACACCGCTAACACCGATAGTTGCATTTATTATAGGGCAACCACTAAATACGGATACGCCATAAGTAGCGTTACTTGGCATAACGATATTTTTAAGTTGAGAACAACCTGCAAACGCGCTAGCACCAATAGAAACCTCTTTTGAAGAATCGTAAATTACCTCTTCAATTTGCTTGCAACCGAAAAACGCCTTTTCTTTAATTTCAATAACGCTTTCTGGTATAGAAATTTTAGTAAAATAACTATTTCCATAAAATGCATTTTTTTCAATTACTTCGGTAGTTTGTGGCAATATAACTTCCGTTGAACTTCTATCTACAAATTTATATAACGTCTTTAAGTCAAAACTATATAAATTACCTTCAACAGACTTATAATTTTGGTTCTCTTCGCTAACGTTTATTTTTGTTAAAAGTTGGCTACCATTAAAAGCATCTGCCGAAATCTCTGAAATACTTTTAGTAATAGTTATCTCAGAAAGGGTTTTACCATATTCTGTTAACCCGGTAATTTTTCCGTTAAAGAAAGTAAATACTTCGTTTTCAAGAGCACCGTCAGGATTTGATGCATCGTACACAGTTACGTTACACTCTGCGACAAAATTACCGTCAACAGTTTTAACTTTAATAACGCTTTCTCCAAGTGCTACGGCAGTAATAATTCCGTTAGACACAGTTGCAACCCCAGTATTACTACTTTCCCAAGTTACACTCTTATCGCTTGCATCACTCGGCTTTATAGTAGCAGTTAAAGTTTTCGTTCCACCAATAGTTAAATTGACCGAATTGATATTGAGTTCAACACTTTCTACCGATATGGTAGAAGGAGTTTGATTATCATTGGTATTAGAATCGTCGGAATTATCTCCACAAGCACCTATACAAAACGCTAAGATTGAAATAATCGTTACGACTATCAAATTTTTAAGCCATATTTTTGTCATAAATACCTCCTTAAATTACATATTACGAATAATTCTCGTATTATTACAAATTATACACGAGACTTTCTCGTATGTCAAGAAAAATACGAATATTTTTCGTATTATTAAGTTATGGAAGAAAACATGTATAAAAAAATATCACAACGCATAAAAGATATTCGCATAGAACTTGGTTTGTCTCAATCTCAATTTGGCGAAAAATTATTTGTTTCACAAGATACCGTTTCATTATGGGAACTCGGTAAAAGTTTACCAAGCACAGAATATGTTATAAGGTTAGCAACTGAATTTGAATTGTCGGCAGATTATATTCTTTGTCTTGAAAATTAAAAGTGGTTGTTATTTTATATATAAAAAAAAGCGTAGTTTTACTACGCTTTTAATTTTGTAATTTTATTACAACTTGGTTTAAGGGCTTAGTTACAAGTTAGGCTAAACGCTAAACTTATGCCAACCCGTATTTTAAGTCGTTAGTTGCAAGTTAAATATAGCCTATACTAACTTGTTTTAAGACGTTAGAAGCGAGTTAGACGAGGCACAAGATTTTTTACCGACGAGATTAACCTTTTTGGTTGTGATGGTCGTAAAACCCAAACTTATACCAAGCGATATTTTAAGACGTTAGAAACAAGCAAGACAAGGCTCGCCTAGACGGGTGGTTGCAATAGACCTTTTTGGTCATTGCAGACACACGGCGACGGCAGAAACGCAGTACTCGCGCCGTTTATAACGGATTAAAAATTTTTGAGTTCTTCCTTCTTCACTACCCGCCACTTCTTTCTATTTTTTACGTTTACGAAAATTCTATCTTTGAACTTTACTAAAACGAAGGCTAATAAGCCTAAGAAAACTACGCCGACTATCGTCCAAATTATCCATACGGGGAAGGTTATAAATTTTACCCTATTCCACATATCGTTGATTTTATCTAGGGTTTCACCACTAAAATTAGCCATAACGGTACAGCGCTTAATGGTTTCAAAATCGGGGTACTGAGTTGCAAGCCTACCGTACTTGCTAGCAACGGTAACTTTATAGTCGCTACCACTATAATTAGCGCCTTTGAAGAAATAGCCTAAATCGATTTGCTCTTCGCCTTCTTCTTCGTTTTCTAAAATATAGTCAAACACTTCTTGTTGCGCCATACAACTAGTGTAGCCGATATATTCCATATTTCTTATAACGTTATTCAGCTCGGAAACGAAGTTTATAAACTTAGTTGCTAAACTCTCGTTTGCGCCGTTTGGCATAACCCAACCGTCAAACCAAACGTTACTGCCCTCTTCGGGAACGACGTAGCCAAACTCTAAGCCTGCTAGTTCTGCCTCGTCGATAGTGTAAACTGCATCGCCACTCCAAGCAAAGTTAACTTCGATTTTACCCGTTATCATATCGGTTTTACCGCTATCTACTTCAAACCCGTAAAGCCTTTGCTTTGCAGTTTTAAGAAAGTCTTCTACTTTTTTAAGGGTTTCATCGTCGGTGCGGTTGAAAATTTCGGCAATTTTTTGCGAGTAATCGGGCGCGTTTTTATCTAAATTTTTAAGTTCTTCTTCGTAAACCGCGCCTACTGCTAAGATGTAGGTATCTCTAATACTATCTTTAATGGTTACTTTTTGATTGAACTTATCGCTCAAAATCGAGTCCCAGTTTTTAAGTTCTTCGGGCAAAGTGTTTGCGGTATTATAAATGTAGCCCATCGTTCCCCACATATAGCCGGTTGCGTAAACTTTATCTTCGCCACTAGTAAGCCCTAGCCTTGAAAACTCAGACTTTATATACGGCGAACCGTAGTTTTGCCAACTTTCAGGGGTTGTGTACGGTTTGATAAGCCCTTCGTCTTTCATGCGCATTATCATATACTCAGAAGGGCAAATAAGGTCTGGGCCACTTGGGTTGTTTATGAGTTCGTTATACATTTCTTCGTTGGTAGCAAACGTTCTATACTCAACCGTAACGCCGTATTCTTCTTCAAAAATATCGGTTAAACCCATTAAGAGTTCGTCGCTTGTAAAACGGTCAAGCAACGAGTCGGATAAATCTTCTAAATCTTCTTCTTCGTAGCCTAAATCTAAATAGTCTTCCCAACTGTATATTACTAGCGTGTTATTATCTTTTGCTAGAACTTGGTTTTCGGGCTTAGTTAAGGTAAACGACGCTAATATTAAAGATAAAAATACAATGAGTAATTTCTTCACTTCGTTCTCCTTATTTTCTAGAATTTTCCTTTTTGTTAGACTTTAAGTTCATAACTATAACGATAACTACCGTTATAATGAAAATAATAGTCGTTAACGCTCTATATACGGGAACGTTTTTACTTGCCTGAGCCGTAGTTAGCGCTATTGACTTGTAAACCGCAGTACTAATAGTATCAAAGCCGAGCGGAGATAGGGTTGCCGTAATAATATAGTCGTCAAGCGATAAGGTTATTGCAAGCATAAACCCCGTAAACACGCCTGGGAGAATTTGCGGGATAACCACCTTCCAAAGCGCTTGGAAAGGGGTATCGCCTAAATCTAACGCCGCTTCGTATAAACTTGAATCCATTTGTTTTAATTTAGGAATAACCGATAAAACCACAAACGGCGCAGTAAGTACTATATGCCCAACGTATAAGCCGAATATCGACCTATTTGAACTACCTAAAAGCATTAAAAGCATAACGAGTGCGCAACCCGTAACTACTTCCGAGTTAACAACGGGTATTTGCGAGCCTACGTTTACGTATTTGCCGAACTTTCCCTTGCTATAAAACATACCGATAGCGCCGAGAGTTCCTAAAATAGTTGCAATAGTCGCTGAAATAACTGCTAGTAAAACGGTGTTTACAACCACGTCTTTAACGGTATCTAATCTCTCGTACCACCTAAAAGAAAAACCTTCCCACACGCCTATGTTTTTACCTTCGTTAAAACTGTATATAATGAGTAAAAATATAGGAATATAGATAAATGCAAGAACTAAAATAACGTAGCCTATCGACAATAATTTTTTCATCATAAGTTAGTCCCCCTTGCATTTTCGGAATTCTTAAATCCGCCCGTTAAAAGCATAGTAACTACCATTATAACGAGCATTATAAGGGAAATAGCAGCGCCTTCGTTGATTTGGATAGGCGCTCCGTTCTCGCCAAGGAAACACTTAGCGATAAGTTTACCTATGAGCGAAAACCCCGTGCTACCGCTAAACGTATCGGTTATAACGTAGCAACTCATAACGGGTAAAAATACCATAGTAACGCCACTTATAATACCAGGTTTTGAAAGGGGTAAGGTAACTGACGTAAACACTTTTACTTTGCTTGCGCCAAGGTCTGACGCGGCTTCTTCAAAACTCTTGTCCATTTTAATAAGCGTTGAGTAAAGTGGCATTATCATAAACGGCATAAAGTCGTAAACTAAACCGATAATACTTGCCGTGCTACCTAGGGGTATACCTATAAAGGATAATAATTCTTTCATAGCCATAGCGCGAAGAACGAAGTTTAGCCAAGTTGGAAGAATAAATAAAAGTAGTAGCACGAAAGCAAGGTTTGAGTTTTTTAGCCTTGATAAAATATAGGCTACGGGGTAACTTATTAGCAAGCATATAACCGTTACTATAAAACTTACGAATATGCTTATAATTAGCGTGCTTATGTTAGTGGGCTCGGTAAAAAACGCGGTAAAGTTGCTTAAACTAAACGTGCCCGTTTTAGAAGTAAACGCGTAATAGATAATTAAAAGTAACGGAAATATTACGAAAACCGATAAAAACAGCCCGTACGGAATACAAAGTTGGCTACGCTTGAACTTTAACAAGCCACCGCCTTTATTATCCGTTATAAAAGGCTCTTTTTTAATAATTTTTGCGCCTTTCATCTTTTAGCCTCCTGTTTTAAGGTAAGCCTAATTTTTTCTTTGGGAATTCTAACCGATACTCTATCTTGTTCGTTCCAAGTGTATTCGGTATCGCAAACGAAGTCTTCTTCATCTTCGTCAGTTCTGATTATTACTTGATAGTGGTCGCCTTTATACACGATAGAAATTATTGAACCGCAGGCGTTACCGTCCTCGTCGTTATCGATAATTTCAATGTCTTTAAGCCCAACTTCAACTTTAACGTCAACGCCCGATAGGTCGATTTTCTCGCCAGATTTTAATAATAGATAGCCATCTTCGTCAAGCGATGAACCTTCGTATAACTGCGTAACGTCACACGCGAACTCACCGTCGGCAAAGCATACGGTGTTGTTTTTGGTGATGTACCCGTCGTACACGTTGGAAACGAATTCCTTTTTCATTATATGAATATCTTGCGGGGCAATTTGGATAAATACTTTTTCGCCAACGTCGTAGCCTTTTGTGGACTGAATAACCACTTCCGACCTTCCTACCATCATAGTCATTTGATAGTGAACGCCTTTGAATATGCAAGAAGATATAACTCCCCCCACCATACCCTTTTCTTCTTTTACAATTTTAACGTCTTCGGGGCGAACTACAACGTCTACCTTTTCGTTCTTTTCAAAATCGTCAACACAGTCGAAAACCTTGTTTATAAACCTAACTTTCTTTTCGCCAACCATAGTTCCGCTAAATATGTTACTTTCGCCGATAAAGTCTGCAACGAAAGAGTTGATAGGCTCGTTATAGATGTCTTGCGGAGTGCCTATTTGCTGAATTTTACCGTCTTTCATAACGACAACGGTATCACTCATAGTAAGCGCTTCTTCTTGGTCGTGCGTTACGTAGATAAAGGTTATGCCGAGTTTTTTGTGCATCTCTTTAAGTTCGAGTTGCATATCCTTTCTCATTTTAAGGTCGAGTGCGCCGAGCGGTTCGTCAAGAAGTAAAATTTCAGGCTCGTTAACGATAGCGCGCGCTATTGCGATACGCTGTTGTTGACCACCGGATAACGTAGTTACGCTACGCTTTTCAAAATCTTCAAGGTCAACCATTTTAAGCGCTTTTTTAACCTTTTCGTCAATCTCTTCTTTGGTGTAGTTTTCAATGCGCTCGATTTGGTTGCCTAGCGTATCTTCATAAGTTACTTTTAACTTTTTAAGTTTTAAGCCGTACGCTATGTTTTCATAGACGTTAAGGTGAGGGAACAACGCGTAGCGTTGAAACACCGTGTTTACGGGGCGCTTGTGCGGTGGAAGATGAGTTATATCTTTACCGTTAAGCAAAATTTGGCCTGCGGTTGGAAGTTCAAAGCCCGCTATCATTCTAAGCGTGGTAGTTTTACCGCAACCAGATGGTCCTAAAAAGGTGATAAACTCGCCCTTTCTAACGTAAAGGTTAACGTTTTCAACCGCCAAAGTTCCGTCGTATTCTTTATATACGCCGTTAAGTTCAATAATTTTTTGCTTAGCCATAATCGTATCTCCTTAAAGAGTTTTATTCGTAATTAACCGAGGCGAAATCTAAATAAACGCCGATTGTAAAGGGGACTTCAAACGCAAGTAAGACACGGCTTGTACCCGAAGTTAAGAGTATACATCTTTACAAGGGTAAAAGACTTGTATTACGCCGTGTTTCAAGTTCACTAATCGGTGGCTTATTAAGATTAAGCCTCTTAAAAAGTTGGTGGGGACGAAATCCATAAAAACTTCGCCGTTTTTTCTTTGGTATTTATAATGTAGTGGGATTTACCCGAATTAAAATAAAAACTTTCGCCTTTTTTGCAAAGGTATTTTTTCTTGCCTAAATGAATAACTATCTCGCCTTCTAGCACGAACCCGAACTCTTCGCCTTCGTGCGGAACGTCTTCTTCCGTGGCGCAGTTTTTGTTAAGTTCTATAAGCACCGGCTCCATACTGTTTTTTTGAGCGTTGGGAACTAACCAGTTAAGCGTCATCTGCTCGGTCTTTTTCTCGATAAAGTCTTGCTCGGAAAAAACTATCTTTTCTTCAACTTCTTCACTAAAAAAATCTTTAAGCGAAGTGCCTAGCGCCGAAAGTATGTCTATAAGCGTTGCTATCGACGGGCTAGTCAAATCGTTTTCAAGTTGCGAAATGTAGCCCTTTGACAGTTCGCATCTATTAGCGAGTTCTTCCTGCGTTAAATCGCATTGTAGCCTTAACTCTTTAATTTTATCGCCTATTATCATTTTTTTACACCGTTTATATACTGTAAACTTTTTGTTTAGCAAAACTAAACAAGCATATTATATAAACGCTAGGCGGTATTGTCAATAAATTTAAGGCATTTTATTAAAATTTTGTCGAAAAAATAAATTAGCGCGGGCAACTTGCCCGCGCTAATCGTTATTTATTGAACTTTTCATCGAAACTTTCGTAAATTTTACCATTTATTTCCACAAGAAATTCTCTATTTAGTTTAAGCGCTCTATCAAAGGTTAAAATGCCGTTAACTTCGTCTTCAACGTCAGTAAGTTCTGTGTACACCGTGGCGCATAACCCTTGGTTTTTAATAAGCGGAATAATCTCGTTTTCATATAAGTTTTTGTATGCAGTTTCTAAATCTCTTTGCGTTTTGAAAAACTTGTAGCCAAACTTTTTGTTTGAAAATACGTGACCTTTAACTTGTAAACTGTATCCGCCGAACTCAGTAAGGGCTAGAATTCGCTTTCCGTCGTTTTTCATGCGCGCCTTTCTAAAATAGATATGCCTACTTTGAAAATCGCCTGCGCCCATATCCTGCCAACCGCTAGCATGGTCGTAAAGCCTTGTGTTATCTCTTTTTCTTAAATCGCTAGTTACCTTAACCGCGTCAAACTGCCCCCACGCTTCGTTAAAGGGAGTGTAAACGCAAAGGGATACCACGTTATATAATAAGTCTTGTAGCCCGTACGCTTCCTTGTAGTATTGCTCGCGCGATTTTTCACTTCTTCCCATTGACTTATAATTTTTGTCGTTAAGATGAAGGTTTATAAACGGAGCAAGCATTATGCGGTGGCTTTTGTATTTAGCACCACCGTTTATCATATCTTGCCATACTAGAACGCCCAAAACGTCACAGTAATAATACCAAAGTAACGGCTCTACTTTAATGTGTTTTCTAAGCATATTGTAGCCAAGGGTTTTAGCCGTCAAAACGTCGTCGTACATACGCTTGTTACTTTCGGGCGTGTAAAAGCCCTTGTGGTAGTAGCCTTGGTCGAGTAGCCCGTTGTTAAATATAGGCTTATTATTAAGGGCGAAAAGTTTGTAACCGCCTTTTTCTATTATAGAAAATTTTCTAAGCCCAAAATAACTTTCAACCCTATCGTCACAATAAGATACGAAAACTTTGTAAAGTTCGGGGGAGTTTAAGTTCCACTCTTTGCAAAGTGATACGTCAAGCGTAACTTCGTTTACGCCAACCGCGGTTGATATCACGGCATCTCCGTCCATTACTTCAACTTTAATTTCACCGCTACCTACCGTGTCTGCGGAAACTTTAAGGGTTTTTTCGTCGTAATTTGGCGTTAATTTTATTGAACGTATATAGTTTTTAGGAACGCTTTCTAAAAAAACCGTTTGCCAAATACCGCTAGTTGCCGTGTACCAAATACCACCGCGCTTGTACGTTTGCTTGCCCCTACCGTAGATATCGCTATCGGCATCGTCTAAAACTACAACTTTAAGGGTGTTTTCGCCACTTTTTAAGTATGCCGTTATATCAAAGGTAAACGGAAGATATCCGCCGTAGTTTTCGCCTACTTTTTCGCCGTTTATATAAACGGTAGTTTCTTGGTCACACGCGCCGAAGTTTAGTAAAACAACGCCCTTGTTAAAATCGCTAGGAAGAGTGAACGTTCTCTCGTAAGTCAAAACGTCCCCACCCTTTACTTGGTATAGTACGCCTGACAAATCGCTTTCGGGCGAGTACGGAACGTTTATTTTCCCTTGCGACACGCTACCGCCGTTTCTTTCAATTTTATAATCCCAAAACCCGTTAAGGCACAAATAACTTTGGCGCTTAAACTGTGGGCGTGGGTATTCTGAAAGGGGTAAATTGCTATTCTTTTCAAATTCAACTTCAAATATCATAACTAATATTATATATGCAAAAAACTTTTTTGTAAAGAAGAAAAAACCTCCTTAACGGAGGTTTTATTTTACTTGTCTAAATCTGCAAGTTCATATCTAATTTTAGTCCACGCTTCAAAAGAAGTAGAATGCCCCGTAAACGGCATAAACTCAATCCTTTTATCCCCGCCCGCATGAGTATAGGCAGAATAAACAAAGTCGGGAATACAAATGGGGTCTATCATACCAAGGCAGAATAGCGACGGCACTTTAAGAAGTGATACCATATTATTTATATCAAAGTAACTTAAAGTGTCAAACGCTTGGTCTACTTCGTGGGTGTGGCGAGTAAGGTAATTTTTAACCGCGCCAAATACACCGGAGCCCGCCTCAACTCTTTGCGGAATACAAGCGTAACTCGTAACCGACGGATAGGTTTTTAACACCTTTTTTGAAAGCGCAGCCGAAACGATTGAAAGCGCACCGCCTTGGCTCTCGCCAAACGTTACGATTTTACTAGTGTCAACTTCTTCAAAAAGCGAAACAACGTCAACGGCTCTAATAGCGTCTAGATAAAGATTTCTCATATAGAAAGTTTCTTTATCTAAGAGATTGTGCGTCATAAGTGCGCCCCTAAAATCGTCGCCGTGCTCGTAGTTAGCCTTATCAAAGGTTATACCGCCTTGCGAACGGTTGTCCATTGAGAAACAACAAACGCCAAGTAGTGGCATTTCGGTATAGAAAGTTCTACTTGAACCGCCACCGCCGTATCTAACTACGCAAGGAAGTTTTCCTTTCATATCCTTTGGGTGTGAAAAATAGGCGTTTACAATGGTATCGTCGTGAGTGGTAAAAGTAACGTCGTAAAAGGTTAAATACTTATCCCAAGGGGTTTTCATTTTGGTTTTGGTGTACTTTATAGGAACGCTACGCAAAAAATTAACCTGCTTTTCCCAAAACTCTTCAAAGTCTGGTTTTTTAGTTTGAGGAATTACCCTCTTTTTCAAATTTTCTTCCTTTTCACTAATATAACTCATAATTATCTCTCCCTATAAAGTTCGGTATATTCAAAATCGGGGTCTACCCCTATACTTTTTAACACTTCGTCACGCTTTTTCAAAACTTCTTGTTCAAGCGCGTCAAAATAATTATTGCCTTTGGTATCAATATCAACGATAAACGGGCCGATATCGTCAAGGCGGAAAAACCAACACGCCTCAATTCTTCCAAGTTCGTCGTACAAGTATACGTCTTGAACTTCAATTGAGTCTATCCACAAATTAGGACTAACCGACTGTGGCGACACGTGCACGCACTTTTTCTCTTTCATCATCTCCATAGTCTTTTTGCCCATAGTGGTTTTCCCCACTATCATCTTTAAGTTCCATTCGTCAACGCTCTTTGCTCCCCACTTTTCAAACCTTATCGACGACGTTGGCATAAACGAAACTAATTTCCACTTGCCGTTTTCTTTTACTACGATAGGTCCGTTATGAATAAGAACGTTTCTATCTTTTATTGATACGGGAAGAACGTTTTTTTCGTCAAATATATACTTTTGTAGTCTTGAACGGCAGGTAAACGCCTCACCGCTAATATAAACTACGTCACCGATATTGAGTTTTTCAACGTCACTATCTTTTAAGGGTGCTACTAAATGATATTCTGCCATAATTAACTCCTATTGTCAAACCAAGTTGGACTTTCTTGTAAAATTACTTCACCGCCGTCTTTTATAAGCGTACTTGCGCGCCTTGCAACCATACAGTTACTGCTAGTTGCAACGCAAATGCCTGCAATATGAGTGTAGGCGTACTCAACGTTAACTGCTAAAACGGAAGTGTCGCCACCTGCACCCATTATACCTATTCCTAAGCCGTTAAGCGCCTTATAGAGTTCTTTTTCTATATCGTTAAAGGCTTTTTCGGGGTGTGACGAACCCACCGTTCTCAAACACGCCGCCTCTTTTGCAAGGTTGGCGGCAACGTTAGCCGTTCCACCTATACCTACGCCGAGTACGGACGGCGGACATATAGCCCCCGCTCTTGTAGACGCAACGAAACAATCTACCACAAATTTTTTAATGCCTTCAACCCCGTCGGCGTACGCTATAACTTTGTGCCTTGTTCCACCAAAGCACTCGCTACCGCCACCCTTTGCAACGTAGATGATTTCAATATCTTTACCGTCGACGAACTTGTATGTAAAGTTTGGAATATTTTCGCCAACGTTATTGCCGGGGTCGTATCCCGTTAAGGGGTGTTTCATAGTGGCGCGAATATAACCTTTTTCAGTTGCCTTAGCAACCGCTCTACGCGTGGCGTTTTCAAGTTCCATAAAACCACCTTCAAGTTCGCACTCGTTGCCCACTTTGAAATAGAATATCGGCCAACCCGTGTCAACGCATAAGGGATTTTCGCGAATTTTAGACATCTCCATACTTTTAAGCGTAGCAATTAAACCCTTTTTAGCGTCTTGTTTAGTTTCCTTTTCAATAGCCCTTTCAAAAGCCAACTTTACGTCCTTTGAAATTTCGGTTGCACCGCGCTTTATGGTTTCAAATATAACTTGCTCGTAAATTTCAGTTTTTATCATAGTTTTATACTCTCTTTAATCTTATTAGCGTCAATACCGCCTTGGTTATCTAATACGAATTGCACGCAAACGTCAGTGCCTATTTCTAGCGCGTCTTCATCAAGCGTGAAATCGTTGTTGTGCGGAAGGGTTACTATCCCCTTTTTCTCGTTCTTAGTGCCTAAGCGAATAAACACGCCCGGTTTTTCGGTAAGGTAATTTGAAAAGTCTTCGGAACTTAGTTTTTTGTTCATTTTAACTATTCCACTTTGCGAAACTATTTTTTCCGCCGATTTAAGCGCTAAACTCGATAGATAGGGGTTATTGTATAAAACGCTTGCTTGAAGCGAAGTTTCAACCACCGCTTTTGCGCCCATTTCTCTTGCCGTGTTTTCGGCAATTTCACTAAGGCGTTTTACGATAAATTCGTCTAGCGACATATTGAACGTTCTAATAGTTCCCAACATATAAGCGTAGTCGGCAATAACGTTTTGGGTTGTACCACCTTCGAGTTTTCCAACCGAAAATACGTAATTTTCAAACGGGCTAACTTCACGGCTTAGCGATAAATGTATATCGTTATACGTCTTTATTATACCACTTAAAGCGTCCACTCCCGACTGGGGAAGTGAAGCGTGCGCCGTAGCCCCGTAAAAACTTACCTTAAAGTTTCTACTTGATGCCATAGAACTACCTTCGCATACGCCAACCGTACCTACGTTTAACCAGTTTTCTATATGAAGCCCAACTATTACGTCAACTTCTTTCATAAGCCCGCCACGAACTAATTCTTGCGCTCCGCTACGAACACCTTCTTCGCTGGGCTGAAAAATCAATAAAACTCTACAATCAAGCGTTTTCTCAATCGCTTTTAACGCCTTTGCCGTACCAAGTAGCATTGCGGTGTGC
>JAFVQM010000016.1 GCA_017504795.1 Clostridia bacterium | reverse complement strand
TTTCATCGGATGCTACTAAATTTATATCTTCTGATATGTTCTCGTATATAACGTCGCCGATTTTTATAGGCGTTTTAACGGTTATACCGTTTATGATTTTCATAACGTTAAAAATTTCCGATTTTTTTATAGAACCGTCGGTTTTTACTGCTAACGGGTTACCTTTATCAGTTTTAACTGTAGTGGTAACGACACGTCTAGGACAAGAAACTTCGTTAATTGCATAAGTTTTACCCCTAGGACAAGTATTTCCTACTACGTTTATTACCCTTTCGCCGTCTAAAGTTACAGTAACGCTACAACCCATAGGGCACTCGGTACAAGTAATAATTTTTTCTTGCATACTACACCTCCACGCTAACGACGAGATTTTTGTTTAACCCTTTAATCTCGTTTTCCTTTATAATTACCGTTTGCATTTCACCCGGTGTAACGAAAAGTTTTTTAATTTCTTTTAAGCCTTTGTCTCCGTCTTTTAAGGTAATTTTAACGTTTTTGTATTCGTTAGTAACTCTAAAAAATAGTTTAACGTCGCCATTAATATTTTTGTCTAACATTTGTGGAACTACATACCCCACGTTAGCACCCCTTTCTACGTTTACCGTATCGTGAAGCGTTTTTCCGTTTTTAACGTAATCGCTAGCAAACTTTCCTGCGATTTCCGATTCTTCAGAAACAAAATCTACTAAATCGTGAACGTGTAGCACGTTGCCACAAGCAAAAATACCGTCTATTTGCGTTTGTCTATCTTGGTATACTATAGCTCCCCTTGTAAACGGTGATATAGGAACACCCGCACCTTCGGTGAGTTCGTTTTCAGGGATCAAACCAACTGAAAACAAAACGGTATCACAATCAAAATATTTTTCCGTACCTTTAATGGGTTGTTTATTTTGGTCTACTTGAGAAATAGTAACGCCGGTTACACGACCTTCTCCCTTAATCTCGGTAATGGTGTGATTAAGGTACAAAGGTATATCAAAGTCGTCTAGGCACTGAACGATATTTCTTTTTAAGCCACTAGAATACGGCATAATTTCACAAACGGCGTGAACTTTAGCACCTTCTAGCGTCATACGTCTTGCCATAATAAGACCTATGTCGCCCGAACCTAAAATTACTACGTTTTTACCGGGAAGATATCCTAAAGTATTAACGTATTTTTGTGCTGTTCCAGCCGAATAAATACCAGCAGGACGTGTACCTGCTATACCTAGAGCACCACGACTACGTTCACGGCATCCCATTGACAAGACCACCGCTTTCGCACGGACGATAAAGACACCTTGGTCTCTGTTTATGGCGGTTACAACCTTATCGGGGGAAACTGACAAAACCGTTGTTTCCGTCATAACAGTGATTCTTCTATTCTCCACAAGCGTTCTATACCGTCCGGCGTATTCGGGCCCTGTTAACGTTTGCTTAAAACGGTGCAAACCAAAACCGTTGTGGATACATTGGTTAAGTATTCCACCCGAACGTGCTTCACGTTCAATTACTAATATATCTCTTTCACCGTTATCATAAGCACTTACCGCCGCCGCAAGTCCTGCAGGACCGCCACCTACGATAACTAGATTGTATTCGTGTTTCATTTTGTTTTCCCCCTTACAAGTTGAGAATTTTCTCCACCCTTTTTCACTTTTTCAAAGGGAATATTTAGGTGTTTTGAGATTAATTCTACTACGTAAGTTTGACAAAAACCTCCCTGACATCTACCCATGCCAGCCCTAGTTCTGCGTTTTACTGCATCTACGGTTTTTGCTTGAGGGTTAGAAATAATAGCGTCTACAATTTCACCTTCGGTAATTTGTTCGCAACGGCATACTATTTTGCCGTACGATGGATTAGCTTTTATTATCTCGTTCTTTTCTTCTATGGTTAAGCTTTTGAACGCAATGCTTTCTTTGCGTTTTCCGTTAAAGTTTTGTTTTTTAGTAGCGTTTACGAGTTTTAATACAAGTTCTTCTACTACGTATTTACCGATTGCCGGTGCTGAAGTTAGCCCCGGAGACTCTATACCTATACAGTTTATAAAACCGTTAACTTTTTTGCTTTCTTCTATAACGAAATCGTGTCTATCAGAATACGCCCTAACCCC
>JAFVQM010000015.1 GCA_017504795.1 Clostridia bacterium | reverse complement strand
GACTCCTATTAAGAACAACGAAACTATATATATAGAAAAAACAGATACTAATGTTGTTCCACTTAAGTTCTATTTTAATGGTACAGAACTACTATCATATAGCTCTGCTTATACACTAGTAAACTCTAATGATGATATAGACGTAAAAAGGAGTTCTACAGTGTTTGGTTATAATTGGAGTATAAAATCTCGTGGAATAGTGGCAGACAGTGTAATAACTTTCACATACAATTGGGACACCCCATCAGCAGAGGAAAACATAACTCAATATGTGTTCAAAATAAATGTTTCTGTTTGTGATGAAAAAGAGCTTACAGGCTTAGTTGTTCCTATGGGTGCAGATGCGTTTAGTATAGTAGATAACAATATTTATGTTAACGGAAAAATTTATGCTATTTATAGTGTAGGAAATCCAGAAGCAATAAACGGAAAAGACAACTTATCTATTCAAATTTCTAATACTGCAGATGAAAATATTAAGAAAGTGACACTTTCTTACGAATATAGAGGTGTGACTAAACAATTAACTTATGATGTTGAAGTTAATAAAACTGCAGACTTTACAAAGACAGAAATTACTCAAAATTATCAAAAATATTGGCAAGAAAATGGATATGTAACAACACCATATAATGGTGAGGTAAGAGTTCTAGCGATACCAATTTGGTTTACAGACTCTAATGAGTTTATTAGCACAGATGATACCATTAAAGATAGCAATAACAAAACTCAAAGAGAACAAATAATTGAAGACTTAAATACAGCTCTTTTTGGAGAGAATGAAGATATTACTTTCCGTAGCCTTAGAACATATTATTTAGAAGAATCTTTGGGAAAATTAAAAGTAAGTGGCAAAGTAACTCCTTGGTATGAATCTAATACAAAATCTACCGACTATGGAGATAAAGACTCTGCAATTACAACACTTACTGTAAATGCAGTAAAGTGGTATTTTGACGAAAGTGGCACAAGCGAAACAAGAGAAGACTATGATGCAAATAATGATGGAAAAATTGACCATATTATGGTTTTCTATGGCTCTAATTATCATTGTTTTAGAAATGGATATGCTGTGGCTTCTGGTTGGTGTAGAAAAGTTGGAGACACAACTGATAGTTATATCTCTCGCTCAAGTTTTAGTTGGATTTCAGCTTTGGACATGTATGGAATAAATGGACTATCACCAAATGTATACGATCAACTTAACAAAAACGACCTGTCTACAATCCATGGAATAAAAGCAAAGACAATTATTCATGAGTTTGCTCACGCTATTGGTATTCTAGATATATATGACACATCAATGAAAAATGAACCAGCAGGTGGATTTAGTATGCAATCCGGCAAAACTGGTGGTCACGACCCATATAATATGATGGCTATGGGCTGGGCAAATCCTTATGTGTTTGATAGTAGTGACACTACTCTTTCTAATGAAATAACTATTACTATCAACGATTTTCAATCAAGTGGAGATATTATACTTTTAACACCTAATTGGAATAGTGAAAATCAAATATTTGATGAGTATATCTTGCTTGAATTGTTTACCGCTACAGGCTTAAATCAATATGACGCTAATGCTGGCAATATACACAACTTAGTAGGTATTAGACTTTGGCATATAAATGCAACTGTAGACGGCTCTACAAATAGGCATTACAATACAAATAATTCTTTGGAGAGCAATTACGACCTTGTTCATTTTATAAGAAATGACACTGAATGTGAGTATAGGTCTCTTACAGCTCTTGACAGACAAGATTACTTGTTTGATGAGGGCGACTCATTTAATATGGAAACTTATAAATCACAATTCTACAATGCAGATGGGAAACTTGATAATGGCACATCACTTGGTTGGAGTTTTGAAATAACAAATATAACTACTGATGCAAATGGTAATGCAACAGCAACGATTAAACTTATTAAAACTGCATAATAAGAAAAATGACTTAACGTTGGTTAAGTCATTTTTACTTTGTTAATTTAAGGGTTCTTTTTTAAAGTTGCTTTTTAGAGATGCATAACATTACGGCGGTGCTTTTTTTAAGTTAAATTGATTAGTTCTATATATAATAAACTCTCGCTTGTAACCAAACGAGAGTTTATTTAACTTGTGTTTAAGATCTTAGTGCAATTAACTAACGCTTATTACAACCGTTTTAAGACGTTAGTTGCAAGTTAAAGAAGGCTCGCCTAGACGAGTGGTTGCAATAGACCTAGTCGGTCACAAGAAAAGCATAGGAAAACCTATGCTTTTAATTTACTATTTACTTATTGCAACTTGCTTTTAAGCCACTAGTTTGGGTATTAGGCTAGGCTCACGAAGGCGATAGGCTGAGTTAGACCTTGTTGGTCAACGAAGTCTATCGGCTAAGTAGAAACGACGCATAATGCCCGAAATGGGGGCTTAAAAAAATTAGTAATTATTATAAATATCCGACATCTTCCTATCGTGGTAAACGTTTTCAATAGCAAGGGCGAAAAGTTTAGCACACGATACGACTTCGATTTTATCAATCTTCTTTTCTTCGGGAAGTTGAATAGTGTCGAGTACCACGAGTTTAGTGATATGAGAATTTTTAATTCTTTCGATTGCAGGACCACTAAATACGGCGTGCGAACAGCAAGCGTAAATTTCGCTTGCGCCGTTTTTGTAAAGGGCTTCTGCGCCTTGAACGATAGTGCCTGCGGTGTCAATCATATCGTCAACCATCAAGCATTTTTTGCCCTTGATATCGCCGATAATGTTCATAACTTCAAGTTGGTTTGCTTTGGGACGGCGCTTATCGATAATAGCCATCGAACAACCGAGTTTGCTTGCAACGTTTCTAGCCCTAGTAACCGAGCCAACGTCAGGCGAAACTACAACGAAGTCATCATCCACTTTATCTTGGAAATATCTGAAAAGGAGAGGACCGCCTACTAAGTGATCAACGGGGATATTGAAGAACCCTTGAATTTGAAGGGCGTGAAGATCCATCGTTAACACTCTATCTGCGCCGGCGGTGTGAATAAGATCTGCTACGAGTTTAGCGGTAATAGGATCTCTCGGTCTTGCCTTTCTATCTTGGCGAGCATACCCAAAATAAGGTATAACCGCAGTTATACGACCGGCAGATGCTCTTTTAGCCGCATCAATCATAACGAGTAATTCCATTAAATTATCGTTAACCGGTTGCGAAGTTGATTGAATTAAGAATACGTCTTTACCTCTTACAGTCTCTCCGAGGTGAACATTTATCTCCCCGTCACTAAAACGACCTACTTCGATATTGCTAAGTTGCAAACCGAGTTCTCTTGCAATTGCTTCTGCAAAAGGTCTGTTGGAATTACCAGCGAAAATCTTTATCTCTGTTCCGTGTGTTATCATAACTCCTCCGTAAAAAAAATATTTAATTTAGGCAAATGTAGCCTATATATATTGTAATAAATTAAACCGATTAAGTCAATTAAACGGCTAACTTTTTATCGTTTTTCACTAAAAAACTTTTTCAAAATACTTGAACACTCTTTTTCTAAAATGCCACCTTCCGCATCCGCCTTATGGTTTAGCGAACCGCTGAAAAGTATACGGTAATTACTCATAACCGCACCGCTCTTTTTCTCGTACGCGCCAAAGTACACCTTTTTAATTCTAGCGTTAATTATTGCGCCTGCACACATAGGGCACGGCTCTAACGTAACGTACATTTCAGCCCCGTCTAGTCGCCAGTCACCAAGTTTTTTGCAGGCTTTTTTTATAGCGAGAATTTCAGCGTGGGAAGTCGCGTCGTGGCTACTGTTTCGTTTATTATAGGCACTCGCTATAACTTTTCCGTCTAAAACAATAACTGCGCCGATAGGAACTTCGCCTATGCTTTCCGCCTTATAGGCTTGTTTTATGGCCTTTTTCATATAAAACTCAGGTTTTTTCATTTATGGTACTTCCCGTCTTTCAAAATAGTGAACGCGCGATATAACTGCTCGGATAATATAAGCCTTAAAAGTGTGTGCGGAAAGGTCATATCGGATATCGATATCTTTTCGCTTGCTAAAACTTTAACGCTATCGTCAAGCCCGTAAGAACCGCCTATTACAAAAGTTATCTCCCCGCACGCGTTAGTTGCTTTTTCAATAAAAGATGCAAAACCTTCGGAACTTAGTTTTTTGCCTTCAATGGCCATCGCCACGACGTAGCCTTTAAGTTCCTTTTTAATATCTTCTCCCTCGCGTTTTAATATCTCTTTAATTTGCGCGGGGTTTGGCTCGGTAGTAATATTTTTTTCCTTAACTTCAATAATATTTAATTTTGCATAACGCGATAGGCGTTTAACGTACTCGTCAATCCCTTGCTGAAAGTACTTTTCTTTAACCTTTCCAACCGCAACGATATTTATCTTAACCATCAAATAAGCCCCTGTATCCACATAAATAACGACGCTATCGCCCCCATTATAACGCCTAGCAAAAAGTTTATTCTATTTTGCTTTTTCTCGGCTTTATCTAAGGGGATTTGCCGTCTTTTATAAACTAATATAACAATTCCTAGGGCAAGCGAAATCAAGCCTAAAATCGTCAATCCTAAGTCGACTGTTACGTTGAAATAATAATAGTTAAGAACGATATATAAGTTGTTTATAAAGTGGATAATTATCGTGTACAATAAGTTACCGCCACATACGATAATAAGTGAGTAAATTAAGCCTACAATAAATTGATAAACCGTTTGCGCGGGCGACATATGAAATAGTGAAAATAGCGCGCCCGATATAAGCGTTGCAAAAACAACGCCCGTTTTTTTAAGGCTAGATAAAATTATTCCCCTAAACAAAAACTCTTCGAAAATTGACGGCAAAACGCAAACGCTTAAAATTACGAGAACTACGTTTATAGGCGAATAACTAGGTAGCGACGGAGCGCTTATTTTAAGCCCAAGCCCCTGCAAAAAGGTTACGAAAAGAGTGTTTATCTCAGACAGCCCAAAAGTCAGCCCAAAACCTATAAAAAGGGTTGCAATAAGCGGTTTTAACTCAAACTTTTTACTAGTTGCAAGGGCAATATAGTTCTTTTTATTTTTGTAACGCAAAATGCCGATTGCAAGCAAAATTGCAATCGTCGAAAGCACGTAGTTAAGTATAATAACCGCGTCAGACGAAAAAACGGACGTGTTTTTGCCCGCTATTACCGACAATACGGTTGAATATATTATTGAAATTAGCAAAATTGAAATTACTGAAAAGGAAAAGACAAAGCCCCCGTCTTCCGCAGTTATGGTTTGTAAATTTTGCTTGCCGTTTTTATCCATACTTATATGATATACCAAACGGCTAACTTTTTCAAGTGATTTTTTGAAAAAACTACTCGTCTTGAAACCCGTCAAACTCGATATCACAGCACTTATCCGTTTGAGCGCAAGGTGGTTCGGGCTTACAGGGTTTAGGCGGAACGCAGTCGCTAGATAAATCTACCAAAATAACGTCGTCGCCTATCCTTTGAATTTTAGAATACTTTATTTCTAAGTTTTCACAACTTAAAAACCCACCCCTTTTACCGGGCACGATAATTTTTTGTATTTTACCAGACCTTTTTTCAATTACAAGGTCGGTAATTTTGCCTAAATTTTTGCCTGACGAAATTTCTAAAACGTCTTTTCTTTTTAGTTCTTGAAAGGTAATCATACCCTATTATATGAAAATAACTCCCCGAAAATTCGGGGAGTTATAAATTTTAGTTATTTTCTGTAATAACAGTACTTATACTTAGCGTTTTCATCAATCGCGAACGCTTGTGCAGCAATTTCCATATCGGTAAAGTCACCGCTCATATACGAACCGCTTATAAACTCGTTGTTTTCAGCCCTATACCAACCGGAGTTGAGCATGCCAACGTCAATCTTTCTAACGCAACAATATCCGTTGTGCCAGTAGAATGCGCGTTGTTGAATGCGTTTAAGGGTTGACGGTAATTTTACGGTTATGCTAATATTTGCGTTTGCGTTACCAAGGTAAGCAAGCGATTCGTAACCGAGTTCGGTAATGCCTTCTGGAATAACCAACGTGGTTTCGCCCTCTTCGGTGATTGAACCTAAATAATCTATTAAGATTACGTTAGAGTTTTCAGTACGCGTTACGAAATCGCCGTTTGTTACGTGATTATAATATACGCCCGAATTAGTTGAGAAAGCGCTAGCCGCAACAACGGGGTCGGTTAAATCGCCTTCTACTACGGTAGACAAATATTCGTAGTCAACGCCACCAGTATAGCACCAGTACCAGTTTTGAGCGTTTTCAAGATACAACTCGGCTACCCCTCTTGCGCCCCAGTAATCCATTTTAGTAACGGTTGCAGGAATAGTGAGTTTTTCAATACCCAAAGAGTAAAGTGCTTTTCTTCCAAGTTCGGTAATGCCCGTAGGAACGGTTACGGTAGTTTCACCGCCGGCGTAGTCAACTAAAATCTTTCTGTAATCGTAGTCAAGATAAGCAAAGTCACCGTCGTATTTAATCTTTTTACCGCTAGACGTCGTGTATAAGTTAACTGCATACTCTGCAACTCTACCTAATTCGTTATAGCCCTTTCTTACGGTTACTGCCGACCTATTATATACGTCTGCCAACTTTTCGTTGCCGTAGAAGGAGTACGCTCCTGACGTAGTTACGCTACTACCTATCGTAACGTGAGTTAAGTGAATAGCGTTACGGAAGGCGTTTTCACCTATCGTTTTAACGCTGTCGCCTAAAATTAAGGTGCGTAAGTAAGAGTAATTATTAAACGCATTATCGCTTATCTTTTCAACGTTAAGATTTACGTCCGTTACGAGAGTTTCGCCAACGTATAATTTAGTTGCTTTTGAAATTACTGAACTCGTAAACGTAGCCGTTGCCCATTGTTCAATCGTGCCACCGTAATAAATTTCTTCCGCGTCGATTATAGAATATTGATTGAACGAAGTAACTGCGCCCATAGTAATTTTTCTAACGGTACCGAAAGCGTAGTACGGAAGCGAAGTTATACCGCTACCCACCGTTACTTCTTCAAGGGCGGACGAATTTTGGAAAGCGTTTTGACAAATGCTAGTAACCCCGTCTTTAATAACTAAGGTTTTAAGTACGCGATTTGACTCGTACGCTTTATTTATCGCACCGCTAACGATAGTAAGGTTTTCACAAGTATATTCGTTAACGAGCGATATTTGACCGCCGTAGATAACGAATTCGCTTACGTTGCTATCTTCAAAGGCATAGCCGTCTACGGTAGTTAAAGTTGACGGGTAAGTTACCTTTGCAACGCTTGAATTATAGAACGCGTAATTATAAATTCGAGTTACGCCTTCGGGGATAACTAGTTCAACCCCGTCGCCTACGTAGGCAACGAAAATAAGGGCGCTACCGTCGTTATAGAAAATCATATCGCCGTCGGTAGTGATTTTACTAGAACCACTTGCACCGTATACGTTAAGCGCGTATTCAGTTAAGTAAGAATAGCCTAGATCCGCGCTTGACAAGTTGCAAACTTCAACTAATCTTTCGCAGTTTAAGAAAGAGTGGTTTCCTATTTCTTCAACGCTTTCTGGAATAACTATCGTAGTGAGCGCAGTATGGTCACGGAAAGCGCCTTCGCAAATAATTTTTAACGTTTCGGGAAGTACGATTTGAGCGTAAGATTTATCTACTTGATAGTATAAAATCGTTAAGTCTTTATCGTAAAGCCCACCGTTATAGATAACGAAGTTTTGGTTTTCAGGATCGATAGTAACTTGTTTAATCGAGTAATCGTCCGAGAACGCATCAACCGCGAGAGTATTTAAGTTTTTGCCGATATAAAGTAAATCGAGATTTACTTTATATAACGCTTCGCTACCTATTTCTTCAACGGTATCACTAAGAATTAGTCTTCTTAATTTTTCCGCATTGTAGAAGGCTTGCTCGCCTATCGTTTTAACGCCACTTGGAATTACTATTTCTTCAACGCCCCTGTTTTCGTAGAAGGCATATTTAGGAATTTCGGTAAACGAGCCGTTTAATGTAACCTTTTTAACGCTAGACCCGTACGCGAAAGTACCTTCGCCAACTTCTTTAACACCGCTACCGAGCACGATTTCAGTTGCCTTGGTTCTTGCTAAGGCGTATTTTCCTATTACTTCAACGTCGTCACTAAGGGTAATTTTAGAAACGTCAGCGCAGTATAGCGAGAAAGGTCTTAACTCTTTTGCGGTAATAGTTACTTCCATACCCGTTTGACCGTTATAGTAAATTTTGTCAGCCTTATAGGCAGGGTTAGAATAACTGTTTACAAATTCCATTGAAACCCAGTCATTTAATTCGCCAAGATAGTAAAGTTCAGCGTAATTTTTAGTGAAGTAGAAGGCGTTGTTTCCCGCGCTTTCAAAATTGTTACCAAGCGTAACCTTAGTCATAGTGCTACAACTGAAACCTTGGTCGCCTACGGTTATTATAGACGTAAGGTCAAGTTCAGTAAGTTTAACTTGATAGAACGCAGAATCGCCGATATATTTTACCGATTTAAGCGAGTCAAACGTTGCAAGTTTATAACAGTATGCAAAGGCGTAATTACCTATTTCTTCAAGGCTTTCACCTACCGTTACGGTAGTTAACGCGGTACATTCGTAGAAGGCTTTGTTGTCTATCTTAGTAATGCCGTTACCCAAATAAACTTCTACTAAACTCTCTGCGTTTTCAAACGCATAAGCGCCAACTTCGGTAACGCTATCTAACAAGGTTACTTTGGTAATTGAGTCGTTATGATAGAATGCAAAAGGTTTAACGTTTACCGATAAAGTAAGTTCGGTAATTTCTTCGCCGTTGAATTTAAGCGTGCCACCGTTTGCAATATTGTCCGTATAACTTTCAAACTCAATACTTGCCCAGTCGTCAGGCGTGCCTAAGAAGTTAATAACGCTTGCAGTAAAGTTTTCAAACGCGTACTTCTTAACCTTTTTAAGGCTATTACTAATAGTTAAAGTTTCAACCGCGTTAGCGTTGTAGAAAGCATCAGTTTCTAACTCTTCAACGCTAGTCATAGTGATAGTTTTTAAGTTGTTACACCAACCGAACGCGCTATAATCTACGTATTTCGCGCCTTTAAGGTCAATCTCTTCGAGCGCACTGTCGTAGAAAGCGTATCTACCGATGCTTTCTAACTTATCGTGGCCGGTAAACTTTTTAATATACGGGTTGCCGTAGAATAGATATTCGCCGATTTGGGTTACCGATTCGGGAACTACTATTTCAGTTAATTCTACGCCTTGAACGAGAATTTTACCGTAGTTAGCCGTATCCCACGAGAATACCGGTGACGCTTCTTCATCATCTAGTTGCAAGTTGAGATAGGTTTCAATCGAACTTAATACTAACGTGTCAACTTTCTTAATTGCATGGCGCTCAATAACTTTTACGTTGTTACCTAAAACGATTGACGTAAGCCCCGTATTATATAGCGCGCCTTCTTTGATAACTTCAATGCTCATAGGAAGTGAAACGCTAGTTAAATTATAACAGCCGTCAAACGCGTACCTTTCAATTTCTTTAAGAGTGGTATCCACGTCAAAGATAACTTCGCTAAGGTTTGCACAAGCTAAGAACGCGTGCTCGCCAAGGTAAATAATATCTCTTGGAATTAAAATCGTTTGAATTGCGGTTTCAGAGAAAGCGTAATCGCCTATGTACTTAACCGTGCTAGGTATGTCAATTTCAGTTAAACCCTTTCCTTTGAAAGCGCTTGCACCTATACCAACTAAACCGCTAGGTAGGTTGATTGACGTAATAGAAACGTTATTGAAAGAGTTACCGGCGATAACCTTACAGCCTTCGTTTATGATAACCGTATCGGTTTCGCTATCTTTGCCCGCTCTTACTAAAACTAAGTAGGGGTTTTCTTCGTTACCTAAATAGTAACTGCCTTGACTCTCTTGTTCGTCACATCCCGAGAAGGCGTTCACGCCTACGTATTCGATAGTTGACGGAATCGTAACTTTATCGCTAAACGAATAGTAGAAGGCTTCGTCGCCAACGTATTTAAGGCTATCTCCTAAGCCACCTTTAACAATTGAGTAGTTGTAGAATGCTCTATCCCCTACTACTTCTACGCCCGACATATTTACTTCGCCGTCACCGTTGTAGATAGAGAAGGCTTCTTCGCCGATTTCTTTAACGTTTTCTAAGGTGATTTTAGTTAAATCGTCACACGAATAGAACGCTTGATAACCTATATAGTCAACGTTTTTAATAATAACTTCTTCGAGCGAACAACTTGCAAAAGCCCATTGTTCAATGCGGTCAACCCCGTCGATAGTAACTTTTTCAAGCCCCACGATTTTATTGAACATATTGTAACTTATATAGTCACAGTCGTCACCCGTGATGGTGATTTCTTCTGCCAAAGCACCGTCGATATAAAGGCTAGCGCCCGATAAGAATAAGCCTGATTTACTATACGTTCTTAATAGTTGACTTAAAGTTTTAACGTGTATTTCTTGAACGGTTACGTTGAAGTAATCTGCAATCGTAGGAACACAGTTTTCGCTAAACACTATTTTTCCAAAATTAGTTTTATAGAAAGCCGATTCTTCTAACGTTTTAAGCGACGCGGGAAGAACTAATTCTTCAACGTTAGCGCAGTTATAGAAAGCGTAAGTTTTAATAGTTTCAACCGAACTACCCAAAGTGATTAGGCTAAGGTTAGACGCTCCACCAAAAGCATAGTCGCCGATAACTTTAACGCCGTTTCCTATAACGACTTCTTGTACAGGGGTTTTTTCAAACGCGTACGCGCCGATTTCGGTAACGCAGTCTGGAATAGTTAACTTGGTAACTTCGCCACCGCGCATAAAGTTTTTGTAGATTTTATAACCGCCGTCTTTTACAGGAAGTGTGAGTTCTCCACCCTCGCCCGTGTAGGCGATTAAGTTGAGTTCGCCGTTTAAGTTAGCAAACACGTAGTCGCCCTCGATAATGAGTTGACTAGTTGACGATGAAAGCGGAACTTCTACGTCGCTAACGTTATTCGGGTCAACGATTTCAATGAGTTTATCGATTTCATACTCCATTGAGAACGATTTAAGCCCTTTTCCTAAAACGATTTGATAAAGCATATCGCAATCGTAGAAAGCGGATTTGTTTACGCTAGTTACGGAGTTAGGAAGAACAACTCTACCAATATTAGTTACCGCAAACGCCGAAGGACCTATATACGTTAAGCCCTCGTTAAAGGTTACGCTTGTAAGGTTACTAGAACCATAAAATGCATTTTCGTTAATACTCGTTACGCTTGACGGAATTACCACGCTTTCAATCTTATCGTTAAAGTAGAACGCTCGATTTCCGATTTCATAACTATCGTAAGTTTTACTACCTATCGTTACGGTAGACGGTAAAGTTACGTCCCCGCCATCACCTAAGTATTTGAACATATAAACGATAGGAGTTTCGTCGTCTGAAAGGGTAAAGGCAAACCCGTCACTCGTGATGGCAACGCGCCTTTCTTCGCCCTCTTGCGTGTAAATTGCACTAGCGTATTTAGTCACGTAACCGTAACTACTGCTACTCGTGGTTAAGGTATAACCCGTATAATTGTAAACTTCAAACAAGTTATCGCAGTTGTAGAAAGCGTACGAGCCGATATTGTTAGGATTAAACGTTGAAGGTAAGGTTACGCTTTGCAAAGAAACAACGTTAGAAAACGCGAAACTGCGTATACTATTAACGTTTTCAGGAATAACTAAATCTTTCAAAAGTTTATATTCGTAACGGTCTTTACCAGACGGCAACGTCTCTACGTATTCGTGGGTGTATAGGTTGATTTCAGGAAGTCTTTCATAAGAATAGAACAAGCTGTTAGTCATAAACTCTTCAAGCGTACCGCCGTAGAAGATATTTATCTTAGTAGGTCTTTTATTCACTTCGTAACCAAAGCCGTAAGAATCTAAGAACCTTGCGCCCGAGGGAAGATAAAGGTTTTCAAGTGAAGTTAAACCTTCAAGTTCGTAACTAGAAATAGTGTCGTATCCAAGGTTTAACGTTTTAAGTGACGACGGCACGTTAGAAGTACCGCCAAAGTAATCGTAAACGTGATTACAATAAGGGTCTGCAAGACCTAAATTTTCAAGTTTGTTACAGCCGTTTAATACGTTATATGAAACGCTTGCGCTCTTGTCTGACACGGTAAACGTCCTAATTCCGCTACCAGCGAAAGCGTATTCGTAAACTCTAACCGCGTTATTCGTAGGAAGAACAGCACCCGTTAAATTTTGACAGTTTGCAAACGCGTATCTACCTATTTTTGAAACGCCCTTATAATTGTCGGGTAACGAACTTGCGTTGTAACCTACTTCGGGAGTAAGAATAACCGTACCGATAACGCCTTTTGCGTTATAGAAGGCGTATTCGCCTATTTCAGATAAGAATTCAATACCCTTAATCGGCGCTTTGAAGCCCGCCATAACGTAAGGTTTAAGCGCGTAAGGTTCACCGTCCGCCGGGGTAAGGTCAGCACCGAGTTCAGCGGTAGTTCCGTAGATTAAACCGTTAAACAAATAAACGTCCGCATTACCAGCGTGCATCGGGTTAGCATAAACGTCACTAAACGAAGTGTTTATCCACTCGGTGAGTTTGGTTTTACTATAATATATAGAAGTAATCGCATCACAGCCTTCAAACGCTTTTGAGCCAACGTAAGAAATTGATGCGGGGTAAGTTAACTTTTCAAGTGAAGAACAACCCTTAAACGCGCAAGCGTTAATTCTAGTTAAGGTGTAGCCCGAATTGCTAGAATACGGGTGAAGTTCAACTTCTTTAAGGTTTATACAATTTTCAAACGCGTTATTATATATTTCGGTTATGCCCGACGGAAGCGCCACTTTAACTATATCGTAGCAACCGCTGAACATATACGAGTCGATTTTAGTGTCTTTTTCTAAAATTTCGGGAGTGAAGAAAGTGCTATCGATAACGATATCGCCGTAAGGGATAGCGCCCGTATCCGTCTTTTTATAGAAGTGGTGAGCGTAAGTTAAGGGGTTACTAGAAGTTGAGAAAATAATTTTAGCCCAGTCCTTAACGTCGTCAACTATAACTTTTTCAAGCGAAGTACACTTATCAAAAGCGTAGTCGCCTATGTAAGTAACCGTGCTTGGAATATAAATTTCTTTAAGCGAAGTACAACTTATAAACGCCCTGTCTGAAATATGAGTAATAGGCGCGTCAATAACCACGTTTTCAAGCGAACTACAACCTTGGAATAATTGATTATCTATAACGTTAAAACGACCTTTTATGGTGAACGATTTAAGTGACGAGCAACCGTAGAAAGCAGCGCCCGATATACCTGCAAAGGTAAAATCGCTAGGCGTTGTGAAGGTATCAAGCGCGGTAAGGTTTGCAAACGCATTTGAATCAAGATACAAACTATGCGATTTAACTACTATTTCTTTAACCGAAGTGTTTTTCCCTTGCATATAAGAACAAATACTAACTTCTTCAACGTTTTCAGGAATTATTATCTTTTTAACCCCGTCGAGATTAAAATAGTCACTCCATAACGTAACTTTTGTTACCTTTGCGCCTTTATAGGTGTTGGGGAAAATTAAAACGTCACTCTTTACCCAGTCGCCAAGACCATATACGGTGTAAGTCGTAACGTACTCGTCGCCAGACCAGTAACCGCTTTCTTGCATTTCTAAACCGAGCGAGAACTCGTCACACGAGCAGTTGGTACATTTACCGCTTGCAAAGTTGTGAACGAGCGCGGAGTTTTCAGTAGTTATATCTTCGTAATAACCACAACCCACTCTCGTACACGAATGCCTTTTAACTTCGTCAATATCACAGTCGGCTTCAACTAAGGTTGAAACGTTAGATAAATCGTGTTCAAGCGCTGGAATAATTACGTTATTATAGTCAAGTTCCGTTTGACCGTTTTCGTCAGCGTAATATTTGTAACAATTCCAACAATAATAGAACTCAACGTTACCAGGCGTAGTACAAGTAGGCGCTTGATATTCGTGATAGCCGTTGGAAAAATAGTGGCTTGGGTTTTCAATAACGTCTTCTTGGGTAAGTTTAACGTTGCCGTAAGCGTCTTGAAAAAGGTCGCCACACGAAGTGCACTTATAGTGCTCGTAAGTGCCCGCTTGGGTACAACTAGCGTATACTCTACCTTGATAGGTGATGTTGTGTTCGCCCACGATTTTAAGTTCTTCAAGCGTAGTCTCTTGCTTTTCGGTGGTGAAAACCGCGTCACACCTATCGCACTTATAGTGCTCAAAGTAGCCGACTGACGTACAACTCGAAGGCTCTTGCTTATCTACCCACGTGTGAGTATGCCCTTTTTTAGGGTCGATTGCTTTTGAGTAAGCCTCGTCGTAATCGTCGTACTCTTTGAAGGTTTCTTTAACGTAGTATTTTCCGCACTTACTACACGATTGAATAGTCAAATTGCCATCTTCTAAACAGGTGGCGTTTTTTCTTTCAAGCAAAGTCGTGTATTCGTGCTCGCAAGCACCGCCTTCGTCACCACAAGCGGTGAGCCCGAATATCGCAGTTAGCGATGCGGTTAGTGAAAGTAAAATAACAAGTAATTTCTTTCCCATAATTGCTCCTTAAAAAATTGCGCTTTATGTTGCGTTATATATTATGTAATATATAACTCGATTATAGCACTTATATTTTACTATTGCAAACGATTTACCGTAAAAAAAATATACCGTATTGATATTTTTCGTCAACACGGTATATATTTTAATATGAAATTTTAGTCTTTAACACTTTAAGCGCACTCTTTTCAAGGCGACTTACTTGCGCTTGTGAAAGCCCTACCGCACCCGATATCTCAGTCTGCGTTCTACCTTCAAAGTAGCGCATATAAAGTATTTTTTTCTCCCTTTCGTCAAGTTTATCCATAGCCGTTTTTAAGCAGGCGTTTTCCGTCCAGCGCTCGTCGTTTTCCTTTTCATCGCTAATTTGGTCCATCAAATACAGTTCTTCACCCTCTTTTGAGTAGACGGGATCGTAAAGAGAAACGGGGTCGGAAATCGCGTCGAGCGCGTACACCACTTCGCTTTCGGCAATCGACAGTTTTTCGGCTATTTTAGAAGGGGTGGCAATCTCGTCTTGCCGTTCGAGTTCACCGCGCGTTTTTAGTACTTGATACGCCGTATCTCTTATTGAACGCGAAACTCGTAGGCTGTTAGCCGTTCTTAAAACCCTTTTTATCTCGCCTATTATCATTGGCACAGCGTAGGTTGAAAAGGTAACCCCCACTGATAAATCAAAATTATCCACCGCTTTTATAAGACCTATGCACCCTGCTTGAAATAAATCGTCTCGCGAGACTTTGGCGCTCGGAAATCTTTTTATTATAGATAGCACTAACCTTACGTTTGCGGTTATAAATTTTTGCTTGGCAGTTTCGTCACCTTTTGAAATTTTAGTTAGAAGTTCAATACTTTCTTCCTTTTTAATACGCGGTAACGTAGACGTATCTACCCCGCATATCACGACTTTATTATCTAACATAACACCTCCTATGTAAACGTTTTCGGGGTGTATGATAAGTTTACCCTTTATTGAAATTTTTATACAATTTTCATTAGATAAAAAGTTATCAACGTACGCACCCCTTATATTATGGGGATTTTTGTCGATTTTGAAAAGTTTTCAACATACGTTATCAACAATGTTAATAACTTTTTCTAGCCCTTTAATATAACTTGATTTTACTTGACTTTCGTGATATACTAAGCGCATGGAAAAAATGCTTGAACGCTCAGCCCGTTTGTACGGTGAAAGCGGAATTTGTAAACTTAAAAATTCGCACGTTGCCGTCTTTGGGCTTGGCGGTGTTGGAAGTTACGCCGTTGAGGCTTTGGCGCGCGCAGGCGTTGGCGAGATTACCGTTGTGGATAATGACGAGTATGAAATAACTAATCTCAACCGTCAACTATACGCTACGCTTAACACCTTGGGCGTTAAAAAAACTACCGCAACTCGCGATAGAATTAAAAGCGTTTCGCCCAACACGAAAGTTAACGAGATTGACGGGTTTATTACCGAAAACGATAATTTAGGAATAAACTTTTCTTCTTTTTCATATGTATTAGACGCTATTGATACCATTTCTGGTAAAATTGCGATAATATCCGCTTGCAAAAAAGCGGGCGTTCCCGTAATATCTTGTATGGGTACGGGCAACAAGGTAAACCCCACCCTATTTAAGGTGGAAGACGTTTATAAGACCAAAGTTTGCCCACTTTGTAAAGTTATGCGAAAAGAACTTAAAGATAGGGGTATTGAAGGTGTAAAAGTTGTGTATTCGGAAGAAGTTCCTAAACGCGTGGGCGGTAGAGAACCTTCTAGCAACTCTTTCGTGCCTGCGGTTGCAGGTCTTATATCGGCAGGCGAAATAATAAACTATTTAACGGGAGATAAAAATGACTAAACGCGAACTTGGAGAAAGTTACTTCAAAGAAGGCTATAACTGTGCGCAAGCGGTTGTGCTTGCTTTTGAAAACGAACTAAAATTAGACAGAGATTTTATAGCGAAATCTATATCGGGTTTCGGCGGTGGTTTTGGGCGCATGCGCGAAGTGTGTGGCGCGGTTTCGGGTATGGTTTTCGTGCTCAGCGTTCTTGAAGGAAACGTCAGCCCCCTTGATAACGACGCTAAGATGCAAACTTATCAAAAAGTGCAATATCTTATGAAAAAGTTCAAAGAAAAAAACGGCACTTATATTTGCCGTGAACTTCTATCTCTTCCCGAAATAAATTCCGCCCCAACCCCCGAAAAGCGCACCGAAACTTATTATCAAAAACGCCCGTGCGCAAGTTTGGTTGGCGACGCGTGCGAAATTTTAGAAAACTACTTAAACGGCTAACTATATCGTTTTTTTAAGGAATTTTTATGTGGAATTTTACTTTTTTCTTTAACAGTGCACTGCTTGGCGTTGGGCTCGCGATGGACGCGTTCTCCGTTTCTCTCGCCAACGGTCTTAACGAGCCGTGTATGAAAAAATCCAAAACGCTTGGTGTTGCAGGTACGTTTTCTTTATTTCAATTCGCTATGCCGATGATAGGTTTTTTGTGCGTATCTACACTAGCCCAGCATTTTGCGATATTTCAAAAGTTTATTCCTTGGATAGCCTTGTTTTTATTGTGTTTTATAGGCGCTAAAATGCTAATTGAAGGAATAAAGAATAAAGACTGCGCTTGTGAAGAAAAACAAGTCGTAACGCTTGGCGCGTTGATAGTTCAAGGAATAGCAACGTCAATCGACGCGCTTTCCGTAGGCTTTACGATAGCAAATTACGATTTACTTCACGCTTTCGTATCATGCCTAGTTATAGCGGTCGTTACCTTTGCTATTTGTTTAGGCGGTTTGTTTTTGGGCAAAAAGTTCGGTACTAAACTATCTAATAAAGCAAGCCTTTTAGGTGGCGCAATTTTAATTTTTATAGGAATAGAAATTTTTATTAAAGGGCTTATAGGCTAATTAAAACTAAAACGCTTGGCGGTTGCCAAGCGTTTTTTATTTACTCAACTTACTTATTAGCATTGTGTAAACGTCTATTTCATATTGACAACTTACAACTTTTTCAGCGTAAAACGAAACTATCGGGCTATATTTTTCATACGCTTTTTTTCTACGTATTTTTGAAAAAAGTAACATCGCCCCGCTAACAACTACACTTCCAAGTAGATAATATACAATTTCTCTCACATAAGAATCATAGTTGATAATAGCCGATAAAAAAGTTATAAAAGAAACTATAAAAAAGATTATTGAAAAATAATAAAGTTTATTTCGATTTGCTAGTTTTTTATATTTAATCAATGAGTTTTGATACGTTTTTTTAACATCGTAAAGTTCTAACGCCTTTTCATTAAACTCAGATTTTAGTTCTTCTATAAAAACTTTATTTTCGCTACTAAAATCTATCTCTTCTAAATCAAAACTAAATTTTTGCCCACAATAAGCGCACTCAAAAATCTCTCCCTTTTTAATATTATATTTTGCCGAACCACAATACGGGCAACGTAAACTACTACAATTTATTTTCAAAATCTTCACCCATTTTCTTTAACGGAAAATCTATTTTATACTCTTCGCCATTACAAGTTTTATATAGTCTTTTTCTAATTTTTAATAAAGCGATAAATAGCGGAAAAATTTTTCTTAGACATATAATTGCATACTCGCTACACGAAGGAATACACTTACACCTTCTTCTTATCTCTTCACTAGCAACCGCTTGATATCTTTTTACGATAACAATTAGCAAAAATCTAACGTAAACTTCTACGATAAGCAATAAAAAAATTAAAGTTATACTAATTTTATATATTAGGCTAATATTTAACAAGCACGGCGTTAATATCATAAACAGTATTAAAAATGGCAGTACGGCAAAACTTACCGCAACATGCCATTTTTTTACGTTAGGTCTAACTAAAATTTTAGAATTGATAATGTTTTCTAATTTTTTCTGCTTTTTATATTCCTTTCTAAAAAGTTCTATTTCACGTTGCATTATTACTTTTTATCAGCAAACGAGATGCAACCTGCTTTTTTAGGCATTTCGTACGAAGGGTCAACTCTCTTTATCTTTTCAGCGTAAATTTCGGCCTCGCCCTTAGTTGCATAAGCATACCATTTTTGAGCCAAAGAAACGTATTCCTTCCAAGCAATTACCGCAAGTTTTTTACATTCGGGGTCTGCAACGAAAAGTTTTTCGCATTGATCACCAAGATTTTTTAGCGCGTTCATACCCGTAACACAACACGATTTTATCACGCTATAATCAAATACGGTAACGTATCTATCGCCTATTTTAGTTTCGCGATTTTTACTGTTCATAAACTTATTAAGAGCCCAAGTTTCAGGAACGAAAGTATTAACTATATCTTCAATCGCTTTTAACTGTTCTTCTTTCGAACTAGAAGACTCTTGTATTAACTGAATTGACGAAGGAAGAATTTTACATAAATTGCTAAACCTTGAATAAAGTTCAATTACTTTTCCTTCATACATAGAATAATACGCGTAAAAAAACTTTGCTTCGCCGTTTTCGGGGTCTTCTTCTCTTACTTTATTGTAATAAGTTTTCGCGTCCTCAGAGTTATTATCTAATTTCGCTTGCCTTGCTAACTTTAAGTATTTTTGTATATCCATAAATTTCTCCTTTATAAAAATTTTTTTATATGGTAATAATATTATAGTAACAATTTTTGTTACTGTCAAGTGTTTTGTAACATTTTTTGATACTATTTTTATATGGAATTCAAACAAAGACTTAAAGAATTACGCACGGAAAAGGGCGTAACGCAAATACAAATTGCAAAAATCGTAAATATGTCTAAAATGGCTATATCTCATTGGGAAAAAGGAAACAGTGAGCCTAGCATTGAACAATTAAAAATTTTGGCTAATTATTTTGACGTTACGGTTGATTATTTGATAGGTTTTAATGAATAAACTTTTTATAGCAAACTAAAACGCTTGGCAACCGCCAAGCGTTTTTTATTTTATTGAAATGAGTCCTTTTTTCTCGCGTTTTTGAAGTAACACCATACCTATAAACAAAAATATAGGAAAAACGGTTGCCACTAAAATTCCGAGTTTAACGCTAAACTTACTTGCAAGCGCACCAACTATTAGCGGACCTAAGGTGCACCCCAAATCTCCGCCAAGGGCTAGCATTGAAAACATAGCAGTTCCGCCGTAGGAGAACAACTTTCCACCTATCGAATAAACGCCCGGCCACGTAATTCCCACGAATAAACCGCTTAGCGCAATAAAAACAAGTGATATTATCGGGCTTGGTTGAACTACACTTAGTAAATAGCATGCGGTAAGCCCTACCGCGCATACCGTAATTACGATATTTAAGTTGAGTTTATCTTTACTTAGCCCGTATAAAAACCGCGATACGAACATAAATAGCGCAAACGCGCTTGCGCCTATAAGGTCGCCCATGGTTTTAGAAACTTTTAGCCCGCTTTCAGCAAAGTAACTTGCCCACTGGGCTATCGCTTGCTCGGAAGCGCCCGCACAAATCATTAAAACAAACAGTAAAATAAAAGTTTTATCCTTAAATAGGTCAAGTTTTTTAACCTTTTTTTCATCTTCGGTTGGGTTTACTACGGGGCTTTTGATAAACAGTAGTATTTCTATTATAGGAATTGTAGTTAACGCAAGCGCTAAATAGTTCCAGTTTTCAATACCGCAAACAGCAAAAAAGCCCGTCGCCAACAAAATTATAAATAAGTGCCCTAAGGGGTAAAATGAGTGTAAAAAACTCATTTTTGACGACTTATTGTCAAAAGGAAGCGCTTCAACTATCGGGCTAAGCGCCACTTCACTTAAACCGCTACCTACCGCCATTACCGTAACGGCAACCGTTACAGATATAAAAATTCCAGCAGTGTCCTTAAACAAAACGGGGGTAAAGCCAAGCACTAAAAACGCAATAAGCCCAAGCACTGCCGAAAGTATTCCAGCCGACTTATAGCCCATTTTTATTATCGCTTTTGATGAAAATAGGTCAATAAATATTTGAATTATAAAGTTGTATGAAATTAAAACCGTTATAAACGATAGGGGTATGCCGTATTCTAACGTAAAATACACAAAAAGTAGCGGTAACAAGTTGTTTATCGACGCTTGTAGTATATACCCCACCGAACAAGCGGTTAAAGTAAGGTTATAATTTTTACTCATAAAAAAATTATAAATCATTTTGAATTTTTAATCAAACTAAAACGACCACTTTTAACAATTATTATAATAATTTCATACGATAATACTGAACGATATTTATCGAGGTGAAATCTATCAATGTGTTTATTTAATAATAATTGTAACTGCAACTGCAATAACAATTGTAGGCAAAGAGTAATAATCGGTCCGCAAGGTCCTGTTGGTCCTAGGGGGCCCGTCGGTCCTACCGGCCCTACGGGTGCTACGGGCGCAACGGGTGCTACGGGCGCAACTGGTCCACAAGGTCCTGCTGGTCCTATCGGTCCACAAGGTCCTATCGGTTTAACCGGTGCTACGGGTGCAACGGGTCCGCAAGGTCCTATCGGTTTAACCGGTGCTACGGGCGCAACCGGCCCGCAAGGCCCTATCGGTTTGACGGGTGCTACGGGTGCAACCGGTCCGCAAGGTCCTGTTGGTCCTATCGGTCCACAAGGTCCACAAGGTGAACCTGGTAGTGCTGATGCCATCTTCGCAAGTAGCGATGCATCTACCGTAGCAGCAGGCGCTACTGCGCCTATAACCTTAACTACCGCAACCCCAACGTCGACTATTACAGTTGGCGCTAACGCGGTAACTTTCACTGAAGACGGGTATTATTTAGTAACTTACTATCTAAGCGGAACTTCTGCCGATATAGACTACTCGCTCAACCTAAACGGAACGCAAATTAGCGTTATAACCGACTCGCAAGGAACTGATACTACCCTATCCAAAACCTTACTTGTAAACGCTGCGGCGGGTTCAAGTTTAACGCTTGTAAACACGTCCGCTACCGATTTAACTTTAACCGATACTGGTATTACCGTATTAAAAGTTGCTTAAAATAAACGATAGCGTTTAGGTTTTTTTGCAACGGAAAAGACTAACGAAAATTTTCGTTAGTCTTTTTTAATTTATTATAAATTGAGAAAGTCTTTTCTATAATTAACCTTAAAGTATTCGGCAAGTTCTTGCATTTGCTCGTCTTTAATAGTGTTAATTCTAGGACGGTTGCAAGTCAACACGTAAATTTGCGCGGCTTTTTCAACCGTTTCGATAAGCCCGAACGTTTCGTCAAGGTCTTTACCTGCACCGTAAACGCCGTGCATACCCCAAACGACCACTCTAAAATCTTTCATTTTATTAGCCGTTGCCTCGCCGATAGAGTTCGTTCCGCAAAGCATCCAAGGAAGAACGCCTACGCCTTCTGGGAATACCGCAATACACTCGGTACACATCTCCCAAAGGGTGTGAGTAAACTTCTTTTCGTCAAGGTCGTGAATAAAGTTCATAGCCAAAGTGTGAGTTGGGTGCGTATGAATTACAACTCTATTTTCAGGGTCGACTTTAAGCCTTGCAATATGGCTCATCATATGTGCGGGAAACTCAGACGTAAACACCCCGCCACCCTCAAACCCCCATAGAAGTTCTGCGGTAGTACCGTCATTTGCAATTCTTACTATTCCAAGGTTAGTTTCGGGCGAATATTCTACGTTTTTGAAGTATTTGCCACGCCCCGTAACGATAAAAATTTTACCTATTAGTTCTTTGGCTTCAAAACCCGTAGGAATTCTTCTGATAACTTTGTTAAGGTTAAGATACTTTGAAACTTCTTTCTCGTCTAAAAGGTAACTTACGTTACCGCCGTTTCTCTCGTCCCAACCTATTCTATACATATTAGCAGTCGTCATGCACATTTCTTTTACGAAAGGCGCTTTCAAAATATTTTTTCTCATAAATTTCTCCCTATCTATTTTTAATCACTTCGTTTTCAAATTTTTCAATATCTTCGAGCCAGTCGTCAGAAAGGTTTTCCCTTTTCAAAAATTCTTCCCAAACGTCACCGATAGGCATAAACTTGAACTTTTCATTGTAGTACATAATTTTAGTAAAATCGTTTTCATCTTGAAGTTTTTTAAGCATATCGTTTGGCATAAGTAAAGCGTAAAGCAACGCCTTTTGCATAGCCCTAACGCCCGTTACGAAAGCACAAAGCCTATTTATGCTAGCGTCAAAATAATCAAGCGCTATCATAACCCTTTTAGTTGCGTTATTTCTAACTATTTCCTTTGCAATTTCCTTTAACTCGTCGTCCAAAATAACTACGTGGTCACTATCCCACCTAACGGGGCGCGAAACGTGAAGGGCAACTTTATCGTTAAACGCAAGAAGTGACGAAATCTTATCCGAAACCACTTCGGTTGGGTGGTAATGCCCGGTATCTAAAAGACAGCATATCCCCTTTTTAGACGCGTAGTTTTGATAGAATTCGTTATTGCCCACCGTATAACTTTCAATTCCTATACCAAACACTTTGCTTTCAACGGCAGGAATTACTAGGTTTTTATCGTAACTTTCTAAAATTTTATCAAGCGAATCTTTTAGCCTAAGCCTTGGCCCAAGCCTATCGGCAGGAATATCCTTATACCCATCGGGTATCCAAATATTAACCGTACAAGGGCTACCCATTTCCCTTGCAATATCTTCGGCAATTTTCATACACGCCTTGCCGTGATTTACCCAAAACTCACGCGTTTTATCGTCAGGCGATGAAAGTGATAAACCATTCTTCATTTTTGGGTGCGAGAAGAACGTGGGGTTAAAATCAATGCCTTCTAGCCCGATTTTTTTGGCAAAATCTACCCACGGCTTGAAGTATTTATAGGTGTACGCGTCTCTATCAACCTTTCCTTTATCTTCGCCTAGTATTGCGTAGCAAGCGTGGATATTTAGGCGCTTTTTCCCAGGAATTAAAGAAAAAACTCTCTCTAAGTCTGAAAATAATTCTTCGGGGTTTCGCGCTCTACCTGGGTAATTACCAGTAGTTTGGATACCCCCGTCTAAACTGTCGCCACCGTCAAAACCCAAAACGTCATCACCTTGCCAACAATGAACGCTTATCGCAACGTCTTTTAGGGTGCTTAACGCCTTTTCCACGTCCACCCCGTATTTGAAATATTCGTTTTTAGCAAAATCGTATCTATTCATAATCTTTGCTCCTTTTTTTAATTTTATCATTAAAAAAACCTTTTGTCTATAAAAATAGCAAATGTTCATTTTTGATTGAAACGTTGACAAACGAGCAAAAAAACGATAAAATTTAATCAAATATAATTTAAGGTGATGCGGTATGTTTATCGACAAACGAAGAAAAGAAATTGAAAATTTACTTAAAGAAAACGGGCAAGCAAGCGTAAAAGAGATATCTAAACACCTTTCCGTTAGCGAAGCGACCGTTAGGCGCGATTTAACAGAACTTAAAAAGCAAGGAATCGTGCAAAGAAGCCACGGCGGAGCGGTTTTAAGTATGAACGGGAGTGAAATTTCCATATTTGCGCGAATGAACGAAAACGCAAAAGAAAAGGAACTCGTAGCGTATAAAACTATGGATATTCTGCCTAAGTTTAATACCGCATTTATCGATAGTTCTTCAACGGCGTTAGCGCTTTTTGAAAGGCTTGACTTATCGTTTAAGACTGTGGTTACCAACAATTTACAAACGGCGCTTACTCTTTGCAAAAAAAGGGATATAAATTTAATTTTGCTTGGCGGTAGCGTTAAGTTTAACAGCGTGTCGTCAGTTGGCGGAATAACGTTAAACGAACTATCCGAGTTTCACTTTGATTTAACGGTTTGCTCGTGCTCGTCTATAAAAGAAACGGGGGCGTACGAAACGTCAATTGAACAAAGCAAAATCAAGCAAAAAGCACTTCAAAATAGCGATAAAAAGATACTCGTAGTTGACAACAGCAAGTTTTTTACAAGCGGTAGTTTTAAGGTGGCAAGCCTATCGGAGTTTAACTGCGTCGTTACCGATAAAAAACCAAGTGAAAAGTTTTTAGAAAACGGCAACTTTATATATTAAAAAACCTCGGCTTTTGCCGAGGTTTTTTTAATTATTTAAGAAATACTTCGATAACGGGTGTTATTTTTTGCGGTTGAACTACGGGGAGTTCGAAAATAACCTTTCCGTCTTTTTCAGTGAATAAGATTTCGCTACCGTCGTGAAGGAATTGCGAATATTCTACCTTGCCTTCAAGCCCGTCGAACACGAGTGCTTTGAAAGGATAGTCAACAAGGTGGATATAAAGCCTGTCGCCTTCTTCCGATTGAGTAAGGAAAGTGCCTATCGGAGCGGTAAATTCGGGCTCTGCCATAGTACAGCCGTAGATGGAGCGAGAGTTGTACTTCATCCAGTCGGCATACGCTTGAAGCGCATCGTCCGCGCGGTGGTCGAATAAACCCCTTGACGTAGGACCAACGTTCATAATAACGTTACCGCCGTACGCCACCGATTTTATAAGCGTATCAATAAGCATTTTGTGTGACTTCCAAGAAGTTTCGTCTCTAAAATATCCCCACGAGCCAGAGAAGGTATGGCAAACTTCCCAAGTTAAGTATTCGCCCGTTTCTTTATCCTTTCTCCAACTGTACGTGTTAGATTGTTCGGGGGTAACGGTGTCACCGCCGATTTCTAAACGGTCGTTAATGATGATATCGGGTTGTAAAGACCTAACGAGTTTAACGAGTTCTTCCGATTCCCACTCGTCCTTACCCTTACCGCCGTTGCCTTGCATCCACGGTTTTTTGTTAGGATCTGGCGGGGGGTTGCCTTTATCGAAGGCAAGCATCTTAACGGGGTCTGGATTTTTAGCGTAAGAAAAGTCAAACCAAATAACGTCGATTTTACCGTAATTAGTTAAAAGTTCGGTAACTTGGTTACGCATATACTCTGCGTACTTTTTCATATCTCTACCCTTATCCAACTCTTCGCCGTCTTCACGCCTTGGGTGAATAACGTCTATCGGGAAATCGGGGTGATGCCAATCAAGAAGCGAGTAATAAAAGCCTACTTTAATACCTTCCGCCCTAAACGCGTCAACGTACTCTTTAACGATATCTTTGCCGTAAGGAGTGTTCATAACGGTATAATCGGTGTATTTAGAATCGAACAAGCAGAAACCTTCGTGGTGCTTAGTAGTTAAAACGGCGTATTTCATACCTGCCGCTTTTGCCTTTCTCGCCCACTCTTTACAGTCGATTAAATCGGGGTTAAAGTGCTTAAAATACAAGTCGTACTTTTCTTCACTAATTCTCTCCATAGTTTTAATCCACTCGTGCCTTGCAGGGAGCGAATAAAGACCAAAGTGAATAAACATACCAAACCTGTCGTGCACAAACCAAGAAGTATCGCCAACGGTTTTCTTTCTCTTATAAGAACTCATAACTTTCTCCTTAAAATATCGGCGTTATCGCCGTTTTTTATAGTATAGCACAACCAAAAATTAAAAACAATAAAAAATGCGGAAAATTTCCGCATTTATTAAAAGAGTTGAAGCACGTCAACAAGTATTGAAAACCCTAAAAGTAAAACCAAACCCACCGCGTGAATTACGCCTTCGACTTTGCGGTTTACAGGTTTTTTGCGTATCCACTCGATTACGCAAAATACCACACGGCTACCGTCGAGCGCGGGGATAGGAAGTAGGTTAAACACCGCAAGGTTTATACCTATAAAACCCGCAATTTCTAAAAAGTAGTTAAATCCGCCGAGTTTTATTGCTTCTGCGGTAACGGATATCGTAGTTATCGTTCCGCCCATAGCGTTAATTCCTAGTTTTCCCGTTAGAAGTTCGCCAAGCGTTCTAAATATAGTACCCGCGATAGACACCGAGTACGCAAAGCCCCTTTCAATCGTTTCAAAGAAGGAAAATTTAACGTTTTCAGTAGAGTATTTAAGTAGCGTAGTCGTTTGTTTTATTCCTAGAATTTCTAAAATTTCGCTATCGCTCTTTTGGGATAAATCTTCCGTTATCACAATTGACTTTTCCTGCTTATCGCTACCGCCTGCCGAATAGTAAAACGTAAGCGTCTGGTTTGCAGTAAACGTTTTAGCGTAAGAAATAAGGTCGCTAATATAAAAAATTCTAGTACAATCTTCGTAAACTTCGCTATCTTTAACGCGTAAAAGGTATTTGTTTTCTAACTCATTATCGCTAGAACTATCTATTCTTTCAATGGTGGAAATGCCAAGTGCGGTATAGGCTGAAAAACTCTCGGCTAAGTTTTTAATATCAACGTCGTTTCTAAGCCTTACTTTTCTATCTACCACTTCGCCTTTCGACTTAACGGTTACGGTAACGATATCGCCTTTATTCTTTCCGTCAAGCGCGCTGGATAAATCGCTAGATAAAAAGATGTTTTTGCCGTTAACTTTAACTAAAACGTCGTCGTTTTGCAAAGAGTAGCCTGCATACTCCGGCTCGGTGCTAGGCTTTATATCGTAGGTTTTAACTAGTAACTGCCCGTAAATTCCCACGGATAGAACTAGTATTAAAGTGCCTAGTATTAAGTTCATAGTAGCGCCCGCTATTAAGACTAGAATTCTCTTCCACGGTTCTTTATTGTTAAAAGCCCCGTCGTCACTCGACTCACCGTCTTCCCCTTCAAACGCGCAAAAACCGCCTAGCGGTAAAATGCGAACGGAAAAAACTTCGTCCGAGTTTTTGCGTTTTTTCTTAAATATCGCAGGGCCCATTCCGATAGCGAATTCGTTTATTTTGAATTTGAATATTTTACCTACAATATAGTGCCCGAACTCGTGCACGGTTATCATAATAAGTAAAATTACAAGGGCTAAAAGTATTGATAAAACGCTACTTAAAACGCCCGAAAAGGATAAAAGGTTCATTATAAACCACTCCTATCGTTATAAATTTCATTAACTAATATGCGCGAAATTTTATCAGCGTATTCTAAATTTTCAAACGTCAAAGGTAAATTCTCGGTTTTTTCTAAAACTTTTTCTAAGTATAAAGGAATATCCGTGTATTTAATCTTGCCGTTTAGAAATAGTTCTACGACACTTTCGTCCGCCCCACTTAACGCGCAAGGATATACTCCGCCTTTTGAAATTGCTAGGTCGCACACCTTAAAGGCGGGGTATCTATCAAGGTCTACGTCCTTAAAAGTTAAAGATTTCCCTTTTAACAAAAGTGGCTCGGTTGCCGTGTAAAGCCTTTTGGGATACGTTAGCGCAAGTTGAATAGGTATTTCCATAGACGGAACGCCCATTTGCGAAATTACCGCCCCGTCTGAAAACTCTACCATTGAGTGAATTATACTCTCTGGGTGGATAACCACGTCAATTTGTTCACGCTTTGCGCCAAATAGCCACATGGCTTCTAAAACTTCAAAGCCCTTATTTACCATAGTAGCGCAGTCTACCGTGATTTTTTTGCCCATATTCCAGTTGGGGTGCATAAGCGCGTCACTAGCGGAAACGGAACTTAATTTATTTATAGGAACGTTCCTAAGCGCCCCGCCAGACGCCGTTATTATAAGCCTAGAAAACTCTTTTTCCGCATTGAAATCTAAGCACTGCCAAATTGCCGAATGCTCGCTGTCAACGGGGATAATTTTAACGTTTTTTTCTTTTGCCATAGGCATAATAAGCCCACCGCCCGCTACTAGCGTTTCCTTGTTCGCTAACGCAACCGTTTTGCCTAGTTCCACTGCAAGTTTAACGGCTTTAAGCCCAGCGTAGCCCATAACCGCGTCAAAAACGATATCGGCGTTATCTACCACCGCGTGATAAAGGGCGTTTTCTCCGTAATAAACCTTAGTTTCCTTGGGAATTTCAGTAAGTTCACCTATTTTTTCAGGGTTAGATAAACACGCAACTTGCGGTTTGTATTTATTTACTTGCAACGAAAATAAAGCGACGTTCGAGCCCGCCGCCAAAGACACTATCTTAAATTTATCAGGATATCTATCAACGACGTTAAGAACCTGCCTGCCGATAGACCCCGTACTTCCGAGTAGCGCAATTTTAATCATAGTTATATTATATCCTTTAAGCGTTTAATAATATTACGAAAAAGGTAAATTTTTATACTAATAACGCATAGCAAAGATATACTGCCATCGCGTTGAACATAAGCCCGTCAATTCTATCGAGCATACCGCCGTGACCGGGGAGTAAATTTCCCATATCTTTAATTTCTAGGCTACGCTTTATAGAACTTTCAAACAAATCGCCAAGTTGGGTTACTATGCTAGATAGCATTGAAGAAATTAAAACGAATATTAGCGCGATAACTTCTCCCGCGCCTTCAAACGGGCTAGCGCCGAAAAGTTTGAACGCATAGTAAACTAAAACGCCCGTAATAACGCCACCAACAAACCCGCCGATTGCTCCGCTTACGGTTTTGTTGGGGCTAATTTTTTCACATAGTTTTTTACCTTTTAACTTCGAACCTACGAAATACGCGTAAGTATCGGTAGCCGAAGTCGTTGCAAAGGCAATAACGAGCGCAAAGAGTGAAAAAGCACCCATTTGGTTTATTAAAGTTAAAAACAATATAGGAATAGTTGGGTAAAAAAGCGATAGTAGATAGTTGGCAATTTTATCTATCGCCTTAGAACTTTCTTGCATTGCCGAGAATATTAGCGTTATAAAAGCGTACACGAATATCACGGTAAATAGCGATTTTTTTATAAATATCGCCACTAAAAAAACGATAGGCGTGAACGTAATAGACAAAATCTTTTGCGACTTAGACGTTCTATCCCCAAGCGCGTTATTAAACTCAACCGAACAAATTATTGCAGACGTTAAAATCAAAACGTCAAAAATTCTATAATCTATCTCTCTAAGAAAAAGCCCTGCTATGAGCGTTAGCGTTAGTAAAGCGCCCGTCAAAAATCGTTTCATTATAGTTTACCAAATCTCCTATTTCTCTTTGAGTACCACGAAATCGCGTCTTGCAAGCAACCTTCGTCAAAATCAGGCCACAAAACGGGAGTAAAATAAAACTCCGAATACGCGCATTGCCAAATAAAAAAGTTGCTTAAACGCTGTTCTCCACTAGTTCTTATAACTAAGTCAATATCAGGAAGTTCACTAGTATATAAATGATTACTTATCGTTTCTTCGTTAACTTGCGTTTCGCCAAGCGCTATAATTCTATTTACCGCGTTAACTATTTCCTGCTTACCGCCGTAGTTTATTGCAATATTCAAGGTTTTTGAGTAGTTTTTAGTTATTTCTTCCGTTTTAACGATAAGTTCTCTAAGTTCATTTGAAAGCCCGCCTTTATCGCCCGAAACCATAAACTTTATTTCGTTTTTGATAAGGGTTTTAGTGTATTTGATAAGAAACTTATAAAGAAGGTCCATTATCTTTTTAACTTCGCTTTCGGGCCTACCCCAGTTCTCGGTAGAAAAGGCGTAAAGGCTAACGTACTTTATACCATTAGAAAAGCAAGCGGAAACCACCTTTTCAACGTTTTCCGCTCCCTTTTGATGCCCGAAATTTCGGGGCTTTCCTTTTTGTTTTGCCCACCTACCGTTCCCGTCCATTATAAAACCGACGTGGGTAGGTACAACCATATTTTCTGTCATATTATTATACGGTTAACAAATCTTTTTCTTTATCGGCGATAACTTTATCAACCGCTTCAACAGTCTTTGAAGTCATCTTTTCAATAGCCGATTCGTACTCAGCGTACTGGTCTTCGGTTATTTCTTTTGAAGTTTTGAGTTTCTTAAACCCGTCTAAAACGTCACGGCGGATATTTCTTATCGCAACCTTACCGTCTTCACCCATCTTTTTAACTTGTTTTACGAGTTCTTTACGACGCTCTTCTGTAAGAAGGGGGAACACAAGCCTTATAACGTTACCGTCGTTAGTGGGGTTGATGCCGATATTAGATAATTGAATAGCCTTTTCAACGCTTTTAAGAAGCGATTTATCCCAAGGCGAAATCATTAAACACTGCGCGTCAACAACCGAGACGTTGCCTATTTGGTTGATAGGGCTCATTGCTCCGTACGCTTCTACTTGAATTTTATCCAAAATGTGTGGGTTTGCTCTACCTGCACGAATTTGAAGAACGTTTGATTTCAAAACATCAAGCGAGGTTTGCATGCGCTCTTCACACTCTAATTCCATCATTTCTAAGGTTTCTAATTCTATTGCCATAATTATCTCCTAATAAAAGCCGTTTTTATAACTTTATTTTTAATATATATATTGTATTATAAACTTGCCTTTTTGTAAAGAGTTTTTATTTTTTATCATCAAAATTTTATTTTGCTTAAAATTAAAAAGTGGGCTAATTTAAGTTGACATAATTTTTTTTATTTGGTAGCATAGGGGTATGAAAACGACGTGTCACAAAAATACGAATATACAGAACACGTTAGATGCAGGAACGCTCGGAACTGCATCCAATACTTCATTTATTAAGCGCGTAATTGTTATTTAACATATACGCGCTTTTATTTTTCACGTTTTTTGATATTAACTCATAAAGGAGATTTATACATATGATTTGGTTTAGCATTATTGCACTCTTAGCCGGCGTAGGTGTTTTCATAGCCGGTATGAACATGATGGGTGAGGGCCTTGAAAGGAGTGCCGGCAAAGGCATGAAGAAAATGCTTGGCACACTTACGAACAATCGTTTAGCAGGCGTTGGCGTTGGCGCGGGGGTTACGGCTATAATACAGTCGTCGTCTGCAACTAGCGTTATGGTTATAGGTTTCGTAAACGCTGGGGTTATGACGCTTACTCAGGCAGCAAGTATTTTATTAGGCGCAAATATCGGCACTACCGTTACGGGTATTTTAGTTTCACTTAAATCACTTAATATTTCGCTTTACTTAACACTTCTTGCTTTTATCGGCGTTATGATGACCTTTATTAAAAACGATAAAGTTAAAAATATAGGTTCTATTCTTTGCGGTTTAGGTATTATCTTTATCGGGCTTGACCTTATGAGCGCGGCGTTTGCAGGCGAAGAAATCAACACCTTTTTTAGAAATATTTTCAAAGTGGTTGACTTTCCGCTACTTTTAATACTTATAGGTATTATATTTACGGCTATAATTCAGTCGTCGTCTGCCGCAACGGGCGTAGTTATAATTATGGTTGGCGAAGGCGCATTAACGCTTGAAAGTGCTATGTTTATAGTGCTTGGCTCAAATATAGGTACTTGTATTACCGCGCTTATAGCAGGTATAGGTACTAACGTTAACGCTAGAAGAACTGCCATTATGCACCTTTCGTTCAAAGTTGTGGGTATGATAATATTTACGGCTATACTTTGGCCACTAGCAAGTTCTATTGCAACGCTTCTTAGAAGTTTAGTTCCTACACCGCAAATGCAGGTTGCTTGGTTCCACGTTTGCTTTAACGTTCTTAATACTTTTATACTTTTACCGTTTATTAAATACTTCGTTAAGTTTGCAGAAACGGTTGTTAAAGATAAAAAATCAATTGACGAACAGCGCAAACTCAAATACGTTGACGACTTACTTCTCAAAACTCCCCCTATCGCGCTTATGCAAACCAAAAAGGAAATCGAATATATGATTTCACTTGCAAAAGAAAATTTAGTATTATCAAAAGACGTAATTTTTACAGGCGATAAACAACTTTCTCACGAAATAGCCGAAAACGAAAAGATAATTGACTTTACTAACAAAGCACTCACTAAGTTTTTGATTAAACTCTCCCCGCTCGTATCTAGTGGTGACGAAAGAGTTTTAGGTTCGTACTTCCACGTTCTTAACGACGTTGAGCGTATAGGCGACCACGCCGAAAACTTCTACGAAATAGGTCAGCAAATGAAGGACGAGGAACTTAACTTTTCAGATATTGCAAAAGCCGAAATATCTAATATGTTTGACGAAGTGTTAAAAATGTTCGACGTAGCGATTGACGTATTTAATAACCTAGCAATAGGAAGACTAAACGAACTAGGCGAAAAAGAAAACGTAGTTGACGGGCTTAAAAAGTCGCTTAACCACGGGCACGTTCAAAGGCTTGCAACGGGCTGTTGTAAAACAGAACTTTCAGCATACTTTTTCTCTACCGTATCTGGGCTTGAAAGAGTTGCCGACCACCTTATAAACGTTGGTTATAGTACGATAAACCCAACGGGCTCTCAAAACGCATAATAAAAGCACGCGCCAGCGTGCTTTTTTATTGCCTTAGTTTACAATATATGATAAAATAAACTAGTAAATTTTTATAAGGACGTTATTATGATAGATACTATAATTTCTTTTATCAACGATGCGTTATACACCTATTTACTAGTAATACTACTCATCGTTGCAGGTATTTACTTTACGGTAAGAACGCGCTTTGCACAGTTTAGGCTTATTAAACAACAATTTATAACCATATCAGAAAAGCCGAGTGATAGCAAAAAGGTTTCTTCCTTTCAAGCGCTAATCGTATCAACGGCGTCTCGCGTTGGCACGGGTAACATTATAGGCGTTTCAACCGCGCTTTGTCTTGGTGGTTTCGGCTCGGTTTTTTGGATGTGGATAATAGCGATTTTAGGCGGGGCTTCGGCTTTTGTTGAAAGCGTTCTCGCCCAAATTTATAAAAAGAAAGGTAACGACGGTTGCGTTGGCGGTCCAGCGTATTATATACAGTCGGCGCTAAAATCAAGGTGGCTTGCCGTAATCTTTTCAATTTGCTTAATCTTAACGTACGCTTTTGGGTTTAATATGCTCGCGTCTTATAACCTACAATCAACCTTTCAAAACTACGATTTTTATAACCCTAGCGTTACGCCTTGGATAGTTGGTGGAATTTGCGCGGTACTCGTTGGTTACTGTTTGTTTGGTGGCGGTAAACGCATTATTAAAATTTCTTCGCTATTAGTTCCTATTATGGGTATTGCTTACGTTTTAGTCGCGCTGATTGTAACCGTGTTAAATATAGGTGCTTTACCGTCGGTTTTTGCAACTATTTTTACACAGGCGTTTGACTTTAAGGCAATATTCGGCGGTATTAGTGGCTCTTGCTTGATGTACGGTATTAAGCGCGGGCTTTTCAGTAACGAAGCAGGCGTTGGTTCTGCGCCTAACGCGTCGGCATCGGCAGAAGTATCTCACCCCGTAAAACAAGGGCTTTCTCAAATACTTTCGGTTTTTATTGACACGCTTTTAATATGTTCAGCAACTGCGTTTATGTGTATGTGTTCGGGCGTTAAGCCTTCTGAAAGTTTATCGGGCGCACCTTATATTCAATTAGCGTTAGGGACAACTCTTGGCGATTTTGGTCCTATTTTTATCACGGTTGCTATGATACTTTTTGCGTTCACCACCTTGCTTGGCAACCTTTATTACGTTGACCAAACGTGGCTGTTCTTATTCAAAAAACAACCGCCCAAGTGGTTCTTAACCGTTTATAGAATAGTTGCTTCTTTAATAATTTTCGTTGGCGCTGGGTTATCGGCTGGGCTACTATGGAATATTGCAGACGTAACTATGGGGCTTATGGCAATTATAAACGTACCCGTTATTTTATATCTATCTAAATACGCTTTTAGAGCGCTTAAAGATTACGAAAAACAAGTTAAAGAAGGCAAAAACCCCACCTTTAAGGCAAAAGATATTGACCTACCCCACCCAACCGACTACTGGAACTAAATAAAAAAATGGATAATTTTTTATATAAAAACTCTCGTTTGAAATCAAACGAGAGTTTATTTAATTTGATAAAAGCTAGCCTATCATAACTACCGATAAGACGTTAGTTTGGGTATTTAGGAAGTAATCATTTATAAAATTATACAGCCTATACAAAGTTGCGTTAAAGACTTAGTTGCAAATATATCAAGGCTCGCGAAGTTTGTGGGGTGAGATAGACCTTTTTGGTCATCGAAGTCCACAAACTAAGCAGTAACGAAGATAGATTTAGCAAATAAGGCTTTAACGAATCCAGGTGCCTAAATCTTCGCCCTGTATAGCCCTAACCAAACTATCCTTTTCATCTAAGCCAAAAGCAAGGATAGGCGTTTTATTTTCCATACAGATTGCTACGGCGGCGGTATCCATTGCTTTTAATTCTTGCTTAATAAAGTCTAAATACTTAATTTCTTTATACTTTTTGGCGTTTTTATTAGTTTTGGGGTCACTGTCGTAAATACCGTCAACGTTCTTTGCAAGAAGAATAACTTCCGCACCGATTTCGGCAGCCCTTAAAGCAACGGCAGTGTCCGTCGAGAAGAAGGGGTTACCCGTTCCACAAGCAAAAATTACTATTCTACCCTTTTCAAGATGAGAAAGCGCCTTTCTTAAAATATAAGGCTCGGCAACTCGCGTTATGGTAAGCGCGGTTTGAACCCTAGTTGGAACACCACTTCTTTCAATCGCGTCTTGAAGAGCAAGGGCGTTTATAACGGTTGCAAGCATACCCATATGGTCGGCGGTAGTTCTTTCCATTTCAGTACCCTGTCTACCACGCCAGAAATTTCCGCCACCAACTACGATAGCAACTTCCGCGCCAAGAGAGTGTACTTTACAAATTTGGTCTACAACGCCTTGAAGAACTTCTTGGTCAAAGCCCATACCTTTACTGCCTGCTAAGGCTTCACCGCTTATTTTTATGATAACTCTTTTATATTTAATCGACATAATTTCTCCTTTGAGCATTTTTTTTATTTTATACCAACTTGAACTCATTGTCAATGGCAAAGCCGTAAAAAAAGGAACTCAAAAGAGTCCCTTTTTAATTATTTCTTCATTGCGGAAACTTGTTCAGCAACAGCGTCTGCCAAGTTTTCGTTCTTCTTTTGTAAGCCTTCGCCCATTTCGTAACGAACGAATCTTCTAATAGAAATCTTTTCACCGATAGTAGCGGTTGCTTCGGTAACGATTTGTTCGATAGTTTTATCCGGATCTTTTACGAACTTTTGGCAAAGTAAACAGTTGTCGTTATAGAAAGTTTTAATTCTACCTTCAACCATTCTGTCAACGATGTTAGCAGGCTTGCCTTCTTCCATCGCTTGTGCGCGTAAAATTTCCTTTTCTTTTTCGATAACGTCAGCCGGAACTTCTTCTTTGGTTACGTAAGAAGGGTTAGCCGCTGCAATGTGAAGTGCGATATCGTGAACGAGGTTTTTGAATTGATCACCGCGCGAAACGAAGTCCGTTTCACAGTTAACTTCAACTAAAACGCCTACTCTACCGCCCATGTGGATATAACTTTCAACTAAACCTTCGGCAGCGATTCTACCTGCTTTTTTAGCCGCTTTAGCGATACCCTTTTCTCTTAAATAGTCAACTGCTTTTTCCATATCGCCGTTGGTTTCAACCAAAGCGTTCTTGCAGTCCATCATACCTGCGCCCGTTCTTTCACGGAGCGTCTTTACGTCACTTGCTGAAAAACTCATAATCTTTCTCCTTAAAATTATTCTGCTTTTGCTTCTTCTTGACCTTCAACGGCTTGTTCAAAACTTTCAGTTTCTTCTTCAACGTTGTGGTTTACCGCATCAGCACCTTGGTTTGCTTCGATAACCGCGTCAGCAATAATAGATGCGATAAGTTTAACCGCTCTAATAGCGTCGTCGTTACCGGGGATAACGTAATCGATGTTATCGGGGTTGCAGTTAGTATCGGTAATAGCAACTACGGGGATACCAAGCTTTTTAGCTTCTTTAACTGCGATTTCTTCACAGTGCGGGTCAACTACGAAAAGTGCACCAGGAAGAGTGTGCATATCTCTAATACCGCCAAGGTTTAATTGAAGTTTTTCTCTTTCCTTTTTAAGTTCGATAACTTCTTTCTTAGGAAGAAGGTCGAATTCGCCGATCTTTTCCATATTGTCAAGTTTGTTAAGCCTATCAACTCTTGAACGAATAGTGTTGAAGTTAGTTAAAGTACCGCCAAGCCATCTAGCGTTGATGTAGTATTGACCGCATCTTTCTGCTTCTTGTGCGATAGCTTCTTGCGCTTGCTTTTTAGTACCTACGAAAAGTATCGATTTACCAGCTTTTGCAACTTCTACAACGAACTTGTAAGCCTTTTCGATTTCTTCAACGGTGAGTTGAAGGTCTACGATATGAATGTTGTTTCTTGCACCGTAGATGTACTTTTTCATCTTAGGGTTCCATCTTGACGTTTGGTGACCGAAGTGCACGCCAGCCTCAAGCAACTGTTTCATTGAACATACTGCCATAAAATTTCCTCCGTTTATTCCTCCCGAAAAAAAGTTTTAGCCCGATTTTATCCCGCATGAAAAGAAAAATTTACGGAACAACGAAGTCGGCTTTTTATCGGTGTGAATTTTTTAGCCTTTATATATTAGCATATATTTTTCTATTTGTAAACTTTTTTAACGCACTTTTTTATAATAATAAAAACGCGCCCACGAGAGCGCGTTTTTGCTATTTTTTAATTATTGTTTAGCGTTTTTCTTTTCTAAATACTTTATAAGATATAACGCACCTACGAAAAGTGCCACAACTACTACCCACATAATTACCGCACAAAGTACCGAGCCAAGCGTTGATACGTAGCCCGCAACGATATACGATAAGAAAGCAATTACCGCGATAACAGACGCGTACGGAAGTTGAGTTTTAACGTGGTCAACGTGGTTACATTTACCACCCGTGGACGCTAAAATCGTAGTATCTGAAATCGGGGATACGTGGTCGCCGAATACCGCACCGCCAAGCGTTGCAGAAACGGTTAAAAGTACGAGCGTTCCGCTACCGCCTAAGATAGTTACCGCGATAGGCACGAGCACGCCGAACGTTCCCCAAGAAGTTCCCGTAGAGAAAGCGATACCACAAGCAAGAATAAAGAATATTGCAGGGAATAACGCTTTAATTGCCGCAGGAATTTTTTCCATATTAGTTTGAACGAAGGCTTGCGCGTCAAGATAACCGCCCTTTGCACCCATAATGCCCGAAATTGTCCAAGCAAAAGTGAGTATTAAGATTGCGGGAACCATAGTCTTAAAGCCTTGTGTGAAACTATCGGTAATTTCTTTGAAAGAAACGACTTTGTCGATAATATAGTAAACGGCAACGATAACGAGCGCAATAGTCGAACCGATTGCAAGCGAAGTGCCCGCGTCACAGTTAGAAAAGGCTTCGATAACGTTTGAAGACTGAATTTCTTTGCCGTACGTACCCGTATCCCAGTTATAGAAGTAACCAGAGTAAATCATACCACCGATACAGCATACGATTAAAATAATTACGGGAACGATAAGGTGACGAACTTTGCCGTTGGGGTTAGATACGATAGACTTATCTTCGTCAGTAGGAAGGTCGGTTTCACCAGCGTTAAGGTCACCCGTTGTTTCAGCGATATATTCGTTTTTCTTCATCTTGCCGAAATCAATTTTTCTAGCGCAGAAGATAAATACCATTACGATAGTTAAAATTGCGTAAACGTTAAACGGAATAGTTTGCATAAATACAACGAGACCGTTTCCGTCAAGTTGACCAGAAACTGCCGCCGCCCAAGACGAAATAGGCGCGATAATGCAAACGGGCGCTGCGGTAGAGTCAATTATCCACGCAAGTTTAGCGTGCGATACTTTGAATTTATCGGTAACGGGGCTCATAACCGAACCTACGGTTAAGCAGTTAAAATAGTCGTCAACGAAAATTAAACAGCCAAGTGCCGCGGTAGCGCAAAGCGCACCTTCTTTTGACTTGATTTTCTTTTGAGCCCACTCGCCGTACGCTTTCGAGCCACCCGATTTTTGCATTAAAACAACGAAAATACCGAGTACTACTAAGAATACGAGTATGGGGGCGTTACCGCCTACTTGTTTACTCATAACCGTCCAAACGGTGCCGAGTGCTTCAAGCGGATTACCGCCAACGAAAAAGAGTGCGCCAACGAGTATACCTACGAAAAGCGAAACGTATACTTGTTTAGTAATAAGCGCAAGTACTATTGCTACTATTGCGGGCACGAACGCCCAAAAAGTACCTACCATAAAATTTCTCCTAACGTGAAAATTATTTACATAAAATATATTATATTTTTAGGCGTTTGTCAACGATTTGTTAAATTATTAAAAGTTTATCTCGTTATTTACGTTAAAAAACTTAAAAAATTATAGTAAAAGTCCGCTATTGTTAGCAAAACGCCAAGAATAGCGGACTATTTTATCTTTTATTTATTAAATTCTACTTTTTTCAATGTCAAGCCTTTGTTTGATTTCAGTAACTATCGCTTTGGTTCTAGCGTCAAGTTGCATTTGATTTATTTCAAGATCTTCTTTGGTTTTAGTTTCGTGTATCCAAAACATTCTAACGCTTGAAAGTGAAAACTCGTAAACTGAAAGTTTACCCGTTTGGTCGAAATACTTAACTTCAACGTGGGTTAAGGTTTCATACTGCTTTACGTTAAGGCAAGCGTAGTTGTTTATCGGGCAGAAAAACTGCATTTCTCCGTCGAAATAAAAGCCGAAAGAGTTTGATTTACTGTCGTAAACGAACCAAGCAAGAAGGTCGGGTTGAAGCATAGTAACGGTATCGTACTTTGCGTTAAGTTCGTTAACCGCTTTATCGTATTCTTGATTATAGTACGTTCTTGCAAGTTGAACTTTTGGATAAATTACCTTTGAAAGCACCGACTTTATAACGCTAAATACCACGAAAAGTATAGCAAAAATTATCATTGTGGTGGCGTTGTTCGCGCCCTCTTCTTCACTCTTTGCAATACCCGTTAAAATAAAGAATAAAACTGCAAGCGCAATCGACGCAATAATTAAGCCGTTTGCTATGCCTAAAACGAGTTTTCTCACCTTAAACTTCTTTTCTTCGTCGGGAAGAAGTTTGGTGTTGTCTTTCTCGGCAGCCTCGTCGTCAAGCGATTTTTTAACGGTAACCGCGCCGTAACGCGCCTTAGGCGTATTCATATATATTATATCTTGTTTGTTATCGAGCAAATTATCAATAGAAACATTATACAGCGCGGATAATATTTTAAGTTTGCTAATTTCGGGCGTTGCTTGTCCCGCTTCCCATTTGTAAACCGCTTGGCGCGATACGTCCAACTTGTTTGCAAGGTCGTCTTGCGATAAGCCTTTCGACTTTCTAAGTGTTATCAATTTTTCTTCTAAAATCATAAAAACCTCCAAATGATTTATACCAAAATTATATGGTTTTTTGCGAAAAAAATCAACAACCCACGGTTTACAATGTGTCAACCGTGGGTTTGTATTTTAATTTTGCTTGGATTTTTATTCTTTTTCTATAACGTTAACTTCAAAACTAAACAAGTTAGAGCGTTTATAGTACTTGTTTTTTACGGTGGAATAGTATTCAACCGTAACCGTCTTTCCGTCACCGCTTACGTAAAACGTAGCCACCATACCAGCAGGGCCCATGCTAGACGCGTCAAGCCCCTGCGGGTCAACTAGTATTTCAGAAACGATATTTCCCATCTCCCCTTCCGACTGGCGAAGTACAATATTCCCCGTCGGGTCGTGCCCGCAAACTACCATAACGATATTTTCGTGGTGGATAACGAACCTTTCCCAAATTTCGTCACCGTTGTTTGCAGTTTCACCGTAATCGCGTGACGGTGGGCTCCCCTTTGAACTATCGTAATAACCGCCGTTACTTGCTAAATATGCGTGAGTAGATATTATTACGTTGTGGTTTGGGTGGCTATAACAAATATCGCTTGCCCAGTTCAAAATATCGTTATCCGCGCCGTAGTCTAAACAAATTACTAAATAATCTCTTCCGCCTGCCGAAAATTCGTGAACGGTGTTTCTAGCCTTGAAAGCGTTTCCGTCACCTTTATAACAATCTACGTACTCGTCACTGTAAAAACAGTCGTCAGTTCCAAAATAATCGTCAAAATACGATTTGTTAGAAAGTTTTTTATTCGCGCTATATATGTCGTGATTACCGCGTATCACCGAATACGGAACTACCCCGTCAAGCCTACTAATTTGCTCGGTTGCAGTCCACCACTCGGAAGTCGCGTCACGGTCGGTTATGTCACCAACGCCAAATACGTGCTTTACCTTTTTACTTTCAACGTTATCTAAAACGTAGTCGTATATATTTTTGAGTTTGTCGGGGTGCTCGGAAGTTATTATCTGAGTATCCCCTATTACCATAAACGAAAAATCGTAGTCGGTTACGTTTGCGCCTTCGCTAAGCCACTCGCTATACACTTTTGCGTTTAAGGAGTTTTTTGATAAGTCTACGATAACGTCGCCACCAGACAAGGCGTTAAACAAATAACAGCCCATAATCGTATCGCTCTGCAAATCAACGCCGTTTTTATCACTCTTAATTTCGCTAGGCGATTTAACGCTAGAATATAAACAAACGCTTTTTATCTTGCCCTTAAAGTACTGCGAGTTTGCCGAGCGCTGGTCACCACCTATGCAAAAGGGGGTTGATAGGTCGGTTATCTCTTCGGTTATAGTAAGACTTTCCCTTTCTTTTTCAACGCCGTCAACGTATAAAACCACTTCGGTTTTAGAAAACGTAAAGGCAATATGAGTAAAGGTTTCGGAGCGAACGTCGGTTGAAAACAAAACGTCTTGAACTTCGCCGTTACACGAGTAGTAAAAGCGGGGGCAACCGCCTTCGTGAACTTCAAAGTTAACGCAGGGGTTTTTCCCGTCGTAATTTCCAAAGATTACGCCTCCCCTATCTTCGTAAGTGGGCGAAAGTGAAATTACCGCTTCAACAGTTTTAGGAACTGCGCTATACACACCGCAAACTTCAACCACGTTGCTATCGTTAAAAGAACTGCCTTGATATTCAGTTGAGTTAAGGTTCGTGCCACCAGCATTTCCGCTATCGTCACCACAAGCGGTGAAAAGCGTAAACATAACACACAAGGTTAGTAAAAACACTCGTTTAAGTATTTTTTTCATACAATTCTCCTTGAAATCGATTATTCTACTTAGTTTGGTAAATATCAATTTGTGTTTTATTGTAAATTATGAAATCGTTATCGTCGGTGGCAACGAATTTATGCCAAATTTTACACTGTATTCTGAGTCGTCTGTTCCGTATACGAAGATAAGGGAATAATCTTCGTTTTCACCATATGCATAACGGATTGTAAGTTCATATTTAGGAATGATAATCGTTTGGTCTCCATACGTGAAAGACTCGCCTTCTATCTCGTACATACCTACGCTTATCACCCAATATATATCGTTATCATCATAATCGTTTGCGTTGTTATTTTCACCCGTATAAGACACGCTTAGATTTAACTTGTCTTCGAAATGATATTCTGTTTGCACGCCGTCAACATAGGTTATTGAAAGTTTAATTCTTTCATCTTCATACGTCAAAGTACTATTAACAAAGCCCCTATAAAGAGTTTCATTGTCAGAGAACGAAATTTCTTCATAATAATAGTATTCAGCGTATAGTAACTTTGTTATATATGTTTCGCCTAAACCTTGCGTGCGACTCGTTAATTCTTGCTTAGTGCCGTTAAATATAAGTTTCGCTTTATCAGTTGGGCAAATTCTATCTAAAATTGCAGTAAGGTCGTCAAATTCTTTCATTTCGCTTGCAATTTCAACGATATTTACACCACTAACGCTAGGAATTGCTCCACCGTTATCAACGTACTCTTTACTTATATTTAGAATAACTTTTACGTTAGTTTCATAGTCACCGCCCAAATAAAGGTCTCTTAACTCTTTGCCTGTAACTTGCTTAACTAAACTTAAAAACTCGTCGTTAATTTCAAACGTGGTCGCCGTGTTGGTTTCTTTTTTTCTAACGTATCCATCGTTAAAATCAAAGTTTTCAAAGAACTCGTTTTCAGCAGGGTGAGGAGTGCCGTATTCAATGGTATATTTGCCAGAATTTATCGCTTCAGAAAGCCAACTTGCATAATTGTTCCACGCTATGTTTTCAAGGAACTTTTGCATATAAGTTTCAGAAACGTTAAACTTGATTTTTTCTACCCTATTTGAATCTTGCCCCATAAAATCGTTAATAAAGAAAGAGTCTAAGGTGATTCCTGCTATATTTTCAAACTCTATTGTGAGTTTTCTATCTTCCGGCATAGTATATATACCTATTTGTAATAAAGAATGATCAACCCTAAGTTCGGTGACGCTTGATTTAATAACCAAGGTTTCTGCATCTGGGAAAACAGGGAGTTGATGCTCGTCATCGTATATTTCAACAACTTTTTTACCATAAACAATGCTATCGTAAGAAAAATATGCGTTTTCTCTACCGTTTAATTCATAATCTTCACTAAACGCGTAAGTTCCGATAACCTTTGGTCCATTTGGCCCATTGTCTGGCAAAGCAATATCCACCTTATCTCCACCACCACTTGATGGATTTTGGTTTTCTTCAGTTATTATATAACCGTTGACATACGTAATGGTTTCAAAGTCTCCGTTTAAGATGACTTTTCCAATTTTTGTTTGACCGCCAAACATGTCGCCTATACCTACTCTCGCGCCATTGATGACGTTATTTATAGTAACGGTGTCAAACTTCCAATCAAAACCAATACTCGTGCCGTCTGGGGTATCATATTTCATAAGGAAATTATTTCTTAAAAGTTTGAATCCCGCCTGAATTCCCATTTCTGGAATGTCTTGCTCAACAACGTATCCTTCTATAACAAGATGTTTAATTGTGTCTACGTAATCATCAGCCTTTCCAACGTTTTGTAAGTACGTAGAGAAATTTCCGCCATAGAAATGTTCAACTTCGACGTATTTATTATTTATCATTTCATAAGTTGGTGACGGTAAATAAAGGGTGTCTGATAAAGGCTCACTTACAAAGCCCCATAAGTAGTTTTTGTTGCCGTTAGAATCTTTTAGCCAAAGGTTGCCCATATCATCTAAAACAAAAGCATCCGTTTCATTAGTTGGCTCGCCGTTATCATCTAAAAGTATAAACTTCTTAAATGGTTTTCTGTTTTGATCCATAAACTCGCCGTTATTATCTAAAACGTAAGAAGTTAAAATTCCACCCCACGCTTTATATCTGCCACCTTCATAATCATAGCAAAGCGTATCATCTAAAATAGAGTGGTTCCAGTTATAGTCGTAAACCACAATTCCTTTAATAGATGACGGGATAACGAGCGTGTCTATATCGGCTTGAAAATATATGCCACCACTTAAATAATTAAATTCGTCAGGAATTGTTAAGGTCGTGCCGTCAACACTTTTGCCATCATCAACAAAGGCTTGTAAAGTTTTTCTGCCGATTAAATCTTCTGCGTTTTTGTTAGAAACAAAACCGATCGGCGGAACGTATTCTTCACTATCCGTGTTTATTAAAATGCCAAGGTCGGTTTTCGCTTGAACGACTTTATCGTAACTTATAGAATAATCTTGCGTGTTGTATAAGCCACCTATTTTGGCTTTGTCTTGGCTTGACAAAGCAAACTCTTGCGACATAATGCCGTATAAATTACTTATAGTATTCGTTTTATTGCCTTCAAGAACGTATGCAGGACTTGACTCTCCCAAATCAAAGAAAGCTATTCCCGTTTTTGGATTATCAATATCTCCACTAAGCAAGAAAAAGTCTTCGTCGCTTGATGCATAAATCATCGTTTGTGACGTAATACTATCCTGCTCATCATAAACGTAGTCTATAACTAAAATGTTAAAATTCGTTTTACTCGTGAAATTTATTTCAGCATAGTTATACTCTTTGAAAAGTTCATTTCTAGAATTTTTGAAGGTTGTAAACAAATAGGTTTTTATAGTGTTCCCTTCTTTTTCTACGCTTGCGTTAATTACAGTATTTCCACCATAATCCATCAAAATATTTAAGCCGTAAAATGAACTTACCTTAAAATAGTTGTTTGCCGCATAACCTGCAATTCTCGCCGTCATCGTAGAAAAGTCTATACCATAAGCGTAATAGTCCATATCGTTAGACTCTTTCTTTGTTAAATCAGCGTTCATAATCGCAAACATATTTGATATTATACTTTCGTTAGAACTTGTAAGCAACGCTTGCGAATTATATAAACTTGCACCCGTTACGCCGTTTAATTTCTTTTCGCCGTAGCCATTATTTGCTTTCATTAAAGTATCTGCACCCGTTGATGCTAGCCGATTAGAAACTATTGATGCCGGCTGATTAGAAACTTGGGTAAACACGTCTTTCATTTGGTTAACTATTTGGTTATACTCGTCAAGTTCAGCATTAGCAACAGGGCCCGGGTCTTCTCCACCTGGGTTACAAGCCACGAAGGAAAAACTAAAAATTGATATAATTGCTAAAATTATACAGAATAAAGTCTTTTTCATACTATCCATTTCCTTTATTAAAATTATATTTATTATAACAATAAATATATGAAAAATCAATAGGGCATAAAAAAATACCACGTAAAACCCAAAACAAGGTATAAAACCTTGCTTTTTTTGGCGGAAAAGTGGTGATTGCGTTTGAACTTATAATTGAGTTTTAGAATTTTTTATATGTAGAGTTAGTCTTCCAAACCTATTAAATAATCTGATGAACAACCAAAAAATTGACAAAGAATAATTATACTATCAATGTTTGGAACTCTTAAATTCTTTTCCCAACGGTTAATGCAAGCGGTACTTATATTAACTTTTTTAGATAATTCATATTGTGTGAGGTTTTTTTCAAACCTTAATTCTTTTAATCTCTCTGCAAATTTATTCATACTATCTCCTTGTTTTTTTATTAGTGTATACCAAATGGTAATAAAATAGTTGACATTTACCAATCGGTAAATATATAATATATACCAAATGGTAAAAGGGGGATAAATATGAAGTATTTAATTAACATTGAAATAATTGAAAAGTATATGTTGAAAAACAAAATAAGTAAAACAAAATTTTGCAAAATGTGTAAAATTAGTCCTAGTACATTAAACAAGATTATGGCTGGATATGACAACTTTAAAATAATTGCACTTTTCAAAATTGCAAAAGTAATTAAAATTCAAGTATATCAAATGTTTAATTAGGCGGGATTTGCTCCGCAATTTTGCGTTGCAAAACTTACGCCCCGTTGGGGTTGCTATCACGCCGGGGTAGTAAACGGTGGGTGTCCACCGTTTAGTCGCAACTAACTTAAAAATATTACTTTGTAAGTTGCGACTCCCTACCCGTTCAAATCCCGAACCCAGCGTTACAGCAAAAAACCGCGGTAGTAAAAACTACTGCGGTTTTTTGGCGGAAAAGGCGGGGGATTCCCCTATTAGGGGAAATGTCGCAGTGCGACAAAAGGGTTGCCGTCCGCGGCAAGCGATTGAACCCTTGGGTGAAAATACCGACTTTGAACACAAAAAAAGCAAGCCTTTTAGACTTGCTTTTTTTGGCGGAAAAGGCGGGATTTGAACCCGCGCTACGTTATTCACGTACTACTCCCTTAGCAGGGGAGCCCCTTCAGCCACTTGGGTACTTTTCCTTGTTTTTTTATGACTGAAATTATGAAAAACAATTAAATTGCTTAATTATAATAGCATACTAATAAAATAAAGTCAAAATATTTTTACAACTTTTCAAAAATTAGTTTTTTATGCTACTATTGACAATTTTTGTTTTACGATATAAACTTATCATATCAATACTTAGGAGAAAACTATGGAACTTTGGTCACAAAATCACGTAAAGACGTTACTTCCCTCATTTATCGTTATGATAGCATTAGGCGTTGTGCTTAGAATTTTTCTAGGAAAAAAGCCTGAAAAAATTCGTATGATTCCCTTTCAGATTTGTACGGTTTTTTTATTAGTGCTTGAAATTATTAAACAAATTAAATCTTTTATAAACGGGTACGACTTATATCATATTCCACTACACTTTTGCTCGTTGTTTTTATATCTTTTACCGCTAATGTCGTTTTATAACGGAAAGTATAAAGACCGCGTTCGCGCGGTTACTACCACCGTTTGCGGTGCACTTTTTATGCTTATGGCGATATACCCGTCGGTAATATATAGTGGTGACGCTATCGCCGGCACTTTTAATAACTTTTGGGATTTTCACACCACGGTATTTCACACGGTAGCCACCTTTACTTTCGTTTTAATAGTTTGTTTAGACCTTTATACGCCCAACTTCAAAAAAGATATGGTATCGGTTTTAGTTTTTATTGCCGTTTACTGCGTTATTGCAGGAAGTATGGCTCAAATTTTACAAACGAATTTTAACAACTTCTATCACTGCAACGTTCCACCGCTTGAAAATTTAAGGGTTTCTTTACAGCCAACGCTTGGTTATTTTCTAACTCAAACGCTATACGTAGTTATCGTTTCGATAGTAAACTTAATTTTCGTAACTTTGGCATACAACTTATTTAGGCTTTTAAGTTACTTAACTAAAAAGTTTAGCAAAAAATAATATAAGTGGGTTAACCCCCACTTTTTTATTTGACTTAGCGTTATAAAAAGACTAAAATTATCGTATGAAAGAAATATTTATAGCATCACTTACGCCTATGCTTTCATTGTTTTTATTTATGGCGATAGGCTTTATACTCGTAAAGACTAAACTTTTACCCGAAAACGCGTCAAAGGTAATGGCAAAACTACTTACCTTCGTGTTCTCACCTGCGCTTAGTTTTAATTCAATGGCGAAAAACTTTACGGTTAAATCTATCGGGGCGTACGCATCGCTTTTCGTACTTTCAATTATTATTGTAATTCTAGCCGTATTTTTAGCAACTTTTCTTGCTAAATTCTTCGTTAAGGATAAAGAAGCGTACGAGCGAAACGTTTATAAATACGCGCTTACTTTTGGCAACTACGGTTATATGGGCGCACCGCTAGTTATAGCCCTTTTCGGTATGGAAGGCTATACTTACTTTAACTTCGTAACGCTACCGTGTTCTATCGTTATCTACACTTGGGGTATTAGCACGCTAGTTCCTAAATCACAGCAAAAGCGCACGGTAAAGCAAACTATTAAAAGCCTACTTAACCCGCCTACGGTTGCTCTTTTAATAGGTATGCTTATCGGCATAACGGGGCTTGGCGAAGTTATGTATAATAGTTCGGCTTGCGTATTTTTAACCGATTGTATTTCCGACCTTGGTAGTTGTATGGCGCCCGTTGCAATGCTACTTGCAGGCGTAACGGTTGCTAAATATAACCTTAAAAAAATGGTGGCAAACGCAAAAGTTTACGTTGCAACCGTATTCCGCTTAGTTTTAATTCCCACCGTTTTAGTACTTGTATCGTTTGGCATTATATCCCTTGCAAACGCAATTGGAATTACCGTAGATAACACCTTTTTGTTTTTGATGTTTTTCGTGTACGCAACGCCACTTGGTATGAACACGATAGTCTTCCCCGAAGCGTTTGGGGGCGACCCGTCTACGGGCGCGTCTTTAACACTCGTATCGCACGTTATTTGCGTTATAACAATACCTATTATGTTTGCGCTAATTAGCGTACTTTTCGGCCCTATACCCGTGTTTTAACGAAAAAGGAACTTGCAAATTTGCAAGTTCCTTATTTTATTTTGTAGAGAGTTTTTTTACTATAAATTTTGCTAAAAAATACGTTGCTATAAACACGCCGATAAATACCGCTAGTAGCGATAGAACGTAGAACCAGTTTATTTCAAACCAACCGTATATTGACGGCGAAAATACTTCGTATAAAAATTTAAGCGGTGTTCCTTTATAGTTAAATAGGTAAAAATAATTAGGTTCCCAACTAAATAGTTTTCTAAATAAAGAATTGCAAACTATTGCAACTACCGCCATTGCGCCAACGAATATTAGCGATTTATATAAATCTATTTTTGAAAATTTCGGGCGAAAAACCGTTATTGCGTATAGGGCGCAAACGATAATAAATATATGCCCCCAAATATACGTTTGCGGTCTAATTTTAAGTAACGTATCGTAATTTGCTAAGGAATCTGCAAAAACCATAGCCAAAAACGCGGGTATTAGGTTAAAGCAAAACGCGGTTAATATTAGCCACTTCCTTTTGAAAATCAAACAAAACCCCGCAACCAAACTACCTATATGGCATACTTGAAGGGGAATAACTTCTAAATCCCACCCACTTCTTACAAAGATATCAACGTTCCTAATAACTAGAATAAATATAGAAATTCCACCTAAAACGTAGCCTATAATATCTTTAACTTTTTGAGATTTATCTCTTACTAAAAAATAAATAACTAAAAAGATAATAAAGGGCGATAACATATATAAAAAATGCCCAAACGACCATAGTGTAAAAGTCATTTTACTCACCTTTTAATTGTTTTTTATTAAACTTTTTGCCAAGTTCAACACCTAAAAACACTAGGCCGTGCCCCACCGCGTACATAGGCGCCATAACCCAAGCGGTAAGCGGTGTATTAGGTAAAAGCGGTTCTACTATATGATACGCGTCACTCACGTTAAACACCGCCATTAAAAACGCGCCTACGGTTATATAACAAGTAAACCCTAATAAGACGTAATGCCATTTTTTATACGTTATATTTATTTGCTTAAACAATAAAACCATTATCGCGGTTATTGCCGAAAAACTGTGATGAAGTAACCCTGAAATGGTGGGGAGATAGAAAAATGACGCGTCTTGACTAACGAACGTTGGGTATATTACCGTTGCTATTCCGCCAAAAAGCCCAAGCAACCACACGAAGTGTAAAAAGGCGTTGTCTTTTTTCCCTAATAAAACGGCAAGAGCAAGCACTAAACTACTCATTCCGCAGTAACTATCTGGGATAATGCAATACCACCTTACTTGCCCGTATCTAAACACTTGCGAAAGCCTATTTGCAAGTATAGATATAAAAAGTAGCCCCGCCGTAATTTTTATAATTACGTTTTGCGCCTTTTCGGTTTTAGCGTATTTTTTTATCAAAATAAAGCCTATTACCGAAACCACCGTTGATATTATCATATATAAAACGTGTTCTATACCAAAAACCTCGGGAACCATAACTTTTCACCTTTTATAATATAATCTTTTTAGAATAAATGCCGTAACCATTTACGGCATAAGAGTATTTTAGCACCCTAAAAATTAAATGTCAAACGGAAAGATAAAATGCGAAATCACGGCTATGCCGTGATGAGATACCAAGCCTGTGGCTTATATAAAAAACAACGACACTTTTTCACTATTACTTATTACCTATTACCTAATCGACAAGTTTCGAGTGAAAAGTGAAGAGTGAAGAGGTAATAGTGAAGAAGTAAAAATCGACAAGTCTCTATCGAAACTTGTCGATTTTTTGGTGCGGACGATGAGATTTGAACTCACACGGGTAACCACAGGCTTCTGAGACCTGAGCGTCTGCCAGTTCCGCCACGTCCGCGTAAAGCGGAAAAACCGCTTTCTATTAAATTATTCGTTGTCTAAAACTTCAAAACCGCGTTCTTTAAGCCAGTTAGTAACTTGACCCACCCATTGATTGTAATCTTCGGCGGTGCCTGGAAGTCTGGTTGCTAAAACGCTTGCTTTATCGCTAGTTATATCGTTAACCGATAAGCCGTGGCTACCTTTTTCGTAAATATGTAAACTAAAAGGAACGCCTTTATCTTCATAAGCGCAAGCAAGTGCTAAACTGTTTTTGCAAGGAACGGCTTTGTCGCCAACGGTAGAGAAAATGTACGCGGGTACGCTTTTTTCAGTAACGCATTTTTCAAGGGATATGCTGTTTTTAAGTTCTTCGTCGTCCCCACAAATATTGTTAAAACTCCAATTATGGCCCTTTTCGCCGTATATAACAACGGGATACATTAGGGCGCACGCATCGGGTTTAACAAGCGATTTATCTTCGCCTAAAATATCGAGTACGGGGCTATCGTACATTGTTGCCAAGCATCCGCATAAATGCCCGCCTGCTGAGAACCCGATAGCGCAAACGTTATCCGTTCTTATACCGAAATTTTCTGCTTCTTTACGGATATACGCCATAGCCATACCAGCCTCTCTATGCTGAGTGGGATATCTAAAAGGCGACGGAGAATAGTCAAGCACGAACGAACAATAACCTTGCGTTAAAAATTTAAGCGCAACGGGTTCAGCCTCTCTCGCGCTACAATAAGCATACGCTCCGCCCGGAATAACTAGCATTGCAGGGCGCAAACGATTAGCGCCATATTCTTTTGCTCTATCAGTTATATAGCAGGTTAATTCGCCTGCTGAGTTTTCGGGTTTTTCCAGACCAAAATAGTCGTAAAGGTTAATGGTAAATACTTTCATTTTTTTATCCTCGCTGTGAGTTTATTTATATTTTTTTTAAGTTTTACAAACTTTTCTTCGTACTCGGTTAAAACGTTACCCGTTGTATCGCCAGCGTGAAGGTCACGCGTTAGATAGGTTATTTCAAACCCGTTTTCTAGTAGCGAATTTACAGAATATTCAAAGAAGTCGTCGTTATCCGTTTTGAACTCGATTTCAGCCCCGTCTTTAAGTAAATACTTGTAAATTTCTAGAAAACTTTTATATGTTAAGCGGTGGTTTTCGTACTGCTTTTTAGGATACGGGCAAGAAAAGTTAAGATACAACTTTGAAATTGATTTTTCAGGCAAAGTGTACTTTAATATCTCCGCCCCAACGTTGAAAAGTTTTGCGTTTTTAAGCCCCTTTTCAACGATTTTTTCAGCGCCCGATATCAAAACGTTAAGTTGAATTTCAACGCCTATATAGTTTATGCTTTTATTGTTTTCGGCTTTCTCGGTTATAAACCTACCCTTGCCACAACCTATTTCAAGTTCTACGGGGTTGTCGTTATCAAACAGTTTTTCAGGGTAGTATACGTCATACCTTTCATCTTCTGGGAGTCCTAAAACTTCGCTCGTTTTAGATAGAACTATAACTTTACTTGCAAGATTTGCCCTTTTATCTAAATTCTTTTTACGCCTTGCTCTCATAATATATCGTCAGTATAACCGAACTCTTTTATAAGCGCGGACTTATCTCGCCAGTTTTCTTTGACCTTTACAAAAGTTGTTAAAAACACTTTCGAGCCTAAAAACTTTTCCATATCTTGGCGGGCGTAAGCGCTTATTTCTTTAAGCATTTGCCCTTGCTTTCCTATGATAATCGCCTTATGGTTCGACTTTTCGCATACGATATCCAAATTTATATCGTAAACGCCGTTGCGCTTTTTTTCAAAAACGTTAACTATAACCGCCACCCCGTGCGGAATTTCTTTATCGAGTTTAAGAAGAATTTTTTCGCGCATTATCTCTGAAACCATAAACTTTTCAGACTTGTCAGACACGACGTCTTCCTTAAAAATTCTATCTTGCGTAGGCACGTATTTTAGTATGGTGTTTATAAGTTCATGAACGTTTCTATTCTTTCTAGCCGATACGGGTATTATCTCGCTAACCCCCTCGACGCTTGCTATCTTAACTAAGTTTTCGGGGATATTTTCCTAGGGCATAATATCCGTTTTACTCATTGCTACGATTACGGGAACGTCAGATATAATTGAAGAAAGTAGTTTCAAATCGTCGTCACTAATACCGCTATGCCCGTCTAAAACGAATAGAATAACATCAACGTCCTTGGCGGTTTTGCGCGCCGTCTTTTGCATTTTTTTATTGAGTTCGGTGGTCGACTTGTAAAACCCGGGGGTATCTTCAAACACTAGTTGATAATCGCTTGTCGTTAGCACGCCTAAAATTCTATCGCGCGTGGTTTGGGGTTTTGGCGATACTATTGCAACCTTTTCCCCTACTATTACGTTTATAAGCGTTGATTTACCCGCGTTTGCCCTACCGACAACCGCTACCGTTCCACTTTTCATAAGTTATCTACCTTTGCTAATTTTAATACCTTGTTTGCCAAGGCGCGCATCTCTATATCGTCACTATCTACTACGTGGTCGTAACCAAATAAGTGAAGTAAGCCGTGGCAAAACAAATAACAATACTCTCTATTTTCGCTATGCCCAAACTCCAAAGCCTGCTCTTTCGCCCTTTTATCGCAAATGATAATACTGCCCAAAAACACTCTACCGTCTTCGTCGATATCTAGCGGAAAGTCGCTAGCGTCAACGTTTTTATAACGCACGCCGTCAAGCGAAGGAAAGGACAAAACGTCCGTCACCCTATCGATACCGCGAAATTCTAGGTTGGTTTTTTTGATAAATTCTTCGTCTACAATGCTAAGTTCAACCGAAACGCTACCGCTTTGATTAAGCGCTTTCATAGTAGCGCTAGCAATAGCGTTATAGTCAAACGGAATTTTATCACAAGTTAAAACTTTAATATCAGCCACGTCTACCACCTATTTTGAGTTTTGGGTATCTCACTCTTTCGTGGTACACGCCCGACAAAGTGTTGGTTATGGTGTTTCTTATGATATCGAGTTCCTTAAACGTGATATCGCACTCGTTGAACTGGTCGAGTTCCATTCTCTCTTCGATAATTTCTTTAACCGCCTTGTCAACGTTTTCGTGAGTGCGGTTGCCAACCGTTCTAACCTTTGCCTCGCAAGCGTCGCATATCATAATGATAGCGTTGACTTTATTTTGCGGTTTAGGTCCGTAATAACTGAAATTTTCTATGCCGAGTTTACCGTCTGTAAACTTTGACGCTTTCATATAAAAATACCTAATAGGTAGAGTGCCGTGGTGTTGTTCGGCAGCGTCGGCAAAAACTTCGGGGAGCCTTCTTTTTCTAATGAGTTCAGCCCCGTCTTTGGCGTGCGAACGAATAATATCGGTTGAAAGTTCTGGGGAAAGTTCGTCATGCGGGTTTTTACCGCTTTGGTTTTCAGTAAACATATCGGGGTTTTTGAGTTTGCCGATATCGTGATAGTACGCGCATGCGCGAACGAGTAAGGGGTTTTCACCTATGGCGTTTCCGCAAGCCTCGGCAAGCATAGCAACGATTATCGTGTGGCTAAACGTACCAGGAGCGCTAACTGACAACTCTTTTATAAGTTTAGATTTGTGGTCGGTAAGTTCGGTAAGTCTAAAATTAGTAAGAGCGCTAAAAAGTAGTTCGTATACAGGTAAAATTACCGTCATAATCGAAACGGATAACAAACCGCTACCAAGCGCGAACAATAAGGGGGCTATAAGGTTTCTAAATTCAAAGGTGAACTCTACGCAAATGGCAAAGAGTATTGCGGGAATTGAGATTAAAAAGCCCATTGCAAGAACCTTTGCGCGAGAGCCTTCTCCGTCTACTAAAAACACTGAAACCGTTCCGCAAGTTAAGGTCATAATAAGCGAAACTAAAACGTAGTTTCCTTGACCGCCGAACGACGAGCAAATAATATCCGTAAGTAGCATAAGGCTTGCGTAAACGGTGTTCATAAATACTGCGGTACGCTTGTCCGTTAGCACGAGTACGAGAATTGCACATAGTGAAACGGGGCGGAAATACGGGTTTATTTTGCCGATACTATACGACGCTATAAGCCCGAGTAAAACTACGCTATACAGCATAGTAATATTACGCGTTTTGCTAATTAGTTTTTTGTTTTGGTGGTAAAAGTATAAAAACATACCGACCGAAGTTACAACTACTGCAAACACGGTAAACAGAGAAAGCCTAAAATTTGATACTATAAACGAAATAGTACCGCCTACACTACCGTGTTTTATAAACAGCGCAACTAATATAAACGCCATTATTATAAACGTGTTAAACAAAAACGCTGTTATCGCTTTGAATAGTTCTTTTTTACCCCATTTTATCGTTGAGTTACTGCTCATTTTTTAATTCCTTTTGAGATTTTTCTTCATATTTAGTGTATGCCTTGACGATTTCGGCAACTAGCGGGTTTCTAACCACGTCTTTATGCGACAAGGTTACCGTTTCAACCCCGTCTATCCCTTTGAGAATACTAGTTGCGTGAGTAAGCCCACTTTGTTTTCCTACGGGAAGGTCTATTTGCGTAACGTCACCCGTAATTACCATTTTACTGTTCTCGCCAAGCCTTGTTAAAAACATTTTCATTTGTTCTTTGGTGGTGTTTTGAGCCTCGTCTAGTATTATAAAACTGTTAGAGAGCGTTCTACCGCGCATGTATGCAAGTGGCGCGATTTCTATTACCCCTTTTTCGATAAGTTTTTGGTACGTTTCAAACCCGAACATTTCAGAAAGCGCGTCGTAAAGCGGTCTTAAATACGGGTCTACTTTATTTTGTAGGTCACCGGGTAAAAAGCCTAGTTTTTCGCCTGCTTCAACCGCGGGACGAGTTAAAATGATTTTTTCAATTTGCTTTTGCTTGTACGCGACCGACGCCATGCACACCGCAAGATACGTTTTACCCGTACCCGCTGGGCCTACGCCGAAGATAACGGTGTTTTTACCTATCGCGTCAACGTACTTTTTTTGACCTACCGTTTTGGGTTTGATTTGCTTGCCTTTTGAAGTTATTGCAACTACACCGCTAAACGTTTTTTCAATGCCGGAAATATCGCCCGACCTTGCCATTTCAATACAGTATAAAATTCTAGACTTATCTAGCGGTTCGCTTGCCTTTACTACTTCGCTAAGCGTTTTTACAACGCTTTCGGCAAACAACACCTTTTCTTTCTCGCCTGAAATTTTTATACACCCGTCGTCCACAAAACAAGTTACGTCGAGTTCTCTACCTATTAAATTAAGGTTTTCGTCAAATACGCCCAAAAATTCGCCTAGAATTTTTTCGCTTATTTTTACGCTAACTTCAAACTTTTTCAAACTACCCTCCGTACACCGTAACTCTTACGGTTAACGTTACTTTTACGCCACCATCTACAATCTCGTGGCTTTTATCTTTTATTTCACCGCTACTATTAAACTCGGCAAGCGCGTAGGCAATAGAAACGTCTTTCTCGCTAGCGCCGTTGCACTTATAAAAGTATTCGCTCTTTTTAAGTATTTTAACCCGAGCGATAACGAAAGTGTCGTAAACGCTATCGTCTTTTCCTAAAAGGTATGCGCCAACTAAAACGTCACCTTGTTTAACTCGTTGCCCCGCACTCACTAGCGCAGTGCCACGCAAAACGGTAATTTCTTCAACTACCCCGTCGCAACTAGATACTAAGTCGCAAACGTTTTTGCCTAGAACTTCGGGCTCGCTAGAAGATAGCGCCGTATCAATTACCAAAACGTTACCTTTCTTTTTAACCGAAACGAACGATAGCCTTGGGCTTTTAACTAAAATTTCTCTTTCGAGCGATTTATAGTCAATATCCCAAAAAAAGGAGTATTTTGAAACGCCTTGACTATAAATTATATCCTTAGTTTGGCTTTCAAAACAACTACCGCTACCTATCACTTTAACGTCTAAAACAAGGTTGTTTGCAATCGCGGTTATAACTAAAAACAGTACCGCTCCGACTAGGTATCCCACTTTCTTAATAAAGAAAGTTAAAGGGGCTAGTAACCCAGAGTACTTTATTATTTTTTTATTATAGCACATATTTTTGCAAATAGCAAAAAATTTATAACTATCTATAAAGTCTATCTCGATATGGCACTCGGTTTTACTTATCTCATTAAAATAGTGAACGTCAGCCCCCTTTCTATGTAATAGTTCAGGCAGGTATCTAAGGTTTTCCCCCTTTACGTAATACTCGGCTAAAAGTAGCCCCTTTTTTATTCTCGCCACTCTATTTTTTCCACCTTTCCGCTAATTGATAAGTCCTTTTCAACGTAGGAAGAAAGACTTAAATTTTTACCCGAAAAAATTACCTTTCCACCCTTTAATATTAAAATAATAAGGTCGGGCTTTACGTCGCAAATTTTCAAAACGCCTTCAACGTAAACGCCACCGCTACCAAGTACGGTTATGCGGTATGGACAATCGCCTAAATTACAAAGCCTTAAAAACCCGTTAATACTTTCTGAAAACCCCATATTTCACCCTTTTTTCTTTTTATCTAGCCTACGCTTGACTTAAAATATAAAAATTGTTATTATTTAATATATTAAATTATTTTGGGTTTAATGTTTATGATAGAAAAATCGTTGTTTGGAACTACGAAATCGGGCGAAAAAGTTTACAAGTTCGACCTTATATCAGGTTCTAGCGTGGCGTCGATTTTAACGTTTGGCGCTACTATTCAATCGCTTATAGTTCCGTCAAACCACGGGGTGTTAGACGTGGTTATGGGTTATAGCGATTTATCTTCCTACGAAGAGTTTGACGGGTACTTGGGCGCAACCGTAGGCAGAAACGGCAACCGCATTAAAAACGCCGAATTTTATCTTGACGATACGCTTATTAAACTCAATAAGAACGACGGGGATAATAATCTTCACGGCGGTAATATAGGCTTTTCGCACAAAGTTTGGTCGGTAAAATCTATAAACGTAGAAGAAAATTCTATCACTTTATCGTATTTATCAAAGGACGGGGAAGAAAATTTCCCCGGTAATTTACAAGTTGAAACCAAATTCACGTTAAACGGCAGTAGCCTAGTTATCGAGTACTTTGCTATAACCGATAAAAAAACCGTTTGCAACCTAACTAACCACTCGTATTTTTGTTTAGACGGGGCTGGTGAACCCACCTCGCACGACGCGTTTGTTAAAATTGATGCAGATAGGGTTTTGGAAGTTGACGAAGGGCTTATCCCAACGGGTAACTTTATAAACGTTGAAAATACGCCCTTTGATTTTAGAGATTTTAAGCAAATAAAAACGGATATTTTATCTAACGATAAGCAAATTGAGTTTATGCACGGGTACGACTGTAATTTTTGCCTTAACGCTAACGGTAAACATAAAGAAGTTGCTTGGCTATACTCTAAGCGTAGCGGTATAGAATTAACAGTTAAAACTAGTAACTACGGGCTTCAACTATACACCGGCTACTTTTTAACCGATAGAGTTGGCAAAGGCGGTAAAACGTATAAACAAAATACGTCTATTTGCTTGGAAACTCAAACGTATCCTGACGCGGTTAACAATAAAAACTTCCCGTCGTCTATACTATCTCCAACTGATAAATACTACGTGAAAACGGAATACTTGTTTTCACTTAAAAAGGATTGATTATGAAAAACTTATATATTCCTAAAAACTACAAAAGTAACTCAGACCTTATTACCAACCAAAAGGCAATAAAATTCGTTAAGGATAATTTTGAAAGGGTTTTCTCGGAAAAACTTAACCTTTCAAGAGTTACCGCGCCCCTACTCGTTTTTTCTAACACCGGGCTTAACGACGATTTGTCGGGCGTTGAAAGAGCCGTTAGGTTTGACGTTAAGGAACTCGGTCGCGATGCCGAAATCGTTCACAGCCTAGCAAAGTGGAAAAGAACTGCGCTTAAAAAATACGGCTATAAGTCGGGTTACGGCTTATATACCGATATGAACGCTATCCGCCGTGACGATAAGGTTGACAACGTTCACTCAATCTACGTTGACCAGTGGGACTGGGAAAGGGTTATCGACAGAAAGGATAGAACGGTAGAATTTTTGAAAGAAATAGTTACTTTAATAGTAAAATCTATCTCCGAAGTTAACGAAATGGCAAAAAAGGAATTCCCGTTTTTATCGCTTAACGTAAACGAAAACGTAAAGTTTATAACTGCCGGCGAAGCCGAAGAATTGTATCCTAATTTCAACGATAAAGAGCGCGAATACGCCCTTACTAAAAAGTATGGCACGGTATTTTTAATGCAGATAGGCAAGCCCCTTAAAAACGGCAAACCGCACGACAACCGCGCCCCCGATTACGACGATTGGGAATTAAACGGCGATATTCTTTTCTATAACGAGATTTTAGACGCACCCTTTGAAATTTCAAGTATGGGAATTAGGGTTGACGAAAAGTCGCTCGTTTCTCAACTTAAAATAGCAAACGCCGAAGAAAGGCTTGCATTTGACTATCATAAGCAAATTCTAAACGGCGAACTTCCACTAACGATAGGCGGTGGCATAGGTCAGTCAAGGCTGTGTATGTTTATTTTACAAAAAGCACATATCGGCGAAGTTCAAGTATCTTTGTGGCCTGACGGGTTAGAAGAAGAGGCTAAATCTCACGGCATAGTAATTTTATAAATAAAAATAACTTGGGGTTTCCCAAGTTATTTTTTTACGTGTTTTTAATCATTTATAAGGGGCTTACATATCAAGGCTATTAGGCTCTAATAAAAAGTCAAATAAGCCGATAGTTAATATGCCGTTATCGTCACGATAAGGCTTAATGTCATCACGAACAACGATTATTTTCTTAAATGAATCGTTTACTTTTATAAGTGAACGCTCTTCTTGTTCTCTTTTTTCAGGGAGAGAAGCGCTAAATGCTGACTGAATATAATACTTGTTATTGCCTTTATTTGCAATAAAGTCAATTTCTAATTTCTTTTTCGTATATTTACCGTCTTCTTGCTTTTCTTTTACTTCTACAAGACCAACGTCAACGTTAAACCCACGCATACGAAGTTCAATGTAGATAACGTTCTCCATAATATGCGTTTCTTCCGTTTGACGGAAATTAACAACAGCGTTTCTAATACCTAAATCAGTAAAATAGTGTTTTGCAGGCGTTGCCATATATTTTTTACCCTTAACGTCAAATCGCTTTGACTTTTCAAGGATAAACGCGTCTTGTAGATACTGTAAATACTTAGCAATCGTTCTATCTGTAATAGAAGAATCAGAAACGCTTTTGAAAGTGTTTGATAGTTTTAACGGATTAACAAGTGAGCCAATAGACGAAGAAACGACTTCAAGTAGTATTCCAAGTTCAACTTGGTTATAAATGCCGTTACGTTCAACAACGTCGTTGATATAAACGTTGTTTAATTGCCCTGAAAGGTAATTCATTTTAGCCTCGTCGCTCTTTTGAAACAATACGAGTGGCAAACCACCGAAAGTATAGTAATCTTTCCACGCTTTTTCAACTCTACCGTCATAAGCAGAACAAAATTCCGAAAAAGAGAGTGGATACATTCTAATTTCATCACCACGCCCACGAAACTCGGTTACAATGTCTGACGACAAGAATTTAGAGTTGCTACCCGTAACGTAAATATCTACGTTAGGCAGTCTTAAAAAGCCGTTTAATATAGCAACAAAGTTAGTTACCTTTTGAATTTCGTCAAGAATAACGTAGTGCGTCTTATTGTCTTTAATACGTTCTTTTACGTAATTAGTAAGCGCCATAGATTTGAGCAATGGTAAACTTTCTTCCGAATCGAGCGCAACTTTTATAATATGGTCGTTATCAACGCCTTTTTCATTAAGATAATTGCAAAAAAGCGTATTTAGCAAATATGATTTACCCGAGCGCCTAATACCCGTAACGATTTTTATTAAACCATTGTTTTCTCTATCAATAAGCTTTTGCAAATAAAAATCTCTTTTAATTTCCATAAATAAACCACCGTTTCGTTTTTAGGAGATATTTCCCCGTTTTTCGTAATTTTATTATATCTTATATAAAAGCAAAGGTCAAGTGGTAGTGACGAATAATTAAAAAAATTTAATTAGATATCTTACTAAAACCATTATAAATAGAAAAAGCAAGGCTTAGCCTTGCTTTTTAGTTTGTTATAAATCTAATATTGATACTTTTGAAAAACATATACTGCGCTTATCTAAAAAAACGTCTGCCCCCGTCCCTTTATTTATGTGGGGCGTAAGATATAAAATATAACCTACTATTATATCCCCAACGAGCACGCTATAATCTCTATGCGGATAAAACTCAGATAACCGCTTTTTATATAGCGGGTTATTGACTAAAAACTTATTTACTAGATACACTGCTAATTCTAAATTATTGTCTCTAACTTTTTTATTTAAGTTATCTTTTGAAAAACATAACTTTTTAGGCAGTATGCTTGATAGTTCAACGTACAAATCACCAAACATAAAATCAATAGCCGTAGTTGACGGATACAAATACTCAATAAGTTTATTTTTACGCGTTGTATTCATAATTTCACCCCCCCTATTTGAGCATTATTTGCTCATACGCTTAAATTTTACGAGCATTTTTTTCCACTGTCAAGCCTTTTGTGGAAATTATTGCTACACTTTTTACAGAAAGGGGAAAATTATGCAACTTTTTACTTTAAGATCTGAAAAAGGCGTAACACAAGATACCGTTGCCAAAGCAATTGGCGTTAAAAGGTATACTTACGCTAAATGGGAGCAAGGGAAAGCCGAGCCTTGCATCAGCGATATTATTAAATTGTGTAATTATTTTAATTGCACGTTTGAGTATTTAGTTGGTGTTGAAAACGATTATTTTTCATCTAGTAAAGACATTAACACCACGAAGAAAGAAAATGAATTACTTTCTTCTTTTAATCTTTTATCCGAAGAAGACCAAAATAAAGTATTAGGCTATATAAAAGCGTTAGAGCAATAATAAGTTATAAATAGAAAAAGCAAGGCTTAGCCTTGCTTTTTTTCGCGTTGTTTTTCAAATTGCGCCTTTCTCTCTAAGCGCGCTTGTTCGCGCTTTTTTCTAACTTCGCGCCTATGTTGTTTTACAAGTTCAACGTCACTTGAAAAATCTATATTTGGAAGTTCCCCAAGCATTGAAAGCATTTTTTCAAGCGTTATAGGGGTAATTCTTTTTCTGCCTTCGTTTCTAAGCGTTAAAGACTTCTTTTCCTTATCGGTAAACTCGCCTTGTGTTGATACGAAGTGGTTGCTATTTTCAATTTGCCCAACCCTACCGTTAAGGTCGTAAATGCGCTTTATCATCTTGCGATATAGGTCGATATCGCCGTAGCGAATTTCGTCTGAAAAAGCAAACGATTTATACGAAAGCCCACCCTTATAACGCCTGCTGTGGCGACGGTTTTTTTCGATAAATAGGTTGATAAGGTAGTTAATTTCCTTTTTTGTGTACGTTCCGTTAGTGCAAGGAAATGTTTCCGTTTGACTGTTAACGCCGGGGGTTATATGAAACCTTCTTAAAAGTTCGTCAACACTAAGCCCTAAATCACTTGCCATGCGTTTAAGAACTAGCAAGGTGACGCGCGCGTCCTCATCACTGCGGTGAGCAAGATATTCGATACCAAACTCGTTAGCAACGCCTTCTAAACCGCACATATTTTGCTTTTTGTAAACGGTTTTGTGAAGAAGTTGCACGTCTACAAAGTCGTAAACTATTTTGTCAAGTTTATAAACTTGGCAGGCGTTGTTGAGAAAGTCAACGTCGTTAGAAACGGAAAAGCCTATTATTAAATCGCAACTAGCAAAAAGCCCTTTTATTTCTTCGTACCAAAAGGGAAAGGGCTGTTGCGCCTTGATAAAACTCTTGTCGTAATGGAGTTTAATTCTAGGCTCGTATCGCCTAGTGTAAGGGCGCATAACGATATCTCTTTGCTCTAAAATATTAAATTTTTCGTCGGCTATACAGTAACCGAAAGTGCACATACTAGCGTCACTATGACTACCCGTAGTGCTTTCAATATCGTAAGAGAGAATTTTCATAGATTTTACTTGTTTTTATTTCCGTTAAAAAGCCCGCCGTGATATCGGCGGACTTTTTTTAATCTTCGTCGTCTTCTGGATAGGTAGAATCAAGTAAGGTTTCAAAAAAGGTTTTGTCCGGATCGTTCTTTATGCCGAGTAAGGTCTTGTTAAGGTTGAGAACTTTTTCTCTATCTAAGGTTGCATACTCGTCAATATAATCTTGATAATCGTCGTTATCGGCGTTTTCAATGTCGATAGCGAAAACGTAACTTTGGAAAAGCGAGTCAGAATACGTGCAGATAAATTTATTGCCTATAACTCTTGGAACAAACCACGAAGTAAGCGAGTTAACGTTTGCCGAGTTAATCTTTTTAAGTTTATTAGCCCCGTCAAGTTTAATTCTGTAATAGTCGTTAGCAGTACCAGAAATATACAAGTATCCGTCTTGCTCGAAAGCGATATTGTAACCGTTAGCATCGTCGGATATTTGAGTTCTACCGTGATATACGTCACTTAAATTTTCGTAGTTGAATTTAACTAAGCCTTTAAGGTTCGTAGTATTTTCAATGTAGTAGATTTCGTTAAGTGATTTGTAGTAAGAATTTGCGGTGATAGCCGCGTCCAAATACTCGTCAGACACGCCGAGTTCTTTAAGGGAAGATACCTTAACCCCGTCCGCTATCGTTAAACCGAAGTAATAAGCGGATAAGTTCGCGTCGTTCGAAGTAACTTTCATAACGAGAATTTTACCCGTGTTTTTAATTAAGGTTACTTTAACGCCCGAAAGGTCGCTATACTTTAAGATTTTAGCGGTGTAATCAGCGGAATTTCTACCGTCTCTAAGTTTGGCGTTTTCACCACAACCACTAAATACTACTTCCGCTTGGCTAGCACCTGCCGTGTACATATAAACTTCGGTAAAGTTTTCGTCTTGCTCTAATTCTTCTGAATATGCGGTTTTAGTGTAGAACGCTTTATCCGAATTATCGTCCGCCATCAAAAGTTCACCATAGCCGTCAACCGAGAAAACCTTGTCCCCGTTCGTTTTGTAAACGTTAAAGGTTTTAACTTCTTTTTCGTCTACCGTTTCGGTAACGTCATACATTAAAAATACGCCGTTTGAGTTGCTTACGTATTTGTATTTGTTAACGGTTTTAGACTCGAATAAAATTTGAGTAGATTTACCCGTTTTAAGGTCGAAAGTTCTAAAATCGGTGTAATCTCTTCTAACTTCGCCCGTTTTATCCTTTCCGTCATACGGGGTAGCGTAATAAACGGTGTCACCATAAATATACACACCGCTTATCGCAGACGAAGTGTTTACAAATTTAGGAATAACCGTTTCAATCTTAGCATCTTCTTTGCCGATATCGGTAGTTTTAACTCTAACGAGAGCACCCTTAACAACTTCGCCCATTTTGTTAGACTGAGTCATATCGCCAATGCCGTTTACAAAGTAAACGTAATCGCCTTTTTCTACGGCAAAAGTGCCGTTGCCAGATTTCACGTCACCCCCTACGTTTGAAAGGGGCGTAACGTCTTCCCCACAACCCGTGAGAGCAAACGACATTGTAAGTATGGCAATCAACAATAAAAGTAATTTCTTCATATTTTCTCCTAAAATGGAATATATTACAACAAAGCGCGTAATTATAAAGGTATATACGCTAATATATTATATACTAAAAATAAATAATAATCAATAACTTTTTAGTGAAAAAACGCTAAGAATTTGATAGCATTTGGGGTTTTTATGCAAAAATTCGGTTTATTTGACTTAATTGAAAAACTTTTACCGTTAGAAAAAGCAATTAAAAACGTATCTAATAACACACCAAACGCCACCGCTACACCTATAAAAAACACTAAAAACTCCCAAGAAAACCCACCCAAAACAAGCAACTTAGCACCGTATTTGTCGTATATAAAAAGGCATAACGAAATCTCTAAGCGAATAGATAAGCAAAAATAAAATTCTCCGCTACGCTTAGCGGAGAATTTTTTTTATTTACTCTTTTTTTCAATAATTTTTTCTATCTTTTTAAGATTTTGCATTCCTGCTTTGTAGCCTTGTTCGTAAGCAAACGTAAGTTTTTCAACTTTATACGGGCTCATATCACCAAGATCAGGAGTGACTAATAAATCGTGCCTATACGAGTGTAATTGACGCTTTTTAAGATAGTAGTTATTCGCGTCAACCACGCGTAAAATATGTGCTAAAAGCCCACCTTCTCTATATTCGTGAAGATCACCAAGAACGTCAACTGCAATAACTACGTCGGCATCAAAGTCTTTAACGCAGTTAAGCGGAAGGGGCATAAACGTACCACCGTCAACGAGCACCATACCGTCTTTTTCAACGGGTTTGAAAACGCCTGGGATAGCAGAACTTGCGTGAACAGCCTCAGTAACGTCACCCGAATTAAAGGTTATAACCTTTCCTGAAACAATATCCGCAGCAATACACTCAAAAGGAATTTTAAGGTCTTCAAACTTGACTTTTCCTATTACGCTTTCAAGTTTGTTTCTAAGTTTTACAGAACGCAATAAACTTTTTTTATTAAAAGGAAAAAGCGACGCGTCCGCAATATCAGACATTTTTAGGCTATTAACAACTTCCATCATCTCTTTGGGTTTCATACCGTTAGAATAACACGCGCCCACTACCGAACCCATTGAACAGCCTGCAATAAAGTCAGGTTTTATGCCGTTTTCTTCCATGGCTTGCAAAAAGCCTATATGCGATATACCACGCGCACCACCAGCGCCTAAAACGTAACAAATTTTTGACATAACTCACCTTTTATTATTGATAACATCTTATTTTTTATACGTCTTTTGTGAAAAGGGGGAATAAATTGCCGTCGCTTTGGCGACGGCAACTTTTTAAGTTTTAATTTTTATTATTTAGAAAGTCTTTCTTCTAACGCGTTCAATTCGTCGGCAAGTTCTTTTGGAAGTTTGTTACCAAATTGAGCGTAGAATTCTTTAATACCCTTAACTTCTTCAAGCCAAGTAGCCTTGTCTACGTTAAGGAGTTCTTTAACGGTATCAACGTCGATATCAAGACCTTCAATGTTGATATCTTCTGCGTTAGGAACGTAACCGATAGCCACTTCGTTAGCGCCAACTTCGTTCTTGCATCTTCTGATAATCCATTCAAGAACTCTAAGGTTGTCACCAAAGCCCGGCCAAATGAAGTTGCCTTCATCGTCGGTTCTGAACCAGTTAACGTTGAAGATTTTGGGTTGATTTTTAATCTTGTCGCCCATTTCAATCCAGTGAGCAAAGTAGTCTGCCATATTGTAGCCTACGAACGGACGCATTGCCATCGGGTCACGTCTTACAACACCTACCGCGCCGGTTGCAGCAGCAGTGGTTTCAGACGCCATTATCGAACCTACGAATACACCGCTATTCCAGTCTCTCGATTGATATACGAGCGGTGCGGTTTTAGCACGTCTACCACCGAATACGATAGCGGTTACAGGAACGCCTTCGGGTGCTTCGAATTCAGAAGAAATGCAGGGGCAGTTAACGGCAGGTGCAGTGAAACGGCTGTTAGGATGAGCCGCTTTAACTTCCTTACCGTCTTTATCAACGGTGTCAGGAGTCCAAGGATTGCCCTTCCAGTCAATAAGATTAGCCGGTTTTTTCTTGTCTGCCGTGTCTTTTTCCATTGCTTCCCACCAAACGGTGTTAGTTTCAGGGTCTAACGCTACGTTGGTGAAAATGGTGTTTTTCATAGTAGAGTATAAAGCGTTGGGGTTAGATTTTTTGTTAGTACCAGGTGCAACGCCGAAGAAACCGTTTTCGGGGTTGATAGCCCAAAGTCTACCGTCTTTACCTACACGGAGCCAAGCAATATCGTCACCTACACACCATACTTTATAACCCTTCTTTTGATAAATTTCAGGGGGAATAAGCATTGCAAGGTTGGTCTTACCGCAAGCCGAGGGGAATGCAGCAGTGATGTAGTTGATTTCGCCTTGGGGGTTTTGGATACCAACGATAAGCATATGCTCAGCCATCCAGCCTTCGTTTTTGCCTTGGTAAGATGCAATTCTAAGAGCAAAACACTTTTTGCCAAGTAATACGTTTCCGCCGTAACCAGAGTTTACAGACCAAATAGTATTGTCTTGCGGGAAGTGTAAAATGTATCTCTTTTCAGGGTCGAGATCGGCTTTCGAGTGAAGACCGCGAACGAAGTCGTTACTGTCACCCAAAACGTCAAGCACGGCTTGACCGATTCTGGTCATAATCTTCATGCTTACTACTACGTAGATAGAGTCGGTTACTTCGATACCAACTTTCGAGAAGGTTGAACCAACAGCGCCCATAGAGTAAGGAATAACGTACATGGTTCTGCCTTTCATAGAACCGTCAAATATAGCGCCTACTTTTTCGTATGCCTCGCTAGGTGCCATCCAGTTGTTGATAGGACCAGCGTCTTCTTCCTTTTCGGTACAAATGAAAGTTCTGCCTTCTACACGAGCAACGTCGTTCGGGTCAGAACGGTGAAGATAGCAACCAGGAAGTTTTTCTTCGTTAAGTTTGATAAGTTCGCCGGTTGAAAGTGCTTCTTTACGAAGTTCTTCAAGTTGAGCCTCGTCACCCGTAATCCATACGATTTTTTCGGGTTTGCAAAGATTTGCGCTGTCTTCAACGAACTTCAAAACTTGTGCGTTTTTGGTAAATTCGTTACTGATTTGGTATTTCATTACAAATGCCTCCTATATAATGAAAATGTTATTTGTTTTTAGTTTAATATAATTAAGTCGTAAAATCAACTTATTTTTTACTATTTTAATTATGCACGCCTACGGCGTACTTTATCGTTGTTTTGTGTTTATTTTGACAAGTTTAGCCCACTCTTGCAATCGTAAAAACGCAAAACTTCGTCAAATTCCACCGAATACATTTTAACATAAAAATTTTTACTTGTAAACACCTTTTTTAACCTTTTTGTTATACTTTTACTTAATTTACAAAATATTCTCTAAATTTTCAAAATACGTTATTTTTATTCACGAAAAAAAATATATTATATACGGGCGACAACGCCTTTTAGGGTGTTATATGAGTAATTATTTTAGAAAGTTTTTGGTGCTTGATAGGCTTAGCGGAAAAGATAACTGCACGATGAAATTTGAAAGTGAAAACGGCATATCAACCGTAAAAGTAGAGATTTTTAGCAGTGGTTTTAACAAGGGTAATTACACTCTTATTTACTACGTTTTCGGCGATGGCGTTTGCGTTTATAAACCGACCGCGCTACGATTTGAAGTTAAAGTTTCAAGCGGTGTGCAAAACGGGTTTTCAGCCGTTTTATTAGACGGCGATACCCCACTTCTATTCGGTTCTTTTGGGGAAAGTAAAGGGATAAATTATCTTCTTGAAAACAAAAAGCAAAGTTCTTACGACGACGAGATAATCGCCACCGAAAACTATTACGAGGCAGAAATTGAAAAACAAAGCGTTTGTAACCAAAATGGCTACGGGGATAGCCAAAATAAAAATAGCCCGCCAAAAACGGAAGAAACGGGCGGAACTACATTATATGAAAACGGAAATGGCAATTGTGACAAGGAAAACTACTACCAAACCGTTAGAGAAAAATTAGATAAAATTTTGGATAGTTACGAGCGTGATTATAGCCTTTGCTCACTTATTCCAAACAGCGATTTCGTTAAAATAAATTACGATAAGGATAGGTTTTATTCTGTTGGAATAGTTCACGAACTAGGCGCTATTAAATACGTTTGCTACGCCGTTATAGGAAATTATCTATCTTCTCCACCCGAACTATCTTCATACTGCGAGTTTATACCTTTATCGCCCTATAACCCACTTAAAGACGGCTATTACGTAATTTTTCAAAACGCCCAAACGGGAGAAATCGTGAAAAAAGCATAACGTATATAAGTTATATTATGCTAACGCATAGTGATATGCAAACTAACGGTTTGCGTTGCGGAGATTTTCTATATAGAATTTTATAACTTGAATTTAAGCCGTTAGTTGCGGTATTAGGCAAGGCTCAACTAATCAATTAAATAAGCCGTTAGAAACAAGTTAGGCGAGGCGTTTGTGCTTTTGCGGAAGGAAGCGACCTTGTCGGTCGTAGGAATTTCGCAAAAGTGCAAAGAACAAAGCATAACGCCGTTTATAAGGGCTTAAAAAAAGCGTAGGAAACTTTCCTACGCTTTTTGTTTTATGCTTCGTAAACCGAAACTTGCTTTTTATCCTTACCAACTCTTTCGTATCTAACAACGCCGTTAACCGTTGCAAATAAAGTGTAATCTTTACCGCAACCAACGTTTTTACCAGGGTAGAATTTAGTACCCCTTTGTCTAACGAGAATTGAGCCTGCTAAAACCTTTTGACCGTCCGCACGCTTAATGCCTAAGCGTTTTGCTTCACTGTCACGGCCGTTTCTTGAACTACCAACACCTTTTTTATGAGCAAATAATTTAATCAAAAACATAATTATTCTCCTTTACTAATCTCGGTAATCTTAACAGCCGTAAAAGGTTGTCTATGACCTTGTTTCTTTCTGATGTTCTTTTTAGACTTGTATTTGAAGACGATAATCTTCTTAGCCTTGTCTTGTGCAAGAACTTCACCTGCTACTTTGAACGCCTTCGCGTCCTTGCCTACTTTTACACTCTTTCCGTCAGTCACGAACAATGCGTTGAATTCTACGCTCGCGCCAACTTCGGCATCAAGTTTTTCAAGTTTAACGATATCGCCTACCGCAACTTTGTATTGCTTATTGCCGTTCTCGATAATTGCGTACATTTTAGTACTCCTCCTGTCTAATCTCGCCGTGATTTAAGGCGGTGGATAATCCACACTTCCGGAGCCCTTTCCGAGCGGTTCCTAGGTATTTTACAAAATTTTAATTTTTTTGTCAACTATTTTAACGCATATTTAATTTTAGGTAGCGCATTATAACTACATAACAATATATGGGGGTATTTTTATGGAAAATTGTAATCTTGACTTTATAGGCGAAGTTTATCGTGGCGCTAGCATTGCGCTTCAATCAATTTCAGACGTTATGCCCGAAATTGAAAACGACGCTTTACGAAACGAAATTCACGACCAGTATCAAGGCTATGAAAGTTTTATTTCTGACCTTACTTCGTATATGCGCGAAAAGGGATATGAAATTAAAGATATCGGCGCTATGAAAAAGGCAATGATGTGGTCGGCTATTAAAATGAACACGGCGTTTGACTCAACGCACAGTCATATCGCTGAAATTATGATAAAGGGTACGGTTATGGGAATAACTGAACTTACTAAAATCATAAACGAAACCGAGTGCTTAACCGACGATAAAGCAATGGAATTTGCAAAGCGCCTACTAGCGATGGAAGAAGACTTTGAAGAAAGATTAAAAAAACACCTATAACAAACAAAAAACACAGTGCTAGTCAAAGCACCGTGTTTTATTTTTTTTATAAATACTTTTATAATTTGCCTATACTAAGCGATATTTTAAGACGTTAGAAACGAGTTAGGCGAGGCGTTTGCAGTTTTTGTGGAAGGGAGCGACCTTGTCGGTCGCAGGAATTTCACAAAAACGCAAAGAACAAAGCATAACGAAGTTTATAACGGATTAAAAATTATTTGTTGTAAGTCTTAGCCTTCTCTTTAAGTATTTGAATACTATCTACGTAAACGGCTTTGGGGTTTTCTTTAAGGCCGTGTTTTTGAACTACTTTTTCGATAAGGTATTTAGCGTTTCGCATAGCCCTTGGCGATTTAATTCTTAAAAATACAGGAACTTGGGCGTAGGCTTTTTTGTGCGAAACGTCTTTACATTTGAGCCTTGGTTCAACTTCGCTATAATCAAGGTTTAAGTAAAGTTTTAACGACTGGGTAGAGAAACCAAGTTTGAAAAGTTGAGTTCTTCCCATATTAAAACTGTCAAAATCGTTGGATACACGAGATTTTACACCTTTGTATAAAAGGATAATGTTTTTAAGTTCATCATAACGTTTAAGAATTTCTTTATCCGCTTCTAAGAACTTTTGAGCAAAGTTTTTCTCGATATAAACGGGCTTTTCAGCCTTTTCAACTGCTAAATCGTCACTAGCCGAACCAAGTGCGGTAAGTTCGGGGGAAACAACGGTTTGCGAATTGTCAATTTCAGCAGTCGTGGGTTCTTCTTCACCGCTAAATAAAACTTCTTCGGATACGGTAGTTGGGCGGTTGGGCTCTGAAAATTCTAGGTTTTCTTCGGCGATAACGGGCTCTTCAACAACTTCGATAGGCTCTTCGAAAACGGAGAGTTCTTCTATCGGCGAAAGTTCTTCAATGCTTGATACTGCGGGGCGCTCGTTTACGAAAAGCGCTTCTTCAACAACTTCGTCGTTCTCCATTAAAAGATTTTCAATGGGCGATTCTTCGTCGAAAGTAAATTCTTCAATTTCGCCACCCCTGTTTACGGGACTAGAAAACAATACTTCCGAGCCAAAGTCAGAACTATCGAAACTCTCAACGGGTGAAGAAACTTCTTCTACCTTTTTGGGCTGTGTTTTGAACAACACGTCTTCTTGAATAAAATCTTTATTGTCGTATGCCATAAATTTATACCTTCGTTTTAATACCTTAAAAAGCCGTTTGACTTTTACGTTATTAAGTATAGCGTATTTTTACAAAAATATCAATAGTTTTATTAAAATTTCCGCCTTATAGACTATTTTTTGTTAGTTTTGAGCCTTTGCAAGCGCGCTGACCACTCTCATATCCACTTTACCTTGGTAGTTTTGCTTAAAATGTTTCATAATAGACGGCATCGACCTATCTTCAAGGGTGGAAATAATCTCTTTAATTTCGTCTTCCGACAAAAGTTTAGGAAGATATTTTTTGATAACTTCGATTTGGTTAGTTAAAGACACAACGTTTTCTTCTCTACCTGCTTTGATAAAGCCTTCGCGCTCTTCGGTAAGTTCCTTTTCGGCTTTTTGAAGTAGACTGTCAACGTCACCTTCCGTTACTTCTAAACCGCTTGCGCGCCTTTCGATAGTGAGCGCCATAATTTTAGTTATAATTACGTTTAGGGCTGAAACCTTGTCTTTATCCTTTTGTTTCATAGCCTCGATTTTTTCTTTTTTGAATTGTTCAAGCGTCATAATACTACTCCTTTATAATTTTATCTATTGCGTTTTTAAGGGATGACGTGTCAATCTCGTCCGCCAAGCCCTTGTCGATAAGCGTTGCAATTTCGGGGTTTATAGGAAGTTTTGCTAAAACTTCAAGCCCGTATTCGCTTGCAATCTCGTCAGTTTTACCCTTGCCGAAAATGTATATCGGCTTTTTACAGTCAGGACACACGGCGTAACTCATATTTTCAACTATGCCAACGATAGGAACGTTCATCATATTAGCCATTTTTACCGACTTTTCAACTATCATAGAAACAAGGTCTTGCGGGGTGGTTACTACGACGATACCGTCAATTTTGAAACTTTGAAAAACGGTTAAAGGAACGTCACCCGTGCCTGGGGGCATATCGATAAACATAACGTCGTTTTTACCCCACAAAACGTCGGTATAAAACTGCTTTACAACGCCCGATATTATAGGACCGCGCCAAACTACGGGCATTGACGGTTCTTCAAGTAACGAGTTCATACTCATAATTTTAACGCCCGACCTGGTTTCTACGGGGAAAAGCCCGTCGTCAGAACCTTGCGCCCTGTCGTTTTCAGTAAGACCGAATGCTTTGGGGATTGACGGCCCTGTAACGTCCGCATCTAAAACGGCGGTTTTAAGACCGCGCTTGTTTGATTCAACCGCTAAAAGCGTTGTGATAAGCGACTTGCCTACCCCACCTTTACCGCTCATAACGGCGATAATTTTCTTAAATTCCGTGCCGGGCTTTGCCTTTACGGTAAAATCTCTATCCTTGCAGTCGCCTTTATTGCAAGACGAACAGTCGTGATTACAAGTACTCATATGTCCTCCAAAAATTTAGTGATACGTATTTATTATATACTTATTTTTAATTTATGTAAACGGTTTAGTTGACAAGAAAAAAATTATTTTTTCGCGCTTTGTGTTGATTAAAGTAGTTAAGTGTGGTAAAATATAAAGGTATTTAATCTTAGGGGTAAACGTATGATGAAAATCGGGTTTGACAGCGAGAAGTATTTATCTATGCAATCTGAAAAGATTTCCGAACGCATAAACGAGTTCGGCGGAAAGTTGTACCTTGAATTCGGCGGTAAACTTTTTGACGATAATCACGCTGCGCGCGTTCTTCCCGGCTTTGCGCCTGACAATAAGATTAAAATGCTTTCTAAACTTAAAGACAAGGCTGAAATCGTTATAGTTATCAACTCGCTTGATATACAAAAAAATAAAGTCCGCTCAGACCTTGGCATAACCTACGATCAAGACGTGGTGCGCCTTATCGGTATTTTTAGAAGTTACGGATTATTAGTTGGTAGCGTGGTGTTATCTAAGTTCGACCAGTCTAACGAGCCCGCGGTACTATTTGCTAAGCGCCTTAAAAAGATGGGGCTCAAAGTTTACCGCCACTATCTTATTAAAGGGTATCCATCTAACGTTCAGCATATTATTAGTGACGAGGGCTACGGCAAGAACGACTATATTGAAACTTCTAGAAATTTAGTAGTAGTAACCGCCCCAGGCCCTGGTAGCGGTAAGATGGCTACTTGCTTATCTAACATTTATCACGACCTTAAAAGGGGTATTAAATCGGGGTACGCTAAATACGAAACTTTTCCTATTTGGAACTTACCCTTAAAGCACCCCGTAAACGTGGCGTACGAAGCGGCAACCGCCGACCTTAATGACGTTAATATGATAGACCCGTGGCATTTATCTGCCTACGGCGTAACCACCACTAACTATAATCGTGACGTGGAGATTTTCCCCGTTCTTAACACCTTGTTTGAAAAACTTATGGGAATATCGCCCTATAAGTCGCCTACGGATATGGGCGTTAATATGGCGGGCTTTGCCATTTCTGACGACGAAGTTTGTAGGGAAGCATCTAAACAAGAGATTATACGCCGTTATTTCAAGGCGCTTGAAAACGAGAGAAGAAACAATTTAGACCCTGACGAAAGCGAGAAAATTTACCACCTTATGCAAGGGCTTAACGTTTCGGTTGAAGATAGAAAGGTTTACGTTGCTTGCACGCAAAAAACCGTAAAAGAAAGAGTTCCTTGTAGCGCTATCGAACTTGAAGACGGAACTATAATAACGGGTAAAACGAGCGAACTTTTGGAAAGCCAAAGCGCTATGCTTATAAACGCGCTTAAACATCTTGCCGGAATTAGTGACGATATTAAAATTTTACTTCCTGAAAGAATAGTTCCTATAACCGAACTTAAAGTAAAATATCTCTCGTCAGTAACGCCAAGGCTACATATTGACGAAATGCTTATAGCGTTATCGAGTTCGTCGGTAACGAATAAGTACGCTCAACTTGCTATATCTAAACTACCTATGCTTAGCGGTGCGCAGATGCACACGTCGGTACTACTACCGCACATTGATAGCAAAATGCTAAGAAAACTCGGCATAATATCAACCAGCACGGCAGTTTACGAAGATAAAAGTATTAAAAAGTAAAAAAACTAACGGCCTAGCAAATTGCTAAGCCGTTTTTCATTATACAAAAACATGTTATGCTTATAACAAAACTAATAACTGAAATAAATAATAATGATAAAAACGTTAATGACTTATTTTTAGTTATATTCATACAACACTCCTACAATTTTTTCCAAAGATAAATACCTAGTTCTTTATGTCCTTTTTCATTAAAATAAAATCCACCCACATTGTAAAGAGGTATTTCTAGAGTGGAATCATTGCCGTTATTAATATTAAAATAAGAGCTTACATAAAACGCAAAAACAAGATACCCATTATATTCTCCATAAAACTCTCCTAATTTTACATTATTCGTTGTGAATAACCTATTATATTTTTTGTTACAATAATCTACAAGCGATTTTTTAATTGACTTTTTAATATCTTCACTCAATTCGCCTTTTGGATTAGGTTTAAAATTATTAGCAAATTTATCTTGATTAAGAGAAACAGGTCCCCCATAATAAGCAATATTTAATAAATCGTCATAATTTATTAAACCTTGCTCGTAACCCGTTTTAAGATCCACAAGTACGTAATTGCTATCACAAGCGGTAAGCATAGATACACTAATTAATAATGCTAACGCTATTAGGGCTGATAATATTTTTTTAATTTTCTTCATACTCTAACTCCTTTAGTAAAATATACTATGCTAAAAATTATTACATTTTTTGTTTCTGCCCTTTTATAATCTTATAGTCAAAATGACTATAAGGTATATTTAATCACTTTTTACGCTATGTCTATCCATTTTGCATATAATTTAGTTTCTTGGTAAATTGGTCTATAATTTTCTGGATCTGGTGGAGTTCCTTCACTAAACAAATAATCTGGTAACCTGTCAATTTCAAAATCCCACTTGTTTATACACTCGCTTTCTTTATACCAACCGCCAAAGGTGTAACCAGCACGCGTAGGCACGGGCGGTATAAATTCTACCTTTTCGCCGTAATCGTAATTATCTATCCAATAATATCCGTCGTTAGGCGAATTTCCGTAATTGTAAAAATACGATACGTTTGCCCTTATAGATATACTTGTGGTTGCATATGAAGATTTATAAGCCTTTTCACCACTCCAACTACTTGTATTTAATATAAACATTGTTCCTTCATATTTTAGACTTTGTATAGCCTTACCGGTAAATCCAGCATTTATAATTTGCACGTCTGAGGTTAAAAAGATTTTTTTCAAATTATCACTTTTTATTTGAGCATAATCTTTACTTCCATATTTTTCTTCAATAACCGTAACTTGAGTTGCATTTGTACAACCTATATTATTAACCGTTTTCCCGTCTATTTTCTCTGGTATAATTAAATACGTTTGTTCTTTGCCTTTATCCGTTAAACCTATTACATGAACCTTGTTATCTTCTGTAACTCTATATATAAAATACTCATCATTATGGCAAATAACCTTATTTTTTACAACACAACTATCATAGAAAAGTATAAGCCACACAAAAAAAGCAAGCGCAAATATTAATAAAGCAGCATACACCCATTTTATAACTGCCACCGCAGTAAAAAATCTATCTACAAAAGTTTTCTTCATGACTTAACTCCTTTAGTAAAATATACTATGCTAAAAATTATTGCGTTTTTACACCTTTATAACCTTATAGTCAACTTGACTATAAGGTGTATTTAATCACTTTTTACGCTATTTCTATACGTTTAGCAAAAAGTTTCGTTTCTAATCAAATTTTACCATAATATACTAACTTACACAATACGTATTTTATACAAACTAATTGAAATTTGCGTGAAAAACACAAATTCCAAACAAAAAACTCTCGCTTTATTCAAACGAGAGTTTCTTTTATTTGTTTATTAAAACTTGTATATTTAAGCCATTAGAAACAAGCAAGACAAGGCTCGCCTAGACGAGTGGTTGCAATAGACCTTATCAGTCATCGAAGTCCACTTATCTCAAACCCTATTACAACTTGGTTTAAGGGTAAACCCTAAACTTATGCTAAGAGATATTTTAAGACGTTAGTTGCAAGTATATCAAGGCTCGCAAGGGATTGCGGACAGCACTAACCTTTTTGGTTGTGATGGTCGCAAAACCGTAGCAGTAACGAAGATAGACGTAGCAAATAACGGCTTAAAAATTAAATTTCGATTACGTCAAAGGAATTCTTAACTACCACTCTACCTTCGTGTAAGTCTTTAATCTCGCCGGCGGAAATTATTTGCGCAAGTAAGTTACCAACTGCGGTGCCTTCGGTAGGACCTGCAAGAACTCTTTTGCCCGTGTATTTTTTGGTGAGTTTGTTAAGATATTCGTCCTTACTGCCACCGCCTACGATATTCAAAACGTCAAACTTTTTGCCCGTGATTTTTTCGGTTGCAATAATCGTTTCGGCGTAAATGGTTGCTAAACTGCGATAAATAACGTCCATAATCTCGCCAACAGTTTCGGGAACTACTAATCCGTGTTCTTCACAGTAACCCTTGATTGCGCCTATCATACTTTCGGGCGCTAAAAACCTATTGTCGTTAAGGTCGATAATACTACCTGTTGATTTGCAATCTATTGCTAAATTCATAAGGTCGTCATAACTGTACTTGCCACCGAGTTCTTTTTTAACACTTTGGATAGCCCACATACCCGTTATGTTTCTTAAAAATCTTATCGTACCACCAAAACCACCTTCGTTGGTGGCGTTGAACTTAAACGCTTCTTCGTTTGTGATAGGCGCGTCAAGTTCCGTGCCGAGTAGTGACCAAGTGCCACTTGAAATGTAAAGGGGACAGCCTTTAATTGCGGGAACCGCCATAACGGCGCTAGCCGTATCGTGCGAGGCAGGGAATACTACTTTGGTATTAAACCCAACTTCTTCTTGGATTTCTTTTCTAAGGTCGCCAAGAACTTCGCCCGGGTTATAGAGTTTGCCGAATATTTCACGTGGGTAGCCGAGTTTATCTATCATTTCAAACGACCAGTCGCCCGTTTTTGCATCAACGAGCCCTGACGTGGTTGCATGAGTATATTCGTTCTTTTTTACACCGCTAAGCAAGAAATGCAAGTAGTCTGGAATAGAAAGCATAGTTTTAGCCTTTGCAAGTTTTCCACTCATTTTATCGGCGTAAAGTTGGTATACGGTGTTATACTGAGCGCGTTGAATACCCGTTATTTTATAACTTTCTTCAAACGGGATAATCTTTTCAACTTCTAAAATAGACTTTTCGGTCCTAGCGTCACGATACGAGATAACGTCACCAATTAAATTGTCGTTCTCGTCTAAAAGCGCGTAGTCTACCCCCCAAGTATCTATGCCTACGGAATACGGAATAATACCTAGGTTTTTACACTCTTTAATACCCGCTACGATGCTAGAAAAAAGCGACTCCACGTCCCACACCAAAGTGCCGTTCTTTTTAACTGCACCGTTAGAAAAACGATAAATTTCTTTTAGGGAAAGTTTGCCGTTTTCGTAACTACATAAAATATGCCTACCACTTGAAGCGCCTATATCAACTGCTAAATAATACATTTTTAACTCCTTTTCTATATATAATAATAGTATACCACTATTCGCCACTCTTTTCAAGCGGTTTTTTGATTAAATTGTGCCTACTATCGTCAACCAGCGCGTTGAAAACGTTTTCTTTAAGTAAGGGGTAATCTGCGCTTAAATCTTTAAGCGTTTTCTTTATTTCTTCACGCTTGGTAAACTTGTCTACCGGGCAGGGATTTTTAAGTATCGGCTTATCTTTTGAAAAGGAAACAATCTCGTGTTCTTTAACGTAGATAAGCGGGCGAATAACGGTTAAATCCGCCTTGGATAGGTAGGTTACCGGCTGAAAGGTTGAAAGCCTACCTTCGTATATCATTGAGAGAAAGAAAGTTTCAATCAAATCGTCAGCATGGTGGCCGAGCGCCACTTTGTTGCAACCTAAATTTTTTGCGGTCGAGTTAAGCGCGCCACGGCGCATATTCGCGCAGAGTGAACAAGGGTTTTTCTCCTTTCTCTCGTCAAACACCACTTGGTAAATTTGAGTTTTTTCCACGTGGTAATCTACACCTATTTGCTCGCAATAATCTGCTAGGCTTTTTTCTTCTTGTTCGTTGTAGCCTATGCCCGTATCAATTCTAACGGCAACGATTTCAAATTTTTCAGGATAAAACCGCCTAAGCCCAGCAAGGGCGGAAAGTAGCGCGATACTATCCTTTCCACCAGATAGCCCTACCGCAATTTTATCGCCTTCTTTAATCATATGAAAATCGCTAACCGCACGGCGCACGGGCGACATAAGTTGTTGTAAAGTATACATTTTTACCCCTTGCATTATTTATACGAATATGATAAAATACTTTTTGAGTAAAAGCAACAGTTTTAGGAGAGTTATGGGCGAAATTCTATTAAATTTTTTCAAAAGCGTAACCGATAATAGCGAACTTATTACGCTACTTGTTTCGATGTTTCCGCTTATAGAACTTAAAGGCGCTATCCCGATAGGCACGGGGCTTGGGCTCGACCTTATAAAGTCGGCAACGCTAGCGTATATCGGCTCGTCACTTATCGTTATTCCGATATTTTTTCTTTTGATACCCATATTTAATCTTCTTAAAAAAATAAAGTTTATCAAAAAAATTATTCAAAAGATTGAAGCGGTATTTGAAGAAAAGGCTAAAAACGTTTCTAAAAACGCCACCCAAAAACCCGAAACACAAGTGAGAAAGTTTTTGATGCTTGCGCTATTTATTTTCGTTGCCATACCCTTTCCCGTAACGGGAGTTTGGACGGGGACTGGCATCGCCGTATTTTTGAATATGAAATTTCGCGACGCTTTCTTGCCGATAATAATAGGCAACTTAATCGCAGGCTCAATCATTACGCTTATTACCTTTATTTTCGGCGCGTACGTAGATTTAATTATTACGATACTACTTATTATCGCAATTATAATGCTAACTATATTTATAGTTAAACTCGTTAAAAGTAAACCTAAAACGAACGATTAAAATTAAAAAGGAGTTCAAAATTGAACTCCTTTTTTTATTAGTCGAATATAAGTTTAGTTACTTCGCCACCTGCAATAATTACCATTTGCGCGGTTTTATTATCGATAGCGTTTGCTTCAATATAAAGTTTTTTAGAAAGCGTTTCGCTAGCAGTCACCGTCAAGTGGTTGCAGTTGATTTTGATAAGACCTTTTTGCCTTAAAGATTCAAGGTCAACGGTAGCGCCGTCATCATACTCTTTTTCTATGTATTTAAGCGAAATTTCGTCGTAAATGTACCTTTCAGCGTCGGGCACGATTTTAGTCTTTATAACTCTTTCAGCCCACTCTTCTTTGTACTGTAAAACTTCTTGGTAGGTTACGCTATCTTTAACCATATAGTCGTAGCCGAGTTTTTGCATATACGAAAGGTTTTCATCGCCGAGTTCTAACTTGTAGTCAACGGGCACGAACTTCTTTTTCTTCTTAAAGCCTTCTTTTTCAGCAAGTAAAGTAATGAGTTCGAGCGCGCGTTTAAGCGAGAGTTTTGAGCGAACTTTTATAAACGTGGGTTGGTCAGGCATTTTGGACGACACGTCTTTAATTCTAAAATACTTAGCGTCAACACTATTTGGGTCAACGTTGAGATAGAGTTTTAAGAATTTACCACGAATTAAAAGTTTTGCTTGAATTCTTAAATTCTTTTCGGGTTTAACCCTACTCATAGACAAACCTTTTTTAGAGAAGTTTTCTCTCATCTTGGTAAGCCTTGAATGTATGCCGTAACTTAAAAGTTCGTTCTTTATTGCCGAGTAGTTTTCCTTAACTTGCTCGTCGCCCGTTCTAAGATAAATTTCAAACGACTTTTTAACGTTAACGCGTTTGAGTTTTACAGGAACTTCTTCTTCAACTACCGTAAGTTCGGGAGATTCGGTTGCAACCGTTTCTTCAACCGCCACCGCTTGGTTTTCAGTTTGAACTACGGTTTCGGTAGGCGTTTCACAAGCGGTTTCAGTTGCCGTTTGGGCGATAGGCTCATCTACCTTAACTTGAACATCTTCAACCACCTTTTCGGGCATAAGTTTTACAAAGCGGGTTCTAAGCACGATAAACGCAATAGATATAACCGCCACCAAGGTAAAGAGTAAACCGCCGATTACATACGTTTGTTTCATTATGAGTTGGTCAACTATAAGCGCAACGATACTTGCTACCGCAGTTACCACCATAATAAGGTCTATCGTTTCAACTCTGTGGAGCGAAACGTCAGCAAACATAAGGGCTAAAACGAACACCGCAACCACGAGTATCGCTATCGTGAATTCCTTTCTGTTTTCAAGTTTTAAGCCGTTTATTAGCGCCGATGCGGAACTTGAAATTAAAAGCCAAGCAAGTGCGCCCGCTACGATAAGCGAAACGGCAATAAGCGTTACGATGCTAACGTGTTTTTTAAGGGATACGAAATACGCCTTAACGCCAGACTTAGCGCTCACGTATTCTTCGGTTTCAGTTTTAGTTTCTATGTGAGTGTTTTTGATTGCAATAATTGATAATACTACTGATAAAACGAGCGTTGCGCCTGCAAATGCACCTACTAAAAGTTGGTTGTTTTTGCCTACCATAAAAGTAATTGCAACCATTGCAAGCCCTGCAAATAACATTACGAAAAGCAACACGTCGATAAAATCGATATCTCTATCTTTTATTCTTGCAACGTAAAGCGTTAAAAATAGAATTGCCACCATAACTAGCATAGTTATAGTCGTACCAAGGTTTTTAGCGCTAAATAACGTAGTTACGAAGTTTGCTTTATCCATAAGGATAAGACCAACTACCATAAGCACTGCAAACACGATAGCAAACGCTAAATATTTTTTGAAGAAAGTTTTGTAATACGTTTTGATAGTGGCGTTTGCCGGCGGAACGTCATCATAGTTAACTTTTACCGTACCGTCACACTTATTCACTCTAACGGCGATTACGGCAACCGTTAAAACGAAAATTATAGCAAACGCGATAATTTTCCAAACGAAAGTGTCCGTGCTAATTGACGTTAGAGCGTAAACGAGCGATAGAACGGTTAAAACCACGCCCATAACCGCAAGGCTATCGGTGGTGCTAACGTTTTTATCAAACAAGCCTTTAATCGCTACGCCAAGTAGCGCCAAAACGCCAAGCCCTAACGGAATTAAAACGGTAAGTTGATAACCGAGTTTTGCCCCCGCAAACTTTTCAAATGCACCGAGCGTTTCGCCCAAATATACGAGCGCGCCAATGAGTACGCCTGCTATTAGGCAAGCGAACAAGTTACAACCTTTGTATACCCCTTTAAGATATACGCCTAAATTCTTCTTTTCCATATAACCCCCTATGAAAAATTAAATTCTTTTGTTAATTTAGTTCTATTAAGCCTTAGTAGGTTTGCCGTAAGCCTCGTTTTGTAAAGTAATTTCAGTAACCCCGTCAGCTTTATAAATTTTTACCTTTTCGTTTACGTCAACGAACGAACTTGCCCTTACTACGACGCTAGCGTTTTTAATAGTTACTTTTGCAAGTTCAGAACAACCGCTAAACGTACCCGTTTTAACTTCGGCAATGCCCGAACCTAAAACCACGTATTTTAAGGTAGAACAATCTTTGAAAGCGTTTGCGCCGAGATACGTTACGGTATCGGGAAGAGAAACGGTAAGTGCGGTTTCGTCACTTATAACAAAGTTATAACCTAAACGCGAACAGCCCATAAACGCATTGTCGCCAACGTGTAAAAGCACGGTGTTTTGAGAAAGATTAACTTCTTGAAGTGCCGTGCAGTTTTCAAAAGCACCGTCGTATATATAAACCACTTTTGATAAATCTGCCGTCAACATAACCGAACAACCAGAGAAAGCGCCTTTGCCGATTTCGGTGGCGTTAGGGTAAGAAACTTCTTCAAGCATTGAAAGACCGTAGAAAGCGCATTCGGGAATTTCAGTAACGGTAGTTGAAACTTTTTTAAGCGAAGTGGGAACGTTAAACGTAGTGTCCGCTTCTTCAACTTCGTAGTAAACTTTTGCAGTTACCTCGGTGTTTTTGTCGCTGAGTGACGACGCTCCGAAAAGGTGACCTAACACTCTTTCCGCGCCAACGGCTTCACTTGAAGCGCCTATGAAAGGAAGATTTTTAATCTCAGTAAGCGAAGTACAGCCCGAGAAAGCGCCCACGCCTATTTTTTTGACGTTGCTACCTTCAAAATCAACGCTAGTCAAAATTACTTGGTCTGAAAATGCCATGCTTGCAATTTCTTCAACCGGAAGGTTTTTGTAGGTTGCAGGAATTTTGATTTTACGCTGTGCGTCAGTAAACGAAGAGAAGTCGCCTTCTGCCATTTTGAGCGCGTCTTCACTAGTTACGGTGTAACCGGTAATTTTGTAATAATCGTACTCGTCACCATTATCGTCTTCACCCGTTTCGAGTTCGTAAACGAATTCGCCGGTTACGGTTGCATCGTTACCATCGTCCCCACCGTCGTCACAGGCGATAAGGGCGGTTGAAAGCATAAGCGCAAGTATAATCGTAGTTAAGGTTTTTAGTAGTTTTGACATTAAAAAGACTCCTTAATTTATGTAACAACGTCCGCTACGCGGACATTTTTTTTCATTTTATCATTATAAAGTCTTGTTGTCAATGTTTTTTTATAAATGAATTTATAAAATAGGCTTATTATTCGGCTTTTTGAACTACCTTTTCGCCGTTTACGTATAAATTGAAGACTTTTCCCGCAGTTTTTGACGTTTTATTTAGCGCTTTTTCAAAATCTTTAAGGGTTACGTTTTTATAGGCGTTTTGATTTATAAAGCCTTTTATAAACTTAAAAAACTTAGCGTCGCCAAGCGTTTTTCTAACGTCGTTAAAGGCTATTTCCGAACGGTTGTACGCTATCATAACGTATTCCGCTTCGCTTGAAAAATCTTTTAAGTTTCTGTCCATTACAGGCGGGCGCGTATTGCCCGCGTATACTAGCGCTTCTCTTATTGAAAGGTAAGAATTTATCGCTTGATTTACGTAGTTATCTAACGAAGTATCGGTATATTCGCTTAAAAAAAGCGCGGTGGATAGTTCGGTTAAACCCTCGTCGAAAAAGCCTATTTCGTTTTGGTTAACGCCTAAAATTCCATAAAACCACTGGTGCGCCGTTTCGTGCGCGACTACGTAATCGCGGTAGTCGTTTGAAACGCTACTAGATATTAAACTCAAACAAGGATATTCCATACCGCCGTAGATGAAATCGCCTTCTGCTACCACGTATTCGGCGTAAGGATAACGATAGTATTTATCACTGAAATAGCGTAGCGAACTACAAGCCGTGTCAAGCGTTTTTTCGGGGTTTTTATCACCGTAATAGTAGTATTTTACGCTAACGCCGTTGCAAGTTTTTTCTAATACGTTAAAGTTTTTTGATAAAATAAACGCTATATCTCGAACGTTTTCTCGCTCGTAGTTATACTCAGTGTTATCCGCCGACCACACGGTAGATATAGGCGCTAGGGAACTAGCAACGACGTACGTAGGCGGAACGGTCAAACTCACTTTATAGTTTGAACACTCTAAGTAAAACGGGTCACCCGCGGGGTAATATACGCTTTCGTAATACTTGCCGTTTTCTAAAACGCAAGCAACGGGGTAAAAATTCGTTAGGTTTACGGTGTCGTCACCATAGCCCGTTCGGTGTTTAACGTTTGCTAGTTTTACCTTAAACTCAATATAGATATCTATCTCTTTACCACTTTTAACAGTTTCGTTAAGCCCAACTTTTAGCGTTCCGTTATTTTTGCCCGTAACTTCAAAATCAAGGGCTTTCCCACGAGATTTTACCGTTGTTATTTGTATATCTCCGTAACTTTTTCCGTTTGGATAGGCACTAAGTTCGTCCATTTTATACACGGGCGATATCTCCGCAGTACTAGAAAAAGCGTTAGGATAAAGCGAAAAATAAACACTCGATATATCGCTGTTTGGGGTGAAAGAATAGGTCATTTTTCCATCTAGCGTCATATCGGCGTTTAGCGATATAGATATATCGTAGTTAGAGATTTTTTTATCACTTTTTTCTCCGCAACCAACTAGCGGAATAAAAAGTGCTACAACCAAGGTTAAAACTATAATTTTTTTCATTAAAAAAGCCCTCAAAATATTGTACTTTAAGGGCTTTAATTTTATTACTTGCCTTCGCTTATTAAATATTTGTTAGGGTCTACTTTTTCGCCGTTTTCCCAAACTTCAAAGTGAAGATGAGCACCGTCTAAATGCTCGGTTTTATTGTTCGTGGATACCGTGCCGAGCGCGTCGCCTTTATACACGGTTGCGCCTTCTTGCAAGTCTTCGTGAACTTCAATAGAGTTGTAAACTGACTTTAAGCCGTTTCCGTGATCTACCGTAACGCTAGTTCCGTTTACTTTTGAAATTTCAATGCTTTCGATAACGCCGTCGTATACGCAAAAGACTTCCGTTCCCTCTTCCGCGCCAAAGTCTATCGCTTTATGCCCGCTATATAACCCTAGCGTTTGGTTGTACACGACGCTTGCGCCAACGTAGTCTTTAATTACGCTACCGCCAAATACCGGCATATCGAAAATAATTACGGTTGGGGTGGGCTCTTCGTCCTTCGGGGGCTGTACGGGAGTTTGGTCGCTCGGCTTATCTTCGCCGTTTGTTCCGTCAGTCGGGTTATTGCCGTCGTCAGGGGCATCTACGATTTGGTCGTTTCCGCCCGTTTGAATTGAGTCGTTATTCGTTCCCGACATAACTAGTGCAACGGTAATAACTGCAAGCACCGCTAAACACAACACGAACGCTAAATAGTATGCGTTTCTTCTTATAAAATCTGTTACTTTTGAATTTTTTGACATAATATACCTCCGTTTATGTACTAGTATCCGTAATAAATTATCGGGCTTCCCACCGTTACTTTACCGTTTGAAACGGCAACGTGAAAGTTTACTTTTTTGCCGTTTATCATTTCGCTTTTTGGCAGTTTTTCACTGAAAAAGTAGTAGTTTTCAACCGTTCCGTCAGTGAAATAATGCACTTGTTTTGCGCTTAAAAGTTCAACCGTATCGTAAAAATTGCAACCACTAGGAAGAGATACGGCCACCCCGTCTATTTGAAAATAGTTTTCAGGTTTAAGAGTTTTACCGCCTATAAAATCACCGCTTGATTTTTCAGTTGAAAACACAGCTCCCTCTAAACTTCCTAACGGCAAGCAAAAAAATAAAATAAAGATAAAGGATAATACTGCAAACAAGTTTTTTAACATAAAAAAATTCCCACCGCCTTAGCAGTAGGAATTATTGCCCTATATTTTTGGTTTTATACCCTATTAAAAATAATTTTTCACGTCGTTAAAACTCTCTAAGATAAAATCGGGTTGTTTTTCGGCGCTGGGTATCATATCTTCGGTAGTTTCACCACTTAAAACTAGCATTGTAGGAAAGTTGCAGTTTTTGCCAAAGGCAATATCCGTGTAAAGCCTATCGCCAACCATCATAAAGGAAAAATCGTCGTTTTCTGAAAACTTTGCCTTTAAGTTTTCGCCCATTATATTATTAGGTTTGCCTATTACCACCTTGGGCGTGTAGCCGAGTGCCGTTTCTATCATTTTTATAAACGAGCCGGCATCTGGGAGATACACGTCTTCCGCCGGGCAATTAACGTCAGGGTGCGTTGCGATATAAGTTGCGCCAAAGTGAATAGCCCTTACGAAATTACAAAGTTTTTCATAACTTAGTTCAGTGTCGTACGATAAAACGGCAACGTCTGCTCTATCACCGTCTACAACGTTTATACCGCCGTTTATCATCTCTTGCCTATACGATTCCGTTCCCAAAAGACACACGGATTTTCCTTTATAATATCTATTTAAGTACTCGATAGTAGCCACGCCCGACGAATACACTAAATCGCCTTCTTCATAAAAGCCTATGTTTTTAAGTTTTTCAACGTAGGTGTGAGCGCCCTTTGACGAATTGTTGGTTAAATATATAAGTTTTTTACCCTTATCTCTTAAAAATTTAAGGGTGTTTTTCATATCGCCGATAGGCTTGTTTTCAAGATACAACGTCCCGTCTAAATCGAGAAGAAAGTATTTAGTTTTACGTAAGGTTTCAGTTAAATTTTTATCTAGTTTGCGCATTTTAATATCCCCAAGTCACGGCATAGGGTTAAAACGGAAGTTCTATCCGTTAAATAACTACCTAAATTAACCGAGTTTTTTGTTTGTTTATACGATATAGTTTGTCTTTTTTTGCCGTTTAGTTGGCTATAAATTTTTATTACGCTTGGAAGTACTGAAAGAATAACCGTGGTTTCCTTTTTGAAATCATCTCGCGTTTTGTCTAGTAGCATATTTATAAGTTTTCTACGCTTTTCACTGGGAATTTTTAGGTTTTTGTAAAAATGAGCGCGCTCGTAACCTGAAAATTGTTCAAGGGTTAAAAGATCACCTTCGTAGTCGGGAACGGACAAAAGGTCGGATAAATCGTTAGAAAAAAGCATATGGTATATTTTTGCCGTTTTTTCAAACGCGATAAGCGTTTTATCCCCACCGCTTAGATTTTTACAAAATAGCGAAAGCGCGTTTTTAATAACACAAACACCGCTACCTTGAAAGGGAGCGTCTAAACTTATAGATAATAGATAAAGTTGCGCGCCTATTATAGCCGTTTTATAATTTTCGTAAGAAGTTATCGTGGCAAGCGTGTTTATCGCTTTCTTAGTTGCCGTAAACAACTCGCCGTCAACTTTGTTTCCCGACAAAAAACAGTCCATTTTATAATCGATAAGCGCGGTGAGTTTACTCATAACCGATATATACGCCTTGGAAAAGTGCTCGTTTTCCGCCTTTAAGATGACGGCTTCGTCAATAAATATATTTCTAAACGGCTTTGACGGCATAACCGCAACCAGCCCACCCGTTTTAAGATAAACGTTATTTGCCGACAGGAGTTCGATATACGGCGTGGTGGGAACGGCGTAGCAAGGTATATCGCTTAGCGATGCGTAGTACCTTATCGCCGAGAGTAAATTTTTGTCGCCAACGGCAATAACACCGCTAAGCCCTACCGAAAAAGACTTTCTAACCGCCGTATAGTGAAAATCGTTTTCTTCAATGAGCAGTAGCGCTGGTTTTATATTGCACGATTTTAGCGCACCGAGAACGATATTACCTACTTTTGAAAAATCGCTTTCCGTCATAACGACTTCGATTTTTCCTTGCAAAAGTTCGGCTTTACGGCTTGAAAAAGCATCTAAAAGTTTGCCGATAAATACGGCGTTTGCAAACTCTTTACGTAGAATTTCGCTATTAAATTCTTTTTCTAAACTGTAAAACCTTTTCATATAAGTATTTTAATAAAAAATAACAAGATTGTCAACTTAATAAAAAATTTTCAAAACCCCCTTGAAATTATACAAATATATGCTATAATTAGTATATAATGTGTTGAAAACAACACAAATAAGGGGGTTTTTATGAACAAAAGCGAATTTACAAGAGCGTATGCAGATAGGCTCGGCGTTACCATTAAGGAGGCAGAAGTTTTAGTTGCAACTTTTATTGACACTATTACCGAGTGCTTACAAAATGGCGAGTACGTACACATCTCAGGCTTTGCTACCTTTGACCTTAAAGCAAAAAATGCAAGGGAAGGCGTTAATCCCGCGACCAAAGAAAAAGTTGTTATTCCTGCATGCAAAGCACCAAATGCGAAATTCAGCAAATCTTACAAGGCATTATTTAATAAATAAATTCGCAAATTAAAGAACGGCTAAAAGCCGTTCTTTTTTTATGATTTTAAGGGGTTTTCCTAAGAAAAACCGCTATTTTACTCGTACTTATACAGCGCAAATACGCCTTGCTTTGAAGACGAAAAGTTCACCGCGTTTCCCTTAATTTTAACCGATATGCTTTTATCCGATTTATAAAGCGCGGTTAACGTTTTACCTTTTATGTCTACGTTGAAGTTAAAAGACCTGTCACTGCAAAGTTCCTTAAATAAAAGTAAGTATCCCCTACCCTTTTCGACTTGTACGTTAAAGCCGGTAAAGGTTACGCCGTTTGGGCGGTTGCCGATAGGCGATATAAACGCCTTTTCAAAATCACCGCGCACCGATTTGTAAACGGTTATGATTTTTGATAAGAGTTTAACGCTTTTATCGTCTAAATTTTGCATTTCCATCCACATAAGCGGATTTGCAACCATCGTAATTGCAAAGGCGTAGTCTTGCTCGTAGTTTATAGGCGCAAGTTTATCGCCTAAGTATTTGTCAGCGTTCTTTTTTACGTTAACGCACTCTATTTGAAAGCGTTGCGTTGGAATATACTTTGATATGTCCCACAAATTTCTAAGCGTTCTATGCGGATAATAGGTTCTTGATTTTGTGAACCTATTTTCTAAAAACAAGTTACCAAACTCGCGCATATAGGTATAACCAAAGCGCCTACCCGCAGTTATATCCATATTGATTTTTATAACCCCGTTAGTTTTTTCGCGGATAGTTGATAAAATTTTATAAACGTTTTTCTCGCACTTTTTATTTTTGAGCCTTATTCCGTCTATCTTAAAAGTGGTAACGCCGTGTTTTTTGTAAAGGTTTAAGATGTTGTCAATATCTTTTTGATAGTATTTATAGTCGTCAGTCGCGTCGCACGAGTACCAAAGCCCAACTTCAATGCCTTTTTCGGTAGCGCTTTCTATAATAGGTTTAAGACCATTAGGAAAAGTTTCTCTAACTTCCCAAAAATCGGGTTGCTGGTCGTACATACCTTCACCTATCTGCGCGCCACCCTTTTTAACGAGTGAGCCTGCCGTGTGGCCTTTTTGCCACCCGTCGTCAAGTTGAATAACGTCAACCCCAAGTTTTTCGGCGTAAATTAGTTCCTTTATCATAAACTTTTCGTTAAGGCAACTGTCGGCGTTTCTATCACCCCAAGTGTTAGATAGAATTTGCGGGGCGCTTTGCACCGCCGATACGCCAGACTTGTAGTAGTTATGATAATCGTATATTACCGAGTTTTTATCCCCAACTACGATTGACGCGGAATACAAAGGTATATCCTTTTCAATTTCAAACGGCTGTTTGAAAGAAACGCCTAAACCGCAAACGGATAGGCTTTTATATTTGTTAAAATAAAAGTCGAACTCGGTATCACCGCTTTGGGCGATTTTGGTCGGGCCTTCTTTTACAAGCATAACCGCTTGGTTTTCAACGTACGCGTCAACGATAAAAATATTTCCTTGATATTTTTTAGACCAAGGGCTGTAAAGTTCAAAAGTCTTTTCGGTTTTGAGTAAATTGTGGTCGTCAGTCGCGTCAAAGAGTTCAACTTGGGTAAGGTTTAAGTGATTGTCGCTTGCGCCCAAAGTGAAAATGCAGGCGTTTTCAGGGATATATTCGTTGAGAATTGCTTCCTTGCCCGTCAACACCCCGTCAGGAATATTTTGCTTGAAACTTTGCTCGTTGCACTCGATTTTGCCGTTTAGTTTTACGCTTGCTTTTATTACGGGTAGGTCGTCAAAAATACAAAGCGTGTAGTAAATTTGAGCGTTTTCCCCTTCAAAAACAAACTCGCCGTAGCCGTAAACTTTACCGTTTTCAGATACCGCGCGCCCACTACAAAAGGACATTTTACTCTTAGAATAATCAAACCCCGGAATATAAACGGTAGGCAAACTATCTTCGTTGTTTTTCCACTCGTAACCGCTTAATTTGTTAAGTAAACTTTTTGTAAAAATTCTTCCGCCTACCGCTTGCAAAGTTAGGCGAATTTTTTGGTTTTCAAAGGTGTATAAATCGCTTTTTTCAAAAATTTTTATCATATAAACCCCGTTTCAAAATGAAAGTTAAATTTTTATCGGTTACCCTCACATTATATCAATAAAAAGATTTTTCTGTCAAGATAATAACTAAATATAGACAAAACCGAAAATTTGTGATATTATATCGCAGTAAGGTGTTTGCGCATTAAGCCCTTTTTATAAAAGTGTGGCGTTTCACCCGTAACTTTATTAAAATAAGGAGATTAGTAGATGAAAATTTTAGTTCTAAACGCAGGCAGTTCGTCGCTTAAATATCAACTTTTTGATATGAGCACTAACACCGTTTTAGCAAAAGGCAACTGCGAACGCATCGGGATTGACGGTATTATTACTCACAAATGCCCCGGCAAGCCTGACTATAAAATCAATGCGGATTTCCCCGATCACCGCGCCGCAATTAAACTCGTTCTTGAACTTTTAACGGATAAGGACAAGGGCGTTATCTCGTCGGTTGATGAAATCGTTGCAGTAGGTCACCGCTTTGCTCACGGTGGCGAACTTAAAAAATCGTGCATTTTAGGTGAAGAAGAAGTTAAGTACCTTGAAAGCATAGTGGGTATTAACCCCTTACACGGCCCACCGGCAATCAACGGCTTTAAGGCTTGTAAAGAAGTTATGCCTAACGTTAACCACGTTGGTGTTTTCGATACTTCGTACTACTCGACTATCGAGCCCTACGCTTACGTTTACCCGATACCTTACGAACTCTTTGAAGAACTTAAAATTAGAAGATACGGTTTCCACGGCACTTCGCACAGATACGTTGCAGGTATCGCGATGGACCTTTTGAAAAACAAAGAAAGCAAAATTATTACCTGCCACTTGGGTAACGGCTCGTCTATCACTGCTACCGTAAACGGAAAGGCAGTAGATACGTCAATGGGCTTTACCCCGCAAGACGGTGTTCCTATGGGAACTCGTAGCGGTTCTATCGACCCGACTATCGTTCCTTATATCCAAAAGGTAAAAGGTATTTCTGCGGAAGAGGCTGATAAACTTATCACTCAAAAAGGCGGTTTACTCGGCGTTTCGGGCGTGTCTAGCGATTGCAGAGATATAAGACAAGCAGCAAGCAACGGTAACTACCGCGCTAAACTCGCGCTTGAAATATTAAAGCACAACATTAAAAAGATTATCGGCTCGTACGTTGCCGAAATGAACGGCGTTGACGCTATCGTATTCACCGCAGGTATCGGTGAAAACGACAGAGCGCTCCGTGAAGAAGTTGCAAGCGACCTTTCGTTTATCGGAGTTGACTTTGATAAAGAAGCAAACGCTAATATCCCGTCGGGTACGGTTGGTGAAATTTCTAAAAAGGGCTCAAAGGTTAAAGTTTACGTAATTCCTACCAACGAAGAATATATGATTGCTCTTGATACCCTTAACTTATCTAAATAATTCGTAACAAAAAAGCGTAGGGAAACCTACGCTTTTTTAAGTTTTATTATAAAGTTGTGGTTGTTTTTATATATAAAAAAAGCATAGGTAATCCTATGCTTTTAATTTTTTAAGCCTATAACAATTTACTATTTTAAGACGTTAGAAACAAGCAAGACAAGGCTCGCCTAGACGAGTGGTTACAATAGACCTTTTTGGTCATTGTAGACACTCGGCGACGGCAGTAACGCAGTATTGCGCCGTTTATAAGGGCTTAAAATTTTAAGACACCAGTTTGGGTGTTAGGCTAGGCTCACGAAGGCGATAGGCTGAGTTAGACCTTGTTGGTCAACGAAGTCTATCGACTAAGTAGAAACGACGCATAATGCCCGAAATGGTGGCTTAAAAACGTTCGTCAATAGTATAAGTATCCACCAACTCCTTAACCGAATATTTCATATTTTCGGTTTCTTCGTAGGCTTCTTTGTACAAACGGTCAAGTATAGTCCAAAGTTTATCTTCGTCGATATTTATAGGGCGAGCAATACTTATTTGCCCGTTAGAAGTTTTTTGTAAACCCTCTTCGTCCATAAGCCTTTCTTCGTATAGTTTTTCGCCTGGGCGTAGACCTGTACAAACGATATCTATATCTACGTTGGGCTCGTACCCCGATAATCTTATAAGGTTGCAAGCAAGGTCGTAAATTCGAACTTGTTCGCCCATATCTAGAACGAAGATTTGACCGCTTTTTGCAAAAGCGCCCGCTTGAAGAACTAGGGTAACCGCTTCTTGAATAGTCATAAAGTAACGAACAACGTCTTTATGCGTAACGGTAACGGGGCCACCTTCTTCTATTTGTTTTTTGAAAAGCGGTATTACCGAACCGTTAGAACCAAGAACGTTGCCAAACCTTACCGCAACGAACTTAGTAGACTTACTGTGCTTGCCTATCGTTTGGATAATCATCTCGCAAATGCGCTTGGTTGCACCCATAATGTTTGTGGGGTTAACCGCCTTATCGGTGGATATTTGAACGAAAGTTTCAACCCCAAACTTGTCCGCACAACGGGCGAGATTTAGCGTTCCGAACACGTTGTTTTTAACGGCTTCGTTAGGACTAGTTTCCATAAGCGGAACGTGTTTATGTGCAGCGGCGTGGAAAACTATTTGCGGTTTGTATTTAGAAAAAACCTTTTCCATTTTACCCATTTCGCGGATATTTGCAATAAGGGCGAGTATGTCGCGGTGGGGGTATTTGCGCTGTAATTCCTGCTCGATTTCATAGGCATTGTTTTCGTAGTTATCAAGTATTATAAGTTGAGCGGGGTTAAAGGTTATAATTTGACGGCAAAGTTCACTGCCTATCGAACCGCCACCGCCCGTTACTAAAACTACTTTACCTTTGATATAGCCTTTAATTTGTTCAAGGTTAACTTCCGTTTGCTCACGACCTAATAGGTCTTTAACGTCAACGGGCTTTAAGTTGTCAAGCGTGACTTTACCGTTGGCTAGTTGAGATAAATCGGGTAACGTTTTAACTACGCAACCGGTGTTTTTGCACTTTCTAACGATATCGCTAACGCGCTTTTTAGAAACCGAAGGCATAGTGATAAAAATTTCTTTAACCGAATATTCTTTAACTAACTTTTCAACGTCTTCTGTCGTACCGCAAACTTTAATACCGCCAACGTATTCGTTTTGCTTTTCCAAATCGTCGTCAACGATACAAACGGGAACGTATTTAACTTTATCTAAAACGTTCATTTCTTTAATAAGTTGAACGCCCGCACTACCCGCGCCTACTATCATAACGTGGGTGCGCTTATCGTTTTTATTTATATAGTTATGGTGAATTACCGAAGAAATTTTTCTTAAAAGAAGTAGCGCTATCGTTGAAAGCATACCGTAAAGCATAAAGATTAAAACGCCACGGAAAGATATTACTTTTTGAAAGGAAACCGCCGCAAATAAAACGTTTAAGCCACCTATTAGTATAATCGTTGCGGTTATTCTTACGATTTCGTAAGAACTTATCATCTTAAATACTATCGAGTAATGCCCCGTAAAATAAAAGGAAAACGTTATAAGCACAACGTTAAACATTATCCACAGCATTGCGGGATAGGTAAGTTGTTCTTTATACCCTTCCGCCATAAGCGCGATGGACGCGGAGATGAATATTGCCAAAACGTCCCCCATTATAGGGAAAAAGGCGTTTCTAACTTTTACGTTATTTCTTCTTTTCATAATACACCTTGAACACTGAAAGCGTAGAAATTTTTTAGTACGTGTTTATATTTTAACAAATTTTACACTATTAGTCAACTTTTATAACGTTTTAACGTTATTTGCTAATAAAATCTAAAATATCGCTTATAACGGCGTTTTTGAAAAGCGGTTCGTTCAAGATTTCGTGGCGGGCGTTTTCGTAAATTTTAACTTTGACGTCGCAGTCGTTTTGTTTTAGGTTTTTGTAAACTTCTAAAACGCCTTTTCCGTAATCGCCAACGGGATCGTCCCCGCCAGAAACGAGTAAAACGGGCAACTTTTTCGGGAAATTTTTATACCATTTAGGTAAGTTTACTTCCTTGTTTAAGGTTATTAAATCTTGCATTGCCGAAAGGGTAAAGCGGTAATTACAAAACTCGTCTTTATCGTATTTTTGGCGGACGGTTTCGTCGGTTGTGAGCCAACTTCTTCTACTGCCTTCACTTTCAAATTTTTTGTTGTACGAGCCGAAAGCCATATCGTCTATAAACTTACTAACGTGTTTATCGCCTTTGAAAAGTTTAAGGATTTTAATAATTAAAATACCCGCGCTTGCAAGCGGATTTTTACCGCCCGTGCCCATTACTATTAGTTTTGTGGGCTGGTTTACGAAAGCGCTAGCAAATCTAACGATAAACGAGCCCATACTGTGCCCCATTAAATAGTGGGGGTATTCGCCGTATTCGTTTTTTACGGCGTTATAGAACTCAAAAACGTCACTACATAAAAGTTTGTAACCGCCCTTTTTGGCGATATAGCCAAGTTCTGATCTATCTTTTGCGGTGTAACCGTGCCCAAGGTTGTCAAACGCGAAAGCAATATAGCCGTTTTTTGCAATTTCAAGTAAAAAATCGTGGTATCTACCTATGTGTTCAGTCATTCCGTGAACTACTTGAAAATACCCTTTAATCTGCCCTTCTGGTAAATACACTTTGCCTTTAAGATAGTGAATTTTATCCGTGGAAAGTACACTTTTTTCTATAATTTGAACGTTCATATTATCTCCTATAAAATGGCTTTTCTAACCGCGTTTTGCCAACCTTTTACAAGGTTTTCGCGCTTGTTTTCAGGTAGTTTTGGCTCGTAGGTTTTAGTTATTGATAGTTTTTGTAAAACTTCTTCTTTACTTAGCATTTCTGCGGTTATACCTGCTAGCATAGCAACGCCCATAGCCGTGGCTTCGGGCGATTTAGTTTTTATAACCGAAAGGTTTGATATATCTGCTTGAAACTGCATTAAAAACCCGTTTTGTGATGCGCCACCGTCAACTTTTAGCGTTTTTAATTTTTCGCCTAGTTCTTCGCCTATCGCATCAATCACGTCACCCGTTTGATAGGCAATAGACTCTAAACCCGCCCTTATTATATGATTTCTATTAGTTCCACGCGTTATCCCTACTATCGTACCGCGCGCGTCCATATCCCAGTACGGCGCACCCAAGCCCGCAAAGGCGGGAACGAGATACACTCCGCCACTATCTTCAACCTTGGTGGCTAGACGCTCACTGTCTTTTGACGAAGATAGAATTTTAAGTTCATCACGCAACCATTGAATAACCGCACCGCCAACGAAAACGCTACCTTCTAAGGCGTATCCTATCGGCTCTCCTTTAACGCTTGCAGTAACGGTGGTAAGTAACCCGTGTTTACTAGAAACGAAAGTTTCGCCCGTGTTTGCTAGTAAAAAGCAACCCGTACCGTAGGTACACTTAGCGTCCCCTTTATTTACGCAACCTTGCCCGTATAGCGCAGACTGTTGGTCGCCCGCAACCGCCGAAACGACAATGCTTTCACCAAGTATATTTATCTTTGCATACTCGTCGCCCGAAGGCTTAATTTTAGGTAGCATCGATTTAGGAATATTAAAAATTTCAAGCAGTTTATCGTCCCATAGGTCGGTTTTTATATTGTAAAGCATAGTGCGTGACGCGTTAGTTCTATCCGTTAAATGAACTTCGCCACCCGTGAGTTTCCAAAGAAGATAGGTGTCAACCGTACCGAATAAAAGTTCACCGCGCTCCGCCTTTTCACGCGCGCCAGAAACGTTATCTAGTATCCATTTTATTTTAGATGCGCTGAAATACGCGTCCATTTTAAGCCCGGTGGTTTGGGAAATATATTCGCCGTAGCCTTTATCTTCAAGCGATTTCATAATATCCGCCGTTCTACGGCATTGCCAAACGATAGCGTTATACACGGGCTTTCCGCTAGCCTTTTCCCACACGATAGTGGTTTCGCGTTGGTTGGTTATTCCCACGCACGAAATTTCGCTACCTTTAACGTCGCTTTTTGCGATACACTCGGTCATAGCGGACAGTTGGGCGGAATAAATTTCCAAAGGGTCTTGCTCAACCCAGCCGGGGTTTGGGTAAATTTGGGTTATCGGGTGCTGAGCAACCGAAACGGCGTTAAAATCTTTATCGAATAATATTGCGCGAGCACTAGTCGTGCCTTCGTCAAGCGCTAAAATGTATTTTTTCATAATTTAATTTTAGCACAACTTTGTTTTATTTTCAATAGCGTTTATTGACAAGCCTATTTTTAAGTAATATAATAAATCTAAGGAGATTTATTATGGATATTACAAAGTTAGATAAAAATTTTGCTCTTCCACCACTTGACGAGCCTGACGTCGAGTGGTTTGACGTGACCGAAAAACCATTTTCGCTTCACGGCATTTACTATAACAAAGAAGAAGAACGCTTTCGCCGTATGCCACACGAAGTGGCTAGCACTGTAAACTCGGGCGTTAAGTATTTTGCAACTTACACTACCGGCGGTAGGCTTAGATTTAGAACAAATTCTCCCTATATCGCTATAAAATGCGTTATTCCAACCGAGTACTGTATGCCACATATGCCACTTGCTGGCTCGCACGGGTTTTCGCTTTACACCAACGGCAAATTCCAAGCCATATATTTTATTGCGGTAAAAGAAATTTACGACAGTCCGCTCGATAGCCCGCTAGCCTTTCAACTAAACAAAAAATATAACCGCAACGACCTTAGAGATATTGAACTTTACTTTCCATTATACAACGGCGTAAAATCGCTTTATATCGGGCTTAAAAAAGGCTCGCAAATTTTTGAACATAAAAAATACAAGCACCAAAAGCCTATGGTTTTTTACGGCTCGTCTATAACGCAAGGGGGTTGCGCGTCAAGAACGGGTAACGATTATATTTCACACCTTGGAAGAATGCTCGATAGTGATTTTATAAATTTAGGTTTTTCAGGGAACGCAAAAGGCGAGCCGACTATGGCTAACTATCTTGCATCGCTTGACGCTAGCGTTTTCGTACTTGACTACGACCACAACGCCCCAACGTATGAACACCTTGAAAAAACGCACTACCCACTTTATAAAACTATAAGAGATAAAAACCCCGAAACGCCTATCGTTATGATTTCAGCGCCCGGCCCAGAATATAAAGACCAAGGCTACGAAAGGCGCGACCTTATAAAAAACACTTATGAAAGAGCGTTAAACGAAGGGGATAAAAACGTTTATTTTATAGACGGGTATTCTCTTTTTGGCGACGAAGACCGCGAAGTTTGTACGGTGGACCTATGCCACCCCAACGATATAGGCTTTTTGCGTATGGCTAAAACCATATATCCTGTACTTGATAAAATACTTAACAAATAATTAAAGGAGATTATTATGGGTAAAGGCAATTTATACGCGTATTCAATTATGCGTTTATCCGTTCCTGACGATAAAATTTTAGACGTTTGCAACGACATCAAAGAGCAATATAATAGTGGCGTTACCGCTTGCCCACTCTTTTTAATGAGTTTAGTTCCCGAAGGTAACCCCGTAGAAAACAAAGCCGAAAAACTCGCTCAAAAATACCTTAAATTCAAAAATATTTTAGACGAAATGGGCGTTCCTAGTGGAATACTCGTTCAGTCTCTTATGGGGCACGGCTGGGCACTTGGTAAGCGCCCGCCCTATCAACTTCACGTTGGAATGATGGACGGAATTGTAAAAGAACAAATGTGTCCGCTTGACGAAGGCTTTCAAAATTACGTTTTCAACACCATAGTAACGCTTGCTAAAACCAACCCCAAAACTATAATGATGGACGACGATTTAAGGCTTATAACAAGGCCAGGTAGGGGATGTTTGTGCCCGCTTCATCTTAACGAGTTAAACGAATATTTAGGCGAAAATTTAACGCGTGAAGAGTACGCTGAAATTTTTGCTAAAAAAGATGAAAAGGCGAAAAAATACCATAAGGCATATATCGATTTACAACAAAAATCGGTAGTAAATATTGCAAAAATAGTAAGAAAAGCAATAGATAGCGTTAACCCTGACATTACTTGTTCCGACTGTGGTGGCGGTTCTTACCGCGTTGACCATGCCGTTGAAATAGTAAAAGCACTTACGGGTAAAGGTCAACCGTCTACGCTTAGAATAAACAACGGAAGATACTGTATTTCTACGTTAAGGACTTATTCTTACGCGTCACAAAGAGCGGCAAATTACGTTCAAAAACTAAACGGCAAAATCGACCTTATTTTAGGCGAAACGGATACCTGCCCACAAAATAGATACGGAACTTCGGCATCAGAACTTCACTCTCAATACACCATTTCGCTTTTAGAAGGTTGTTCGGGCGCTAAACACTGGATAACTCGCGGACCGTACGAGCCCGAATCAGGCGTTGCTTACAGAAAGATTTTAGCAAAGCACTTTGGTTTTTACGAGCAACTTCATAACGACGTAAAAGAAGGCGTTGACTGGCAAGGCTGTAACGTTTACTTTACTCCAAGACTTGACCAGCCCGTTAAAAACGAGAACTGCGGTTGGGCTTACTGCGCACTTGAATCGCTAGGTATCCCGTTATTCTTTTCTTGTGACGAAAGTAAGGGCGTTTCTTGCCTTGAAGGTTACGAGTCTACTTCTTACGAAAATTATACTGACGACGAGATTATTAAACTCTTATCAAGCGATTGTTTTATCGACTCGAAAATTGCCGAGTATTTTATCGACCGTGGCTACGGAAAATATCTAGGAATTGACGTAGTTGAGCACGACGGTTCGCCCATAAAAGGCGAAATTTGCGCCAATGAAACGGTAATGATGCAAAACCAGGCAAACCTTAAAAAAATAGTCGTTAAAGACGAGAACGTTAAAATCGACTCCTACGTTTATAACACGCTTGACGAAGGCGTTACCAAAGACTATTTATTCCCCGGCGTTACCGTTTATAAAAATGAACTAGGCGGTAATATCGTAGTATTTGCGGGAACTCCTTCTGTAAAAAGAACGTATCACAGCGGTATGGGGTTCTTAACGCAAACGCGTAAAACCCAACTTATAAGGCTGTTATCTTCGCTTAACAAACTCCCCGTTTACTACACGGGCGACGTTGACGTTTACTTAAAAGCAGGCTATTTGAAAGACGGCTCTCTTTTAGTTTCCGTTTTAGATATGAACGCTGACGAGATTGAAAATATTGCGCTATGTATTCGCGATAACGTAAATAGTATTAAAATGCTTGCTCCGAGCGGTGAAAAGGTTGACGTTAAATTTAGTAAAAACGGTAACGTTTACACGCTTGACTTAACAGTTTATCCGTTAAAACCACTAATACTTTATATCTCTTAAAAATGAAAACGCTCGTTTCAAGTTTTGAAACGAGCGTTATTTTTTATTAAGTTTTAATCTACTATTAAAAGTTCTTGCCTTTCGTCAGGCTTAATGGTTTCGAACGTAACGTCGTTAAGTTTAAGGTTTTTAACGCCTTTAACGTACATGCCGTACGCGGGAAGTACAAAGCCGTTCATATAGTGAGTTGGGTATCCCGTTGGGTTTTCCTTATAGTCAACGTCGCTCAGCGTTTTACCGCCCATTACCTTTAAGTGAACGTTTTGTAAAGTTACGTTTTCAAGCGGATTATCGGTTAAATTTACTATGCTACTTGCAATACAGCCGTTTTGCTCGTATTCGCTACCTTCTTTTATGTAGATATAGTAAAAGTCAATTGACTTATAAACTTCGTCACTATTATCGGCGTAAATGTTTGATAGGGTTATATTTTTCATACTACCTACCTTTGTGCCTTCGGGCGCGCGCATACGTTTACCAAGCGCTATAAAGATAGGGCAAGTAACGTTTTCCATAACGATATCGCTTATATTTATGGCTTCTACGTTAGCCCCGTCAACCGTTTCTATCGAAATACCCGTGCATTGCGAGTGGTGTATTACGCAGTTTGATATGGTAACGTATTTCATATCGCCGGTCGTTTCCGTGCCGAATTTTATGGCGTTGCACCTTGACGAAATTATACAGTTTGTAACGGTAATCCTTTTCAAATGATGAACTTTTCCATCAAATAATGACGTTTTGAACACAAGCGCATCGTCGCCACAGAATAAATTACAGTCTGAAATTATTACGTCTTCACACCCGTCGGGGCTTATTCCGTCAATATGCGACTTTATGTAAAGCCCCCTTATAAACACGCGCTTGCAAGCGCCTAAAAGCATAGCGATATCGGTGGCGTTTATAATTTCAAAATCTTCAAACCTTAAATTTTCGCCGTATTTTATAGAAATGGCTTTTGCGCCACGATGACCGTGCCTTTTGCTTTCCTTAGGCGCCCAAGCCGACTGCATATTTATAGTAACTCTACCTTTTATAGAAACGTTTTCAATATCCGAGCCGTAAAAAAGCGATTTTGAATAACTGCTGTGCGACAAATCTTGATAGCAAGGCTCAAAAAGAATTTGATCGTCGTAAAAGTCGTCAAGATTTTTTGAGCCTAAAAGGATAGTTCCGTCTTCAAAAATAATTGAAACGTTACTTTTAAGTTCAACCGTGCCAAGCAAATACTCGCCAACGGGTACGAAAAGCGTTTGCTTTAATCTACTCGCATCGTCTATCGCCTTTTGAAAAGTTTCGGTATAAAAAACTTCGTTTCCTACTATGTAATCTTTTAAGTTAATCATAAAACTCCTTACTTTTTAACGGCTAAAATCATGCCCGTTTTATCGTTATTTAGCGTTCTGTCGCCCATTCCTATATAAAAAGTGTCCCCGTCCTTATCAAAACTTAAAGGTCTTACCGAATATTCAAAATCTAAAACTTTTTCGTAATTTTCTTCGTCTTCCGTTTGGTAGATGGAAACTTGATAGCCCCCGTCACTTCCCGTATAGGCCAAAAGATACATTTTGCCACCAGATACCATAAGATCGCAAACACTTTCGCCACCTGGTAAATTTACCACGTTGAAACTTTGTATGTCGCTTGACCTATATAAAACGCCCCTTGAAAAATACATACTAGACCCAAACGAAACCTTGCTTTCTAACAAGTTCGTGCCGTACTGCCTTGTGGCAAGCATACTGCTAGCATCTGAAAAATATTCGAGTTGGTTGCCGTTTAGTTTATAAACTTCTAAGGTTGAGCCTACTTCTCTTGCAAAGCATACCATAGCGTACAAGTTTTGGTTGTGCACGAATAAGTCGTAGCATCTATATTGTAATAAATTCATAGCATTAGCGTCAACCAAAGCACCGTTTTTGTAAAGGGGTAAAAATTCAAAAGGTTCGTTAAGTGACGTTCCAACCGCTACGGGCGAATTCTCAAAATTAACGCCTATACCTGCGTATATTTTACCGCCATACTCTACCATATCAAAGTTGTGTATGCCGTTGGGTATTTTAGAGTAGGTTTTCCACTTATCGCCTTCTAACTGATAAACGTTGCCGTAACTCCAAGTTCCCATCGGGTCGATGCCTGGAACGGTAAGTTTTCCATCGATTACTTTGAAAGTTGTAACGGCTTCGTCTCTAACACTACCCGTGCTAACCCACTTTCCACTAGCGATATCATACGCCCAAATAACGATAGGTCCGGTATTTGCGCCGTAATCTCCACTACCTACGTAAACTTTTCCTTCAAAAACCTTTATATCCCACGGACAACGCGCCATAGCGCCTAATGAAAACTGCTTTTCTGAGGGATTGCCAATTTCTTTAACTTCTACTTTACCGCAACCGCTAAACGATATTACACTTAAAAAAAGTGCTAATACCAGCGATAAAATTTTAATAACTCTTTTTTTCATAGTTTGTATTATAACACAAGAATTTATAGTTTTCAATATTATGCATACAAATTTTACTAGTCATAGTAAAATTAAAAGCGCACCTTTCGATGCGCTTAAAATTATTATTTCTTTAAGGTTTGTAAGTAGTCGCCAATGTCGTACATTGCTTGGCGTAAGGTTTGGTGTTCAGGAAGCATTACCACGCGGAAGTGGTCGGGCGTTTTGTAGCCAAAGCCCGTTCCTGCAACGATTAAAATCTTCTTTGCTTCAAGTAAGCCCCTTGCAAAAGCCTTATCGTCGGTTACGTTAAATCTTTCAGTATCGATTTTGGGGAAGATGTAGAAAGCACCGTCGTTAGGAACTACCGATAAACCGTCAATTTCGTTAATTGCTTCAACGCACGCCTTTCTTTGAAGGTAAAGTCTACCCGTTTCACAAAGCATTTGCTTGGTGTATTCGGTATCTTTAAGCGCGGTGGGGATAATAAGTTGCATAAGCGCGTTCGAGCAAAGCCTTACAGACGCTATCGCCACGAGCGCTTTGTTGAGTTCTTTTGCCTTTTCGGTATTGCCACTTAAACAAATCCAGCCACACCTTAACCCGCATACACAGTGAGATTTTGAAAGGCCGTTCAAAGTAACAACGGTTAGATCTGGCGCAAGTTTAGCAAACGAAGTGTGAACTTTGCCGTCAAACACGAGCCTATCGTAAATTTCGTCAGAGAAAACTACTATATCGTTTTGTCTTGCAATTTCAGCAATTTCAAGTAGAACGCTATTAGGATATAACACGCCTGTTGGGTTGTTAGGGTTGATAATTACGATTGCCTTAGTCTTTTTAGTGATTTTTGCTTTAATATCGTCAATATCGGGGCTCCAATTTTCTTCTTCGTTACAGTCGTAGTAAACGGGAACGCCACCAGACGCTAAAACCGAGTTCGACCAAAGCGAATAACAAGGGCTTGGCATCAAAACTTCGTCGCCAACACCTACGAGCGCGGTAGTTAACATACTTGCCGCTTCGCTAACGCCGTTAGTTATAAACACGTCGTCAACAGTTAAGCCTTGAATGCCTTTTGAAGTTTCGTATTCGACAATCGCTTCTTGCGCCGTCTTCATACCTCTAAGACCGCAGTAGCCTAACGATTTTTCAACGTCCTTTATAATAACTTCTTTAATGGACTTCGGCATCTTAAAGCCGAAAGTTGCGGGGTTACCCGTGTTTAATTTTAACACCTTTTCGCCTTGCGCTTCCATTTCAAGCGCCCTAAAAAATACCGGACCGCGAATATCTGAATGGATATTTTCCATACGTTCTGCCATAAACTTGTATTGCATAACATTACCTCGGTTTTTTATTTTCAAGTATAATTTTACACACCTTTATTTTTTTTGTCAATATCTTACTGTGTTTCTTTGAAATTATTTTATTTCTAAAATAAAATATCAAAAAAGGATAGCACCTGCTATCCTTTTTATCGTTTTATTCTACGCTTACTTTTAGTAGCATTCCGTTTTTCGTGGACGACGTAGTGTATCTATTTCCCATTGAAACGTAGAAATCGTCTCCTACTTTATCAAAGGTAAGCGGAGGTATCTCGTAATCGAAACTAACCACTTCAACGAAAGAATCTTCTTTCATCGTTTCACTTTCGTAAATCCTTGCTTTATACTTGCCGTTAACCGCAGTTTTTTCATAAGTTAACAAGTAATCTTGCCGTCTTTATAAACAGCGTCGGCTACTACTTCATTATTAGGTAAAACGTATTTTTTGAAGGCGGTATAGTCGGTAAAGTCAGTTACGGCGTATACTACGCCAACTATTATATAGTAAACACCGTCAATCTCAAAACCGTTATTCCACGTGTTGAAGTTGCTACTATATTGACCATAAGCCGGCTCTTCGTTTATACAAACCATCTTAGTGCCATCAAACTTATAAATACTGTACACGCCTTTGTATATTATATAAGCGTGCAACTCACCTTTATAGACAAATAGTTCATAAACTCTTATACCGGTTTCACCTTGCGCGGTCTTTGATAAATCCAGTTTGACTCCGTTATTATAGAAGTCTACGTAAGTATAATCAACGCCGTTTTCGGTGTAGACAAGCGGTGTTATATTATAGTTTGTGCCTAAGCCGTAGAAGATTTTACCGTCATATTTTATGACGTCAAACATATGTACGCCATCAGGAACGCTCGTATCCGTTCTCCAACCGTTTTCGTCAAGTTCATAATAGTTGCCGTAAGCCCAACTGCCCGTTGGGTCCGCGCCGGGGGCTATAAGTTTACCGTCAATTTCCACGAAACGCTCGATACTAACGTCGTTTGTAACTACTTCTTCATACCATCTAGCCTTTTCAACGTCGTACGCCCAAATAGACGCGGGTTTAGACGAATCAAGCGAGCCACTGCCACGGTATATTTTTCCTTTATAATAATAAGTATCCCAAGCGCAGTTTCTAAGGTCTGTTTCTTTATACGATAAAAGCGTGGGTATACCGAGTTCGACTACACTAGCCGTCATATCGGCATAAACTGAGTGGCAATTTCTACAGAAATTGTTGTCGTCTACGTCGTGTTTGGACGCACCACTATAAAAACCACCGCAAACCGTACAAACGGCTTTTTCGCCACAAATTGCAATTTCGCCCGTACATTTCGTAGTTAAAACGTGGCTTTTGTCGTTAAGGCACGTTTGAACGTGGTTGCCGTTTCCGTCAGACACGGGTTCGCTATAATCGTGCCCAAGCGCGTTGCCGTATTCAAAGTGTTGAAAACCCTTTTCTCCACATTCACAAGAATAGTAGTATCTCGCCTTATCTTCGCAAGTTGCAGGGGTTTTAAGATATTTTATATCAACCACTTTTTGGTCGAAAACGTGTGAACCACTTACTGCTACGCCGTATTCTTGGCTACATACCGAACAAACGGCGTTCTCCGTTTCGGTAGCCGTTCCGCCCGTATGCGCTTCTTTTTCTTTAATTTTTCCGCAAACGCATCCGTACCAGTGGTTAGATATATCATAATTTAGAATAGTGTATTCGTGAGTATGCTCGCCAGCGGTAAGCCACCACTCTTGTAACACTACGAGTTCGTATTGAGATGCCGTAGCGCCCGTGTATAATGCGTAAAAATCAACGTCGCCTTCTCCGGGATAAGTTCCCCAGTTTGCACTAGCCGAAGCGCTACCGCGCGGAATT
>JAFVQM010000014.1 GCA_017504795.1 Clostridia bacterium | reverse complement strand
GTAATATATTATATGCGCCTTGTCAATAAAATTATTGAAAATAATTCAAAAACCGTTGAAAAAAGTTGGTTACTGTGTTACAATCATAAATAATTATATTATTATTCGGTGAAAAATGAAAAAATCGACTAAAAAAGAACAAAATACCGAAAATACTTCCGTTTTAGGTAAAGAAGAACAACAAAATTCCACTCAAAACGAAGTTATTCAATCGGTTATAAACCCAAAAGTTAAAAAGAAGCGCAAAATACTGCAAAGGGACGCTAAGAGGTACGAACCTAAATTTTCTTTCGGTTTAACGCGTGAGCAAGTTGAAGAGAGAGTTCAAAACGGGCTAACTAACAACGTAAAAGCGAGAAATTCAAAGTCAATTCCAGCAATAATTATAGGCAACACGTTTACTTTTTTTAACTTACTTTGCGCGCTAGTTATCGTTGCTTACACCCTAGTTAGTGCCGACCTTGGTAACTTTACCTTTATTTTGCCGTTCGCCATCAACCTAATTATAGGTATTTTTCAAGAAATTAGGGCTAAAATTTCGATAGAAAAACTTTCAATTTTACAAGCGCCTATCACTAAGGTTATTAGAAACGGCGTTGAGTTTGAACTTTCTACGAAGGACTTAGTGCTTGACGACGTGTTTAAGGTGGTTTCGGGCAATCAAATTCCCGTTGACGGCGTTGTGCTTGAAGGCTATGCCGAAGTAAACGAATCGCTACTAACGGGCGAATCGGTTGCGATTAAAAAATACCCCGGCGACCAAATACTTGCAGGTAGTTTTATAACTAGTGGTTCACTCGTTGCAAGGGCGGATAAGGTTGCCGAAGAGTGCTACGTTCAAAAACTTACCGAAAAAGTTAAAAAGTATAAAAAATCTACGTCTGAACTTATGGGTACGCTTACTTGGATAGTTAAAATCGTAGGTTTAATAATCGTTCCTATCGCGATAGGCATAGGGCTTGTAAACTACAAAAACCCACTACCTAACGACAATTTGATGCGATTTGTAGTAACTAGAACGGGCGCGGTTATACTTGGTATGATACCCGCTGGGCTTATACTTTTAACGACTATTGCTCTATCGCTTGGCGTTATAAGGCTTTATAAGCGAAACACTCTCGTTCAAGATATGTTCTCACTTGAAATGCTTGCAAGGGTTGACGTGTTGTGTTTAGATAAAACGGGCACGATAACCGACGGTAGAATGCAAGTTATTAAAGATATTTTAGTATCCGAGCGCCACCCCTATTCTATCGAAGATATAATAGGCACTATGCAAAGCGTGTTTGACGATAATAACGCGACTTCCGCTGCACTTCGCGCACACTATATCCCTAAGCGCGACTTTACCGTAGTTAAAACTATACCGTTTTCTTCCGCTAGAAAGTATAGCGCGGTAACTTTTTCAGAAACGGGTACTTACGCTCTCGGTGCGCCCGAGTTCGTTCTTAGTGATTTATCGCCGTTTATCAAAGAACAAATGGATCACTATATAAACCACGGCAACCGCGTATTACTACTTGCGCACTCGCAAGCGCAAATCACTAAAAACGGTAGTTTGCCATCATCTCTTAAACCTATTGCACTTATCGTTTTAAGTGATAATATTCGCCCCGAAGCCATTGAAACTATCAACTGGTTTAAGGAAAATGAAGTTCAAGTAAAAGTAATTTCGGGCGATAACCCGATAACGGTATCCGAAATTGCTAAGCGCGCGGGGATTGACAACGCGTCTAACTGGATAAGTTTAGAAGGCTTATCGGATAAAGAAGTTGCATCAATTGCCGATAAATACACGGTATTTGGTAGAGTTACGCCCGACCAAAAATGCGTTTTGATAAAGGCGCTTAAAATGGGCGGTCACACCGTTGCTATGACGGGTGACGGCGTTAACGATATTCTTGCTATGCGAGAAAGTGACTGTGCTATCACGGTAGCCACGGGGGCGGACGCGGCTAAAAGCGTTGCCCACATAGTATTTGCGGACAATAACTTTAACTCAATGCCCAAAGTAGTTGCCGAAGGTAGACGAGTTATAAATAATATTCAGCAGTCGGCATCGCTATTTTTAATGAAAACGATTTTCGTAACGCTACTTGCGTTTATATCGATAGCGTCGATGTCACCCTTCCCGTTCGAAACGAAACACCTTACTATGCTTGAACTTTTCGTAATAGGTTTTGCATCGCTAGCCTTATCAATTCAACCCAACGAAAAGCGTGTGGAAGGCGACTTTTTGACTACGATATTTAGTAACGCTATCCCAGGCGGTTTGATATTACTACTTAACGTTTATATCATAAAACTTATTGAACTTTTTGGAATTTTCCCAAGTACCGACTTTGCTATGACGATGCAGGTAGTAGCCTTCTCGCTTGGCGGTGTGGTATATCTACACAAGGTATGTAAGCCCTATAACGTTTTAAGGGCAATAATCGTAGGAATAGTCGTTCTTGCAATGTCAGTTTGGGTGGTATGGCTACTTGACACGTCGTTAACTCTTCATATTGACAACTTCTTCGGCTTAACCGCCCTATTCCCACTAACTAACGAAAACTGGCAATTCCCGCTTATTTTAGTTGCGATTATTGAACTTAACTTAATTATAGTTGAACCGCTATCTAACTTTAACAAGTCGATTATGTCGTCAATTAGAAAAAAGAAAAATTAAACAAAATTAAAAGAGTGTGAAAAACTTCACACTCTTTTTTTATTCCTTTCTTTAACGTCCGTTTGACCTAAAAGATAATCAATACTAACGTTATAAAAGTCTGCAAGTCTAATAAGTATAGCCGTAGGAATATCGTTTTCCCCAGTTTCATACTTGCTATATCCAGTTTGCGACATACCCAGCATTTTAGCAATTTGAGTTTGATTAAGGTCGCTATCCTCGCGTAAATCTCTAATCCTTTTATACATTGCAACTCCTTACTAACAATATATATTAACCTGTTACAGATTATTGACTTTTAACCTATTTTAGGTTATAATATTTATATTATTTACAAAAGGAGAAATTTTTATGAGCAAATTCTGCACGAAATGCGGTAAAGAGTTAACCGACGATAGTTCATTTTGTAGCGCCTGTGGAAGCAAGCAAGAACCCGTTATTAACGAAGAAACACAAACTAAATCTATTGAAAATGAAATTTTACCTACCACTACACCTAAAAGTCCAGTTAGCAATTTTCTAAGTAATACACCATCCACTTTATCAACGATTATCAAACAGTTTTTACTGTGCTTGCTCTCGTTGATTATGTTTATAAATATATTTTTACCCGTAAAATCAATTACTATCGATTATAACGACGAAAAAGTTGAATTAGGCATCACACCTATTGACAGCATCATATTTACAGTTGATTCGTTTTCGTCATTATCAAGTGAAGAAATTGAAGATAGTAAGTTATACGAATCTTTATTAGACGATACAGAAGCACTAAATGAAGAATTACAAGATAACGACGGCGAATTTAACGAAGAGTCAACCGCGTTATTCAACTCGGCAGTAAAGAAAACCGCTAGATTACTTTTTATGAGCGAAGATTACGAAACTAACATCTTTCTTATCTCAGAAGGTATTATTAGCGTTGTTTATATAGTTGTCAGCGTTTTATTTTTAGTATATTCGATATTAAAACTGCTTAATTATCTTGGTATCTTAAATAATAAAGTTTACCCTAAAACATATGGCTTATCAGGTTTTACTCTCGCAATATTTATAGGTTTATATACATTATTTAGTGTTGAAGATTTTTCTATCATAAACGTCTTTTTAGGTAATAAATTAGACGTTGAAATGGGTGTAGGGTCAATTTTAGGTTTTATTAGTTTTGGTATAATTTACGCAGTTATAATTTCAATTAGATTTTTTTTCCAAAAAAGACTCAAACCGTTTAACGTTATAAAAAGTATTGTTACCCTAGTTACGTCAATTTTACTTATTTTGTTATGTTTTGGTCCAGCGTTTAACGTTGAAATAAAAACGCAATTTTCAGACGCAAGCACTAAAAAAACTGCAATAGTTGAAATTTATAACGGCGTATATACCGATATGAAGGTAAAGGACGAATACAAAGAGTTATTAGAAGATTTTGAAGATGCAACAGAAGATGAAATATCAGATGGTTTAGAAGCACTATTGTATCGCCTAAGTTTTTATAGTAAACGCGACGTTACCAAGGGAAAAGCAAATAGCATTATATATGATATAATTAAAAAATCATACTATATACAGTTAGAAGATTTTGGCTTTAATATTTCTAGTATTACTCCTATAATATTAACTCTTATCAACATTTCCGTAGGTTATTTAATATCTCTTATACTTATAAGATTTATGACTAACGACTATGACGTGCACGCTGAAAGTAGAACAAAAACTCTTGTGCTATTTTTTATCATTTTGTATACTATACTTAACCTAGTGCTTATATTATCTGTAAATAGTTTCTTTGATACGTATTTGAAGAATAAATTTATGCTATCATTATCAATTGCTAATATTTTTGCTTTAATAGTAGCAGTCTTTATAAAATTTACCGATAATTTATTTAATAAACCCTTGTCAAATAACGTTATGTTTTATAATAAACCATTAAATTGATAATATAATAGTAAAAATGCAACAAAAAACTGTAACCGAGTTTGGTTACAGTTTTTTTATTACGTTATAAGTTATTCTTGCGATTCGGTAGGTTGTTCGGGAGTGGTTTCAGCAGTTTCGGGCGAAATTTCGCCGTTTTCAGCCGTTTCTTCTCCGTTTTCGACTTCTTCTTCGTCTTCGTGCGGAACAACCGCTACGGTGGATACTTTACCGCCGTCAAGCCTCATTACGATAACGCCTTGGGTATCTCTGCCGAGTTTACTTATCTCGCTTGAACGAATTCTTATAATGATGCCCGTGTCGGAAATCATCATAACGTCTTCATCGGGGGCGATAAATTTAAGGCATACGGGGTTTCCCGTTTTTTCGTTGTATTGACCAGATTTTATACCCTTACCAGCACGGTTTTGTAAACGGTAATCTTCAATATCGCTAAGTTTACCGTAGCCGTTTGACGTAATAGTTAAAAGGTCATACCCTTGTTTAACAACGCTCATTGCGATAAGTTCGTCACCCTCGCTTAAATCCATAGCCTTTACGCCTTGGGTATCTCTACCTATCGGTTTAAGACCGTAAGTGCCCCTCTCTTCGTCAAGCCCTTCAAAGAACCTTATACACTTACCAAATTTCGTGCCGATAACGATTTCGTCACTACCTGACGTGAATTGAACGGAAATAAGTTCGTCACCTTCTTTAAGGGAAATTGCGATTTTACCAGTCTTTCTAATGCTTGCAAATTCCGAAAGCGCGGTCTTTTTAATAAGACCAAACTTGGTTGCCATAGCGATATAGCCTTCCGTTCCCTCTTTAAGCGGAATAACGGCGTTTACTTTTTCGCCTTCTTGAAGTTGTAAAATGTTGATAATCGCTCTACCCCTTGACGTTCTTGACGCCTCTGGTATTTCATAGCCCTTTATCGAGTAAACTTTACCTAGGCTTGTGAAGAACAACAAATCGTCGTGCGTGGACGTTATGAACATATCGGTAACGAAGTCTTCTTCCTTGGGTTTATGCCCCGTTATACCCTTACCACCACGGCGTTGCGCCTTGTATTCGGCAACGGGTAAACGTTTTACGTAACCGAAGTGAGTTCTTGAAATAACAACGTCTTCTCTCGGGATAAGTTCTGCATCTTCAATGCTACCTTCAAGTACCGAAATTTCAGTCTTTCTCTCTTCGCCGTACTTTTCTCTAATGGCGATTAGGTCTTCTTTAATAATAGCGTCAACCCTAGATACGTTTGCTAAAATATCTTGATAGTCGGCAATTAACTTTCTAAGTTCTTCAAGTTCTTGTTGTAACTTAGATACTGCAAGGTTGGTTAAGGTTTGCAATCTCATATCGAGTATTGCATTTGCTTGCTTGCCTTCCGCATCAAGATCAAACTCTTTAATAAGCCTTTCTTGTGCCTCTTGTCTATCTTTACTAGTTTTAATAATTTTGATAACGCTATCAATATCCGAAAGCGCTTTTACAAGCCCTTCAACTATCAAGCATCTTTCTTGCGCTTTATCAAGGTCGAATTTAGTTCTTCTAGTAATAACGTCGCGCTGGTGTTTGTGATATTCAACTAAAATTTCTTTAAGGTTGAGAACTTTGGGGTCAGTGCCAACGAGCGCAAGTAAAATTATACCGTCACTAACTTGTAAGTTGGTGTGTTTGTATAACGAATTGAGAACTACTTGGGCGTTAGCGTCTTTTTTAACGTCGATAACGATACGCATACCGTGACGGTCAGACTCGTCGTTAATATTAGATATACCTTCAATTTTCTTGTCGGTAACGTATTCTACTATCGTTTTAATTAACTTTTCTTTGTTGACTTGGTACGGAAGTTCAGTAACTATAATTCTAGTTTTAGTACCGCCTGCGTACTCTTCGATTTCGCATTTAGAACGGAGTACGAAACCGCCTCTGCCCGTGCGGTATGCGTTTCTAATACCGCTTCTACCCATCAATATACCACCTGTTGGGAAATCGGGTGCGGGAACGTATTCCATAAGTTCGTCAACCGTGATGTCGGGGTTATCAATAACCGCGATAGCACCGTTTATAACGTCAGTTAAATTGTGGGGCGGAATATTAGTTGCCATACCAACCGCAATACCGTCTGCACCGTTAACGAGTAAGTTAGGATATCTTGCAGGTAAAACTACCGGCTCTTTTCTAGTATCGTCGAAGTTTGCCTTGCAGTCTACGGTATTTTTATCGATATCTCTAAGCATTTCAAGAGCAAGTTTGCTCATTTTTGCCTCGGTATATCTGTATGCTGCGGCAGGATCCCCGTCGACCGAGCCGAAGTTACCGTGGCCGTTAACTAACGGAAGATTTATAGAAAAGTCTTGCGCTAAACGAACAAGCGCATCGTAAACCGAACTGTCACCGTGGGGGTGATACTTACCTAAAACGTCACCTACGATTGCGGCGCATTTTTTGAAGGGTTTATCGGGCGTTAAACCCATTTCGTTCATAGAGTAAAGTATTCTTCTGTGAACGGGCTTCAACCCGTCCCTAACGTCGGGAATAGCGCGTGAGCGGTTAACCGCCATAGCGTAGTCGATAAAACTTTGACGAAGTTCACTGTCAACTTCTACGTTGACAAGTTTCGTCATAGACAGGGTTTTCTTAAATTCGGCGGTAAGTTCTTCACTTATTTTTTGTTTGATAGCCATTTTTAGTCCTCCTATCAAGTATCCAAATCAGTGTTCGCAAATTTAGCGTTTTCTTCAATAAATTTACGGCGGAGTTCGGGTTGCTCGCCCATAAGGAGCGAGAAGTGCGCGTCAGCCTCGATAGCGTCTTGCACGGTTACTCTTCTAAGCGTTCTCGTTTCGGGGTTCATAGTCGTATCCCAAAGTTGGCTCGCGTCCATTTCACCAAGACCTTTGTAGCGCTGTATGTCGCATCTTTCGTTTTCTTTTAAGAATTCTTCTTTATCTTCTTCGGTGTAGAAGTAATATTCTTGCTTGCCCTTGGTTATTTTGTAAAGCGGGGGCTGTGCGATATACACGTGCCCTTCTTCGATAAGTGGGCGCATATACCTGAAAAAGAAGGTAAGAAGAAGTATTCTAATGTGAGAACCGTCAACGTCCGCATCGGTCATACAAATTATACGGTCGTAACGAAGTTTATTAACGTCAAAATCGTCAAGCATACCACCGCCGAAAGCAGTTATCATAGCCTTGATTTCTTCATTTTCTAAAACTCTGTTGATACGAGTTTTTTCAACGTTTAATATCTTACCCCTTAATGGTAGTACGGCTTGGAAACGCCTATCTCTACCCTGCTTTGCAGTACCGCCTGCCGAGTCGCCTTCTACTAAGCAAATTTCGCATAGTTCAGGGTCTTTACACGAACAGTCTGCAAGTTTACCGGGGAGTTTTGCAGTTTCAAATACGCCTTTACGCGTTGCTTCTCTTGCCTTTCTAGCCGCTTCTCTTGCCTTTTTAGCCGTTAAACACTTTAAGATAAGTTCTTTGGCTACGTTTGGGTTTTCTTCAAGCACGGTGGCGAATTCTTCGCTCATAGTCTTGTTAACAAGCGTTCTCATATCGGCGTTGCCGAGTTTGGTTTTGGTTTGACCTTCAAACTGTGGATTTAATAGTTTTACCGATATTACCGCGGTAATGCCTTCTCTAACGTCTTCACCTGAAAGTTTATCGTCGTCATTTTTAAGAAGGTTTAATTTCTTGCCCGCCTCGTTAACTACTTTGGTGAGCGCGAGTTTGAACCCGTCTAAATGCGTACCGCCTTCAACGTTGTTAACGTTGTTTGCAAAGGCGAGAATTTGTTCGTTATACCCGTCGTTATACTGGAAGGCAATTTCTATCGTCTCTTTATCGAAACGCTTTTTCATATAGATAGGTTCGGGAGTTAAAACTTCTTTATTGTGATTTAATACTTCAACGTATTCTTTAATACCGCCAGTAGAATACATCTCGTCCTTTCTCTCTTGACCTTCTCTCTCGTCTACAAGAACGAGCCTTACGCCCGTGTTAAGGAAAGCAAAGTCACGTAGCATACTTTTGATAGTTTCGTACGAAAAGTCTACGGTTGAGAAAATGGTCGCGTCCGGCTTAAAGGTTACGCGAGTACCCGTTTCGGTCGTGTCTTCAAGTACCATAAGTTCGGTTTGCGGAACGCCTATTTTGTATTCTTGACGGAAGTGTTTACCCTTTTGATAAACGTCAACGCTAGCATATTCTGAAAGGGCGTTAACCGCCTTTAAGCCTACGCCGTGAAGACCGGAAGAAATCTCGTAACCACCGTCGCCAAACTTACCGCCTGCGTTTGGGTGAGTCATAACGAGTTCAACGGTTGAAATGCCTTCTTCACGCATGCCCGTTGGTATGCCACGCCCGTTGTCGCGTATCGAACAAGACCCGTCTTTATGGATAGTAACCGAAATCGTGTCACAGTACCCTGCTAACGCCTCGTCAATCGAGTTGTCCACCGTTTCTTTAACAAGGTGGTGAAGACCGTAAGCGTCGGTATTTCTTATATACATACCTGGTCTTAAACGGATGTGCTCTAAGCCCTTACACTCTCTAATCTGGTCAGCGCCGTAAGCGGTTTCAACTTTATTGTCTAAATTCATTTTAACCCTCCTTATCCGCAAAGTATATTTTGCGTGGTAAATAGAAGTATATAGTTATACTATATTTACGTTAATTATAACATACGCGCGCGTAAAAGAAAAGGGTTTTTTTGTTTTTTTTCAAAAAACAAGGGTAAAAATTTTAAGTTTTTTGTAAAATTTGCTTTTTGCAACAAAAAAACGGGCTTGTCGCCCGTTTTTTATAGGTTATTTAGTATTTCTTGCATATATCTTTTTTCAGATTTTGCAACCCCTTTTACGGGGTAACTTTCGCAAAACTCTACACCGCTATTTAGTATCAGTTTAGCCCAGTCCATCTCGCCGTTTTTTATAAGGTACACGGCGTGAGCGCGGAAACTTTGCGGGCGCTCTTGCTTAGAAAAAATTGAAAGCGCGTAATCTTCGTAGGCCTTTACGAACTTATTGTCCCCTATCGTTAAAGCCGAGAAATAAAGTTCTTCAAAAACTTCTTCGCGCGCGGTTGAAAACTTAGATAAATCACTTATCTTTCTAAGTTCTTTTATAGCCGTTTCTTCGTCGCTTTGCAAATATGCAAGATATCGAAGATATCTTATTCCCACCGAATACTCACTTTCAACGCCGTAGTCGATAAGTAGCGAAGGCTCTAATTCGCTAGGCTCAACGCCTTGATAAAGTAGCGCGGTAGCAAGGTAGTAATTTTGGCAAACTCTTTTAGGATTTCCACCTTGCAAGTAGGTGTAAATCAAGTACCCGTCGTTCCCTGCAAAGTTTGGAAATAAATTGATTAAGAATATATACGCCGTTATAGGAAAGGTAATACCAAGCCCCGCGTATAATATAAGGCTTTTAGATAGCAAGCAAATTAGAACTTGTACTATGAGTAGTATGAGCGTTGCAACAAGCCCGCCTATTGCCGAAATTACGTACTTTTCAAGAACTTTTTGAGTGGATTTTGGCGCTAAGTCGGTAACGCCGATTTCTCCGCCCGAACTTTTAATTTTTACCTTAAACTTTCCTTTATCCTTACCGATAAAAAGAAAGTAAAACTGAACGGAATTAACTTTTAATCCGCAAAGTAGCCCAGATAGCACGTGCCCGAGTTCGTGAACGATAGAATTTAGCGCTAAGGTTATTAAAACGCCTACGATAACGCTTAGTATCACCTTTAAGGCTTGCGAAATATATCCCGTCAATAAGTTTACCGATAAATAGGCAAACAAAACTATACACAAACACGCCGTTAAGCCGTTTATTATAAGATTAACCGTTTTTTTCTTCATTTTTCAATAAGTACTCCAAGTAGCCTTCTAAATTATCGCTTTCGCTAACGATTACGCCTTGTAAACCGTAACCTTCCATCACGGAAAGTAGAATTTTTGAACCGCCAAAAATCACGTCCGCCCGAGATTTTGCCGTGGAATACCGCTTTATTATCTCGCTTGGTTTCATAGCGGAAAGTTTTTTAGATATATCTTTAACCGCATTTAAGGATAGATAGTGCCCGTGAACTTTATCGCGGTCGTACTCTAAAAGATTAAGGTCTATTGACGCTAGCGCCGTACACGTACCGCCTATCGCGTAAAAATCGCCGATAAACCTACGCCTAACGCCCTTAATTATCGCTTGCAAATAACTATCTATCATCCTTTCATCTCTACCGCATTTATCGTGCAAAGTTACCGCGCCAACTTCGTAACTAACGGCGTACTCCATTTCGCTTTCGACGTACGCAACCTCGGTACTTGCACCGCCTATATCAATAACGCCACCACACTTGCCGTTAAGCGCGCCAAAAACCGCTAGGTTTGCCTCCAACTCGCCCGACACCACGTCCACCAAAACGCCTGTTTTTTGCTTTATTAAAAGCGCAACGTCACTTCCGTTTATGGAATTTCTAACCGCGGCGGTTGCAAAAATAAAAACCGAATTGCAACCTTCTTTAACCGCTTTTTCAAACAAAAGCGATACTGCGTTAACAGTTCTTATAATAGAAGCGTTTGCCAAACGGTTTTCAACCTTACCCTCGGCAAGGCGCGTTGTAATTATATATTTTTGCTTTTTATCCCCACTATCCGTCATAAGCCTAACCGAGTTACTGCCTATATCGATAACGGCTACGGGGTAACTAACTTTACTCTTCATCTTCAAAGTACATTCCGAGTTCTCTCGCCCTTTCGATAATCTTCCATTCAAGTTCCCACGATGCGATTTCGTCTTCCGTGAGTTCTATTTGTTTTTGAAGATATTCTATCTCCGCGTCGAGCTCGGCTATTTTGTTTTTGCGCGTGAATATCCCTACGAGTTGATAGGTTATTATTGCCACGAGTATCGTGGTTAACATTATAAGCCCCGACAAAACCGCCGAGAATATTCGCCTTTTCTTTTCTTCGTTCATTATAAGCCTTTATCTTTTTTACGAGTTTATTAGTTATATTATATACCTTGTTTGTAAAAATTGCAATTACTTTATGAAAACTTAATTTATAAAGGTAAATTCCAACACCTACGCCTAGTGCCATATAAAGCCTAAAATTTGGAAATTCGTACGTCAAACCAAACGTTATAAATATAAGCGAACACGACGTTAGCCACACCGAGTTTATAACGTGTTTTACAAACGCTTTTTTTATAAACCGCTTAAAAAGAGCAAACGGCTCGTAGTAAACGCCCGATAAAACGCCTATTAAAGCGCATGCTAAAAACACCCTAGGTTGGTCTAGCGACTGAAACATTAAGAAAACACCTTTTTAATAAGATTTCCTACCGCCTGCTTGTATTTACTGCCGTTTATAACGCCGGTTGCAGTAAAATTACCGCTAACGTCGTCAAACGCGGTGATTTTTAAGCCTTCGCCTACTATCGTTAAAAACGAGCCGTCTTTAAGTTTTAATTTGATTTCTCTATCCGAAAAGGAAACGACTTCTTTTGCCTCTGTTATTGATACTTTTCTTTTGCTTTCAATAGTTAAAACGTGTAAATTTTGCATAAAAAAACTCCCCATATAAAATATGAGAAGTTTAGTTTTATTATTACTTAGTCGTCAAGTTTCATATCGCCTTGGTTTATCCACTTTTTCTTGCGCATAAACTCAGAAATTACGACGTTTAGTATTATCGGAAGAACGAACATAAGTACGAAAATACCTATAATTCCAAGCGCGCCTTGGGTGTTTGCAAAAAGGTCGAACACGCCAACTAAACCGCTAGTTCCCATACCGCCACCCGACGCACCGCATTTAAGTTTGAACACGCACGTTGAAAGCGGACCGCATATAGCAGAAGATATAATCATAGGCACCATAATAACGGGCTTTTTCATAATGTTGGGTATTTGTAACATACTCGTACCTAAGCCTTGCGAAATAAGTCCAGATACGCCGTTTTCACGGTAACTTGCAACTGCAAAGCCTACCATATGGCAAGCACAACCTACGGTTGCAGCGCCACCAGCGATAAGCATAGCCGACTGATTACCTAACGAAACGTTACTTGCAACTGCTACCCAAATAGCGGCAGACGACGTAGGCATCGTTAAAAGAACGCCCATAATTACCGATATAACTATACCCATAATAAACGGGCTAGCGTTAGTTGCCATTGCAATTAAGTCGCCGAGTTTTACTATAAGCCAAATGAACGGATACGACGCAAAAACACCCGCAAATGATATAAGCATAGTTCCTAATGGAACTAAAATAATATCAAGTTTAGTTTTGCCTGCGTATAAGGACACGATTTCAACCACCATCATAGTAGCGATATATGCGCCAACGGGATTTCCGGGGAGCCCCATAGTTACGGTAGTTAAACCTGCGCCACCTACGATAAGTTTGTCCGCCCAAGCGCCAACGAAACCCGCAACGGCAGACGAGAAAATCAAAAGTTTATTTTTAGTAAGCGCGTACGCTATGCCAACGCCTATACCCGCGCCCATCATAGTTTTAGCGATATTTGCAATAAACTTTAACGTATTTCCTACGTAGTTATCGCCTATCCAACCTGCGATTTGGGCAAGAATAGTTCCTGCAATAAGCGTACAGAACAAGCCTTGCGCCATGCCAGAAAATGCGGTTATAAACCAGCGGTTACATATTTTTTTGATTTTATCTTTCATAAAAGCACCTCCACGAGCTTATTATCAACTAAATCGCAAGAACTGAGCACGTACTCAACTCCGTTTATAGATAAATTACGATACGGAACCACGCCTTTACCGTGTAAATGCCCGTACACAACTTTATCAACCCCGTAACTTTCAAAAAGTTTAGTAAAAAGCGAACTTTCCTTTCTAACGTTAAACGGCGGATAGTGAATAAGGCAAATTAGTTTATCGCCTTCTTGCATAGTTTTTTTAGCAGAATTTAACGCTAACTTAAAGCGTTCTACTTCTCTTTCGTAAATATGGCGGTCGTGCTCGTCAAAATCGGGCGAACCTTCTACCGCCCAACCCCTTGAACCGCAAAACACCACGTTACCTATTTTAAGGCAATCGTTTTGAAGGGCGAAGATATCGCTCGGCAAACTCTCTCTTATCTTAGTTATACCCTGCCACCAATAATCGTGATTACCGCGAATTATTATTTTTTTACCTTTTAGCCCGTCGAAAAAACTAAGGTCTTTAATCGCTTCGTCAAGTTTCATAGCCCAACTTATATCGCCTGCTATTAAAACGACGTCATCGTCATTTACCCTTTCTTGCCAGTCACGTTTAATTTTTTCTAAATACCCGTCCCACTTATCGCCGAAAATATCCATAGGTTTTTCGCCAGATAGCGATAAATGAAGGTCGGAAATCGCGTATACTTTCATATTGCGATAATTATAGCACTATGTTTTTTTATTCGCAACTATTTTTAATATGTTTTTTTACAAGTAAAAAAAGCGTGAATAATGTAAAACACGCTTTTTATTTATTAAGTTTTAATTTGTTATAGCGTTCCGTCTGAATTTGGAAATAGCGGTAACTCGAAAAAGCCCGAACAAACTTCTTGCGTATATTCCTGACAAGGCGGAATATTAGCGTAGCCGTATGCAGGTATTAAAAGTTCAACCGTCATAACTACTTTTATAATACTAGTAGTACAGAAAGTTACGCTAAACGTATTATCCGAAACGTAAACCCCCTCTGGCGATACAACGGATACTACCGCTTCAACTTCGTACGGCATAATCGACGGCGCGGGAACGTATAAAATTACGTCTTGTGACAAACTAACGTTTGCAACGCCTTTACCTTCTATGCCGTTTGCATCGGTATACACTACTTCAACGGGCACGGTATAAGTTATTTGAACTCTACTACAATTTTGCCTATCTGGTAGTGGGTCTACTTGTAAACTAGTAATTTCAGCAAGCGTTTTGATACTTCTAGCGCTCACGAAAGTTAACGGATATGTAGGATTTGCAGGCGTTACGCTTTGTAGCGTTACGGTAACGTTATCTTCTTGACCTTGCCTTAAACAAGCGTCAAACACTTTCTTTACTTGTACGCACACCTTATCGCAAAGCCCGTTAAGCGGATTACCGCTGATTTTTCCAGGGCATCTGTCCGTAGGACAGTTACAGTAAAAAGACATTTTAACCTCCTTTATTAACCTTTTCACTTTAAGTATATGCACGCCTTATAAATTTTGCCACACCGTATTGACGACTAGATTTAATTGTGATAAACTAAATTTAATAAATTTACGGAGATTTCTATGGAAAAAGATAAAAAAACTCTATCTAACGAAGAGATTTTATATTTAAGAAAAATTAAAAATCCACCAAAGTTTATCTACAACGTTTTAGGTAATATTTGGAAACTTTTATTTATGAAAAAATACGGCGTTAAGGTTACGTATAAACAAGACCCTAGGCTTGAAAAGGGCTCTCACCTATTTATTAGCAACCACGCCTCGCGTAACGACTACATATTTACAGGCGTTCCGCTACTTCCAAACACGTATAACTTCGTTGCGGGTTATAACGAGTTTTATCGCTCGCATTTAAGGGGCGTGTTTAACCTTTTACAAGTTATTCCCAAAAAGAATTTTACACCCGACTTATACACCTTAAAAGAAGTGTCAAGGGTTATTAAAAACGGCGGTAATATCGTACTTTTTCCAGAAGGTATGAACTCTATTGCGGGTATGAACCAACCCGTTGCGATAGGTACGGGCAAGTTTATAAAACACTTCAAAATTCCCGTTTACTACTCGGTTATTAAAGGTGGTTATTTATCATTTCCTAAATACACTAACAACGAATACCCAGGGCGCATTGAAGTAGTTATCGATAAAATGTTCTCGGTTGAAGATATTGAAAAACTCTCCCCCGAAGAAATTGAAGATATAATCAACAAAAAACTGTATCACGACGATTATAAGTGGAATAAAATATATAAAAACGTTTACAAAACGGGCGGAAAATCAGCCGAAGGCTTGTCTGACGTGCTGTTTTGGTGCCCCAAATGCGGAAATCAACACTCTATGGTAAGCAAGGGCAACACTATCTGGTGTACCGAGTGTGCTAACGGCGCTACGGTTGACGATACCTACGCCCTAACCCCGCTTGACGAAAATTCGGTTATTCCCCCAACTCAAAGCGACTGGTTTAATATGCAACGCGAAGTTATAAAACAAGACGTTAAGCGCGAAAACTATTCGTTTACGGCAAACGTAAAACTAGGCACTTTACCCGATAAAAAACTACTTAAAAACTATAAAACGGCGGAAATTACGGGCGAAGGCACCGTAACTATTGATAAAACGGGGCTTACCTATAACGGAACTAACAAGGGCGAGCCGTTTACGTTTAAGATTTCGTCACTAGAACTCCCAACTTACGGTATGTGTACTGACGTTTCTAGGTTCTACACCTTTTATAAAGGCAAATTTTACGAGTTCTACCCCGAAACGCACTGCGTTGAAAAAATTCTTCTTTTAACCGAAGAATTTCACAGGCTTAACGGCGGTAAATGGCAAGACTTTAAGTTTGAAAAGTAATAAAAAAGAGATAACCTACTCGGTTATCTCTTTATTTTTTATTCAGTGGGTTTTACACAACCCGTATCACCGTAGATAAATTGCTTATAAGTTACGGTGAGAGTTTTAAGAGTGCCGTTTCTATTAACGGTAAATATTATCTTATCTCCTATTTCTAAATCTAAACTTTCAAGGTAACTAACTAGTGACGCGGAAACCGCCCCCTTAACTTCGCGGTTTTCGCCTTCAAAACTAACTGCCGTAACGTAATCGCCCACCTTAAAGCCTGCTTGTGCATAAACGCTACCCTCTTTTACGTCCATAACGAAGGTGTAGTAGTTAAACATATTAGTAGAATAATCGCCAAAGGCTATATCGTAGCCGAAAGAGAGCGCATAGGCGTTTTCAGCGTTAACCCTTACCCTGCCCGGAACGTAACCGAAGTTAAAGTTTAGTTGGTTTTGATAGAAATAAGTTTCTACAAGGCTTTCAAAAATTTCCATAGCGTCGTCCACGGGGATAGCGAAATTGAGACCTTGAAGCCCCGTGTAGCCCGCATTTACAACGCCAACGAGTTTACCTTGCATATCGAAAAGCCCACCGCCTGAATTGCCGGAATTTATAGAACAGTCAGTTTGAAGAAGTTCCATTTCTTGACCTTCAACGTTAACCTTTCTGCTAATAGACGATACTATGCCTTTGGTAACTGTTCCACCAAGAGAGCCTAGGGGGTTGCCTATGGCAACCACGTCTTCCCCAACTTTTAAGGGCGCAGTTTGATTTTTTATATCTCTAACCGTTGCAACCGCTAAGTTTGACGTAGCGCTATTAGGAATTGACGTTTTTAATACGGCGATATCCGACTCTGGGTCACCACCTATTAAGCCAACGTTAAATTGATTACCGTCAATATCTTTAACTACTATACTATCAGTTCCGTCTATAACGTGGTGGCAAGTTAAAATGAAATAGTTAGTATAATCGTCTGCCGTGTCTACCGTGCCGGCATCCATCTCTTGCTTTGATATAATTATACCACTACCTGCACCCGTGCCGATAGCCGTTGAACTTGAAACGTAAATTTCAACGACCGAAGGTCGCACCGCGTCAAGCATTTCAACGAGTGACGAATACTCGCTTTCACTTGCAGGTTGCGTGTTTACCGTAACGCTATAAGTTTCAATATCGCCATTAGTTCGAGAACCCTCGATAATTCTACAACCTGAAAAGCACAAAACGGCTAATATAGTTGCTATTATTATAGGTAACTTAAAGTTTTTTCTCATATTTCACCTTATATATTATTATGTTACTTTTATTTTATTTTACACTAATGTTTGAAATATGGCAAGTAGGTGAAATAATTTTCATAAAACAAAGACCGTTTTTAATTAAAAAAACGGTCTTTTCCGTTCCGAATATTATACGGAAACGGAAAAGACCAAATCCATAATAAAATACTCGAAACTATATAAGGTAACGAACTTTTTGTTAAATCTTGTATCAATTACTTTCGCAAAAAACAAGATTTTCGTCGTTACGATAATAGTATTGACGGTTGTATTTATTTTATACGTGAATATTAAAAATTTTTAGAAAAATATATAAAAAAACTTCCGCTTTAATCAAACGGAAGTTAATTTCAACTATTATTAAGGGCTTAGAAGCGAGTAAAACAAGACTCCAAACCTTTACTAAGCGATAATTAAGGCGTTAGTTTGGGTGTTAGACAAGGCTCACTTTGGCGATAGGCTGAGTTAGACCTTGTTGGTCAACGAAGTCTATCGACTAAGTAGAAACGAAGTATAATGCCCGAAATAACGACTTAATCTTCGTCTTCTTCATCAGGAAGTTCAACGTTATGATAAACATCTTGCACGTCGTCATTATCGTCAAACGCGTCAAGCATTTTGTTAAAGGATATAAGTTGGTCGGCAGATAAAGTAATTTTATCGTTAGGTACCATCATAATATCGGCTTCGGCAAGTTCAACGCCCTTTTCTTCAAAATATTTTCTCACTTGCGAGAAACTTGCAGGCGAAGTTTTAACTTCGAAAACGTCTTCTTCGGTAACAACGTCGTCAGCGCCTGCTTCAAGCGCCATTTCCATAACGGTATCTTCGTCAAGCGTAGGAGTTCTTTCAATAACTATAACGCCAGAATTTTCAAACATATACGACACCGAGCCGGTAGTTCCCATATTCCCGCCGTATTTATCGAAAATATGCCTTACTTCACCTACCGTTCTATTAACGTTGTCGGTAAGGGTTTTAACGATAACCGCGCTACCGCCTATGCCGTAACCCTCGTAGGTTTTAACTTCATAGTTAACGTTGCCGAGTTCACCGGCTGCCTTTTTAATACTTCTAGTAATGTTGTCGTTAGGCATATTTGCCGCTTTTGCTTTCGCAATAACGTCGGCAAGTTTTGAGTTGGTTGACGGATCCGCCCCCGCTTTTGCAGCAACGGCGAGTTCTCTACCGAGTTTGGTAAAAATTTTACCTTTAACCGCGTCGGTTTTTGCCTTTTTATTTTTAATATTAGCCCACTTGCTGTGACCTGACATATCAATTCTCCTTTTGGTTAATTAAAGTGTACATCATTATTGAACTTGCTACCGCAACGTTCAAACTTTCAGAGTTTTCACTCATAGGAATAGTTAAGGTATAACTTGCTTTGTTTTTTACGGTTTCAGATAGCCCGTTAGCCTCGTTGCCAACCGCTATGCAAAAGTTTTTACTAGGTTTGAACTCAAATAAGTTGCTACCTTTTATATCGGCAACTATCAAATCAAGCCCGGAAATTGCCGAAAAAACTTCTTCGTACGAACACTTATATAAATTTACAAAGTAAATTCCACTCATTGATGCGCGCACGGTTTTAGGCGAATAAAAGTCCGCCGAGTTTACCGCGTAAATATCTTTGTAGTTAGACGCGCACGCCGTTCTTATAATCGTACCTAAATTGCCAGGGTCACTAACCCCGTCTAGCAGTAGCGCGTTACCTATCGGTTTTTGAACGGGACTTGACGGTATTTTTATAACGGCTAGTATTCCTTGCGGAGTAGTTTCGTCACTTAAATACTCAAACACCGCACGAGAAACGGTTATAACTTCCGCATCGCAAGGTGGGATAGGTTCTTTGAAATCTTCCGTTACGACTACGTAGCAAATAGGCTGATTGTATTTAACGGCTTCAAACACCATTTTAATACCCTCAACCAAATACGCGCCGTGCTCGCGCCTACCCTTTTTATCTTTAAGCGACGCTATCTTTTTAATAAGCGGATTTTGTTTTGATTCGTAAACCATAAAAAAACTAAAAGGCTGTTAAATTTAACAGCCTAAATATTATTTTTCAAGTTTTGCTTTTGCTTTTTTAACGAGCTGAGCGAACGATTTATCGTCGTTAACAGCCATGTCTGCAAGAACCTTTCTGTTAAGGTTGATACCTGCAAGTTTTAAGCCGTACATAAATTTGCTGTACGAAATTTCGTTAATTCTGCAAGCAGCGTTAATTCTAGCGATCCAAAGTTGACGGAAATCTCTCTTTTTGTTCTTTCTACCGATATACGCGTAGTTAAGAGATTTCATTACGGCTTCCCTAGCAACTCTATATAGTTTGCTCTTAGAACCGTAATAACCTTTGGCAAGTTTCATTATTTTTCTACGTTTTTTAACGGCGTTTACGCCTCTTTTAATCAACATACTCTATATTCCCCCTTAATTATGCTTTGTAAGGAATTATCGACTTAATAGTCTTTTCCTGTGTTTGAGAAACGTATGCACCACTTCTCAATCTTCTCTTTCTCTTAGTGGTCTTTTTAGATAAAATGTGGCTCTTACCTTGATGACCTCTTTTAACTTTACCGGTAGCGGTAAGAGAGAAACGTTTCTTTGCACCGCTATGCGTTTTCATTTTTGGCATAATTATATCCTCCTAAATTTTTTACCTTTTGAAACCCTTTATGCTTTCGGGGCTAGTATCATAAGAATATTTCTTCCTTCAAGTAACGGCTTTTTCTCTATCACCGCGTCGTTTTCGACGATTTGATAGAACTTGTTCATCACTTCAACGCCAAGGTCGGAGTGTGCGTTTTGACGGCCTCTCATTCTTATTGAAACCTTAATTTTGTTACCGGCTGATAAAAACTTTTGCGCTTGCTTTGCCTTAACGTTAAGGTCGCCAACGTCAATCGTCATAGACAGCCATATTTCTTTAAGTTCAACCACTTTTTGGTTTTTGCGCGCTTCTTTTTGCCTTTTGATTTGCTCAAACTTATACTTGCCGTAGTTCATTACCTTACAAACGGGCGGTTGCGCGTTTGGAGAAATTTTAACGAGATCAAGATCCGCATCATACGCAATTTTAAGCGCTTCTTGCGAACTCATAACGCCGAGTTGCTCACCGTTTTCACCGATAAGCCTAACCTCTTTATCAAAAATTTCTTCGTTGATTTGGTGCTGATTTTTAATAATCGTGTACCTTCCTTAAAAAAATTCGACGGATTACAAAAGTAACCCGTCGATAAAACGCCACTAAGGCGAATAAAACTATCGTAGCCAAACTAACTCAATCGTTGCCGGCGAGAAGGGGTAACTTCTGCTTGTCGTAGATATATTACCACTTCTTTTTTTTATTGTCAACTAATTTTAATCAAGTTTTAACTCTTTTACTTCTTTTTTAACGCGCTTTATAAAATCTTCAACGCTCATAACGCCGATATCGCCGAGTTTTCTATCTCTAACCGCAACCGTGCCGGTTTCGATTTCCTTATCGCCGATAATAAGCATATACGGAACTTTTTCAAGTTGCGCGTCACGTATTTTTCTACCCATTTTTTCAGAGCGAAGATCGAGTGACGGGCGAATACCTTCGTCAAGTAAAGTTTCCCAAAGTTTTTTACAGTACTCTTCACTTCTATCCGTCATAGAAAGTATACTTGCTTGAACGGGTGCCATCCAAAGTGGTAGCGCGCCTGCGTATTTTTCTAAAACGAGCGCAAGCGTTCTCTCGTAACAGCCAAGACTAGTTCTGTGAATAACGTAGGGGTATTTCTTCTCCCCGTCACTATCGGTGTAAACCATTTCAAAGCGCTTTGCGAGTTGGAAGTCGATTTGAATAGTAACGAGCGTGTCTTCCTTACCGTAAACGTTTTTAATTTGAACGTCGAGTTTAGGGCCGTAGAAAGCGGCTTCCCCGTCAGCCTCGGTGTAATCGATACCCAAGTTGTCGAGTATCTCTTTCATTACGCCTTGAACCTTTTCCCACTCTTCTTCCGAGCCGATATATTTTTCCTTATTGTTTTTATCCCACTTGCTAAAACGATAGGAAATATCTTTATCAAGACCGATTGCTTTCATCATGTAAAACATGATGTCAACGCAACCTTTGAATTCTTGTTCTAACTGTTCGGGCGTGCACGCTAAGTGCCCTTCGGAAATAGTAAACTGCCTTACCCTTATAAGACCGTGCATTTCGCCACTGTCTTCATTTCTAAAAAGCGTAGAAGTTTCGCCAAGGCGCATAGGTAAATCGCGGTAACTTCTAGGTTTATTGAGATATACTTGGAACTGGAAGGGGCAAGTCATCGGGCGGAGCGCGAAAACTTCTTTATCCTTTTCTTCGTCACCCATAACGAACATACCTTCTTTGTAGTGGTCCCAGTGCCCTGAAATTTTATAGAAATCACTCTTTGCAAAAAGCGGAGTTTTGGTTAAAATGTAACCGCGCTTTTGCTCTTCGTCTTCTACAAAACGTTGAAGTACTTGAATGGTTTTCGAGCCTTTTTCTAATAGAACGGGAAGACCTTGACCGATTGTGTCAACCGTGGTAAAGTAACCGAGTTCTCTACCGAGTTTATTGTGGTCGCGAAGTTTTGCTTGTTCAAGTTTTTCAAGATATTCGTCAAGTTCGCTCTTTTTCTCAAACGCAGTACCGTAAATACGGGTAAGCATTTTGTTTTTGCTATCGCCACGCCAGTACGAACCGTTGAGTTGCGTGAGTTTGAAAGCCTTAATTTTGCCCGTTGACGGAAGGTGCGGACCACGGCAAAGGTCGGTAAACGCGCCTTGCTTGTAAAAAGATATTTCTTCGCCCTCGGGTAAATCTTCGATAAGTTGAACTTTATACGGCTCGCCGTATTTTTTCATAAGTTTAATAGCGTCCGCCCTAGGAAGAGTAAATCTTTCAATAGGAAGGTCGCTTTTTATAATTTTTTTCATCTCCGCTTCAATCATATTAAGATCGTCAAGCGTTATAGGGGTTTTGAAATCTATATCGTAATAAAAACCCGTAGCGGTGGTAGGACCTATCGCTAAATTACAGGTTGGATATATTGATTTTATCGCTTGCGCAAGCACGTGCGACGCGGTGTGACGATAAACGTCTAAACCCTCTTCGTCACGAAGAGTTAATATCGACACTTTTTGACCTTCGCTAACTTTATGTGATAAGTCGACTAACACCCCGTCAACCTTACCTGCTACCGCGTTTCTCGCTAAGCCTTCGCTTATTGCAAGTGCAACATCTAAAACGGTAGCGTTTTCGTTTACTTGAATTTCAGAATTATCAGGTAAATAAACTTTCATAACAAACTCCTTATAAATAAAAAAGCCCTTAAACTAATGTTTAAGGACGGATAATATCCGCGGTTCCACCTTAATTGCCGTATCTCGACCACTTTAAGAAAGGGAAATATCGTGGGTGGTTTTGCTTACCGCCATCGATTATTGCCTTACAGCCAAAGGGCAACTCTCTGAAAATCTACTGCGGGGCTACTTGTCCCAACTTCCGTATTTGGTTTGAAAATATTATAGTACTGTTTTTTTATTTTGTCAATAAATTTAATACTGTTTTTATTTTTTGTACGCCGTATAAAATCACGGAATTATTTTGATAAGAACGCTTGCTTTTACAATATTTAAGTGGTATCTTAATAGTGTCAACTATTTTATAGGAGATTATTTTTATGAAATTTAATGAAGAAGCACTACTTTTAACTAATTCAGACGTGCAAAAATACCTTTCGGTTGATGACGTTATTGAAATCGTTGAAAACACTTGGAAGTGGTTTGGTAACGACGAAATTATTATGCCCCCTAAAATCACTACCGACATGTCGCCCTTAGGCGTTGACGGTTGGTTTAACTCTATGCCAAACTACATAAAGCCCTTAGATATTGCAGGTATCAAAGTAGTAGGCGGTTATAACGGCAACAAAAAACTCGGTATGCCCTACATCAAGGCAAACGTTATGCTTACCGACCCATATACCGGTTTATTAAAAGCGCTTGTATCTGGCGACTGGATTTCGGATATGAGAACGGGCGCTCAACCTGCCATTATGTGTAAGTATTTAGCGCCTAAAACCGATAACGTTACTATCATAGGCGCAGGTTTACAAGGTTATACAAGTCTTCTTTGTATGAGTAAAACTATAAAGATGAAAAAAGTTTACGTTTGCGACCTTAGCTTAGAGGCAAGAAAAAACTTTATTTCTAAGTTTGACGGGGCAGACTTTGAACTCGTTGACTGTGACAATAACGAACTTGCTTGTAAAGATAGCGATATCATTATAACCGTAACCACCGCTAACGCTGACCTTGTAAAAGCGTCTTGGGTAAAAGAAGGCGCTATGGTAATTACTATGGGTTCGTTTAAGGAAGTTGAGTTTGACGTTGTTCGTCAAGCAGATATTATCGCCGTTGACCATATCGCACAATCACTTCATAGAGGTAACTTAAAGCCCCTTGCAGAACTTGGCGAGATTGATGAAAATTCTTTCGACGTGGAAATCGGCTTGCTCCTTGCAGGCAAGCAAACCTACGTACCCGACCCCAAAAAACGCGTTTACGCTCAAATAGTTGGTATGGGTTGCCCGGACGTTGCTTGTGCCGAAACTGCTAGACAACGCGCGTTAAAAGACGGTAACGTTAAAATATTCGATATGCAAAAGTAAAAAAAGAGCCGTTTGGCTCTTTTTTAATTTACCCGTTTTCTCCTTCAAAGTAATTTTGATTAAACCTTACCCTATCCCCGTAAAACTGTTTGAGATAATATTCGTCTTTTTCAGGTAGTGGCGAGCCAAGTTCAATTTCACCTGCTCCTGACAAGAGTATTTCTTTTACTATATTAAGTTCTCCACTATCACCAGACAGTAAGTCCGTTCTCTTTAATAAGTTGTAGCGTTTGTCGTAGACTACTCCACCGTCAAAATAAACGCGTTTACCCATTTTATCACGTATAAGGTATACGATAAAATCTTTTAGTTGGGTTGACTGAAACCCCGGCGGTATATAACTTATAATGTCAAGCCATTTTTCTTTTAGCGCTTTTAGTCGAAAGTTAAAAATTCCGTCAAGCGTGTATTCAAAGTAGTTTTTTAGTTTTTTAATCACGTATTTTTTATCTTCGTCGATATCGGCGGATATTAGCGAAGTTAAAAGAAGTTCTCTTTCAATACTTGATAGCCCGCTAGAATTTATTCGCTTATTGAAAAAGGTGTATTTATAGTTTACCGAAATTACGTCGGCAATTTTATCTTCAACTTCGCTAACTACTAGTTCTTTATAAGACGACGGAACGTCAATTATAAGTTCGTATCTATTTTTCCCACCACGCAAATCGCTTAAACACCCTAGTTGCTTAATTACCGCGGATAAATTCTCGTAAATATATAAAACGTTTTTACTTTTACTAATTGATTCGGTTATTTTTATTTGGCTCATATTCATAAGTCTATGCATTATTTTTATTTTTAATTAAAAGTTTACGGTGTTTTTTAGTGTTGTAAATTCTTTTTATGAACTTGTATATCTCGGAAAGTAAAACTATGCTAAACGCGGTAACTATCATTTTCATCCAAGTTATTATAGAGAGTGCCACCGTTCCAAAAAAACCACCCAAAAACTGTGACAAAATAACTTGAAGTAAAAAGGTTATTCCAAACACTAAAAGCATAGGTTTATTACTTTTTAACGTAGAAAATACGCTTACGCTACCTAGTTCTCTTGCGTTAAAGGCGTTAAACAGTTGAAAGAGTATAAAGGTTGAAAAAATAACCGTTTTCATACCCTTAGTTCCACAACCTATAAAATCTAGTTTTAACTGCAAAATTAAAACGGCGCAAATATAAACGGCGTGAAGAAGTACTCTAAATAGCATTTTTTTGGTAACTATATCGTCGCTTCGCTTTACGGGTTTGTCTTCCATAAATGTATCGCCGTGATTTTCAAGCCCTAACGTAAGGGCGGGCGGTCCGTCCATTATAATATTTATCCATAGAATTTGTATGGTGGTAAAAGGCGATTCTATGCCAAGCAGTAGCGATATAACGATAAAAAATACCGACGAGAAGTTTACCGATAGTTGAAACATTATAAAGCGCTGAAAATTTTTATAAATGTTTCTACCAAACGATATCGCCTTTACGATAGTTGAAAACGAATCGTCAAGTAAAACTATATCGCTTGCTTCTTTTGTTATTTCCGAGCCACTGCCCATTGAAATACCGATATCGGCGTGTTTGATGGCGGGCGCGTCGTTAACGCCGTCACCAGTCACGGCTACTACTTCGCCAAGTTCTTTTAGTAATTTTACTATTCTAAGTTTGGTTTTAGGCGTGCTACGTGCAACTACGCTTACTTTTTGTAGAATTTTTTTAACTTTTTCGTCTGAAAGCCCGTCAACGTCGTACGCGTTTATAACCTCACTTTTATCGTCTACTAAACTGAGTTCTCTTGCGATAGAATACGCCGTTTCGATATTGTCACCCGTGAGCATTTTAACGGTAATTCCCGCTCTTTTACACTCTAAAACCGAAGATAAAACGTCGCGACGGATAGCGTCGGAAATAACGATAAAACCGTCGTAGATAAAACCCGTTAAACTAGGCGCTATCTCGCTTTTATGCGCAAAGGCTATAACGCGTTTTCCTAGCGACGTAAATTCTTTAATTTTAGATAAAATTTGATGCGTTTCACTCGCGGATAAGGTTGATGCGTTTAATATTACTTCGGGTGCACCTTTAATATAAGTTATATCTCCCCTTTCGCTATTTACCGAAGTTAGCATATACTTGTTTTCAGACGAAAACGGAACGGTGTTTACAACTTTATAGTTTTGGCGAATTTTTAAGTAGTCCTTTTTTAGTTTTTTAAGGTGCAAAAGTAACGCCGTTTCAGTTGGACTGCCCACACTACCGCTTGATTTTGACAAGTGCGCCGTACTATTTACCGCCGAGTTTATAATTATTTCGCTATCTAAGTTATTATAAGGGTAAACGCCTTGAACTTTCATTTTGTTTTCAGTTAACGTTCCCGTTTTATCCGAGCAAATTACGCTAACGCACCCAACCGTTTCCGCTGCAACTAGTTTTTTTATTAAGGCGTTTGACGAAGACAGTTTCACAACGTTTAGAGTAAGCGCTATTGCAACCGTGGTTGGAAGCCCTTCTGGAACTGACGCTACTATCAGTATTATTGAAGATAAAAACGCATCTTGCAAGGTGAAAAAGTTAACTGTACCTTGCGAAAATTGACGGGCAACCGTTAAAATTAAAACGAATACCGCTGAAATTATGCCAAACGCCGTTACTAATTTACCTAGGCGGTTTAATTTTTCTTGTAGCGGAGCGGAAACGCTAGTTTGGGCTTGCAAATCGCTTGCAATCTGCCCGATTTCGGCATTGTCGCCAACGGCGGTTACTATATACTTTCCACTGCCTGCCGTTACGAAAGTTCCACTGTAAACCGAGTTTACTCTATCTGCAAGCGGTGAGTTTATATCAAGCGTTACCGCGTGAAATTTTTCCAACGGATTACTCTCGCCCGTCAAAGTAGACTCGTCAACGAAAAGTTTTGCGCTTTCTATAAGCCTACCGTCCGCAAATATTTTATCCCCCGCTTGCAAAATTACTATATCGCCAACTACTAAGTCTTGCTGGCTTATAAGCGCAGTTTCGCCGTTACGTATAACTTTTACTAAAACCTTATTAGAAATATTAGATAAAAGTTCAAACGCCTTTTGAGATTTTCCTTCCATATACACGGTTAAAATTACGCTAATTAAAATGGATAGAAAAATTCCTATGCACTCTATAAAATCGCCACCCATACCGCTTAGCGATTTACCTAAGTTTACGCCAAGGGTTATTAGCATAGCGATTTCTAGTATTATAAGCATAGGTTCAAAAAGCGCGTCAATTATTCTTTTAATTAGTGACTTTTGCTTTTTTTTGGTTAAAAGGTTACTGCCGTATATCTTTTTTGAGTTTTTAACGGCGCTAGGCGTTAGCCCGTATATAGACGAGTTTAGGTTTTTTATAACAGTTTCAAAGTTTTGTGTGTACGCTTTCATAATTCACCACTTCTAAACTATTAAAAAAAGTAAAATTTAATGATAAATTAGGGTATAAATTTAACCTTTTTGTTTACTTTTTTGTCATATCGTGTTAAAATATAGAAGTTGGAGGTAACCGTTATGAGTAACGTTTTGAAATTAAACATTAGTGGCTATGATGCCGAATTACCTATTCTTCCATTACCGTCGGGTATAAACATTGCGTTTTTTAATCTTCACGGCAATCAAGAAATGACTGAACACTGCGGTAAAGCACTTGCTAAACTCCTTTCAGAGTGCGAAGTTTTAATTACTGCCGAATCAAAAGGCTTACAACTTTGCCACGTAGTTAGCCGTGAACTCAACCACCCCTACTACGCCGTTGTTAGAAAGGACAAAAAACTTTATATGCAAGACGGAATTTCAGTTAAAATCGACTCGTCTATTACAACGGGTAAAGAACAAAACTACTACCTATCTAGGCATGACGTTGAACTTATCAAAGGCAAAAAAGTCGGCATTGTTGACGACGTTGTTTCAACCGGCGCATCTCTTAAAGGGTTAGAAGCAATAGTTGAAAAAGCAGGCGGTATAATTTGCAAAAAGGCTTTCGTTTTAGCCGAAGGTGATGCTGCTGATAGAAAAGATATAGTATATCTTGAAAAAATACCTTTATTATAAAAGTAAAAGAGCCTAAAATTTTAGGCTCTTATTTATAACTAAAAAAAGCACGCTAATTGCGTGCTTTTTTTAAGGTCTTTTTCCTTCTTGCCAGTCTTTAATGTCTTGCTTTATTTGTTCTTTTCTTCCTTCAAAGTCGCGTTTGTGGTCTTCGAGTTTTTACCTATTATCTTCACGGCGACGCTCAACTTCCGCCTCGATGTTTTGCTTAACTTCATCAAGTTCTAACTTGATTTGCTCTTTTATTTGTTCAAGTGCGGTTTTGTAGTTTTGCTTTAACGTTTGAAGTTGAGTTTCTAAACTATCAAGCATACCTTCGATAAACTGTTTTTGAGTTTCGGATAAATTAGAACTTGCAAGTTCTTCCTTATAGCCCTTTATCATATCTTCGATATTGAACATTTCGTCAAACTGAGTATTTAACGTTTCAACGAGCCTATTGTATTCTTCTTGCATTTGTACGGGAATACCGTTATTTTTAACGTTTTCTTTAATCAGTGCAAGTTTTTCTTCAAAGGTAAGCGCTAAAATTTCATCAACCGTCATTTCGGGGTATAAAGCCTGAATTCTAACTACGATTTTTGCCTCTTTAAGGTCGATATTCCACTCGGTTGCTAGTGCTTGAAGTTCTTCAAAATTTTCAAGTTTAACCTTGCCGTAAATACCGTTTTCTTCAAAGTATTTGTTAACTTTGTTAGTCATTTTTTCTTGAAGATTTTGCGCTATACTTTCAACGTCACAGTCGGCGGAAATGTAAAGTGCGTTTTCGGTGGCGGTTACGTCAATATAGCCAAGTTCGGTAGCGATATCGGTAAACGCTTCGGCAGCGTTTTCCGCAGTCATACCAACAAGCGTAAGTTCGGCAAGAACGGTTTCCCCGTCTTCATTTACTGCGTTAACTGCTACGACTACGCCGTCTTCGTCAACCACGATTTCAATTTCGGGGTTTATTCTCATACTAACGTAGGTTAAGTTTTCTTCACCGCTCTCATCTGCTGGATTACAGCCTATAAAACAGGTTGAAAGCATAATAGTTGACAATGCAAGTGCTAAAATTTTAAGAAATTTTTTCATAACTTATCTCCTTTTATTTATTGCCTTTTGAAAGGCTTTTCACTATATAAATAATTGAAAGTTAAGTTTTATTGCAAACTTTATAAAAATTTTTTATCTACCGCCTTCACCGTGGTGTCCACCCTGCCCGTTTTGGTTAGGTTCACCTTGCGTAGGCGAAGTTTCTAAAAGCGAAACGTCACCCGTTTTGCAGTCCACTTCAAACATATACTCGCTACCGCTAGTTAGTGTGACGATAACTTGATACTTTAACGATATTCCACCTATTATAGACGGCTTTATTCTAACCGAGTAATTTTCAATTTCGCTACTTGTTATTTCAAGAAACTCTTTCACTGCTGAAAGCGCACCGTTTTCATCTAAATAACCGCCTAAAATTCCTGAAACGATATCGTTTATACCACCGCTTTCATCGTCACTAGGCTTGTTGTTATATATAAGGTTAAGTTCTTTAATCGTCATTTTACTAAGGTTTGAAACGCTAGTTTCGTCAAACTCGTCAAAACTGCCTATAAGTTTATCAATGAGTTGCATTTTACCTATTGAAACGCCGTTATCTTTTGCTTTATTTACAAGTTCACTATTCCCTTTAACGCTTTGCGCGATAATAGAACAGTCAACTTCCGAATTTTCAAACACTTTATTTACTTTTTGAGTTATTAGGCTAAGTAATTCGGTAGTTTTTTCTTCGGAAACCCCGTCAACGCTTATTAGCATTGAATTTTCTTCAAGCGATAAGTATCCGTTTACGTACATTGAACCAACTATTGCGCTAAGCGCGGTGTTGAGTTCAACTCCACTTAGATTTAAGCCTTGAAGAATTTTTTCAGCGTCGCTATTACCAGCCGTGCAAGACACTACTAAATTATCGCTCGATAAAGATAGTTCTACGCTAGGGTTAACGTCTAAATACACGAAGTTTTCAGCAGATAGCGGAACGGCGTCGTCACTATTTTTAGGAATAAAATAACCAGACACTATTCCCACAACGAAAATTAAACAAAACGATACCGCCACCGCAATACGCTTAAATAAAGTTGATATCGAGCGCGGTTTTTCAACCGCATCACAAGGGAGTTGAACTTCGTTTTCAATAGACGTTAAAACTTTTGATTTTATATTCGGCGTTTCATTTTCAAAAGCCGTTTTTACTTTATCTTTAATATTTTTCATCTTCTCCCTCCTTTATAATGATTTTTAACTTTTTAATTGCTCTATTATACTTTGATAGTATCGTTGAAAGCGGTTTGTCTAAAATACTCGCTATTTCTCTATGCTTAAAGCCGGAAACGACGTAAAGCGATATAATTTCGCGCTCGCTCTCGCTAAGCGATTTTAGTAGTTCGTTTAGAAAAGCCGAATTTATTCGTTGGCTTTCAAAATCACCGCTTGATACGGTGTTTTCCAAACTTTCATCAAACACCGCCGTGCGCGACTGCAACTGAAACCGCCTTTTGATAAGGTTTAACTCTATCGTGATTATCCACGACATAGGCTTGCCTTTCGGCGTGTATCTGCGGGCGTATTTATATACGTTTACGAAGGTGTCGTGTAAAACGTCTTCCGCGTCCGCCTTGTTTTTTAGTTTTGAAAGCGCAAAGGCGTAAACGTCAGTCTTTATAAGTTCGTATAAATCGCCAACGGCGTTTTTATTGCCGTTTGCAATTTGTAAAATCAAGTCTTCAACCCTTTCGTTTTTGGTATATAATTGTTCGTCAGTTAAAGTAAATACCGTTATCACTACTACTTTCTCACTTGTTTTTTTATATAATTATAGCACGAAACAACGGCTAAAACAACGATAAATAAATTTTCTTTTCAATATATAAATAATTTAATTTGCAATTTTATCGCAAAAATTACAAAAAATAAAAGCACGCTATAAGCGTGCTGTTTATGATATTAAGTTAGATAGGTCAACGAACTGTTTAACCGAGAGTTCTTCTCCCCTAGAAGTTATAGGGATATTTAACTTTGTTAAATATTCTTCGCATATAGCCCTTGAAAAGCCGTAGCCTTTCATAAGGTTATTAACTAGCGTTTTTCTTCGCATCGTAAAGGCGTTTTTTACAAGCTTTCTAAACGCTTTACTATCGTTTATATTATACTTATTTTTGTTTATATCAATTTTAACTACCGCAGAGTCCACGTTTGGGGCTGGATAGAAAAGTTCCCTTGGCAAGTATTTAACGATTTTACTATCCGCCACCGCGTTGATGCCTACCGTAATACTGCCGTAATCTGCGGTTTTTTCGCTTGCAACTATCCTTTCGGCAACTTCTTTTTGGATAGTTATTACTATGCTTTCTACCATCTTAGCGTCTTCAATAAAGCGCATAATTATAGGCGTAGTTATATAATAAGGAAGATTTGCAATTAAGGTGTACTTTCCACCAAGCAACTCTTCAATACGCTCAATATCCCACTTCATAACGTCTTCAAACACGATTTCAACGTTAGAACAGTCTTTTAGTGATTTACTGAGAACGGGTTTTAGGTTTTTATCAATTTCAAAGCCTACTACCCTTTTTGCCTTTTTTGAAATAGCGCGAGTTAGCGTGCCACCGCCAACACCTATTTCTAAAACGGTAGTATTTTCGTCAATACCAGATAAATCTACTATTGAAGATAGAAGTTCATCGTCAGTTAAAAAGTTTTGACCGAACGCCTTTTTGAATATAAAATTTTCGTCTTTTAAGATTTTTTTAATATCCATAATAATTTTGCAAATACTACCTTTTGGGCAATAACGCCAAAGTTTTTTTGGTGGTTTGTTTCCAAATTAACAAATGATAAAGCCAAACCGTAACGGTTTGGCGTTACATAAATAAATTGTTAAAATTTTCTCTAAGCCTATTTATAAGCGTAGGTTTATCAATACCGTAAATATCTTTAACTTTATCGTATACTAAACTCACGTATTCCGGCTTATTGAGTTCACCGCGATAAGGCACGGGTGCCATATACGGGCAGTCGGTTTCTAAAAGTATTCTATTTATCGGAATACTTTTTATTATTTCGTCCTTCTTAGCGTTTTTGAAAGTTACTACCCCACCGAAAGAAAAGTACGCGCCTAAATTAAGTAACGTTTTAGCCGTTTCTCTACTTTCACTGTAACAGTGCATAATAAAGCCTTTTAGTTTGGGGGCGTAAGTTGATAGAATATCAACGGTGTCCTTGCACGCGTCTCTCGTGTGGATAACTACGGGTTTTTGAAGTTCTATCGCTAATTCTAGTTGCGAAATGAACGCGTTTTTTTGAACGGTTTTATCAAAGTTTAGATAGTGATAGTCAAGCCCTATCTCGCCTATTGCCAAGCACTTTTTATGAGCCGATAACTCCTTAATTTGAAGTAGCGTGGTAGCGTTTACGCTACCAGCATCGTCGGGGTGGCAACCTGCGGTGAAATACACTTCGCTAAAACTTTCGGCGTTTTGCTTTGCTAAAAGTGACGAAGATACGCTACACCCAACGTCCAAAACGGTGGTTATTCCGCTTTCAAGATAACCCTTTCTCACGTCTAAAACGATAGGGCTTAAACGCCTATCTGTTAAATGGGCGTGCGAGTCAATCATTAGCCTACCACCGAACCCGCCGGCATATCAACTTCGGGTGAGATAAGAACAACTTTATCGTCCTTTTCAGCGCAAAGTATCATACCTTCGCTTAGTATTCCGCAAAGTTTAGCAGGTTTTAAGTTAGAAACGAGAATTACTTTTTTGCCGATTAACTCTTCGGGCTTATAGTAGTTTTTAAGACCTGATGCAACAGTTCTCTCCCCGTCGCCAACGTCGAGCGTGAGTTTGTAAAGTTTATTTGACTTTTCTACGTTTTCGCAAGTTTTAACTACCGCAACGATAAGTTTAGTTTTGAAAAATTCGTCAATAGATATTTCTTTAACTTCTTCCACGGGTTTTTCTTCCTTTTTAACTTCTTTCTTTTGTTGTTGGTGGCGCAAGTTCATCATTTTTTCAATTTCTTGAATTTCCTTATTAACGTCGATACGTGGGAAAATAGGCGTAGCCTTTTCTACCTTTATACCGCCTTGTAAAACGCCAAAATAAGCGTTGTCAAAGGTGTTTTCTAATTCCCCGTTAATACCGTAAAAGGCAAGAATTTTATCGGGCGCTTTGGTGATAAACGGCTTTAAGATTATTGCCGATACGCGTATGCACTCGGATAAAACGTACATAACCGTTGCAAGCCTATCTCTCATTTCGGGAATTTTGCTAATCTTCCATGGCTCGGTTTCGTCGATATACTTATTCGCCCTTTGAATAAGTTTGAAAATTTCTGAAAGCGCGGTAGGAACGTCAATAAGTTCAATTTGCTTTTTAACGCTGTCTAGCGTGCTATTGCAAAGTGCGATAACTTCGTTATCAAGGTCGTTATACCCCGTAGGACTTGGAAGTATTCCGCCAAAGTATTGATTTATCATAGCCGTCGTTCTAGAAACTAGGTTGCCAAGGTCGTTAGAAAGGTCGCCGTTTATGCGCTTTAACAAACTTTCGTTAGTGTAAACACCGTCGTTCCCGAAAGGAATTTCGCGAAGAAGGAAATATCTAAGCGCATCACACCCATAGCGGTCTACGAGTTCTTTGGGGTCGGTAATTTCAGTTTTTATCTTTTCGCCTTTACTCTTTGAAAGTTTATCGCCACCGATTAAAAGCCAGCCGTGGCCGTATACTCTTTTGGGCATTTCAATGCCGAGTGCCATTAAAATTGCAGGCCAAATAATGGTGTGGAAACGAACGATTTCTTTACCTACCATTTGTATATTTGCAGGCCAGTATTTTTTGAAGAGTTCGTCGTTATCCGTGCCGTAGCCAAGCGCGGTTATATAGTTAGTAAGCGCGTCAACCCAAACGTAAACGGTGTGCTTATCGTCAAACGTAACGGGTATACCCCACTTTATAGTAGTACGCGAAACGCAAAGGTCTTGAAGCCCCGGCTTTATGAAGTTGTTAACCATTTCGTTAACCCTTGACTTGGGCTGTAAAAATTCGGGGTTGTCTTCGTAGAGTTTTAAGATGCGGTCGGCATACTTAGAAAGGCGGAAAAAGTAACTTTCTTCTTTGCCTTTTTGTACGGGGCGACCACAGTCTGGACACTTGCCGTCTTTAAGTTGGCTCTCCGTCCAGAAAGATTCGCAAGGGGTACAGTACCAACCTTCGTATTCAGACTTATATATCTCGCCTTTATCATAGAGTTGCTTAAATATTTCTTGAACGCCTTTAACGTGATAATCGTCAGTCGTTCTGATAAATTTATCGTAACTTACGTCAAGTTCCTTCCAAATTTCTTTAAGCCCGTCAACCAAAGGGTTGATGAACTCAATGGGGGTAAGCCCCTTTTCGCTCGCCTTTTTCTCAATTTTTTGACCGTGCTCGTCAGTTCCCGTTAAAAAGAATACGTCCTTTTTAAGCATGCGGTTAAAACGCGCAAGCGCATCGCAAACGACGGTGGTATAACAATGGCCTATATGCCAGTTACCACTTGGGTAATAGATAGGTGTTGTAACGTAAAATTTGTTGTTATCCATAAAAAACTACCTTAGTTATTATATTTTTAGTTAATTATATAACATAAAACGAATTTTGTAAACTTAATTTTAGGATAATTCCTTTAAGGAATTCATAACTTAAACTATGAACGCAATTTTCCCTGTTATTATAATACTTTCAATATCCGTTTTAACTTTCACTTCCCCCGAAACCACGCTAAAAGCGTTTACTTCCGCCACGGAAAAGGCGGTTACGCTTTCGTTTACGCTAATAGGCGTTTACGCGGTGTGGCAAGGCGTGTCTTTTCTACTTGAAAAAAGTGGAATAAATAAAAAAATTGCAAGGGTTATGAAAAAACCCGTTCAAAAACTTTTTAACACGAGTAATGACGAAACGGTGTATCAACTATCGCTAAATCTAACGTCAAACGCGCTAGGGCTTTCGGGAGTTGCAACGCCCGCCGGCATTGAAAGTATGCGCCTACTAGATAGCGAAAACAACGAGCACGGCAAAACGCTACTTACGGTTATATCTTCAACGTCTATACAAATACTGCCCGTATCCGTCGTACAACTGCTTGCTAATTACGGACAAAACCCGTCGCTAATTATAATAGTTTCGCTAATATCTACTGCATTTTCAACCGCGATAGGAATACTTTTTTGCAAGGTGCTTAAATGATAGTTATAAACTCAATTTTACCTGTTTTCGTAATATTTACTTTTATTTATTCGCTAGTTAAAAAAGTGCCCGTTTACGAAGTTTTTACCCAAGGGGTAAAATCTGCGCTTTCGCTTATTTATTCTATATTTCCAGCAATACTTTCGGTGCTACTTATGAGCGAACTTTTTCGCCTTAGCGGAGTATACGATTTTTTACTAAAACTACTCTCTCCCGTATTTTCGTTTTTGGGAGTTCCTAGCGAACTTATGGAACTTATTATCTTAAAGCCATTTTCGGGTAGCGGTAGTTTAGCGCTACTTGACGAAGTTTACAAAACTTACGGAACGAGCGGATATATTCCGCTGTGCGCGTCTTGTATATTCGGCTCGTCAGAAACGACTTTTTACGTTACCGCCGTATACTACGCCAAATGCAAAAATAAAAATGCTGTGAAAGGGATAATAATCTCTCTCACAGCAACTTTTATAACTACTTGTTTAGCCTGTTTAGTTTGTAGGTTTCTCGTGTGAAACAGACGTTTTAAGCCGTTAGAAACAAGCAAGACGAGGCACAAGATTTTTTAGCGCAGAGATAGACCTTTTGGTCATCGAGGTGATAAAAAATCGAAGTAACAAAGCATTGCGCCGTTTATGATGGCTTAAAATTAATCGTCAAAATTTTCTAAAACGGACTTTTTGGTTTCGGGCTTGCTATCACCGTGTTTAACGAAGAACATAGTAACGAACGCAAGCGCTACGCAAATTGATGCGTACGGGAATAGCGGGCTCATATTTCCTGCTAAATCCATAATTGCACCCGATAAAATAGGCGTTAATACTTGTGCCGACATAGACGCGGTGTAATACCAGCCCGTATATTTACCGGTATCGCCAGATTTAGCAAGTTCTACAACCATCGGGAATGAGTTTACGTTAATGGTTGCCCAGCCTATACCTGCAATAGCGAATAATATATACATAAATATCGGGCTACTATTTTCGGTCATAAATATAGCGATAAAGAACGCGGTTGCAAGCATAGCAACACCTGCAAGTATTGTCTTTCTTCTACCGAATTTAGATGCGACCATACCAACTGGGATATACGCTACTATCGCGCCAGCTTGTGCGATTAAAAGCGTTAAGTCGTAACTTTGTTTAAGTACTTTATCTGCGTATAAGGAATATTTTGAAGTAATGGCGTTATAGCCCATATACCAAAGCGCAACCGAACCTAAAATAAGTAAAAGCGAAATAAGTTTATCCTTAGGAAGTTTTTTGCCTGCGTTATCATTAGATTTTTCTTCAACGTCTTCGATACCGTACTTAACGGTGTCTTCTTCCATTTCTTTAACCCATTTGTTTTCCTTTACGGTTAAAAGGAAGATGATTAAGCCGACTAGCATAATACCGCAAACGCCTATGTAGTATGGGAAGAAGTTATCCATATGCTCTTCACCAACGGTAATAATCATACCGAGTACAAGCACTAACAAGCCACCTGCCGTACCCATAAGGTTTATAATTGCGTTACCTTTTGAACGAAGGGGTTTAACGGTAACGTCAGGCATAAGCGCAACGGCTGGTGAACGGAAGGTTGCCATTGAAAGTAAGGTGATAAGCAATACGCCGATAAATAGCCACATATTTCCGATAAGCGGAATAAAAATAAAGGATATTATCGCACAAATTGTACCAAAGAAGATAAACACGGTACGCTTACCGTATCTCGTTTTAACTTTATCCGAAAGCCCACCAAAAAGTGGTAACATAAATACCGCTAATACGTTGTCAAGCGCCATTATTATACCTGACTGAGTTTGCGTCATACCAAACTTATACGTCATAAGAAGCGGAATAGTTTTGTCGTACGCTTGCCAAAATGCAGAAATTAAGAAAAATGCAAAACCAACGAGTATTGTTCTTTTATAATTGAGTTTCATTTGTGAATACCCCCTAATTATTTTTTACTTTCAAAGCCGTAGATTAGCCTATGGCAACTTTCACATTCTTTTATCTCGCCCGAACTCAACTCTTCCATAAAAGTCATCGGCATTGACGTTGCGCAGAACGGACAATAATTTAACTTTTTAGATAGGTCAAGCCCGAACACTATCGGGAATTTTTTATCCTTTCTACGGGTTAAGTATTTTTCCATTAAGGTTTTATCGATTTTCCCTTCAAGCGCTTTAAGTTCCGCTCTTAACTTTTGAACTTCGTCCTTTTTAGAGTTTTTAAGTTCGTCAAGTTTTGGCGCAAACTCGTCGTACTGCTCTTTCATAACCTTGTTTTGTTGACCGAGTTTTCTATACTCGTTGTAAAGGTCGGCCATTTCTTTTGAAAGGGCGTTTACCTTTTGTTCGGCAAGCGAAATTTTTGCGCTAGCGTCTTGATATTTCTTTTTAAGGTACTCTATTTCTTCTTCCGTTTCACAACCGTCAAGCGAAGATTCAAGTTCTTTTGCTGAACTTACAAGACTTTCAAGTTCCTTAACTGACGCGTTGTAACTGTCAGTTGCAACTTGCGCCTTTTTGTCAAGATCTGAAAGGCTTTCTTTTACCGTTGATAAAAACTTGCGGGCAACTAAATACTTTTTTGCAACTTCACTGCCGTTAAGTTCGTCTTCAATCGCCTTTAAGTTTTTGTCAAGTTCTTGATACTCGACGATAAGTTTGGTGTTTTCTTGCATAATATACCTCCAAACGAATTAAAGCATTTTACCGTTTTCGTAAAAAACGCAATTTAACCCGTTTAATTTTCCTTTTATTTGATTAAAAAACTGTTTGTAACCGTATACTTCGCTAGAATAGTGGGATACGTTCATTACGCATTTGCCCCTTTCAAGCGCGTATAGTATTACGTGATGTTTTATGTCTGACGATATATAAATATCCACGTCTTTTGCAAGTTCAATTTCGGCTATATCAAGCCCTGAACCGCAAAAACTTGCAACCTTATTTATTTTTTTATTCGCATCGCCAAAAAGCATAACGTTTTGAGTTTCAAAAGTATTTACATACTTTTGTTTAAGGGATTTAGCGGTTTCGCTAACTTCAAAAATTCTACCGTAACCGCAATCGTTACCTAAATTATAAATAATTTCTTGATTTTTTGCACCTAAACCGTTAGCCAAAAAGTAATCGATACCTTGTTTTGCGCAGTCTAAGTTAAGATGCATTGATATCACGCCTATGTTTGACTGAATAGCACTGAGAAGCGCCCCGTCTACCACCTTTATAGGCGAGTAAATTGCTGGGTGATGAGTAACTATTAAATTGCAGTTATTATTTATTGCTTTTTGAACGCTTTCAAACGTTAAGTCAAGCGTAAACAAAACGCCTTTTATATCGCCCTTAACACCTGCTATTATTCCGCTGTTATCGTACCCGTTTATCATTGCTTGAAAATCGCTTGATAGTTTTAAGGGGGCGTACTTTTCTATTGTTGAAAAAACGGTTTCAATCGTCATTTTACAATATCCTTTAATATAGCAAGTTTTAACTTTGCCATTTCTTTGCTTAGTTTAGATGCGTTTTCATCATCTAATACCGAAGTTAAAACGCTTATATCGTAATTTATTTTTTTAATAAAACCTTCGGGCTTTTCTTTTAAGTTGTCCCGCCCGAATATTATTTCTTTCGGCTCGTAAAAGTCCTTACCTTTTTCCGCCTTTATAGCGTCGTAAAACTTGCCTTGCGAGTAAAAGGTAAAATCTTTTAAGATTTTATAGCCGTTATCCAAAAGGTGCATTCTGACTTTATCGGTGTTTTTTTGCGGTGCTAAAACCAACTCGCTTGGCAAAATATCACCGCTTAAAATTTTAATAATTTCTTCCCCGCCCATACCTGCGATAATAGCGCAGTTTGGCGTGGTTTTATAACCACAAAACCCGTCGGACACGATAAATTCCACCCTATCGCCGTACGAACTTAATAAAGATTTCGCCTTTTCTAAACTCTTTGCCGAAATATCTGATAAAATTACCTTTTTATACTTACCGCCGTCAAGCACCATTTTTGAAATAATGCCGTGGTCACACCCTACGTCGGCAAAAACTTCGCCACTTCCTATAAGGTTATATAAAATTTCAAAGCGCGACATTATTCAAGGTACTCTTTAAGTTTTTTAGAACGCGACGGGTGGCGGAGTTTTCTAAGCGCTTTGGCTTCGATTTGACGAATTCTTTCACGCGTTACGTTAAATTCTTTACCAACTTCTTCAAGGGTTCTCGGCTTGCCGTCGTCAATGCCGTATCTTAAACGAAGAACTTTTTCTTCTCTCGGCGTAAGCGTATCAAGTATTGAAATTAGTTGTTTTTTAAGCATAGCAAAGGCAACAACGTCACTCGGGCTTGCCGACTTTTCGTCCTCAATAAACGTGCCTAAGTTGCTGTCTTCTTCTTCGCCGATAGGCGTTTCAAGTGAAACGGGATCTTGCGCGATAGTTTGAATTTCAACTACTTTTTCAACGGTTATACCCATAGCCTCGGCAATTTCTTCGGGGGTTGGCTCTCTGCCAAGGTCTTGAAGTAATTGACGTGAAACTTTTATAAGTTTATTGATTGTTTCAACCATATGAACGGGAATTCTAATCGTTCTTGCTTGGTCGGCTATCGCACGGGTTATCGCTTGGCGAATCCACCAAGTTGCGTAGGTTGAAAACTTAAAGCCCTTAGTGTAATCAAACTTTTCAACGGCTTTCATAAGACCTAAGTTGCCTTCTTGAATAAGATCTAGTAAGTGCATGCCCCTACCTACGTATCTTTTAGCGATAGAAACAACGAGCCTAAGGTTTGCCTCGGACAAGCGCTTTTTAGCCCACTCGTCACCTTGCATCATCTTTTCGGCAAGTTCAGTTTCTTCTTCGGTAGAAAGTAAGGCTACTTTACCGATATCTTTAAGGTAAACTTTAACGGGGTCGTCCATCGAAACTTCTTTTTCGAGTTGGTTGAGAAGGTCGTTATCTCTTGCGGCGATATCGTCGTAACTGTCAACTACTTCTATGCCCTTTTCGTTAAGACCTGCATAAATAAGTTCCATTTGTTCGGGCGAAACTTTATGCTTGTCAAGTCTATCTAAAAGTTCGTCTGCTTTTATAAATTTTTTATTGTCGAAAAAGGTTACTACTTCTTCTACTATTTGAGTTATTTGTTCTTTGGATACGCTCATTTTTTCCTCCGTTAAATTTTTGATAGTTCTTTGGTTTTTTGCGCTATCATAAGCGCAAGTTTATTCTTTTCGTTTACGTCGAATTCTGCCTTATATAGTTCACTTAAATTTTTAAGGTCCTTTTCTAAGTTGCTTTTGTAAACTACTTTGTAGCAGTCGTTAAAATACCGCTTTTCTTGTTCCTTATTAGGAATAACGTCACCTGCGCTAAGCACCGCGTCTAATTCAACTACGTCGTCATCTTCTAAAACGGTAAATAATTTACTCTTTATATCCCCGTCTTCAAACAAGACGTGTTCTGCAATTTTTTCACGCGTTTTATCGCTAAAATAAATCAGTGATAGGTCTTTATCTTTTGTGTAATCTTTACCGTTAAGATAAGCCCAAAGCACCGTTCTTTCGGCAACCGAAAGCCCGTCCATTTTCACAACTTTATTTTCAACGACCACTTGCGGTTTTTCAGTTTGAACGGTTATATTTCCGCTCTCTAAGTCGCGTTTGAGCGACTGGTAACTTATTCCCGTGCGGTTGCTTACTTTATGTAAGAGTTCTTCTTTCAAAAACTCGCTCTTTACGGTTTTTATAAGCGCTAAACACTCGGATAAATACTTGCGCTTGTCCGCCGTATCGTCTAAATCTTTGCCGTTTTCTAATACTTTTAACTTAAAGTCGATAAGCGGAACTGCTTGGCTAAGTAAATTTGCGTACGTTTCCTTGCCGTGCTTTTTAATAACGTCATCAGGGTCAAGCCCGTCTGGTAGCGTTACTACCTTTACTTCAAAACCTTCGTTTTCAAAGATATCTAAACTTCTAAGCGTGGCTTTTTGACCTGCCCCGTCCCCGTCGTAACTAACTAAAACCTTTCCCGTATAGCGTTTAAGAAGTTTTGCTTGGCTGAGCGTTAAACTCGTACCCATTGACGCTACTACGTTAGTAAACCCTGCCATAAATAGGGATATTACGTCCATATACCCTTCAACCATAATAACGTAGTCAAGGTCGGTTTCTTGGCGGATTTTTTTAAGGTTGTTTACGTTAAATAACGTGTTCTTTTTGTTAAACAAAACGGTTTCAGAAGTGTTTTTGTACTTGCCAAAACCCTTATCTTCTAAAATTCTACCGCCAAAGGCGATAACTTTGCCCATAGAATTTATAATTGGAACGATTAGCCTTTGCGCTTGAAAATCGTAAACGCCTTTATTTCCCTTTTGGCAAACGCCGGCATCTAGCATTTCGCTTTCACTATACCCTAAACTTTTTAGGTGATTAGGTAGCGAATAATAGTCAAGCGACGCGCCCATTCCGAACTTTCTTACCGCAACTTCGTCAACCCCACGGCGGGCAAGATATTCAAGCATATCGTCAGCCTTTGGTAGGTTTTTAGCGTAAAATAGCGCCGTTTCCCGCATTAAAGCAAATAATCTTTCCTTTTTATTGCGGGCTTTTTGGGCTTCTTCTTCACTTTTAGTATCAATTTCGGGGATAGGCATTTTTACGCGTTCGGCTAAAATTCTAACCGCGTCCATAAAGTCAACGCTTTCAACTTCTTGAATAAACTTAATAACGTCGCCACCCTTACCGCAACCGAAACAGTGATAAAACTGCCCCGGCTCGTTTACCGTAAACGACGGGGTTTTTTCAGTATGCCCCGGAAGTGGACAGCACGCCCAGTAGTTACTTGAACCCTTTCTTTGTAGGTTGCAATACCGACTAACCACGTCAACTATGTTGTTTTTACTTTTTAGTTCTTCTATGAACTTTTCGTCGATAATCGGCATTTTTTCTCCTTAAAAACTTTGCGGAATAAATATTTGAGTAAATACTTTAATAGCGTACCTATCCGTCATTCCCGACAAATAGTCGCAAATAACGGTGGATAAATCGTAACTGTCAAGTAGTTCTTTATACATTTTGGGAAGTTTATCTTTATTATTATAAAAATAATCGTACATACACGATAGCATATGCCCCGCCCTTTCTTCTTCCCGCTTGGCGGTATCCATCATATACACTCTATCGAACATAAAATTTCTAAGTTCCGTCATAGCCTCGTCAACTTCACTATGGAGTGAAACTTTATCTTTACAAAGGCTATTTTCGTACGCCGAACTTATCATTTTATTTATTCTCTCTCTCGAAGTAGCACCCAAAACGTCAAGCACCTTCTTTGGAAGTTCGTCTTGCGTGATAACGCCTTTTCTAACGGCGTCGTCTACGTCGTGATTAAGGTACGCTATGCGGTCCGAAAGAGAAACCACTTGCCCTTCTAGCGTTTTTGGGTGCGTACCCGTTTTGTGGTTAAGTATCCCGTCACGCACTTCAAAGGTAAGGTTTAAGCCCTTGCCGGAATTTTCAAGCACGTCAACCACACGTAAAGACTGTTCGTTGTGCTTAAAGCCCTTTGGCGATAGTTTTGATAAAACCCTTTCCCCCGCGTGGCCGAAAGGCGTGTGCCCTAAGTCGTGCCCAAGTGCTATTGCCTCGGTTAAATCTTCGTTGAGAGATAGCGCCCTTGCAATAGACCTTGCTATCTGCGAAACGTCCAAAGTGTGGGTAAGGCGCGTCATATAATGGTCGCCTTCGGGCGAGAAAAACACTTGGGTTTTGTTTTTGAGCCTTATAAACGCCCTTGAATAAATAATTCTATCTCTATCGCGTTGAAATTCCGTTCGCATCGAGCAAGGAACTTCACTATTTACTCTACCCAAAGTGTTTTGAGACTTAACCGCGTAAGGCGATAAAAATAGTTCTTCTTTTTTTAAGGTTTGTTCTTTAACGGATAATAACTGCATAACTGCTCCTTTTATCGCCGATTACTTAATATATACAATAATTTTACAAAAATTCCTTTTATTTTTTATAAAATAATTATATTTTTTTAGCCAGCGAATACGGTTATGATTTGACCGTTTAAGTTTTCGCTACTTGATATAATTTTATATAGTTCGTTAGCCGTGTCGCTCGCCGAAGGAATTTTATCAAGATTACACTCTTTGCAAAAATCGAGTTTGTCTTCTTGTGATAAGTGCGCGTTCATAGGCGTGTCAACAAGACCTAGCGCCACCGCTAAAACTTCGATATTTGAAGACGACGTTTCCTCAGCAAGCGCTTTCGTTAAACCTATAACGCCCGCTTTCGTTGCCGAGTAAGGAACTTCACAACTCCCACCTAATAAGCCGAATATCGACGAGATATTAACTATTCTCCCGCCACCGTTTAGCATTGATAAAACTGCGCGTTTATTAGTTAAAATAGCGCCTTTAAGGTTCGTTGAAATTACCCTATCAATATCTTTTTCTGAAACGTCTAAAAGGGGGCTTTGCTTTAACGCCACGCCGGCGTTTGCGATAACTAGCGTAACCTTTCCAAAACGCTTTTCGGCATAGGAAAACAACCCGTCTACGCCACTTTCACAAGACACGTCACACTTAATAAAAGGTATGCCGTATTTAAGTTCAACGGCTTTGGCGGTTTCTTCGCTAGTTAGATAACTTCCAACTACGTTGTAGCCTTCGCTTTTAAGTTTTATTGCGGTTGCAAGACCTATTCCGCTACTTGCACCAGTGATAATTGCAGTCTTCATAAAAATTGAAATACCTGACAGGATAAATCGCTGTCAGGTAAAACGCATTACTTTTTAACTCTTTCCATGTAGTCGCCGGTACGGGTATCGATACGAATAACGTCACCTTCGTTAACGAACATAGGTACTTGGATATAAAGACCTGTTTCAATTTTAACTTGTTTGGTAGCGTTAGTTGCCGTGTTACCTGCAACGCTAGGCTCTGCTTCGATAACTTCGAGTTCAACGAAGTTTTCACATTCTACCGAGAACGCTTTACCCTTATAGAACTTAACGGTTACGGGGTCGTTTTCTTTAACGTATTTAAGCGCGTCTTCAACTTGGTCGTAGTTAAGCGGTTCCATATTGTACTCTTCGTCCATAAAGTAGTAAAGTTCACCGTCGTTATACGAATAAGTCATCTTCTTGGTTTCGATTACCGCGTTTTCAAACTTTTCGGTCGGGTTGAAGGTAATTTGTAAAACCTTACCGTCAACAATGTTTTTAAGCGTGGTTCTTACGAACGCTGCGCCCTTGCCGGGTTTAACGTGTAAAAAGTCAACAACCGTGTAGATTTTGCCTTCGTATTCGATAGTTACACCCTTTCTTAAATCGCCTGCTAATACCATATTAAAATTTTCTCCTTGAAAAATATTTTTTTATTTTACCGATAAGATTATCGGTTCTTTATCGCTTGTCATTAGTGAAACGCACCTGCCGTTTTGTAAAACGACCGTGTCTTCAATTCGAACGCCGAACTCGTTTTCTAAATAAACGCCCGGCTCGATTGAAAATACCATACCGTCACGTAGCATCGTTGAAGATTTTGGGCTAAGAGTAGGAAATTCGTGTATCTTAACGCCTATGCCGTGCCCTAACGAGTGGGTAAAAAACTTATCTAACCCGCAACCGTTTAGGTAACTTCTTGCAATACTATCCGCTTCACTACAAGTCATACCCGACTTTATCTCACTATAAGCCTTGTGCCACGCCGTTTTAACGCTGCCATATACCGATAAAAACTTATCTGACGGAGCGCCGTAATAAAACGTTCTAGTCATATCGGATAAGTAGCCTTGATACGAACACCCAAAGTCCATAAGTATCGGGGTATTGGATTCAAGTTTTTTATCGCTTGTTTTGTAGTGCGGAACTGAACCGCCACTAGAAAAAGCAACTATCGTTTCAAACCCTACTTGACCGCCGAGCATCTTAAAGTTGTATTCAAGTACTGCCGAAACTTCTAGTTCTGAAACGCCCGTTTTTATAAACGGCAAAGTCTTGTAAAACGCAGTTTCAGTAATCTCACACGCCTTTTTAATCTTTTGAAGTTGACTTGCAGTTTTTATCGACGAAAAACTTTGATACTCATCTTCCGCATCGTAAACGTCAAAGCCACCTTCTATTAAACGGCTAAGTAGTTTTGCCGAAGTGTTTTTATATATAAGCCCCACTCTTTTAACGCCGTTTTCGCTAAGCGCCTTTTCAAGTGAAACTTCACTTTGAAGATAAGAGTTAGCGCTTGCTTTAAGCCTAGCGTGTTCTATATACCTACCGTCAGTTAAAAGTAGCCTTTTATCGCCTATAATTACTAAAAACCCGTCGTCAACGTAGTAGTTTACGTAATTGAAAATTAAATCCCCGTCTTCAACGACGAGAGCCGACTTAATAATATCACTCATATTGACAGTATATATATTAACATACTTAATATATTTAGTCAACTTTACAAGTTAATTTTTTATTTAATTCGATAATATTTGTCGAAAATATTTATCTAAAATTTAGGTTTCATCTAATTAACACCTAAAAAGACTTGAAATTTTTACAAAATCCGCTATAATTTAAGGTATGAAAAACAAAGAACAGTTTAACTTAGTGGTTGCTAAAAACATAGCAAAGTATAGAAAATACCACGGGTTGACGCAAGCGTCTCTTGCGGAAAAACTTAATTATTCGGATAAAGCAGTTGCCAAGTGGGAAAGTGGTGAAAGTTTGCCAGACTCATACGTTTTATATCAAATTTCACAAATTTTCGGCATAACGCTCAACGATTTGTTATCCGATAAAAAACGCGCGAAAATGCCTATAAACAAATTGCGCTCAATTATTATTCCGTTACTTGCAGACTGTATAGTTTGGCTAGTTGCTTTAATTGCGTTTATAACGCTTAGCGCGTTTGATATAAGCGGTAGAATTTGGCTGTGCTTTTTAACTGCCGTGCCCGTATCGTTTATACTCTTTTTAGTGTTTGCGTGCGTGTATAAAAATCCGCTGTTTGAGTTTATTTGCATTTCTGGAATTATTTGGACTACACTACTAAATTTACACCTATACTTAATAAACGTAACGCCGATAAGCGCGTATTTATACCTTATAGGTATCCCCGTTCAAATCGCATTTACTTTAACTTATGGATATTTATTTATTCCTAAAATAAAATTTAGAAAAAAGAAAAACGAAGCCTAACGGCTTCGTTTTTTTACATTAACGGTGCAAATATTTTAACTAGCGAACTTATAAACCTTTGTATTAAAGTGTTTTTAAGTTCTTCTTTTTTTATTTCTTTTGAACTATCTATTATAGATAGAACGTCGCTTTTTACATCCTTTATAAAGTTAGACTTATAAGATAGTACTCCGTTTTCAAAGTGATGAACGAGCGAGCGATAGTCTAAATTTACCGTTCCTATCATTGCGTAGTCGTCGTCAACCAAATACGTCTTAGCGTGCATAAAGCCAGGGGTATATTCGTAAATTTTAACGCCCGCGCTAAGTAGCCTAGAATAATAACTTTTAGTCATTGTAAAGATAAGTTTTTTATCTGGGATAGAAGGAACTACAATCTTCACGTCTACTCCCCGTAGCGACGCGTTTTCTATATCCGTTAAAAGGTCGTTATCTATAATTAAATACGGCGTAGTTATATAAACGTAACGCTTAGCGCAGGATAGTAAATTTTGTATAACCGATTTTGATACTCGCCTAGGATACAGGGGTTTAGGCCCGTCACCAAAAGGCATAATAAAACCGTCGCTACTATCTACGTTTACTTTTGGAAAGCAGTTTTCAGGCACAGCCATTAGGCTTTTTGTATTTATGCCAAAATCTACTAAGAAAAGTTTAGTAAATTCCCAAACCGCCTCGCCGTAAATTCTAACGCCACAGTCCTTCCAGTATCCGAACCTTTCAACTAAATTTATATATTCATCTGCAAGGTTAAACCCGCCGGTGTAGGCAATTTTACCGTCAATTACGGCAATTTTACGGTGGTTGCGGTTGTTAAACTCACTGTCGGCACTACCTTTAAGGCGTGAAAACGGTATTGCTTTTATTCCGTAGCCGTTTAACGTTTTAGAATAAGAGGCAGGTAGAGTTCTCATACAACCTATATCGTCAAACACTACTCTAACGTCAACCCCGCACTTTACTTTTTCTATCAAAACGTTTAATATCGAATTCCAAAAAACGCCTTCTTCAATAATAAAGTATTCTAAAAATATAAAATTGTTTGCTGATTTTAGGTCGTCAACCAACTTGTTTTGTAGCAGTTTTATATCGCTAAAATATTCGATATTTGATTTTGTATATAAACTAGCACCAGAAATTTTAGATAGCATTTTGAACTGGTTATACGCAGTAATACTACTACCTTTTAAGGCGTTAAACTCTTCTTCGCTCGACTTATCGTAGGTGTTTTTTACTATATCTTTTAACCTTTTTACGTACTTTTCTTTAAGTTTTCGTGACGAAAATATGAAATAAAGCATAAAACCAACGACAGGGAGTATTAAAACGACGACAAGCCACGGCACTTTATAGTCGGGATTATCGTCAGACGCTATTATTTTAACTGTGCACGCAAATTGCGTTGCCATAGCAAGCGCGTAAAAGTAAGGAACGTAATAACAAAGCGCAATAACTATGCCTATAATAGCAACGATTTCAAGTATCGTTATAAGCATAGCAAAAAGGTATCTTAATGGAATATATTTGAACTTTTTACGCTTTTTCATAATTATACCCCCACTTATATAATATTTTCAAAATGTGTTTAATATATGAAAAATAGTAAAAATATTTTACTTAATCGTTGTTAAAAGTTTAATAAAATAATTTAAGCGTTTTGTAAAAATAATGTAAAAAACCCGACCGAAGTCGGGTTTTAATTACAAACTAAAATAAACGTCTTTCATAAATTTAGCGTCAATATCCTGCGTGCCTGCGCTTTCGGATACTATAAAGGGGTTTATGTGTTTTTCCTTTACCGCTATTAAAAAATCTTTTGGGTTTGGACCGTAGGTATCATCTTCAAAGGTAAGGTGCTTTATTTCACCCTTTTGCGAGTACATTATCTTTGAAAAGTGAACGTGCATATTGTCTAATTTTTCAAACCCACAAGTGCTTTCTATGGTTGAAAATATATCTAAATAATCGCTAGGTGATTTAAGTTTCCCCTGCCATAAACTGTTTACGTGCCCAAAGTCAACGCACGGATAGTAAAACGGCGCGATAGTACAAAACTCAGCAATTTCTTTAACCGTACCTATTTGAGCCGATTTTCCCATAGTTTCAGGGCAAATTATCATATCGTAGTACCCTTCGTCTTCAATTTTTTGAGCGAGAATTTCTAAGCGCTTTTTAGTGAGATTAACCGCGTCTTCTCGCTGTTGTTTTCCTAATGAGCCCGGGTGAAATACCGCGCGCTTTGCACCCATTAAACGCCCCGCTTTTAGCGAACTTAAAACGTAGCCGTATGAGTTTTCTATCTTCTCTTCGTCAAGCCCGGCAAAGTTTATAAAGTACGGACAATGAACGCTAATTTCTATATTTTGCGCCTTAAATAGTTCGCCTATTTCTAGCGCTTTTTGCTCGGATAAATTTACGCCACGACCAAAGGAATATTCAAAGCAGTCAAGCCCCATTTCTTTTACCCAAAGCGCGGAATTTGAACTTCCTTGATAGCCTGCGCCGTGGTATAATTCGCTATTGCCACTCGGCCCGAATTTTATCATCTTATACTCCTTAAATCTTTTTCAAGTTGTTCTTTTAATTCTTTAACAGAATTAAATTTTTTTATATCGCGAATTCTTTCAACAAAATACACCGTTAAACTTTTGCCGTATAAATCTCCTGAAAAACCGTCGATATACGTTTCGATAACCGTGTCTTTTCCGTTTACGGTAGGTTGCGCGCCAACGTTTGTTATGGCTGGATATACCACGCCGTTTATAACGGTAAAAGTAACGTAAACGCCCGAATTTATAGGGTATTTATTTTCACCTAATAAAACGTTTGCAGTGGGAAAACCTAGGTCGCGACCAAGCCCTTTTCCCTTTACGACTTCACCGCTTATAAAGTAATTACCGCCAAGCAAGGTGTTTGCAGTTAAAATATCGCCTTTTGATAGCGCGTTTTTAATGCTAGACGAAGAAATTTTTTCGCCGTTTTCTTCTTCTAAATTTTGAGTGTAAACGTTATCTTCTTTAAAGAATTCTTTTAGCGTTTGAACGTTACCTTCCGCGTTTTTACCAAAAGTGAAATCACTTCCAGACACAACCGCTTTTATATCGTAAAGGCTAGTTAGTTCCTTCAAAAATTCTAGTTTTGTCAGCGCCATAAAATCTTTTGAAAGTTCTTTTACTATAACCGTTTTTATCCCCGTTAAAAAAATTCGCCTTAAACGCTCGTTTAGAGTAAAAACGTCCTTTTTAGTCTTTCCACCAAAAAAGATCAAGGCGGACGGAGTGCAATTATTTTCACTCGCCACAGAAACGGCTTTTTTTAGCACTTTTTGATGACCTTTATGAACCGCGTCAAAATAACCTAGGGCTAATATTAAGTTTTTTTGGCATTTGTCGCCGTATAGTATTACGTTATTCATCATCCTTTATATACGCTTTTAATTTAAGGCGATTTTTAGTAACTATTCCAACGCCTAAAAATACGCTTTTATCGTCGTAAACGGAATACGTTCCGTCACTAATCATTATATCGTACGGTCTGCCGTTTAACTGCTCTACCGTTTGATAACTATCTAAGTAAATCTTGTCAAAAGTTAAAACGCTATCGGGCTTAATTAGTAAACTTTTTATATCGGTTGACGATATAACGTCACTTTCCGAAACGGAATTTTCAAGCGTGAACTTTCCGCTTTTAGTTCTTTTAAGCGCCGTCATTGTTGCAAAAGTTGATAGTTTTTCGGCTAAATCTCTACAAATCGAACGGATATACGTTCCGCCTTTACAGGTGATTTCAAAGGTGTAAACCGCACCGCTACCAGAGAGCATCACTATACTATCTATCTCAACTTGCTTGGGTTTGAGTTCAACCGCAACGCCACGGCGCGCCAAGTCGTAACTGCGCTGACCGTTTACGTTTTTAGCGCTAAATATAGGGGGCGTTTGCATTACCTTACCCGTTAGCGAACTAAGAACGCTATTTATTTGGTCTTTCGTGGGAATTAAACCGTTTTCTTTTACTATTTTACCGCCCCTATCTAGCGTATCCGTTTGATAGCCGAAGGTAAATTCAGCGATATAAACTTTGGTTTTATCAAGTAAAAAATCGAAAAGCCTAGTAGATTTTCCAACCGCAATAGGCAAAACGCCTTCGGCAAGCGGGTCTAACGTGCCCATATGCCCAACCTTTTCACCCTTAAACAGTTTTTTTATTCTATTTATAGCATAAGCCGAGGATATCCCACTCGGCTTGTAATAATTTATAAATCCATTCATAAAGTTAAAGCCTTTGCTCAACGTTAAAGCAAAGTTTATCGATAATATCTTCTAAGTGACCGTTAAGCACCGCTCCGCTCGCTAGGATATGACCACCGCCACCGTAGAGTGACGCTATCTCGTTAACGTTGACTTTTCCTTTACTTCTTAAACTAATTTTATAACGGTTTTTACTCGTTTCAAGAAGTGAAATGGCAACTTCAACCGTGTCAACCGTAAGGGGGTAATCGATAAAACCTTCGGTCATATTATCAACTGCGCCAGCACTTTCAATATCGCTTTTTGTAATTACTAAAATTCCCACCTTACCGTCTAAGCGGTAGCGCATTTTACTTATTACGCTAGCGTATAAATCCGAGCGCTGTTTGGTTTGGTTTTTGAAGTTGAGTTTTATTATCTTATGAAGGTCAGCACCGCTTTTTTTGAGCATTGACGCAACGTATAAAGTATTATCCGTTACGTTCGAGTGGCAAAAAGCACCCGTATCGGTTACGATACCCGTAAGCAAACAGTCTGCAATATCACTATCAATTTCAACGCCTAACGCTAAAATAAGCGAATAAATTATCTCGCAACAAGACGCGGTGTTTTCAACGTAGTTGAGTTTTGCGTACATAGTGTTTGAAACGTGGTGGTCTATATTTATAGTTAGCGGAGATTTTTCGTAAATGGAATATAAGTCTGAAAACATACCTTCGGTAGAACAGTCTACCGAAACGTAAGCCGAATACTTAAAATCTTTAAGCGGTTCTTTTGATATAAACTCAACGCCACTAAGGTATTTGAGTTTGTCAGGAATATCGCTAAAACACACGATATCCGCCCTAACGCCTAGTTTTTTAAGAGCTAAGCGCAAAGCGGTAGCAGAGCCCAAAGTGTCACCATCTGGGCGGTTATGCGAAAATATAAGTACCGATTTTAAGGTTTTTAATTCAGTTGCTATCTCCGTTATCGTCATCGTCGTCTCCACTCGTTACGTAGGTTAAACCCGATAAAATTTTATCTATTTTGTTACCGTATGCGCTAGCCCCGTCGTGATAAAATCTAAGTTCGGGAACGTAGCGTATGCTTGAAAGCCTTGCAAGTTCACGCCTAATTTCGGGCGATGATTTTGAAATGGCGTCAAGCGTTTTCTTTGCCTTTTCGTCGCTAGTCGAATACACGCTAACATAAACCTTAGCGTGTTTAAGGTCGGGCGAAACGTCCACTTCCGTTACCGAAAACATCTCGGTAATATCGGGGGAATTTATGCGGTTTTTAATAACGTCGTAAATAAGTTTACGAAACTCGCTGTTAAGCCTATCTGTACGCTTTCCTTTCATAGTTTACGCCTTTTGCTCTTCCACGATATAGCACTCGATAAAGTCGCCTATTTTAATATCGTCAAACTTTTCGATAGACATACCGCATTCAAAGCCTTGTTGAACTTCTTTAACGTCGTCTTTGAAACGTTTGAGTTGAAGTACGTTTCCTTCACAAATCATAACGTCGTTACGGTAAATTCTAAGTTTGCCGTTACGAACGATTTTACCGTCAGTAACGTAGCAACCTGCAACCGTGCCGACACCCGTAATTTTGAACGTTTCACGAACTTCGGCTTTACCCATATAAACGTCGCTAAACTTGGGCGCAAGCATACCTTTAAGCGCCTTGGTAACGTCGTCAATCGCCTCGTAGATAACTCTATATAATTTAATGTCGATTTTGCTTTGTTCAGCAAGTGCTTTTGCCTTGCTATCAGGTCTAACGTTAAAGCCGATAATAATCGAGTTTGACGAGTCCGCAAGGTTAACGTCCGTCTCCGAAATCGCACCTACTGCCGAGTGGATAACGCTAACTTTAACTTCGTCGTTAGATAGTTCTGTAAGCGATTGCTTAATTGCTTCAACCGAACCTTGAACGTCGGCTTTTACGATAATATTAAGAGTTTTTAAGTCACCCGAAGATACCTTTGAGAACAAGTCGTCAAGCGATACTTTTTGTTGTTCTCTAATCATATCTTCTCTTTCTTTATTTCTTCTTTCACTTGCAACGAGTGCGCCGAGTTTAGCCTCTTCTACTGCAAATATACTGTCGCCAGCGTTGGGAACTGATTCTAAGCCTAAAATAGATACGGGCATTGACGGGCCTGCCGATTTAACGTTTCTACCCTTATCGTCAACCATCGCTCTAACTTTACCCGTGATAGTGCCTGCAACTAAGTAGTCGCCAACTTTAAGCGTACCTTTTTGAACGAGTACGGTAGCCACGGGGCCTTTACCTTTATCGAGTTTCGCCTCGACGATAGCGCCCTTAGCCATACGGTCGGGGTTGGCTTTGAGTTCTTTCATTTCAGCGGATAATACGATAGTTTCTAAGAGTTCGTCTATACCTTGACCGGTCTTTGCAGAAACGGGAACGAGTGCAACGTCACCACCCCATTCTTCTACCAAAATTTCTTGGTCGGCAAGACCTTTTTTAACCCTTTCGATATCCGAAGTAGGTTTGTCAATTTTGTTTGCCGCAACTATAATAGTTACGCCTGCTGCTTTTGCGTGGTGAATAGCCTCGATAGTTTGGGGCATAATACCGTCGTCCGCCGCAACTACTATGATTGCAATATCCGTCATTTGAGCACCGCGCGCTCTCATAGCCGTGAACGCAGCGTGACCAGGCGTATCTAAGAAAGTAACGGTTTCACCGTTAACGTTAACTGTGTACGCGCCGATATGTTGGGTTATACCACCCGCCTCGCCTGCCGTAACGTTTGAGTTTCTAATTCTATCAAGAAGTGAAGTTTTACCGTGGTCAACGTGACCCATAACGGTAACGACGGGTGGGCGCTTAATAAGTTTAGATTCGTCTTCTTCGTCGTCCTTGAAACCTTCACTTAAAACGTCTTCCGCGGTCTTGTCGAGTTTGAGTTCGAGTTCAATGCCGAGTTCTGCCGCGATAAAGCCTGCGGTATCGTAGTCGATAGAGTCGTTAATAGTTTTTAAGATACCTTCTTTGAAAAGGCGTTTGGTAATTTCTACCGCGGTAATGCCTAAGAGTTCAGAAAGTTCTTTTACGGGGATAATTTCCTTATTTATAACCGCTCTATCAATTTTGATACCCGACGTCGTTTCTTCTTGGCGCTTATCTTTCGCCTTTCTCATCTTTCTGTAACCAGACTTATTCTCGTCGAAATCGTCAATAGATACTTGACCTTTGATAAGCGACTTTTTATTGATAGCCTTTTTATCGTCGTAATTATTTCTTTCGTTTTTCTTCTTGCCTTGTTGCTTAGTGCTTTCCTTGGGAACGTACGCCGGCGGAGCGCTCTTTATAGACGGAGCAAACGGCTTTTTATCGCCGGGCGCTACGTACTCGCGCTTTTGCGGTCTGTCACCCGTAGGTTTAGAAGGCTTTTTATCGAAGTTTTTACCCCTGCCGTCGTCTTTTGCGACGTATTCGCGCTTTTGGGGTACGAAAACCCTTTTACCGTCGATAATAACGATATTTGGGTTATCCGTTTTTTGTATGGTAGGAGTTTTAGGCTTTTCTTCCACAACTTGCGGTTTTTCTTCAACCTTAGGCTCTACAACTTTAATCTCTTCTTTTTTCTCTTCTTTCTTAGGCGCTTGTTCTACCTTTGGCTCTACGACCTTAACTTCTTCTTTTTTAGGTTTTTCTTCAACCTTAGGTTCTACCACTTCGGGCGCGGAAAGAACGGGGGCTACTTCTTGCTTTTTAGCCTCCTCTTCTTGTGCCTTTTTAGCGCGCATAGCCTTTAACTTTTCACTAATCTTTTTATCAATAGATTTTTGAAAAGCCTTGTAATCGCCTACTATTTGAGCGCTTTTATTCTCTTTGAGAATAACGGATAAATTTTTAATACTGTTAAATTCTTTCTTTTCTTCTTTTTTAATTTCCATATCAGGTATTATCCCTCCACGAATACTTTTGAAAATGACTGTCTAAATTTTGCAAAACGGCATTTCCAAGCGATTCGTCCTGTATAGCCAGAAGTTTGCAATTTTCTTTTTTAACTAAATCTTGTACCAAATAGGTGTTGCTTATAACTATCGGGGCGTTGAATTTTTTTGATAACTTAACGGCGTCGTCAAAAGTGTTTTTCGACGCGGTTTTACAAATTATCAATAAATAAACGTTACCTTTAAGCGTTTGTATGGCGTTAACGCCAGAACGCACCTTTCTTGCTCGTAGCGCAAAACCTATATAACTTAGCGGTTTACTCTTTTCCAAAGAACTCCTCCGTAAGTTTACCGTATACGTCCTCGGAAACTTCTACGCCGAAAGCGTGTTTTAATAACTTTTTCTTTATTACCTTTTCGGCGCATGCCTTATCGTCACACAGATACGCACCACGACCAGAAACTTTACCCGTTTTATCTACCGTAAAAGCCCCGTCTTTGGTCTTTACTATACGAATAAGTTCTTTCTTAGGTCTTTCCGTTCTGCAAGCGATACAAGTGCGCATAGGTACTTTCTTTTCAACCATACCTACTCCTTATTCTTCGTCAATTACAGAAAGGTCTTGAAGTTCTTCCGCCTCGCGAAGTTCTTCCATAGCTTTAGACTCACTCTTAACGTCAATCTTCCAACCGGTAAGGCGTGCCGCTAAGCGAGCGTTTTGCCCGTCTCTACCGATAGCGAGTGAAAGTTTATCGTCAGGAACTACTACTCTTGCCGACTTTTCGTCAATAGCGGTAACCCTTAAAACCTTAGCAGGCGCTAACGCCTTTGCGATAAATTCAAGCGGGTCTTCACTCCACGGAATAATGTCTATTTTCTCACCGCCAAGTTGCTCGATAACGGCGTTTACGCGCATACCTTTATTACCTACGCACGCGCCAACCGCGTCAATTTGCGGGTCAGAACTATATATTGCAATTTTACTTCTTTGACCAGCCTCACGAGAAACGGCTTTAATTTCAACGATACCTTGCTTGATTTCGGGAACTTCGTTTTCAAAGAAACGTTTAACGAGCCCCGTAGCCGTGCGAGATACGAGAATTTGAGTATTTTTACCGATTTGGCGAATTCTTTTAACGTAAACGTTGATTTTTTGATTAACGTCATAATTCTCGCCAACGATTTGGTCTTGCGGAAGCATTACACCTTCGAGTTGACCGCCCGAAAGTTCAACGTAAACGGTGCCGTTTTCAACCTTTCTAACGATAGCCGACTGAATTTCGTTTTCCTTATCTTCAAATTCGGAGATAGTGTTGTTTCTTTCAGCCTCTCTAATTTTTTGCATAACTACTTGCTTTGCGGTTTGAGCGGCAATACGACCAAAGTCTTTGGGTGTGAATTCCTTTTCGTAAGTGTCGCCGAGTTTATAGGTCTTTTTAAGTTCCTTAGCCTCTTCAAGCGTGATTTGCTTATCAGGGTCTTCAACCACGTCAACTATTTGTTTGGTGGCGAAAAATCTTATAGAACACTTTTCGTCGTTAAGTTTAACTACAACGTCACTCGCGTCGCCTTTGGCGTATTTTTTATACGCGGACGTAAGCGCCGATTGCAAAGTGTCGATAAAAGATTGCCTTTCAATACCCTTGCTTGCGCAAAGTTCGTCAAGCGCTGCAAAAAAATCTTTGTTTACCATAATTTTCTCCTTGTGCAAACCTTTTATAGGCTTGCCAATTTTATTAACGTTTTGTTGTACCTAATAATAGGTGGGCAAGTCGTAATTATCAAACTTTGATTTTGACTTGCTAATTTCTATATACACACCATATATCTTAAAGTGTGGATAATTTATGACTACACTAAAACTTCACTGCTTCGTTTATTTTTGCTATTTTTGATTGCTCTAATGAAATTACTTCGCCCTTTTCGGTTTTAACGGTTACAACGCCGTTTTCAAAACCTACTAGCGTGCCTTCAAAATATTTAACGCCTTTTTCTAGCGGAGCGTAAAGTTTAACTTCAACGTCACAACCCATCTTCCTTTCAAAGTCCCTTTGGGTTTTGAGCGGTCTATCAATGCCGGGGCTAGAAACGTTTAAGGTGTAAGGGCTATCGTACGGGTCAAACTCGTCAAGCGGAAGGTTTATAAGATTGTGAAACTTTTCAAGCGTGTCAAGATCAACGCCACCGTCACGATCGATAAAAACGGTTAAATAGGGGTTTTTGCCCGACTTTACTTCAACGTCAACAATCTCAACGCCTAACTCACTTGCGTATTTAGTTAAAAAATTGATAATTTCTTCACTAGGTTTGAACTTCATATATCCCTTATAAATAAATTTGAGAGTGCCTTTTGACACTCTCAACTTAGCCTATCGTATTAAATCATAAGTATTTTAGCATATAAAACGCCATTTAGCAAGCGTTTTTTATAATTTATTATAAATTTGTTTGGTTTTTATAACAAAACTGAAACTTTTTATCATTGCAGACGCACGGCGTAAGTTATTCACAACTTGCTTTAAGGGCTTAGTTGCAAGCAAGACAAGGCTCGACACAAAGTGTGGTCGGCACTAACCTTTTTGGTTGTGGCGGACACAACTTTGTGGCAGTAACGCAGTATTGCGCCGTAAATAAACTCTTAAATTAAGGGCATAGTTGCAAATATATCAAGGCTCGCCTAGACGGGTGGTTGCAATAGACCTTTTTGGTCATTGCAGACGCACGACGACGGCAGTAACGCAGATAGATTTAGCAAATATGACCTTAAAGTTTCGCTAACTCAATCAAAGCCTCGGCAGTAGCAAATGCATCACTAAGCGCACGGTGATGACGGAATTCTATATTAAAGTGAGCGCAAACGGTGTTTAACTTGTGGTTGGATAGCCAAGGGAGTTTCTTTCTTGAAATTTCTAACGTGTCTACACACTCGTTTTCAACAAAATACCCTAAGGGTTTTCCTGCGTTTTTCAAAAAGCGATAGTCAAAGTCGGCGTTGTGGGCAACGAAAACCGCGTCGCCTAAAAATTTAATAAAGTCGGGATACGCGTCTTGAATTTTGGGTTTACCTACGAGCATTTCGTCGGTTATTCCTGTTAGTTCTACTATGCGTTTAGATAGCGAAACTTCGGGGTCGATAAGAATTTGAAAAGTTTCGCGTATTACTCCGTTTTTAATTCTCACCGCGCCGATTTCAGTAATTTTATCACTAGTAACGTCAGTTCCCGTGGTTTCAATATCCACTACCACGTATTCCTTTTCGGTAAGCCATTTAGGAAGGGTGTTTGACGACGTAAAGAAATCGTCTTGCTTACTCGTTTCACACGGGGTTGGAAAAGCGTAAGTGTACTTTTCGGGCGGTTTTTTTGACGGGCGTGACTGTGGCTTGTATCCGCTTGGGAACTCGCATAAATGATAGCCCTTTATTATAAAACTAGTTCTACCACCAAACTCGTCCATCTCGCCACGGGCAATTATTACGCTACCTACGTCAATCTTTTGAAGTTTTTGTAGTTTTTGCTTGTCACTAGTAAAGTAACTGCCAGATATTTTTGACGACTTATCGTCAAGCGTAAGCCTATAATAGGTGTTTCCTTTTTTGCTAACACGTTCTTCTTTTTCAACGACTGTGCCTGCAAAATAGCATTTACCTAAAACTTCCTTTCCGTCTTGAATATAGGTTGCGGTATCGTAAAACTCGTCGTCACAAAATTTAACTACTTCCGCCATTTTTACCTTTCTTACTTGAAGGTCTAAAACGTCACTTTCTAAAACGCTATCGTCTTCAAGCGTGGGGGCGCTTTCGTCATGCGACGACGCGCGAATTTCCCCTTCAAAAAAGTTACAGTACTCTCTATGTAAAAAGTCGTTAAGTAACGGTATTACCCCCGTTCTTTCTAGGTATTCCTTAACGGTGTCTAAAACGACGATTTCATACTTGATTTTTTTGCCACCAGATATTATTTTAACGGAATTTTTGTCAATGGCGTGAGCAACCGAAAAACAGTGAGTTTGCAAGTAGTTAAAAACCGCAGTTTTACAAATTTCGGCATCGGCTATTGACTTTGAAAAGTTAAGATTTATCGGCATAGCGGAAAATTCGTTTTCAAACGAACTCTTTATTAAATCTCTATCTTCTTCACTCACTACCGAGTCGCATATTAAGTTGACGGTAACTTCCCCGTTTTTTATAACGGCTGAGTTTATTCTTATATCAACCGTGCCACCAAGAAAGTTTTTTACCGCTTCTAAAACTTTGTCACAAGGATTTTGCAATTTCTTCTATCTCTCTTATAAATTCTTTTTCTGCATTTTCAAAGGGAACTTTTTTGTATATTTCGCCTTTTTTGAAGATTACACAGTAATCTTTTGAACCCGCGATGCCAACGTCACAGTCCTTTGCTTCGCCGGGGCCGTTTACCACGCAACCCATTACTGCAACTTTAAGTGGTTTTTTGATGTTTGCAGTTAACTTTTCTATCTTGTTTGCAAGCCCTATCGAGTCGTACTCAGTTCTGCCACAAGTCGGGCAAGAAACCACTTCGCAATAGTTACTATCAAGCCCGCAAGAACGGATAATTTTCTTTGCAATTAAAGGTTCTAAAACAGGGTCTGCCGATAAACTTACTCTTATCGTATCTCCTATTCCGTCAAGCAGTAGCGAGCCTATCCCTACGCTTGATTTTATCACTCCGCTTTCGTAGGTGCCTGCCTCGGTAACCCCAAGGTGCAAGGGGTAATCGGTTTTAGATTTTAGGTATCTATACGTTTTAACGGTCAACGGTACTGACGATGCCTTTGCCGAAATAACGATATCTTGAACGCCGTATTTTTCAAGTATTGAAACGTTTTTAAGCGCACTTTCCACGAGTGAAACTTCGTTTTTGCCATACTTTTTCAAAAATTCTTTTTCCACGCTACCCGTGTTAGAGCCAACGCGAACGGGAACGCCGTAATATTTTAAGCACTCGGCAACCTTTTTAACGTTTTCTTCGCTACCTATATTGCCGGGGTTTATCCTTATTTTATCAGCGCCGTTTTCAATAGATTTTATCGCAAGTTTATAGTCGAAATGGATATCGCAAACTATCGGGCAAGATACTTGTTTTTTGATTTCTTTAACGGATAACGCGTCCATCTCGTCTTTCACGGCAACCCTAACTATATCGCAACCGTTTTCTTCCAGCGCGAGTATTTGAGAAACTACCCTATCTACGTATTCAGTTTTAATATTCGTCATAGACTGAACGGCAATTTTATTGTTACCGCCTATCGTGACGTTGCCTATCTTAACGGTTTTCATTGTTTATCTCGTAAAGGTGTTTTAAGCCTTGTAAAGTAAGTAATCTATCAATTCTTGTAATACACGAAACTTCTTTTGCGATAATTTCGCCCATACCGCCCGTTGCGGTAACTGAAATTTCTTCTACGCCAAGTTGTTCTTTTATCTTTTTAACTATGTTTTCAACCAAGCCTGCAAATCCGAATATTATACCTGCTTGCATAGCCGTTTTGGTGTTTTTAGGTATTGCCGTTTTGGGGGCTTGAAGTTCTATCATAGGAAGTTGCGCGGTGTTACTTACTAAACTTTCAAGTGAAGACTTCATACCCGGCGCAATAACAACGCCGATAAGTTCGCCACTTCCCGTCAACACGTCAAAAGTGGTGGCTGTTCCAAAATCAATAACTATCATAGGCTTGCCGTCACCGTATTTTTGGAAAGCGCCTACGCAGTTTGCAATAATGTCAGCACCGACTTCTTTGGGGTTGTCCGCCTTTACGTTAAGCCCGGTTTTTATGCCTGCGCCAACCGCCATAGGCGAAATACCGAAAAAGTATTCGCACATATGGCTTATCGTGTAGTTAAGTGACGGTATAACCGAAGACATTATAATCCCCTTTATATCTTGCGTTTTAATATCTTTACTTGCAAGAAGGTTAAGTAAGGTTGCACCGTACTCGTCGGCAGTTCTACTATGCCTTGACGATACGCGGAAGGATGCTTTTAATATATCCCCGTCAAACACGGCGTATTTTATGTTGGTGTTGCCAACGTCTATACAAAGTATCATAAATTACTCCTTATTAACGATTTTAATTACCCTTTTAAGAGCAGGGGCAACGATAACGTTTACTAAAAACTCAAAGAAGAAGTTGAAAGTTACAAGACCTACTAGTATAAATACTAGAACGTTTTGACCTTCGCTCATACCGTAAACGGACGACATAAATAAGCACCCTACTATAAATAGCCCCGTGTTTACTACGGGAACGATAGCTGATGCGGTAAACAGCGCAACTACGGGCGATTTTTTGCTAATTAACTTATACACTACACCGCACAAAATACCTGCAACGGTGGTTTTGAGTATGCAAGTTAAAGTGGTAACAACGGGGTCGTTTGACCAAATAGCAAGGTAAAAGGGGTTTAAGCCCATAATTACTTGAATTAAAACAACTACACCGCAAGCAAAACCTAAAATTCCGCCAACGGTAGCGCCAAATAAAATACCGCCTAGCACTATGGGAATAAGCGTAAAGTTAAGTGAAACAGCGCCGATAGTTATCGACCCACCTACCGCTTGCAATACGATAACGAGTGCAAGAAGAACTGCTATTCCCGCAATTTGCTTTGCGGTAAAGTTAAATAGATTTTTCATATTGCCTCCAATCGGGTTCATATAGATACCCGTAAGAAAAATAAAAAAAGATAAAGTCAAGCCCTAAAATAGGTGCTTGCTATAATTATGTTAACATAATTTAATTAAAATTACAACAAAAGTAACACTTTTACGAAAAAATAAATACTATGTAGTGATAGAAATATCACCTTAAAAATATTTTGGAGGAAAAAATTATGATGAACCTTTTTGGATTCGGCGGTGATAACTGCTGTTTGTACATACTTATTATTCTACTCGTTCTCTGTTGCTGTGGTAACGGATGCTTAAACGGTATAATCGATAAGATTTGCGGTTGCGGTTGGTTACTTCCGTTACTTCTCGTTTTATGCTGTTGCTGTGGCAATAAGGGTGGCTGTCCTAAACCCTACGGCTTAGGTTGCGGTAAATAATAAGTGAAAAGCGGTGGAATTTCCACCGCTTTTTTAGTTGTATTTTCGCTTTGCGAAAGTGATATAATTACTTTGTAATTGTGATATTATGCTGTCGCAGTTATATTTTTTTGCTGTGCAAAAAAGTTATCTTAACACAAAGCCTATTAAAACCCGTATTTTAAGCCCTTAGAAACGAGTTAGACGAAGCGTTTGTGTTTTTGAAAGGGTGCGCGACCTTGTTGGTCATTGCAGACACACGGCGACGGCAGAAACGCACTTTAACGAAATTTATAAGGGCTTAAAACCTGAATTAAGGCGTTAGTTTGGGTATTAGGCTAGGCTCACGAAGGCGATAGGCTGAGTTAGACCTTGTTGGTCAACGAAGTCTATCGGCTAAGTAGAAACGACGCATAATACCCGAAATAACGCCTTAGTAGCCGAGAAACTCTACGCCTTTAAGTAGCACTTCGTTTATAACTTCGTTTTTAAGCGAATATAAAATAATTTTACCATCTCGGCGATACTTTACGGCACCTATATCGCGCAGGGTTTTTAATTGATGAGAAACGGTGGTTTGGTTGATTTCAAGTAGCGTAGATAAATCGGTTACACACATTTCGCTAATTGCTAACGCCGATATCATACGCAGTCTTGTCAAATCGGAAAAAATACTAAAAAAACTTACTAGTTCTTCGAGAGTTTCGTCAGACGGAACGTAACTTTCTATCATATTTTGAGTTTTTTTATCAAGTAGTAAAACAGGTTTAATAGCGTTCATAATTATTCCCCCTTGATTTTACAGTTTTATGATAAATGAAGAAGAGAAAATATGTCAACTTTAACATATTGAATAAAAAGTCGCATATTGTAGTAATATAGAAATTTTTGTAAAAGGAGTAAAATATGAGTTCTACTAACCTTGTTTTTTTAGGTCTTTTGTTTTTACTTACGACAAATTCTACGATTTCGTCAACCCAAGCGCTACTTCTTCTTGCACTGCTTACCACCACGACTTGCGGTTGCCTAGGCGGTAACGTTACTACAAATTAACGGTTGACAAAACAAGTTCCATAGCGTATACTTTTTTAAGGAGAAATCGCTATGGAATTTGAAATTATTGACTTTCATACTCACCCGTTTTCAAACTTGAACGAAAATCTTTGCCGTTTCCCGTCTAGCGAGATGGACAAAGATTTTACCCTTTCAATTATGAAAAGGTACGGCGTTTCAAAGTTTTGCGGTTCGGTATTAGGGCACACCCCTACCACCCCTGATAACGTGTGGGAAGTTTTATCTTCATATAACGACACCGCCTTGAAGCTATATAACTACTACGGCGGTAGTTACGTTGCTGGTTGCCACGTTCACCCTAACCACGTTGAAGAATCTAAAAAATATATCGATAAATTTCACGAAAAAGGGCTTAATTTGGTTGGCGAAATCGTTCCGTGGAGCAATAAGATGCAAAACACCTATAACAGCGACGGAATGTTTGAACTCATTGAATATTTTACTAAAAAAGGTATGATATTAAGCGCTCACCCCACTCCACCTGACGATATGGATGCGCTTTGTGAAAGCCATAAAAACACTATAATAGTTGGCGCTCACCCCGGCGAAAAGGAACAGTTTACACGCCATATCGAGCGCGCTAAAAAGTACGAAAATTACTACGTTGATTTGTCGGGTACGGGCATTTTTAGATACCGCACCACCCGTAAACTCATAGACGAGATAGGCGCTCATAAGGTAGTGTTTGGTACTGATTATCCTATATGTGACCTTCAAATGTACATAGGCGCTATCGCGCATGACGAACTTTTAACCGATAACGAAAAGCGTTTAATACTTAGTGAAAACGCTAAGAGAATATTAAAACTGTAAAATTAAAGCGGACTTTTAAGTCCGCTTTTTTTAATTTAATTTTTCTACGTTTTTACCAACTACCGCCGTTGAAATATCTAAACTATTAAACTTTTCAAACTCTTTATTAACGTCGTCTAACGAAACGCTTTCAATTTGTTTAATTCTTTCGTTAAAATCGTAAATAGTTCCCGTTTTTAGGTAGTGTGACGCGTAAAACTGCGATAGCCCTAAGGGGCGCTCTTGCGAGTAAACGGTTGACGCTTTGAGTTGAGTTTTAACCTTTTCAACTTCACTTTGAGTAACGCCGTTACGTTTTAGTTCGTTTATAACGTCTAAAATCGCTTGGAAAGCGCTTTTGTATTCGGATAAATTAACGCCGGCATATACGCTTACGCTACCTGCCGTTTTATATCTTGACGCAAACGAATAAACAGAATACGCTAGCCCCATTTCTTCTCTAACTTTTCTAAACAATCTACTACTCATACCGCCACCCAAAACGCCTACTGCTACTTCGTTTTTTACGCGGTTTATATCGCCGTACGGGTACGTTTCAAAGGCAAGCGCTATATGGGCTTGCTCGATATCTTTAATTTTAACTAGGTTTTGGCGCAAGCAGTTGGTGTTGTGCTTTGGCGTTTTTACCTTTTTGCCTTGATTGATTATAGGTAATACGTATTTTTGAACGAGATAATCAGCCCTTTCAAGCGTAACGTTACCTGCAAACGAAATTACGGTGTTTTCAGCAACGTAAAAATCTTTTAGGTAATCAAAAACGGCTTTTTTATCGAACGACGAAACGTTTTCTTTACTGCCTAAGATGGTACGACCGTAACCGTCTTCTCCGTAGTAGGCTTTCATAATTAAGTCGTAACAAACGTCGTCGGGCGAGTCTTCACTCATATTTATTTCTTCTATAATTACGCCCTTTTCTTTTTCAGCCTCGTCGTCAGGATAGATTGAGTTAAAAGTAGATTCCGCCATAACCGAAAAGGTTTTTTCAAGGCTATCTACTATCGTTTGAGCGTAAAAACAAGTGGTTTCAAGTGACGTGTACGCGTTAAAGTTAGCGCCGTTTGACTCCATAATATCGGATATATCGTACGAAGTATAAGTTTTATTTCCCTTAAAATTCATATGTTCGATATAGTGAGATATGCCGTTTTGCTTATCCGTTTCGTTTATCGAACCCGTTCCTATCATTATTGAAAAAGAACACGAAATAGCACCGCCTTCACACACTATTAAGTTGAGCCCGTTTGGGTACTTTTTATATTTGACCATATTTCTCCTACGTTAGTTTTTGGTTATTTTATATCTTTTATACCTTTATAGGCGTAAGTGACGCGCACTCCGACACCGTTAAAAACTTTAAGTTTTGCTCTTTTATCTTTTGTATTATTAAAGGTAGCGCCTCTAAGGTATGTGGCTTTGGATGCATTAAAATTAAATCGCCAGACGACACGCCTTTGGTTGCGCGCTTTAATATGGTTTGTATATCGCTATCGCGCCAGTCTATCGTGTCTTTCGACCACATTATAGTTTTGTAATTTAGTTCAGTAGCAACTTCTACGGTCGTTTTAGAATAAGCGCCTGATGGAGGCGCAAATAATTTCATATTATAACCCGTACTTCTTAAAACTACGCTATGGCAATTTAGAATTTCTTCACGGTTTTTTTCATAGGATAGTTTTTTATGGTCTTTATGAAAATATCCGTGATTGCCTATTTCAAAACCGCTGTTGACGATATCTTTAAGCGTTTTGTCGTTATCGTCAGCCCAGCATCCACCCACGAAAAACGTTGCCGTTACACCGTGGCTTTTAAGAACGCTTATAATATCTTGAACTACCGAGGTGTTTTCATACACGTTAAACATCAGTGCAACGCCGTTTGATGATTGCGTTCCACGATAAATTACGCCGTTACCGCTTGACGAAGATATCGTCACGCTACGCTCGGAATAAATGCCTACCGCTAATACTGAAAACACGATAAAAACGAGCAATAGGTTGGTTATTACAGTTATTTTAGTATTTTTCAAAATAAAACTCTCCGACTATAATATATACTACGGAAAGTTTATAATTATTATCTATTTTTAATTTTTATACCTGCGTTTTTGAAAATTCTAAGTAGCATATCTCTATCGCCTAAAACGATATCTTCATTGAAAATGTAATACATATTTTCGTTAAGGTATATGCCTATGCCTTCTTTTTGGGTTTTAATTAAAGATAGGTTTCTTATAAGGATAGTATCGTTTTGCTCTTCGCCGTTTTGTATCGCTTTGAGTTCTATCTTTTTTTCTTTTATAACGAACTCTAAGATAAGTTCGCCTTTATCTAAACTCATAGCCTCTAACGTATCGCGATAGTTTCTCTTGTTAGTTATTATCGCGGTTACTAGCGGATAAAAAGAAAATATTGATATAGCGATACCAAGTATTAAAAACACCCATTTTTGAACTTCTGTTTGCTTAAAAGACGATACGATATTCAAAATGCCCATAACTAAAATTATAACCGTCATAAGTAGTGACGTTAATATCGAACTAATGCGCATACGTCTACTCATTTTTTTAACTTTTTCTTCATTGAAACGGCAAACTGCTTTTACCATAATTAAAACTCCTTAATAATTTCGTTTACTGCCGAAACGTACGCGGTACTTGCTTTGTGAACGAGAGAATTAAACTCTTCTGCTCCACCTTCCCCGTCAGACACCGCTTTTATAATAATACACGGAATATTTGCGCCTTTTGCAGTTAAAAGTACGCCTGCACATTCCATATCGCAAACTTCCGCACCAAATGTCGAATTAAGATAGTTTTTAACGCTTTTATCCGCAACGAACTTATCCGCAGATGCGCACACCACTTCGCTAACGTTACCCATTACCTTTTTTATAAGTGGTAAATACTCGTTTTCGGCAGATATTATAGGCGAATTATAGCCTGGGTACTCGCCCACTTTTACGTCGTCTATTGCGGAAAGGTCAAAATCGTAGTGAACAACGCCTTTTACGATAACCGTTTCAAGCACGGAAACCGAACCCAAACTACCGCAAACGCCAAAGTTGAGAATTAACTCTACTTTATATTCGCTAATTAAAAGTTGAGTTGCGCTTGATGCAAAAATTTCGCCTATTCCGCTTTTAACAAGGTAAATTTCTTTATCCTTTAACTTATAGCCAAAAACTTCAAACTGCCCCTTTTTCTCGCTTAAAACACACTCGCCTACGCTTGCTAAAAAGGGCTTAATTTCTTTATCCATCGCAACGACCATACCTATGGTCTTTATTTTTTTGCTCATAATATTTCCTTAAACTACTTAATCAAAGTAGAAATTTTTTCAATAAGTTCTTGATTGTTTTTAGTGTTTTTGAAAGTTTCAATAAGCGTAACTTCCGCGTCTTCTCTACCGCTTAAATACCTTCTTAAATCGTAAGCGCAGTCAAGTTCTTTTTCGGTAAGAAGTAATTCTTCCTTTCTCGTTCCCGAACGATACAAATCAATGGCTGGGAAAATTCTGCGCTCGGATAAACTTGATTTTAGAACGATTTCACTGTTTCCCGTGCCTTTGAATTCTTCGTAGATAACGTCGTCCATTTTTGAGCCAGTTTGGACTAGCGCGGTTGCAATTATAGTTAAACTGCCATTACCTAAATTTCTAGCCGAACCGAACACGCGTTTTGCTTCTTGAAGCGCGGTTGGATCGATACCGCCCGTCAACGTTTTTCCACTAGATACGATAGTTTCGTTAAACGCGCGTGTAAGCCTAGTTATTGAGTCAAGCAAAATAACAACGTCTTCCCCACACTCTACCATACGCTTTGCCTTTTCTATCGCTAGATTGCAAATTCTAACGTGGTTTTTGGGCTTTTCGTCAAAAGTAGAATATATAACTTCGGCTAAAACCGAACGCTTGATATCGGTAACTTCTTCGGGGCGCTCGCCTATTAGTAAAACTATAAGTTTAACGCCTTGGTGGTTTTTCGATATTGCCGACGCTATTTTTTTAAGTAGCGTGGTCTTGCCCGCTTTTGGTGGCGCTACGATTAAACCCCTTTGCCCTAAACCGATAGGCGACAAAAGGTCTATTTCACGAAGTGAAATATCGCTGTGATTTTCAACTTCAAGTTTAATTTTTTTGTCGGGATAATACGGCTCTAAATCGCTAAATTTACGCCTTTTTTCTAAACTATACGGCATACCGTTAATTTTATCCACCGTTTGAAGAGACGGCGCGCCGTTATCTCTACCGTATACGGCAGTTCCTTCAACGAAATCGCCTTCTCTTAATCTAAAAGCGCGTACGTTTTGTGGTTTTACGTAAACGTCAGTCAGCGAAGTTACCTTAAAGTTTTCGCCACGCAAAAAGCCGTGGTCAGCGTTTTCATATTTCTCAAACGTACCCGATACCTTTATCGCTTCGCCGTAGTTATAAGTCGTTTCGGTGGTAGTTTCATAGTCGGATACTTGGGTTTTAGAAAACTCGTCAACCTGATATTCGCGCGCTTTTTCTAAGTTGCTTTTACGCCCCGCCGATTTTTTTTGCGGTATCATACCGTTTTGTATATCGAGAATAAGGTCTATAATCTGGTCTTTTTTCTTTGTTCCGGGCGTTCCGCCTAAACCGATACAAATTTCTTTAATTTTGTGGATATTATAGTTGTTTTCTAATTCTTCACGAGTGTAACTCATAAATTCTCTCCTTCAAATTCAACGTGGATAACTCCCTTTTCACCGTTATATTTATACGGGCTTGATACTTTTGTATAAGTATCAAACTTATCTAGAAACGGCAAAACGCCATCTATATCTATTTTAGAATTTCCCGCTTTATAGTGCATAGGAATAACTGCTTTTGCGCTCGTTTTAATAGCGTAATTATATGCGCCGTGGCTATCTATCGTGTACTTTCCGCCAACGGGAATAAACAAAACGTCAACCCCTTTTAACTTGTTTATAATATCTTGACTATCGTACTCTCCAAGGTCGCCAAGGTGAGCGCACCTAAACCCGTCGATTTCAAAAATTAAAATATCGTTTTTGCCTCGCAAAGCGCCACCCTTTTCGTCGTGAAAACTAGAAACTATCTCAAACGGATATTCGTTTTTAACTTTTTCACCACTTACTAAACTTTCGTTTTGATGGTCGAAGTGGTTATGCGAACAAAAAACGTAATCACTTTTTACCATAACTTCATTAAGCCCCACGTTTGAAAACGGGTCTATGGCGATAGAATAATCCTTTCCTTCAATAAAAAAATACGAGTGACCAAAGTAGTTAATTATCATAATTCCCCCTTAGCGTAAACGAAAATTTATTTGCGTTACCGCCAACGTCTAAATTATACTTTCCGCTCGCTAAAATCTTGCCGTTAGCCACGCTAACGCTTAAATCTGTACAGTGAACTTCGCAAGCAATAGGCGAGCCAAGTAGGTCTATATTAAACCTTGATTTTTTGTTTTTTATAAGCGAAAAGGAATAGTTTATACCGCCACCGCACGATAAGGTGATTTTTTCACTGCCTAATATAGTTACAGTGTAAGATATACCGCCGTCGTCGGTAGACGGAAAAGAGATGCGGAACATCTCTTTATTCTTTTTTAATTCAGTTGCTTTGTAAGTTTGGGTTTTGCCACTTGAAGTGACTGAAAAAACAACGCTATAATCGTTCATAAATAATGATTTTTGAAAAAAAATTGAAATTTATCGATATTAGTTTAACATATTAAAACGATATTGTAAATAATTTTGTACGAAATAATTTTACTCTAAATCAAGCCCGTACTTTACGGCAATTGCCTTGGCTACCCTTTTACCGTCCGCCCCGGCGCTCGTTATACCGCCGGCGTAACCACAACCTTCTCCGCACGGATATAAGTTGCTAGCCGAAACGCTAGACAAGTTGTCCCCCCTTAAAACTCTTACGGGAGATGACGTTCTACTTTCAACGCCGGTAAGAACCGCGTCGTACCCGTCAAAGCCTTTAATTTTTTTGCCCATATCTATTACTGCGCCTTTTAGTGCGGTGTTAATATCTTGCGAAAACAGTTCGTTAAGGTCGGCTTTTTTTACGCCAAGGGCGTAACTAGGTTGAACTTTGCCAAAACTATTAGAGTTCTTACCGCTTAAATAATCGCCAACTAGCATTGACGGGGCAGTATAATTCTCTCCACCTAAAATAAAGGCTTTCCGTTCAAGTGATTTTTGAAACTCTACACCGCCAAACAGACCTTCTCCAAAATCTTTTTTACCAACTTGGCAAATTATTGCCGAGTTTGAGTTTTCGCCGTTTCTCAAATAGTTGCTCATACCGTTTACAACTACCGTTTCCCTTTCCGAACTAGACGGCATTACGTACCCACCCGGGCACATACAAAAAGTAAACACGCCCCTGCCGTTTTGGTTGGTTACGAGTTTATAGTCGGCAACGGGCATACCTTTTAATTCGGCAAATTTACCGTACTGCGCAAAATTTATATCCTTTTGAAGGTGTTCAATTCTAAGCCCAACGGCAAAGTCTTTACTCTCCATCATAACTGCGCGGTCGTTTAGCATAGCGTACACGTCACGCGCGCTGTGGCCTACGGCTAGAACTATATCGTCAAACTCTTCGGTGTCACCGTTTATTTTAACCTTTGTCACCTTTCCGCCCGAAATTAAAATATCAGTTAGTTTTTTAGAAAATAAAACTCTACCGCCAAGCCTAATTATCTCGTTGCGGATATTTTTAACTACGTTTTTAAGATTGTCACTACCGATATGCGGTTTTTGAAGATATCCTATATCTTTCGGTGCGCCGAAAAGTAAAAAATCGTCAATAACTTCACGGGCAAAGTTACCACCAACACCGGTATTTAACTTCCCGTCTGAAAAAGCGCCTGCACCGCCTTCGCCAAACTGAACGTTACAATCTTCGTCAAGCAGTCTATCTTTATAAAAACTAGATACGCTTTGAACTCTTTCGTCAACCGCTTTTCCGCGTTCTATTAAAGTAACCGATACGCCGTAGCGCAATAAATCAAGCGCGCAAAATAGCCCAGCGGGGCCCGCACCAACTACTAAAACGTGCGCCTTTTTATTTACCTTGCCGTAAATTTTTTTAGGCGGGGTGTAAGGCGTGGTAGAAAGTTCTACCGTGCACGAATAAAACACGGCGTTTTTATCGCGCGCGTCAAGTGATTTTTTTATTAGTTTGAAGTACTTAACGTCACTTTCTTTTACGCCTGCTTTCTTGCAGGCCTTTGATAGTAGCACCCTATCGTCTTCAAACGGTTTAATTTTGATATTAGAAATTTTTTGCATAGTATTAAATCGCGTCACTAACGGCAAAAGCGGAAGAAAAAGCCCAAGTTAGGTTATAACCGCCACAGTCCCCGTCTACGTCTAAAACTTCGCCAACGGCGTATAAATTTTTTGAAAGTTTACTCTCTAAGGTTTTGGGGTTAAAGTCAATTACGTCAATACCACCTTTCGTAACTTGCGCCGTGTCAAACCCCAAAGTGCCAAGTATTTTTATGCGGTAGTTTTTAACTATTTCTAAAACGTTATCTAGGTTAACGCTATTTATAGGTAGCGCTAAGTCAACGCCCGAATTTTTAAGGATAGCCGACGCTATTTTTCCGTTCATCACCCCTTGAAGTAAATGCTCTACCGTTAAATACGAACAGTTTCGTTGTTTTTTAACAAGTAGAGTTTTAAGTTCTTCTCGGTTAAGTTCTGGGCAAAAATCAATTTCCATATCGCATGCGCTAGCGCCTGCAAAGTAGGAAGACAAATAAAAGGAAACGTTACCGCTCAAACCGTAGTCGGTAAACATAATATCTCCACAAGTTTGAGATACTACCTTGCCGTTTACAAGAGCGTTTGCTTTAACCTTTTGTTTAAGACCTTTTAAGCCTTTCAGCCTTTTAACGTCCGCCTTTAACTGAACGATTGAAGGGTAAACTTTCGTTAATTTATGCCCAAAGTTTTCAAGTAGAAAATACGAGCCCCCGTCAGTCCCCAAATGCTTTTGCGCACTACCGCCAACCGCTACGATAACGCTTTCAGCCATATACTTTTCACCGCTATCGGTTTCGATATTATAAACGCCGTTTTCCCTATTTAGCCCTATTACTTTCGCGCTTAGTAACACTTTCGTTTTAAGACTAGAAATTTTGAAACGTAGTGCGTCTAAAACTGACGATGCTTGTTTAGAAAGTGGGTACGCTTTATCTCCGTCAAAACGAATAGGAATACCTAAATCTTCAAAAAAAGAAACCACTGCGTTTTTACCGTATTTTTCTATAATTTCATTGAAAAAACCGTTAGTTTTGCTATGAAAATGGCTCAAATCACAATCAAAATTAGTTAGGTTGCATTGACCGTTACCCGTAGTTAGTAGTTTTTTGCCAACTCTATCAAGCCTTTCAATAAGGGCTATATTTTCACCGCCGTACTTTTTTGAAAGGTTTATAGCAAGCGCTAAACCGGACGCGCCCGCCCCTATAATTACCGCTTTGAAAATTCCAAAATTTTCCCTATTCATTCCCTATTACTCCTTTATCGTTCTTATTTTAACATTTTTATAAAATTTTTGCAATAATACCGTTGACTATTTATAAAAAAAGTATTATTATATTTACCGTAAAATAGTATAAAGTGGTGAAGTATGGAAGCAATAAAAGAATTTTTATATAAACTCGGCAACGAGTATCTTTACTGGACGCTAATCGGCATAATAGCGCTTGTAATTATTATATTTTTATGCATAGTATTGCACGTTTCTAAAAAGAGAGCGCGCGTAGAAAAAACTAAGGCTCAATTTAAGCAGTCGTCACTGAAATCGCTAACGCCTGAGGAGATTGATAACATCTCTAACAACTCGGCAAACCCCGAAGAAGTTAAAGAGTATTTAACGCAAGAAGTAGTTCCCGCAGATGTCGAAAAGGTTAAAAAGCCTAAGCAAACGAAAAAATCTACTTCTAAAACCAAAAAAGTAGATAACGAAAAACAAGTTAAAACCCAAGAAAAGCCCGCTAAAACCACTACGAAAAACTTAGAAAAAGCGCCTTCTAAAAAAACACAAAAAACTACTGAAACTAAAAAGGCGGAAGTTAAAAAAGCCGAGCCTAAAAAGGTAGAAAAGGTTGATAAAGTAACTGAAACCAAAAAGGCTGAAAAAACGGAAAAGGTAGCAGAGCCTAAAAAGGTTGAAAAAACTAAAAAATCAACTCCTAAAATAGTAGAGCCCGTTAAAGAAGTTGAAAAGAGAAAGTATACGGGTAAGTGGAAGATTTCTCAAGAAGGTGACGGGTACGTTGCTACCCTATCGGCATCAAACGGCGGTACACTACTTAAAACTGAAATGTATAAATCGCTTTCGGGTGTAAAAAACGGCATTGAAACTATCAAGAGAAATATTGACGGTGGCAATTTCGCAATAAGCGTTGATAAGTACGGGCATTACCGTTTCAAACTATTCAACCAGTCTAACCGTTTAATTTGCGTTAGTGAAGATTATTCTAGCAAAAACAAGTGTGAAAACGGCATAGAATCGGTTAAGCGCTTTGCGAAAACTGACGTTGTTATTATGGAAGAAAAATAAAATAGGTATAAAAAAAAGATAATCAGGCAAATATCAAACTAAAAGGAGATTTTTTATGTTTGAAATTTGTCTGATTTTTAGTGGAATCGCATTGTTTTTGAACGGCTTTTTACCGCTCATTGACAAAAATGATAACGGCGAAGTAGTCGTTATGAACGTACTGTCGGGTATTATTATCGCGCTCGTATCACTGTATGGAATATTCGTGGTTATCGAGCCTATAAACTACCTAAAAATAATGGCGCTTATGCTACTTGCGTTTTTGCACCTTTATATATCGGCAACGTATATTTGGGATTTGCAAGAAGAAAGCCTTGGCTGGTTTTCAGCGGTTATAGCCCTTATCTTTATAGGTCTTGGCGTTTACTTTATGCTAAGCGGTAATATGATGTTTGGCGCAATGCTTTTAATTTGGTCGGTTCTATTTATCGCCTACTTTATCTCGCGCGGTCTCAACGCCCTTCAAACGGTATCTAGTTGGGTAATTATGCTTGAAGGCTTACTCGCCTTTTTACTCCCCGGCGTTTTAATTTTACTAAACGTATTAACCCTATAATAAAAGCGTGACTTAGGTCACGCTTTTTTATTTTAATTTTAATCAAATAATTCGTTGGGCTCGATATCGTATAACTTAATAATAGCATAGATATCACTAATGCTAGGATCACGCCTACCCTGTTCCCAGTTTGCATACGTGCTAATAGGTATTTTAAGCATAAAAGCAACGTCACTCTGAGCGTAATTATTAAGCCTACGCAGTTCTCTTAAATTATTACAAAACTTTTCTTTACCTTCATTAACAACTTTATTCATAAAAAAATTATAACATTATGTAGTCAAAATGACTTGACAATAGTCAAAATGACTACTATAATAATTTTATAGTCATTTTGACTACAAGATAAAAATAGTTTCACTGCGGTAAGCAAATTAAACTATTGGCTATAATATATAAAACACCTTATAGTCATTTTGACTATAAGGTTAAATATAACGTTTTTTATTTAGGTAGGCTTAGTATAATCTAATTTTAATTGTTAAATATCTTATAGTCAAAACGACTAAATAACACAAAAGGACAAAGTGATGCAAAATACGATTAAAGATTTATGGTACGGTAACGTAACCCCGCTTGAAAACACAAAATTAAGCAATAATCTTGAAAAATTATATAATAAACTCAGCGCTATTGAAAGCGAAGTAAAACCCAAAATAGGCAAAAAATGGGACGATATTGACGACGTTTTTTCAGATATAATTAGCGAATATCAAGTTGACGCTTTTATTCAAGGTTTTTCATTAGGTGCTAAGTTAATTTTTGAAATTCATCAAAATATTGACGAATAATAAAGTGCGACTAAACGCTTTTTCATAAAAATTTTACGGTATTATAAAAGACTAACGAAAACTTTGTTAGCCTTTATTTAACGTTTTATTAAAACGCTCCATCACTCTTATAAGTTTTGGTCTATTATAGCGTTGAAGTATTACGAATAAAAAATCAAATAACGTTGCCAAAACGGACGTTATAATAATAGCAACCGCCCCGCCTAAAAACGGTATCGCAATTATCGGTAATAAACTAAAAACCATAATTATTTCGTGGACGATTTCCGCTTGACAAGTCGCCCCTACGATTTGTTCAAAGTTTTTTTGCTTAAAATCAAAAGTTTCAGGGCTGTACGTTGGAAGACGTTTTTTCCACTTGCGCACGCCTAACGTTTTGTAAAGTTTACTTTCAAATCGTTTTTCGCGAAACCATATATTGTTATGATTTGCTTTGTTTTTCATTATAACGTTGACTACCGCGCCAACTACAAGCCTCATTGCAAAATGATAAAGCGTAATGCCGATAGTAATCGTAATAGTTTCAATAGTATCATTTTTAGTTATGAGAAAAATAGGCAAGGATACTACAAATAACACAAGCAAAAACACCGTTATCAAAATCATTTTTTTCTTCAAGGTGCTATCCTCACAAATTGCCATTTATCGCTTTAATCGTTAAACGGGGTCGTTATCTCTAAGTTTTAGAACTAGCGGTAAGATAATTCCGCCTATTAAATTTCCTAATATCGTAAGCGATATATAACCTATAACTTTCCAAGAAAATTCGCCTAAACAATAAAAGTAGAACATATTTGCTATTGAGTGGTCAAACCCACAAAATACGAAAACAATTATAGGAAACATTACGCCAACGTTGGCGCTAAGCCCTTTTTTGTGAGAGTGGTCAACGCTTAAAATTGATAGCGTTATTAAAATTCCACACAAAATGCCCGACGATAACGACGATAGCGCCCAGTTATCTAAACTTAGTTTATTGCCTATCAAGTTAGCGCCTTGCAAAATAACCTTATCTGCAAAGTAGGTTTGGCAAACTAACAAATAAACTATGTAAACGCCTATAAAATTTCCTATCAAACAAACTGGAAGTTGCTAGTAAGACTTGGCGCTAGTGTGCGGAATTTTAGGAATAAGCCCTGTAAACAGTTTCATTTCGAACGCTAGTATCACGAACATTCCTAACGAAAACAGTAGCGAGCCTATAATTCGCCCGCCGTCAACCAGCGCCAACGCCGTGAGTGATGACGTTGCGCATATACCTATCATAGCGCCCGATAGTAACGTCATAAATAAAAAGTGAATAAAATCGTTAAACTGACCTTTGTTTGATTTTTGTATCATAATATACCTTATTATTTTTTCATTTATTTTAGCATACAATTTACCGTCTTTCAATATTAAACAAGCAAAAACTCCGCAAAATGCGGAGTTTTTTAATTAAAATATCACTGCCGAGCCACTCATAGGCGTATATACCTTAGCGCCGTGTTCAAAGCCGAATTTATCGTAATATTCGCTATTCAACTTGGAAATAACGTCGTTTGCCATATCTTTTTTAACGATTGCAACCACGCAACCGCCAAGCCCTGCGCCCGTAAGTTTCGAGCCGAGAACACCGTTTGACGAGTTCAAAAGTTCGCTCAAATAATCAATTTTATCAGTAGAACAACCGTAAGCGCCCGTCAAAAGTTCAAGGTTTGCCTTACTATTTTTAAGTTCTATAATTTTACTATCGCTAACGTCAACGGGGTTGACAACCCTATCCCCGTCGTGCGAGAGTTTCATAAGTTTACCTATCAACTCATAATCGCAACTAGCAAGCGCCTTTAAGAATTTTTCAGCACGGTAACACTCGGTTATACCAAACATGGTTACGCCCCTTAAATCGTAAAAACCGGGGTCAACGTGGTTAGAAAACATTCTATTTAACCTATCTTTTTCTTCTGGGAGAAGTTCATAAAGTTTTTCTCTCGTAATTTTTTCAGGAAGGAAAAGTAGCATTTCGTAAACGTCTTTTTGCGAAACGTTTCTCGCTATATCTCTAAACTCAACTAGATTAAAGTCAGGATACTGCTTTTTAAGTAGCATAAGCGAGAACTCGTACGCCATAACCTTAGCGTTAAAGGTATCCTTGCTGTTTTCAGACTTTTTAGATTTTATCATACTATCTGCAATAATAACGGCGTAATCTTTTGGGAATTCCGCGCTACTACCTATTGCAAAAGGCTTAAAATCAAGGCGTGTGATTTTGCCTTTTTTAGAACATTTCATAGCGCCGTGGTCACCTGCGCCACCGCGCGAACCAACGTACCACTCGCCTTCACCACAAAGTTCTACGAAAGTTTTATCAGTAAGGTTGAGTGAGTTTATAGCAACTACCGCCTCAGCCGTTGCAACTACGATACTTGACGACGACGAAAGCCCCGCTGCAACGGGGATAGTACCGTCTGCCATAACGTCAAACCCAACTAGCGGATTACTAGATATAAATTGATATCTAAGTACAGCCGACTTTACGTAGTTAACCCAGTTGCCTTTAAGTGATTTTACCCTTTCTACGACGGGGGCAGAATTGATATAATCAAGCCAGTTATCCGTTTCGTATAAAGACAGTTCTTTTGAGATAGAAAAACTCTCTAAACCGTATTCGCTACTTGTGTTTAGAATATTTACGGTATCGTCACTTCTAGGAGAAACTACTAAAACCGTATCGTTTTTAATAGCCATAACGTTTATAGCACCACCGCGGTGGTCTATATGCGTACCCATTAAATTAACTCTACCGGGCGCTCTCGTAATTATTATTTTTTTATCGCCGTAACTTTCGATAAACTTTGAAATAATCGCCCTATACCTTGGTTTTTGGTCAAAATACTCGTCACCGTATATCTTTTTTAACTCACTGTCAAATGAGCCGTTATCTATATCACTTATAAACTCGCTAGCAAGTTTAAGATAGTTTTTAGACATTTCAATAAGTTCTTTTTTAGTGCTATAAGTTAGAATTTTTTCGGGGTTTTCAATCAAGAAGACTGAGGCTTGATTTTTACCCGCATAATATTCGAGCGTATCGGTTAAATAAATTTCGCCTTGCGCGTTTTGGCTATTGCAAGATGAAATCGCGTCTTTCAAACTCTTGGCGTCAAACCGATAAAGCCCAGCGTTTGAGTAAGGGGTTTTAGAAATTTCTTCCGCGGTAAACGCTTTGCCCGATAACACCTTACAATTTCCGCCTTTATACGTTTCAACTTGTTCAAGAACTTTTTGAGCCTTTTTAGCGTTGAGCCCCGAATTTTTAAGATAATTTGCCCTTTCACTTTCACAAAGTTCACTAATAGCCATCAAGCAAACGTCGGCAAGTTCAACCGTGCCGTAGGGTTTACCAAACCCGTCAACCACAACTCTACCGCCACCCGGGTTATCGCTAACCTTAACCACGCCGTTAACGAGTTTTTTATCGGGAGTTTGTTTAAGTAAATTTTTAATAATTTCAGCATCTACGATTTTATCGCCCATTGAAACGATAACGGGCCCGTCGTAACCGTAGTTTAATAATGCTTCAAGACCGCAAAGCGTAGCGTGCCCCGTGCCTTTTTGCTCGTGTTGGTAGGCGTAAATAACCCCGTCCACTCCACTGAGCGCTTGTTTAACGCTTTCAGCGTTGTGGCCTACTACTATAACGAATAAGTCCACACCGCCCCTTTTCATTTCGCTAACTAGCCTTTTAATTACGGGAACGCCCGCAACTGAAAACGCTACTTTATTTTTACTATCGTCGTTCATGCGAGTACCTTTGCCCGCACATAAGATAATTGATGCGCTCATATATCTCCTTTTATCGAATTTTGTCATACGTGTAAGAAAATTCTTAACGTAATTATATTTCAAATTGCCTTAGTTGTCAATATCTAGACCTTCTAGGTCTTTCATAAAGGCGGTGGAATACGCGTCGCTCGGCATAGAGAAGTCGCCCCTAGGCGATAGCGATATCGAGCCTACCTTAACCCCGTCTGGAAGACAAGAACGCTTAAATTGTTGCGCGAAAAACCTTTTATAAAAGTTAACTAGCCATTTGTATAAAGTTTTTTCGGAAAACTCGTTTTTGAAGGTGTTTTTTGCTATATAGAAAATTTTAGACGGAGTGCTACACCTTTTTATAGCGTGGTATAGATAAAAGTCGTGAAGGATATACGGCCCTACTATATCTTCGGTTTTTTGAGTAATTTCGCCTTCCTTTGGCGGAACGAGTTCGGGAGATACGGGGGTATCTAAAACGTCGTAAAGCGTTTTCTTTAACAAGGCGTTTCCGCGTGAACTTTCGTACTCGACTAAACTTCTAACCAGCGTTTTGGGAATTGACGAATTCACCCCGTAATTGCTCATATGGTCGCCGTTATAAGTTGCCCAGCCTAGCGCAAGTTCACTTAAATCGCCCGTGCCTATTACTAAACCGCCGACTTTATTTGCGTAGTCCATCAAAACTTGCGTTCTTTCACGCGCTTGGCTGTTTTCAAAGGTAACGTCGTGAACGCCCTCGTCCTGACCAATATCCAAAAAGTGTTGATTAACTGCGTTTTTAATATTGATTTCTTTAAGCGTAATACCTAAGGCGGTACAAAGGTCGTAAGCGTTATTTTTAGTTCTACTACTCGTACCAAAACACGGCAAAGTTATTGCAATTATATCTTTGAGCGGTCTTGATAAAAGTTTCATCGTGCGAACGGCAACTAGTAGCGCAAGCGTACTGTCAAGCCCACCCGAAACGCCTATTACTAGCGCCTTTGCGTGAGTATGTTCTACCCGCCTTTTTAAGCCGTTTGCTTGAATATTTAATATAAGTTCGGCTCTTTCTTGCATTTTATCACTATCGCTGAGTACGAAAGGCGTTTTCTCAAAATTACGCGTAAGCGTAAAAGAATTGACTTGCAAATCGAAAAAGACTTCCATATTAGGTATATCTTCGCTCGTTTTTACAATTTTTTGCTTTTGGCTAATTAGATAATCAACGTCAATTTCGCTAAGCGTTAAGCCAGACGTAAACTTTTTGCTACTTGCTAAAAGTTTTCCCCTTTCACATATAAAATTTTCACCCGAATAAACGCAGTCGGTAGAAGATTCGCCGTAGCCCGCTTCCGATAAAATTAAGCCTGAGTTTTTGGTGTAAGACAATGAAAATATTAAGTTTTTTATTTTTTCAGTTTTACAAACCGTTTCGGGCGTTGCCGATAACACCGCTAAAAGCGTGGTATCGCCTTTTATATCGCCAGCAAATAAATCGGTAGAAAACGCCACCTTAAAAGTTAGACCATTCGTGTTTTCAGCGGTAAAAATTAAATCGCCAAACGGAATAAATCCCCCGAAAAAGTCTATCGTTTTAGCGCCGTTAAAGGTTGAAAATACCTTATTATCCGGGTTGTTTTCAGGAACGAACCCTAAAACGCTACCTTTGTATATTACCGCGCCAACGCTATACAGTTTACCGTCTACGTTTATAGGCATACCTATAACGGATATAACGGGCAAGTTTTTAGTTGCTTTTGCAATTTCTAAAAGGCTAGCGCCCGCTTTAATTATAAGCGCTTGTTGGTAATATAAACTACCTAGCGTTGCGCCCGTTAAACAAAGTTTAGGAAAAACGAGTAGCGACACGCCCTTTTCACTAGCGATTTTAACCCCGTCGATAATTCTATTAGCGTTGTCTTCTGGGCTTGCAAGAACGATTTCAGGCGTGTACGCCCCAACCTTGCAAAAACCGTAAGTGTTTATAGGTGATATAGCGTTTACGCCGTCACCGTCTAATAAGAGTGCTAATTTAAGTTTGTTTAGCGTTTCGGCTTTAATACTTTTCGTTGCGCCGGAAAGTATTTTATTAACCGTGCCAAGCGGTACACCGCTCATTTCACTGAGTTTAGCGTTCGTGATTTTTTTGTTTGATTTTTCAGTTTTTAATTTTTCTATTATATCTTTCATATTCCACCTTGCTATGATTTTACCATTTTTGATAATTATTGTAAAGTATTTTATAAAAATAAACGCAAAAATATCCAAAATATATAATTATAATAAATTATATTGACATTTAATATCAGTTGACTAAAATTATCAAATTTGGTAAAATGTTTGAAGTTTAGGAGAAATTTTATGGAAAACACAAAGAAAAAGAGTGGATTTGCAAGCGGAATAGGTTTCGTGCTTGCTGCGGCAGGCTCGGCAGTTGGGCTAGGTAACTTATGGGGGTTCCCTTTCAAAACGGCTGAAAACGGCGGTGCGGCTTTCGTTATAATTTATATCGCGTGCGTTTTGTTTATCGGCTTTTTAACGATGATTTGCGAAATCTTTTTAGGTAGGCGTTCGCAAGCAAACCCGATAACTTCGTTTAAGGTTATCAATAAAAACGTTGGTTGGTTTGGCTTAATTGCAGTTGCCGTTCCTTTAATTATTACCTTTTATTATTCCGTACTTGGCGGTTACACCGTTAAGTTTGCATTTAATTCTTTTTGGGGTAACACGGGTAATTTAACAAACTTTGCAGGTTCGGAGTGGCAAGTTATTCTCTTTACCGCTATATTTTTAATTTTTGCACTCATAGTAGTTATGGGCGGTGTAAAGGACGGGATTGAAAAAGCATCAAAAGTGCTTATGCCCGCTTTGTTTATCCTTCTTTTACTCGTTGTTATCTTCGTTTTATTTTTAGGCGAAGGCGTGTCTGACGGGTTGAAATTCTATTTAGTTCCCGACTTTTCTAAGATAACTTTGTCGTCCGTACTTGCCGCAATGGGGCAAGCGTTTTACTCACTTTCACTCGGTATGGGCGCTATGATAGTTTACGGCTCTTACACGGGTAAAGAAATCAACTTATTAAAGTCGGCTAGTATGATTTGCGTTTTCGACACCTTCGTTGCACTTCTCGCAGGTATGGCGATATTCCCCGCAGTATTCCACTTCGCATCAGTTGAAGGTATCCCCGCAGAATCGCTTAAACTTCAAGGTCTTATGCTTATGTTTGAAACTCTTCCTAAGGTTTTTGAAAGTATAGGTCCTATCGGTCACGTTATAGAATTTTTCTTCTTTGCAATGGTTATTATTGCGGCGGTTACGTCGGTAATTTCTATTATGGAAGTTTCTAGCCAGTTCATTATTCAAAAGTTCAAAATAAAAAGAAAAATAGCAACTCTTGGCGTAGCCGTTATTACGTTTGCACTCTCTATCCCCGTAGGCATTTCGCTTGGCAGTATGTTAAACGGCGGTAGCATTCTTCAAATTTTCGGTATGGATATGCTTTCGTTTTTAGACACCGTTACCAACACCGTTTTAATGCCTATATGCGCGTTGTTTTCTTGCGTTGCCGTCGGTTGGTTTATCGGGTCGAAAAAAGCCATTAGAGAACTTTGTGACGACGGGTTTAACCAAAAAGTTGCAACTGCGCTTAGTTATCTTATAAAATATTTCGTTCCTTTGCTTATTGCCGTTATCGAAATTTTCGGCGTTATAGGTCTTATATTCCCCAGCGGCACGTTTGACGTGAACGGACTTGGCGTTGCACTCACTTCACTTGCTATTGTGGCTATACTTATAGTGGTTTACTTTATATGGCTTAAAAACACTAACACAGGAACTAATATGGACGAAATCGGTTAATCATAACAACATAAAAGCGACAATCAATTGATTGTCGCTTTAATTTTCTATTAAGTTTTATTCAGCGTTCTCCACACCTAAAACTTTATTACTTACTTGCGCCATTTGCGCCCAAATTTGGTGGGTACTTGCTACTTGATTAAGCCGAAATGGTTCATTGGCTTTCTCCTAATTTATAATTTTTTAATGATAGTAAAATTGAATTTTTTGGGGATTTTCAAGTATTTTATACCTCCTATAAGATGGTAGGTAATTTTGTTAGTACATCGGTCTTTCCTCCCTTTTGGTACTTTAATTATATAATGGATAGGCTATATCGTCAATAGGTTTTTGAAAAATTTTATGTAACTTTATTTTTCAAAAAACTATTTACAATCGGCAATTTTCGTGTTATTATTAAAGGGTGGGAACAATGCGCGTAGTTGTTTTCCACGTTTTTTTAATTAAAAAAGCCGTGCATTTTGCACGGCTTTTAATTTTATGCTTTGAAGTCCTTTATCGCTTGCTCAGTTCCAATAAACGCCCACTTACCACTGTAACCTACGTCGTCATACTTATCGTCTTGCCAACTTTCAGCGTACTCTTTTGCTTTTTGAGCAGACTCAAAGTAAAGCGCTATAATACCTTCATCGTCAGATGAGTCCCATAAAGAATTGATGTCCGTCGCCCAAATACCACCTAAAACACCATCGTCGTT
>JAFVQM010000001.1 GCA_017504795.1 Clostridia bacterium | reverse complement strand
CTCCACCACGTCAGGGCAAGGCTATTTCGTCCACCGTTGCTACTGCAACGGCTTGACCTATGAGCCTGCCCTTCCTTTTTCCCAAAAATCTTTTGTTTCACAAAATATTTTCGGGAGCCCTAATAATATTTGGTGTCTTTGGTGCGTATTTCACACGCCCACCCAAAAAGGAACTTTTGTGAATAAAAGTTCCTTTTTTTTATCCAAGCCGAAAGGTTTGGTATGTAATCACGGATTGCCGTGTATTGAATTGCAGTTAGTCGTGCGTTATTAACTAAATAGATTGTAATAATTTGGTATATTTTTTCTAATTCGTTTTACTTTTTGCGTTTTTTGTGCCATAATAAAACAAAGGAGTTTTTATGGATAAAAAGGCTTATTTTTTCGATATGGACGGAACGCTAGTCGACTCGATGCCACGCGCCTGGTCTGACGTAATATTTAAGTATTTAGACGATAGGGGAGTTTCTTATTCAAAAGATATAATTGCCGAAATCGTAACTAAGGGCTTTATGGCGATAGCGAATTATTACGTTGAAGTTTTTGGCGTTAAAGATGAGCCACAAATAATCTATGATTATTTTATGGACGGGCTTAAATCCTTATACGCCAACGAGTTCGACCTTAAAAAAGGCGCGCCTGAACTTATTAAAAAACTAAAAAGTGAAGGGCACTCAGTAAACGTTATAAGCGGTAGTCCGCATAGGTTTGTCGACCCTTGCTTAAAGCGTCATAACGTGTTTGACTTGTTCGATAACGTTTGGTCGGTTGAAGATTTTAACCTTTCAAAATCGGATAAAAAATTATATCAAGAACTCTCTAAAAAAGTCGGGGTAAAACCTTCTAACTGCGTTCTTATCGACGATAGTATCGGCGCTATAAAGACGGCAAAATCAACGGGTTTTTACACGATAGGTATTTTCGAGGCGATAGTTGAAAAATACTGGAACGAAGTAAAATCTACCGCCGACGAAACGATTTTAGATTTTACCGAACTTTTATAACTATAACGGCACACTTCTAGTGTGCTTTTTTTATTTTTTAGCGTTTTTAGGGGTATTTGCATTGACAATAGAAATTTATAGTGCTAAAATAAACTAAATAATAATATATAAAAGGCAAAAAACGCCTTTAATCTAGAAATAAGGAGAAATTTATGGCAACTGTTGTAATTATGCCCCGTCAGGGACAAAGTGTTGAAAGTTGTGTAATTACCGCCTTTAACAAAAAGGTTGGTGACACGGTTGAAAAGGGCGAAGTTCTCTTTTCGTATGAAACGGACAAATCTTCGTTTGACGAGCCCGCTTCGGTATCAGGTAAAATCCTTGCGATTTTCCGTGAAGAAGGCGACGACGTTCCCTGCTTAGAAAACGTTTTAGTAATCGGCGAAGAAGGGGAAGACGTTTCTGCTTTCGTTCCCAAAAAGGAAGAAGAAAGCGCTACCGCAGTTGAAGAAAAGAAAGAAGAAGTTAAAGAAGTTAAAGTAGAAACCGCAGTTTCGGTTGAAGCAACTTCTGGCGTTGGTTCAATTTCGCCAAGAGCGAGAATTTTGGCTGACAAAACTCACGCTGATTTATTAAAGGCAGTTCCTACCGGTCCTAACGGTAGAATTATTGAAAGAGACGTGCAAAGGCTCGTTGATATGGGCTTAACCGTATCTCCTGCCGCTAAACAAGAATACACTCAAAGCGTTGAAGGTTCGGGCATTAACGGTAAAGTCGTTTTACAAGACCTTAACAAGCCCCTTACCGCAGAAGAAGTTTTATCTTCCGTACCCGCACCCGAGTATGAAGACGTTAAACTTCCCAACATCAGAAAGGTTATTGCAAAATCTATGCACGCTAGCCTTTCTACTATGGCTCAACTTACGCTCAACGCATCGTTTGACGCTACTAAACTTATGGCTATGCGCGCATCGCTCAAAGCAGGCGCAGAGGCTATGGGGCTTAACAACATAACCCTTAACGATATGGTTTTATTTGCAGTATCTCGCGTACTTAAAAACCATAAAGACCTTAACGCTCACTATCTTGACGATAAGATGAGATATTTCAATTCCGTTAACCTTGGCGTAGCGGTTGATACTGAAAGGGGCTTACTCGTTCCCACCGTATTTAATGCTGATAGACTTTCGCTTAACGAAATGTCTAAGGTAACCAAAACGGTTATTAAAGAAGCACAAAGCGGTAAAATCAATCCTGAACTTTTGAAGAACGCATCGTTCACGGTAACTAACCTTGGTTCGCTTGGCGTTGAGTCGTTCACGCCGGTTATCAACCCACCACAAACGGGTATCTTAGGCGTATGCACCATCGTTAGAAAAATCAAACAAGTTAACGGTCAAGACGTTTCGTATCCTGCAATGGGCTTATCGCTTACGTTCGACCACAGAGCGCTTGACGGTGCGCCTGCTGCAAAATTCTTAAAAGAAGTATGCAACGCACTTGAAAATTTCGACCTTTTACTCACTAAATAATTTCGGAGGAATTTATGTACGATTTAATTATTTTAGGCGGTGGTCCTGCTGGTTATAACGCTGCGGAACACGCTGGTCACGCAAAACTTAAAACACTCGTTATCGAGGAAAGAGCGCTTGGTGGCGTTTGCCTTAACGAAGGTTGTATCCCCACCAAAACCTTACTTTACTCGGCAAAGATTTACGACTACGCTAAACATAGCCAAGACTACGGCGTTAAGTTCGGCAGTGCGGAAATCGATCACTCTTTCGTAATTGAAAGAAAAAACAAAGTTATAAAGCAACTCGTTTCGGGCGTTGGTGCAAAACTTAAAAAAGCGGGCGTTGAAGTCGTTAACGCTCAAGCAACCATTAAAGAAAGAAACGAAGAAGGTTTCGTAATCGTGGCAGGCGATAAAGAATACGTAGGTAAGCAAATTCTTATCTGCACGGGTTCTTCGCCGGCACTTCCCCCGATTGACGGGCTTCAAGATAGCCTTAAATCAGGTTACGCGCTTACTAACCGCGAAGTTTTAGACCTTAAACAAATTCCCAAAGATATCGTTATCGTAGGCGGTGGCGTTATAGGTCTTGAAATGGCGTCTTACTTCAATAGCGTAGGCTCGAAAGTTTACGTAGTTGAAATGATGGATCACATCGCAGGCCCCGTTGATAGAGAAATTTCTACTATGCTTCAAAAAGAATACGCATCACGCGGTGTAGAATTTATTCTCGGCGCTAAGGTAGTTTCTATTAAAGACAACGCCGTTTCTTATGAAAAAGACGGTAAGGTTACCACTATTAAGTCTGACTACGCACTCGTATCTATCGGTCGCCGTGCAAGAACGCAAGGTATAGGCTGTGAAAATATCGGCTTAAAACTTGAAAGAGGCGCAATCGTTACCAACGAATACGGCAAGACCAACGTTCCTGGCGTTTGGGCTGCTGGTGACGTAAACGGTAAGTCGATGCTTGCTCACACCGCATACCGCGAAGGCGAAGTTTGCATCAACAACATTTTAGGCAAGAAAGACAGAATTAACTACAATTCAATTCCGTCTGTTATATACACCAACCCCGAAGTTGCAGGCGTAGGCGAAACTACCGAATCTGCAAAAGAAAAGGGGCTTGACGTAAACGTTCAAACGGTAACTCTAAAATATAGCGGTCGCTATATTGCTGAAAACGAACACGGCAACGGTGTGCTTAAAGTTATAACTGATAAAAAGCACAACAATATCGTAGGTCTTCACGTTTATGGAAGTTACGCGTCTGAAATGATTTACGGCGCTGCTATGATGGTTGAAACGGAAATGAGAGTGACTGACGTTCAGAAACTCGTATTCCCGCACCCCACCGTTTGTGAAGTAATTAGAGAATCAATGTTCTTAATTTAATAAATAAAGGAGAATTATTATGCCAAAGAGTCAGTACGTTGATCCCGCCAAGGCGTTTGATGCGGGTTACATCCACTTTGAAGACATCCCCGTATGTCAATACAACAAAACCATTAAAGAAGAATTAAAAATCTACTCGAAAGAAGATATGCTCCGCGTATACCGCGATATGGCTATTATTCGTGAGTTCGAAACCATGCTTAACGAAGTTAAGGTTAAAAGCGAATACAACGGCGTTAAATACAACAACCCCGGTCCCGCTCACCTTTCTATCGGTCAAGAAGCGTCGGCAGTAGGCGAGGCTTATCACTTAGATATTAACGACCTTTCTTTCGGTTCTCACCGTAGCCACGGCGAAATTCTCGCAAAAGGTTTATCTTCTATCGAAAAACTTGACGACAAAGAACTTTACGACATTATGAAAGAGTTCCTTGACGGTGCAGTTTTATCAGTAGTTGAAAAACATATGAAAGCAGGCTCTATTAAAGAACTTGCTATCAACTTCCTTTTATACGGCGCACTTGCTGAAATCTTTGCAAGAAAAACCGGTTTCAACCGCGGTCTTGGCGGTTCGATGCACGCTTTCTTCATACCTTTCGGCTTAATGCCCAACAACGCTATCGTAGGCGCGAGCGGTCCTATCGCACTCGGTGCTGCACTTTATAAGCGTTCTAACCACAAACCCGGTATCGTAGTATCTAACTTTGGTGACGGTGCTACGGGTAGAGGCCCGGTTTTAGAATCAATGAACTTTGCGTCTATGGACCAAATTACCAAACTTTGGGGTATGGACGGTAAGTTTGAAGACGGTGGTATGCCGATACTTTTCAACGTATTCAACAACCACTACGGTATGGGCGGTCAAACTCGTGGTGAAACCATGGGCTTTGATATGGCTGCAAGACTTGGCGCAGGTTTCAACCCCAGCCAAATGCATGCTGAACGCGTAAACGGTTATGACCCCTTAGCAGTGGCTGACGCTGTTAAGAGAAAGAAAGAACTCCTTTTACAAGGCAAAGGCCCTGCGCTTTTAGACGTGGTTACCTACCGTGTATCTGGTCACTCTCCGTCTGACTCGTCTACCTATCGTACCGCTGAGGAAATCGAAGCATGGAAGAATGCAGATCCTATCTTAAAATTCAAGACCAAACTCATTATGGGTGGCGTTGCGAAAGAAGAAGATTTCCTTAAAATTCACGAAGAAATCACTAACCGCATGACCGAAGTTATGAAACTTGCTATCAACGATGAAGTTTCTCCGCGTATGGACCTTAACAAAGAGCCTGACGCTATTTCTTCGATTATGTTCTCTAACCAAAAGGTTAAGAGTTTAGATCCTACTCGCGAAGCAGAAATGCTTATGCCTAAGGAAGAATGCCCCCGTGTTAAAGAAATTAAGGGCAAAACTCGTACCGCTACCGATAAGAACGGCAAGCCTGTTTCTAAGATGAAAATGTACAACATTTGCGACGGCTTGTTTGAACCTATTATCGATAAGTTCTACGACGATCCTACGCTTATCGCGTACGGTGAAGATAACCGTGACTGGGGTGGTGCGTTCGGCGTTTACAAGAAGATGACCGAAGCCGTTCCTTATCACAGATTCTTCAACTCGCCTATCTCTGAATCGGCTATCGTTGGCTCGGCAGTTGGTTACGCTATGTGCGGTGGTAGAGCAATAGTTGAACTTATGTACGCTGACTTTATCGGTTGCGCTGGTGACGAAATCTTTAACCAAATGGCTAAATGGCAAGCAATGTCGGCAGGTATTCTTAAAATGCCTATCGTACTTCGTGTATCGGTTGGTTCTAAGTACGGTGCTCAACACTCGCAAGACTGGACTGCGCTTTGCTCGCATATCCCCGGTCTTAAAGTCGTATTCCCGTCAACCCCGGCTGACGCTAAGGGCTTAATGACTAGCGCACTCGAAGGCACTGACCCCGTTGTATTCTTTGAATCTCAAAGAATTTACGGTATCGGCGAAGAATTTATGGAAGGCGGTGTACCAGAAGGTCACTACGAAATTCCGTTCGGCGAACCCGATATCAAGAGAAAGGGTAGTGACGTTACTATCGTAACTATTGGTGCAGTTCTCTATAGAGCGCTTGAAGCAGCAAAAATCTTACAAGAAAAATACGGTGTATCTGCGGAAGTTATCGATGCTAGATCTATCGTTCCGTTCAACTACGAAAAAGTTGTTGAATCGGTTAAGAAGACTGGTAAGGTATTATTCGTTGGTGATGCTTGCGAAAGAAACTCTGTTATGAGAGATATGGCGTCTAACATTACCGAAATGTGCTTTGATTATCTTGACGGTCCTGCCGTTGTCGTTGGTTCAAGAAACTGGATTACTCCTGCTTTCGAACTTGAAAAGAGTTTCTTCCCTCAACCCGACTGGATTATCGACGCGCTCCACGAAAAAATTATGCCACTTCCAGGTCACGTTCCTACCAATAACTTTACTGATATTGAGAAGATTGATCGCTCGAAGAAAGGCTTATAATTTTTAATCCGTTATTTGCGGCGCAAATACTGCGTTTCTGCCGTTGCCGAGTGTCTACAATGACCAAAAAGGTCTATTGTAACCACTCGTCTAGGCGAGCCTTGTCTTGCTTGCAACTAACGTCTTAAAATACTAGTTATTATATGCTTTTAGAAAGTCAATTTAACTTAGTCTAACTTGTTTCTAACTCTTTATACTAATTTATACTTGCTACTAACGTCTTAAAACGTTGCTTATATAGACTTTTAGTTAGTCAATTTAACTTGGTCTAACTTGTTTCTAACTCTTTATACTAATTTATACTTGCAACTAACGTCTTAAAATACTAGTTAGTATAGGCAATAAAAAACAATTAAAAAAGCGGAAGTGAAATCACTTCCGCTTTATTAAAAAATTATGAAGTTTTTAGTTTTATCAACCACAAATCCATATTACAATTTAGCAGTTGAAGAGTATTTATTTAATACCGCGAGTGACTGCGTTTTTATGCTGTGGCAAAACGATAAAACGGTGGTTATAGGCAAAAACCAAAACGCTCACGCCGAAGTTGATAGAGCAGTTTTAGATAAATACGGCGTATATCTTGCAAGGCGCATAACGGGTGGTGGTGCAGTCTATCACGACCTTGGCAACGTAAACTATTCTTTTATAAACCCCAACTCGAAAACAGACGGTATCGATTTTGAGTACTTTACAAAGCCGATAATAAAAGCACTTAAAACGCTAGGCGTTAACGTTAAACTATCAGGCAGAAACGATTTAGAAACCGAAAGCGGTCTTAAAATTTCAGGTAGCGCTCAGCATAGGGTGGGAAATCGCGTTTTGCATCACGGCACGCTACTTTTTAGTAGTGATTTAGACTTTATGTCAAAAGTGCTCACGCCCGATAGAGATAAACTTAAATCTAAGGCGGTAAAGTCGGTTAAAAAACGCGTTATAAACGTTTGTGAACTGTCTTCAATAAACTCGGTTTCAGACTTTATAAACGCCATTAAAAACCAAATAATAACGGAGTTTAACGCCGAAGTTATTTCACCGCCTAAAAGCCAAGATATTGATAGGCTATATGCGAGAAATTCGTCCTATGAGTGGATATTTCCTGAAAAACCGATGGTATCGTCTTACCAAAAAACGGTGGCAAAACGCTATGATTTTGGCAAGGTTGAGTTGACGTTAAACCTTGAAAACGAAATGATAAAATCACTAAAAATAACCGGTGATTTTTTTGGTGAAAAGGACGTTGCCGTTTTAGAGCGCACGCTTGAAAACACCTTGATAGAAGATATTAAAAATATAGATATATCAGCATTTATCTTGGGTATGACGAGCCGTGAATTTATTGACCTTATTAAAAGTTAAAAACCGTGCCATCTGGCACGGTTTTTTTATAAGTTATATAGTTTTGCAATTTTTTCAAGCGTGGGGATAGACCGTTTAATAAGGTCGGTACTAACGCAGGTTGCAAGCCTTACGTAGCCATCTATTCCAAACGAGTCGGACGGGACTACGAGTAGCCCGTAGGTTTTACAAACGTCACAAAACTCGTTAGCGCTAGGTACGGGTGACTTCATAAACACGTAGAACGCGCCTTTTGGGTTAACGCAAGTAAAACCTAAACGCGTAAGGTTTGAAACTAATAAATCGCGATTGTCTTTATATACCGTTGAGTCTGAAACGCTATCAACACACTTTTCAATAACCTTTTGAAAAAGCGACGGGGCGCACACGTAACCTAAACTTCTTCCAGCGCCAGCAATAGCAAGGTAGAGTTTTTGAGCGTTTTCCGCCTTTTTGGAAACGGATACGTAACCTATTCTTTCACCGGGGATAGAAAGCGCTTTGCTGTAAGAATAACAAACTACCGTATTATCATAATACTTTGGAATAAACGGGCAAACTGCACCGTCGAACAAAATTTCACGATACGGTTCGTCACAAATTAGATAAATAGCGTGCCCGTACTCAGTTTGCTTAGCACTTAGAATTTTAGAAAGTTTAACTATACTATCTTCACTATACACCGTGCCGGACGGGTTGTTGGGGCTATTTATAATAACGGCTTGCACGTCGGGGTTGATTGCTAGTTCAAAGGCGTTAAAATCTATATCGAAAGTACTTTCGTCACACTTTGCGTATATCAAACTACCGCCTGCGTTTTCGGTAAACACCTTGTACTCTGGGAAAAAGGGTGCAAACGTTAAAACCTTATCGCTAGGCGACGAGATAAGCGCGCGCAAGGTTATTGCAAGCCCAGCGGCAGCACCGCAAGTTAAATAAGTAAGGTCGGGCGAAAGAGAAAAGCCGTAGCGATTAAAGTTATAGTCGCAAATAGCCTTTCTAGCACCCAAATCACCTTGGGCGGAAGTATAGCCGTGAATAGACGGGTTTTGAACTTCGCTAATAATAGTTTTAGTAACTTTTTCAGGGCAGGGAACGCTAGGATTACCAAGCGTATAGTCGAAAACGTTTTCAGCACCTATTTTTTTAGAAAGTTCTTTACCGTATTCGAAAAGTTCTCTAATTTTAGAACGCGTAGAGCCTAGCGCGTACATTTTTTCGTTTATCATATCGTTCTCCAAAAATTATAATTGATTATAACACAGCGGTTAAAATTTTTCAATATTTTATCAAAAAAAACGCTAAATATCTTGACAAACAAAATCTAAAAGCGTAAAATTTATTGTGTTAGGAGCAAAAAAATGAAAAATAACGTATTTGCCTTTTATTTTGCATATTACTTTATGAAGCCATATTTTTAATATCGGTTATTTTTTTGCGTACTTAAAAAAGGATTTTTTATTGAAAATGACCGAACTTTTTAGTTCGGTTTTTTTATTTTAGAAGGTGCAACATGATTATTATCGTTAAAAAGGAACACGAAGAAAAACAAATTAACAACTTAATTAAATGGATTAAAGGTCAGGGCTTAGAAGTCGATATAAGTAACGGTCAACACTCGACCATTTTAGGGCTAGTAGGCGATACTAGTAAAATCGATATTGACCTTGTTAGGTCGCTTGATATCGTTGAAAACGTCAAGCGTATTCAAGAGCCTTTTAAGTGTGCAAACCGTAAATTCCACCCCGACGATACTATCGTAGATATAGGCGGTCATAAATTCGGTGGAGATAACTTCCAAATTATAGCAGGGCCGTGTTCGGTTGAAACTGAAAAACAGATAATTGACGTTGCTTGGGCGGTTAAAAAAGCGGGCGCAACCGTGCTTCGCGGTGGTGCGTATAAGCCTAGAACTTCGCCGTATGCTTTCCAAGGTCTAAGAGAGGCGGGGCTACAACTTCTTCTTAAAGCCAAAGAAGAAACGGGTATGCCTATCGTTACCGAGATTATGAGCGTTAACCATATCGACCAGTTTAAGGACGTTGACGTTATTCAAATAGGTGCGCGCGATATGCAAAACTTTGAACTCTTGAAAGAAGTTGGTAAAACTAAAAAACCCGTTTTATTAAAGCGCGGTTTGGCAAACACTATTCAAGAGTGGCTTATGAGTGCCGAATACATTATGAGTGAAGGTGGTAAAGATATCATTTTATGTGAAAGGGGTATAAGAACTTTCGAGCCGTACACGAGAAACACGCTTGACTTATCGGCAATTCCCCTTCTTAAAGAACTTACGCATTTACCGGTTGTGGTTGATCCGTCGCACGCGTCGGGGCTATCAAGGCTTGTAAAACCGTTGTCGCTTGCGTCAGTTGGCTCAGGGGCGCACGGTCTTATGATAGAAGTTCATAACGACCCCAAAAACGCACTTTGTGACGGGGCGCAGTCGATAACCCCCGACCAGTTTGACGATATCGTTAAAAGTATTGACGTTATGCTTCCGCTTGTCGATAAGCACAGAGATTTATGAAAATAGGAATTATCGGGTTAGGGCTTATGGGCGGTAGCCTTGGCAAAACCCTTAAAAAAATAGGTGGGCACGAAGTTTTCGGCTACGATAATCAAGAAACGGTTATGTTAAAGGCGGATATGCTCGGCGCTATTAACGCTCCGCTTGACGAAACTACCGCAAAAGATATTGATATGCTTATCGTGTCGCTATATCCTAGTTCGTTCTTATCGTCGATAGAAAGGTTTTTACCCCTTCTTAAAGACGGGGCGGTGATAACCGACTTTTGCGGTATCAAGCGCAAAACTATGGCGGAAATGAAAGAACTTTCTAAAAAATATCCAAACCTTATCTTCGTTGGCGGTCACCCGATGGCGGGTAGAGAGTTTTCGGGGATAGATAGATCGGTTTCGGGGCTTTTTGAAAAAGCGTCAATGATACTAACTAACGTCAACGCTGATATTTTTACTCTTGAAAAAATTAAAGCGTTTTACCTAACGCTAGGTTTTTCAGAAGTAGTTATTACAACGCCTGAGTATCACGATAGGGCAATAGCCTTTACGTCACAACTTTGCCATATAGTTTCAAACGCGTTTATCAAAAACGAAATCGCAAGCGAACACTTTGGCTATTCGGCGGGAAGTTACAAAGACTTAACGCGCGTAGCAAGGCTTAACCCTAAGATGTGGTCTGAACTTATGATAGAAAACGGGGACAACTTGTCAAAAGAACTTGACGAGTTTATTGAAAATTTACAAAAATATAGTGTTGCCTTAAAAAACGGCGATAGAGTAGAACTTGAAAAACTACTTAGCGAAGGCAACGAGAGAAAACTTTTAATAGATACGAAAAACAAAAAATGAAAACAATAAAAGTAAACGCATCAAAAAAATACGAAATAACGGTTGATTACGGTTTTGAAAGTTTCAAAACCCAAGTTCTTCCATTGATAAAAGGAGATACCGTAGCCGTTATTACCGACGATAACGTAGAACCTTTATATTATAGCGAGATAGAAAGTCTACTTGAAGGTAAAAAGGTATATAAATTCGTAATAAAAGCGGGTGAAGAAAGTAAAAACGCCCAAACCTATATTAGCCTTGTAAACGCGCTTGCAAAGTCAGGGCTTTCAAGAAAGTCAACCGTGATAGGGCTTGGCGGTGGCGTAGTTGGTGATTTATCGGCGTTTATCGCGTCAACGTATATGCGCGGTATAGGATACGTTGCAATTCCAACGTCACTTCTTTCTATGGTAGACAGTTCCGTAGGCGGTAAAACGGGTATTGATTTAGATGCGGGCAAAAACCTACTTGGTACGTTCTTTCAGCCTGACGCTGTGTATATAAACGTCAACCTTATTAAAACCCTTAATAAACGCGAGTTAACTAGTGGACTTGGCGAGATAATGAAGTACGCGTTTATCGACAACCGTATTACCCCAAGCGATATAGAAAATATTGATTATTTTGATTTAATAGTAAAATCGTTAGAGATAAAAAGAGATATCGTCGAGCGTGACGAACTAGAAAGCGGTGACAGAATGCTACTTAACTTCGGTCACACCGTAGGGCACGCTATTGAAAAGTTATATAACTATTCTTTATCGCACGGTGAGTGCGTTATTAAAGGTATGTATTATGCGGTAAAATCGTCTTATAGGCTCGGTTTTATGAGTGAAGAAGATAAAAATAGGGCGATAGAATTTCTTAAACTTTCGGGCGTTGAACTTAGCGTAGATTTTTCAAAAGAAGAAATTTTATCCGTTATGAAATCAGATAAAAAGGCGGACGGTGACACCGTGAATTTCGTTTTTTCTAAGGGCTTTGCAAAACCGCTTATTAAAAAAGTTTTATTTAGCGACGTTATAGGGAGTTTGTGATGGAGCGCTTTGATATTAGAGTAAAACCGTCTATAATAAAAGGCGAGATAAACGCTCCGTCATCTAAGTCGTTTGCGCATAGAATTTTAATTTCGGCGTTTTTATCGGGGAAAGAAATTAACGTTTTTAACGTAGGCTCGTCAGTTGACGCTACCGTTACCTTAAACGCCCTAAAAACGCTTGGCGCAAGCGTAAAAGTAATAGACGGTAAGGTGGTTATAAAACGCGGGGAACTTCCAAAAGAAAAAGTCGTTATCGACTGTAAGGAAAGCGGTTCTTCGCTAAGGTTTTTAATTCCAGTAGTATCGGCGCTTGGCGTAAAGGCTGAATTTACGGGTGCTAAAAGGCTACTTGAAAGACCTATTAAGGAACTGACCACCGCGCTTAACGAAAACGGCGCGGAAATTATAGGGCTAACGGTAAACGGAAAACTAAGTAGCGGTAAATATTATATAGACGGGGGGATTAGTTCTCAGTATATCACGGGGCTACTTCTTGCACTGTCTTACGTTGACGGGGAGAGCGAAATTATAGTAGACGGAACGCTCGTTTCACAGCCGTACGTTGATATAACTCTATCCGTACTAAAAGACTTTGGCGTAGAGTTTACAAAAACCCAAAACGGCTACAAAATAAAAGGCGGTTACAATGCCACGAAAACTGAGTTCACGGTCGAAGGCGACTGGTCGGGCGCGTCGTTTTTACTGTCAGCAGGCGCGATAGGTGGTAGAGTAACGGTAAACGGGCTTAATTTAAGTTCCGTTCAAGGCGATAAAAAGATAATAGATATACTAAAATCTTTTGGCGCGGAAGTTATTGAAAATAAAAATTCGGTAACCGTAAACGCTAAAAGACTAAGCGGAATAACCGTTGATATGGAAGACGTTCCAGATCTAGTTCAAATAGTTTCGGTAGTAGCGTCGTATGCTAGTGGAACTACCCGCATTTTAGGGGTTGACCGCTTGCGCCTTAAAGAAAGTGATAGAATAAAAGCGGTAATAGACGGGTTAACCGCGTGTAATATAACTGCAAAATATATAAATAACTCGATTGAAATCGTTGGGGGAAAGCCTACGGGCGCTCAAATAAACGGCGGTAACGACCATAGAACGGTAATGTCTGCGGTTATAATGGCAGGAAACGCAAGTCAAGATAGTTTGGTGCTCGGTGGCGAGGCGATAACTAAATCTTATCCCGATTTCGTCAAAGACTATAAAAAGGTGGGAGGAAACGTCAATGTCGAAACTACAAGGTAAAAACTTAATTATTGAAATAGTTGGCGAATCTCACTCTCCCGAAATGAAGTTAAAGGTAAAAGGCTTTCCTAACTTTTCGTTTGATAAAGATGAACTTACAAAGTTTTTAGCAAGGCGAAAGGCAAGTAGTTCTTCCTTTTCAACACCGAGAATAGAGGCGGACGAGCCAGAATTTATAAACGTAAAAGACGGTGTTATTAACGGTGATTTTGAAGTAATTATCAAAAACAACAACGTAAAAAGTAAAGATTATAGCGATTTATACGGTAAACCTAGGCCGTCACACGCCGATTATGCCTGGCACTTAAAAGACGGTGCGCTTGACTTTTCAGGTGGCGGTAGATTTTCGGCAAGGCTAACTGCCGTTTACTGCGTACTAGGTGGGCTTTGCAAACAGTACCTTGAAAAAAAAGGCGTAAAAATTGCAAGTTATCTTCAAGCGGTGGGTGGCGTTCAAGGCGCGTCGTATCGTGACGGGGATATCGATTACGATAAAATCGTATCGTTAACTTGCGGTTTTCCGTCCATTGATAAAAAGGACGAAATGCTTTTAGAAATTGAGAGTGCAAGATTGCAAGGCGATAGCGTTGGCGGTGTTATCGAAACGGTGGTATGCGGTATGCCCGCAGGCGTTGGAGATAACTTATTCGAAGGGTTAGAAGGTAAACTTTCGTCGCTACTATTTTCAGTTCCAGCGGTTAAAGGCGTTGAGTTTGGCTCGGGGTTTGAAATGGCAAAAAGTCGTGGTAGCGTGGTTAATGACGAACTTTATTACGACGGGGATACGGTAAAACTCAAAACTAACAATAACGGCGGAATAAACGGCGGTATATCTAACGGGTTTAACTTAACGATGCGCGTTGCGTTAAAACCAACGCCGTCTATACAGATAGAGCAAAACACGATAGACCTTGTAAATAAGGAAAACGTAAAAATAAAAATTAAAGGCAGGCACGACGCTTGCGTTGCAGTAAGAGCAGTTCCGTGCATAGAAAGTGCGGTTGCAATAGCATTACTTGACGAGGTATTATGAATAATTTAATTGAAATAAGAGAAAAAATTGACCAAATTGACGATCAACTTATCGAACTTTACAAAGAGCGTATGGCGCTTTCTAAACAAGTTGGCGTTATAAAAGCGAAAACAGAAAAAGCAGTTCACGACGGAAAAAGGGAAAAAGAAATCGTTTATAGGCTTTCGCAAAAATGCCCAGAAGATATTAGGCTTTACGTAAAAGAGTTATACGATACTATTTTTTACGCTAGCAAAGCCTATCAAAGCAAGTTCGTTGAAACCGTTTCACCCGTGAAAAAAGAACTTGACGAAATTATTAAAAATCCGCTTAAAGAATTCCCTGTCGACGGGACTGTTGCGTGCCAAGGCGTGTACGGTGCAAACAGCGGTAAAGCGGCTGAAAAAATCTTTCCTATATCGGATATTACTTATTTCAAAACCTTTGAAGGCGTTTTCAACGCGGTTGAAAAGGGGCTTTGCGAATACGGAGTACTTCCTATTGAAAACAGTACCGCAGGCTCGGTTTCGGAAGTTTACGACCTTATGAAAAAATACGATTTCCATATCGTAAAAAGCGTAAAAATTCAAATTGACCATTGCTTAGCCGTAAAATGCGGAACTGAACTTAAAGATATTAAAACTGTAATTTCTCACCCCCAAGCGCTTACACAATGCTCTGAGTATATAAAGAAGTTAAACGTTAAAACGGAAAGCGTTGAAAACACCGCAGTTGGCGCTAAAAAAGTTGCCGAAGGTGACGATAAAACGGTGGCGGTACTTTGCTCGAAAGAGTGTGCTAACGCGTATAATCTTAAAATTTTAGAGCCGAGAGTTCAAGATAGCGAAAAGAATTTTACTCGCTTTATTTGTATAACCAAAGATTTGCGCGTTTATAAAGGGGCTGATAAAATCAGTATTATGACGAGTTTGGCTCATACCCCCGGCTCGCTCAATAAAATAGTTAGCCGTTTCTACGCTTTCGGGCTCAACCTTACTAAAATTGAGTCGCGCCCGATAGAAGGCTCGGATTTCGAGTTTATGTTCTATTTCGATTTCGAAGGCGATATCTTAGACCCGCAAGTAAGAAACTTAATCGCCGAACTCGACAACGGTTCGGATAAATTCGTTCTTCTTGGAACTTATAAAGAAAACGTATGAAATTTTGTTTGATAGGCGAAAAACTTTCGCACAGTTACTCAAAAGAAATTCATAGCCTTTGCGGGCTTGATTATACCTTAAAAGAAATCGTTCGTTGCGGTGTTGGAGATTTTATTGAAAACTCGTCGTATCACGGCTATAACGTAACTATTCCGTATAAAAAGGACGTTTTGCCCTTTTTGCACGAAGTTTCCGTTGAAGCCAAAGAAATGGGCGCAGTAAATACCGTTCTTAATAAAAACGGCAAACTTTTAGGGTATAATACCGACGTTGGCGGAATACTTTATACCCTTAAACGAAAAGGTGTGTCGTTAAACGGTAAAACGGTTTTAATTTTAGGTACGGGCGGTGCTAGTAAGGCGGTAGAATACGTTTGTAAAAAGCAGGGCGCAAAATACTTTTTCGTTAGTCGAGCGGGCGAAATAAATTACCAAAACTGCTACGATATAAACGCGCAAGTAATTATAAACGCAACTCCCGTAGGTATGTATCCGCTAATTGACGATTGCCCCGTAGATTTGCAAAAGTTTTCAAGTTTAGAATTCGTTTTCGACCTAATTTACAACCCGCAAAAAACCTTGCTTATAAAAACTGCAAATAGGCTTAATATAAAGAGTTCAAACGGCTTACCTATGCTCGTTGAACAAGCGCTTTTAGCACAAGATATTTGGCTTTCTAAGACGCATACCGAAACGGAAACTGAAAATATCATTTCTAAAATAAGCGAAAGTAAACTAAATATCGCGCTTACGGGTATGCCGGGGTGTGGCAAGTCCACGATAGGTAAAAAACTTGCAAAAAGTTTAGGGAAAGAGTTTGTCGATTTAGATGATGAAATCACGAAAATTACTGGGAAAACCCCGTCTAAAATCATTACCGAAAGCGGTGAGTTAGAGTTTAGAAAAATTGAAACTCAAACGCTAAAAACCGTTCTACTTAAAACGGGTGCGGTGATATCGCTTGGCGGTGGCGCAATTTTAAGCGAAGAAAATAGAAGGCTTTTGTCACTTAATTCGGTTACGATATATATAAAAAGAGATTTAGCGTTACTTGAAAGCAAGGGTAGACCGCTTTCGCAAAAACTAGGCGCTAAAAAACTTTTTGAAGAGAGAAAACCGCTATACGAAACCGCCGATATTTGTATTGACAATAACGGCGATATAGAAACTACTATAAAGGAGAGTATTAAAGGATATGAAACTACTCGTTCTAAATGGACCTAATCTTAATATGTTAGGAGTTCGCGAGCCCGAACTTTACGGCAAAAAGGACTATAAAGCGCTTGTAAAGTTTATCAAGCAAGCGGGCAAAGATAACGGCGTTAAGGTTGACGTTTTGCAGTCAAACTATGAAGGAAGATTAGTGTATCTTATACAGCAAGCGTATAAAAAGTACGACGGTATTATCATAAACGCAGGTGCATATACGCACACGAGCATAGCGATACTTGACGCGCTCAAATCGGTAGGACTACTCACGGTTGAAGTTCATTTAACCGATATAAACGGAAGAGAAGATTTTAGAAAGTTAAGTTACGTATCTAAGTACGCTGAAAAAACGATAGTAGGCAAGGGGTTTGACGGGTATAAGGAAGCCGTTGAATACTTTGCGCAAAGGAGTTAATCTTTATGAAAAGGTATGATGTTGTTGTCGTAGGCGGTGGCTTTGCAGGGATAGGTTCAGCGCTTGCATCTGCAAGGTCTGGCGCAAAAACTTTAATTGTTGACAAATCTAACTGTTTTGGCGGTGCGTCGGTCAATAGTTTAGTTAATCCGTTTATGCCGTTTTGCACTAAAATAGGCGAAGAATATCTTCTTTTATCGCAAGGTATTTTCCTTGAAATTCATAAAAAACTTAAAGAGCGCGGTTCTATAAAAGGTATGGGTTTTTTAGAAGAAGACTTAAAGTTTTTAATCAACGACATGATGATTGATGCAGACGTTGATATTATGTTTAATTCATACCTATCAAGCGTTGAAAACGTTAACGGTAAAATTAAATCTGTAACATTTGCAACTAAGGGTGGTCAAGTAACGGTAGAAGGCGATTATTTTATTGATGCAACAGGTGACGCTATGCTTGCAAGTTTAGCAGGCGTTCCTACCGTTTTAGGTCGTGAAGGGGATAACCTTTGCCAACCGATGACACTTTGTTTCAGAGTTGGCAACGTTGACGTTGAGCGTTTTATGAAAGGGCGGGATAATCTTTCTAAGGCGTATACTAAGGCGTTTAACGAAGGAAAGTTTATCAACCCGCGTGAAGATATTTTAGTGTTCAAAACGCCTATACCTAACGTGTTGAATTTCAATACTACGCGAGTTGTTAAATTTAGCCCTATTGACGCAGTTGAAGTAACCCAAGCGGAAATTATTGCGCGTAAGCAAGTTAAAGAGATTTTTGACTTTATGAAAGAGCATGCCTGCGGGTTTGAAAATGCCTTTTTAATGATGACCGCGCACGAGATAGGTGTACGTGAAAGTCGTCAAATAGTGGGAGATTACGTTTTAACTGAAAAAGATTGTAGGAATTTTACAATTTTTGAAGATGCTATTACCGCTTGTAATTACGATATAGATATTCATAACCCAGAAGGTTCAGGAACTAGCCATTACTATTTTCCAGAAGGTAAATTTTACACTATACCATATCGCAGTTTAATACCAAAAACGGTAGAAAATATGTTGGTTGCGGGTAGGTGTATATCGTCAGACCATGGAGCGCAAGCGTCTTATAGGGTTATGAGTACAGTTTGCAATATCGGCGAAGCCGCAGGCACGGCAATAGGGTTAGCGGTTAAAAATAAATCGTCCGTTCGTGAGATAGACGTTAAAAAACTACAAACCGTATTAAAATCTAACGGTGCGTTTATCGGGCTTTAATTAAATTAAAAGTAAAAAAGCAAGGTTTAATACGGCCTTGCTTTTTTGGTTAAAAACTAATTTTGAAAAAGTATATAAAAAAAGTAGCGTTTTTATAAAAATTGTGTTACAATAACACTCGTATCGGGGTGTAGCGCAGCTGGTAGCGCGCGACGTTCGGGACGTTGAGGCCGCAGGTTCAAATCCTGTCACTCCGACCAAAAGAACAAGTTATGACTTGTTCTTTTTTTATTGATATAAAAATTATTTTGACGTGAAAGAATTTGAACCTACGGTTCATCACTCGCCGTGGACGGCAACCCTTTTGTCCTTGCGGACATTTCCCCTAGCAGGGGAATCCCCTGTCACTCCGACCAAAAAAAGCAAGGTGTTTTATCACCTTGCTTTTTTTGGTTTGACAAAGTTTGCTTAAAACGCCCCGATAAGTCGCGCGCTAAATAATATAGGGTTCTCAAAAATATTTTTAGAATAAAAAAATTTTTGGGAAAAAGGAGTAATTGAAATAAAGTCTTACCCTTAACTTGTTAAGGGTTGACGTTAATTGAAAATTACGACGGTGTTCGGGACGTTGAGGCCGCAGGTTCAAATCCTGTCACTCCGACCAAAAGAACAAGTTACGACTTGTTCTTTTTTTTATTAATATAAAAATTGTTTTAACGTGACAGAATTTGAACCTACGGTTCATCACTCGCCGTGGACGGCAACCCTTTTATAATTTTATAATTATTTGATTAAAAAATTTAGATTTCAATTGCATTTTCTAAAAAGCCGTATTATAATTGTATACATTATGAGAGATAAATTATTTGAAGTTATTGATAGTTTAGAGCAAGAATACATTAAAGTTTGGGAAGACGTTTGCAATATCGAAAGCCCAACGAGGTATAAAGAGGGTGTTGACAGAGTTAGTTCCTACTTTGCAAAAATGGCAAAGGATAGGGGGTACAAGGTAGAAGTTCAACCCTTTGAATTTGCTGGTGACGTTGTAGTTATAACTGCAAACCAAGACAGCAACGAAAGACCTATTAGTTTTTCAGGGCATTTAGATACCGTGCACCCTATCGGCGCGTTTGGATATCCGCCCGTTAAAATTGAAGGAGATAAAATTTACGGCCCTGGCGTTACCGACTGTAAAGGCGGTGTAGTTGCAGGTATGCTCGCGATTGACGCACTTATAAAATGTGGTTATACAAAGCGCCCGTTACAACTTCTTCTTCAAACTGACGAAGAGCATAGCATGAGCCAAAAAGGTTGCATTAAATATATAGGCGAAAGAGCAAAAGACGCGGTTGCGTTTTTCAATCTAGAAGGTATGGCGTACGGCAAGGCTTGTATGGAAAGAAAGGGCGTTACGACTTACACGTTTGAAATTACGGGTATTGAGGCGCACTCGTCAAGATGTGCAACTATGGGCGCGAGTGCTATACGCGAAGCGTGTTATAAAATATTAGAACTTGAAAAGTACAAGCAAGACGACGGCATTACGTGTAGCGTTGGCGTTATAAGTGGTGGCACGGTATCCAACACCGTTCCCGGATACTGTGAATTTAAGGCAAATTTTAGATTTTCTACCATTGATGAACTTGATGAAATTACTAAATTCTGCGAAGATTTAGCAAACAAGGTTTACGTTGAAGGTTGTAAAACCGTTGCTAAGCGTACGGGATTTAGAATTGCAATGGTTAAAAGCGATAAAAATTACGATTTGCTTGATAAAATTAACGCAATATATAAGCGTAATGGAATGCAAGAGTTAGAGCCTGTTAAAAATAAAGGCGCGTCTGATGCGGCGGATATAACTTCTTACGGCATACCTTGTATTGAATGCATGGGCGTTATAGGTGGAAAAATTCACTCGCCAGACGAATACGCCGAAATTAAATCACTAACGCACTCTGCAAAACTTTTAGCAATAGCAACTAGCGAATTATAAAAATAAATACCAACTCAAACGAGTTGGTATTTTTAATTATTTGCCGTGTAAAAAACAACTTTTTCGAGTATTGATTATACGCATATAAACGATATCGCAATTAAAATAATTAGCAAATCGTTTAATTGACGAATAAAATAAGTTTAAGTGCTAACGATACGCCTTAATTGTTTGAGTTTTCACTTTAATTTGTATTGACAAGATTATTTTTTATGATAAAATTTAGTAGGAGGATTTTCTATGAGCAACGCTATGAAAAATTTGAGTTACGGCTTATTCGTCGTAACCAGTAAAGACGATAACAAACAAAACGGTTGCATAACTAATACCGCTATGCAAGTAACCACAACGCCTAACCAAATCACGCTTGCAGTTAACAATCAAAACTACACGTGTGACCAAATTAAAAAAAGCGGTGTGTTTAACGTTTCAATAATATCTGAAAGCGCTAAGTTCGACTTGTTTAAGCACTTTGGTTTTCAAAGTGGACGTGACGTAGATAAGTTTGAAACTTTTTCCGCCTTCAAAACGGCAAATAACGGCGTGTATTATATAACCGAAGGTGTAAACAGCGTAATTTGTTGTAAGGTAGTTAATTCTATCAACCTTGGAACTCACACCTTATTTATCGCCGAAGTGACTGACGAGTTTGATATATCTTCAACCCCGTCTGCAACGTATTCGTATTACTTCAAGAACATTAAACCTAAACCGCAAGCAAAGGTCAATAAAACGGTGTGGAGATGTAATATTTGCGGATACGAAGAAGAAGTTGAAGAATTGCCTGACGATTTTACTTGCCCGCTTTGTAATCATCCTAAATCCGATTTTACAAAAGTAACGGCATAGTATAATGATTAACAATTCTTTTAGGCTAAGATACAAGAGTTTGCCCGTTGCAATAAGCCATAGTAAAAACTGCAATACCGAAACTCACAACCACTTAGAATTTGAAATATTAAAAATAATAAGTGGTAATTCAACCGTTAAAATTAGCGGTGAAGAGTATAGAGTTTGTGAAGGCGACTTGGTGTTTATTAGCCCCATGCAAGTTCATGGCGTAGTGTTTGATAAAGCGCTTAGGTACGAGCACAAATGCATTTGTTTTGACGTTTCGCTTATAAACGATAAAAACCTATCTAAAAGCCTATCGTCTGAAATAGCAACGGTTAGCCGTGTAATACCCGCAAAATCGCCTTATAACCCCGTTTTAAGCGAGTATTTTGAAAGGATATACAATTTAACTGAAACGCCGAACGCGGTGTATCAAATGGAAGTTCCCGCCTATATAACCTTAGTGTTTTCAACGCTTATTAAAAACGATTTAATAGTAAACTCTAACGTTGTTACGAAAAATGAAGACTTTGTTTTTAACGTTATAAACTACGTTGAAAATCATTATGCCGAGCAAATTTCGTCAAACGATTTATCTAGTGCGCTAGGTTTTAATCAAAGTTATTTTTGTAGAAACTTCAAAAAGAATTTCGGTATGAGTTTTTCGTCGTATCTAAACTCGTATAGGATATCAAAATCGCGTAAATTTTTAGAAGAAGGCGGTAAAACGATTACTCAAATAGCGTACGACGTGGGCTTTTCAAGTGCAACGGCGTATTCTAAATATTTCAAAAAACAGTTTGGTATTTTGCCTTCCGAATATAAAAAATAAAGTCAAAATTTAATAGTATAGTCGTCAAAATAAATATATTACACCCCCTTATTCCGTGATACAATAAAATCACCTAAGGGGGTATTTTTTATGAAAAACACAATCGTTTTTTACGGAGATTACAGTACGCCTATTCAAAAAAAGGCGATTGATACGCTATCCGAGTTTATTCTTGATTACACGGGTTTATATCCCGCTTTTTATAAAGTTGGTGCGCCCGTTGACGTAACTAAGTGTAAAGTGATATATATAGGAACTAAAAAAGATAACCTATATATCAAAGAAAATTCTAGCGAAGTTTTAACTACGCCTGAGGAATATCTAATAGAGATAAAGGGCGGTGTGGTTTCAATCGAAGGATACGACGATGCCGGTGTTTTATACGGCGTTGTTGATTTTTACAATAAATACCTTGTAGATATTGATTTTATAAATTGCCGTTCTTATGACGAAGATTTTCCCGATTTCAAGTTGAAAAGTGCACCGTCCATTAAACACCGTGGGCTTTGGACGTGGGGGCACGAAATTTATAACTATAAAGGCTATATTGACAATATGGTAAAACTCAAAATGAACACTCTTATTATGTGGAACGAGTTTTTGCCTATAAACGCTAAGGAAATTTTAGCATACGCAAACGCTTCAAACGTAAAAATCGTGTGGGGGTATTCGTGGCTATATAACTTTAACAAGCCCGTTGAACTCGACGGGTTAGACGAGAAAATCGACGGTATTATCGAAGAGTTTGAAAACTCGTATAGCGATATATGCTTAGGCGGTATTTACTTTCAAACGTTTACCGAAAGCAACGAAGAGAGTTTTTACGGGCAAGATATTGCAAAAACTGCAACCGAATTCGTCAACAAAGTATCAAGTAAAATTTTTGAAAAATATCCAAATCTTGAACTTCAATTCGGGCTTCACGCCACGTCGGTTAAAAACAAACTTGATATAATTAAAGGGGTTGACGAGCGCGTTAGAATAGTTTGGGAAGACTGTGGCGCTTTTCCCTTTACCTATCAGCCTAACAATATAGAAGGTTACGACAAAACCGTTGAGTTTACTAAAAAAATAGCGGTTTTACGTGGAAAAAACGATAAGTTTGGCTTAGTAACCAAAGGTTTTACTTGTCTTAACTGGAAGGCGTTTACTCATCATATAGGCCCCTATAATATCGGCGTTTCAAGCAAAAAAACCATTAAAAATAGATACGAAAAGCAAGAACGCGTTTGGCGGTGGGTACAGTCGTTTTGGACTACTAATAAAGAAAAAGTTAAAAACCTTATAAAAACCGTATATGACGAGCGCGGTGGCAATTTTTACTGTACGGCACTCGTAGAAGCGGGGCTTTTTGAAGATAAGATAAACTTTTCAGTAGCAATGTACGGTGAAATCCTTTGGAACGTAGACCTTGATTTAGAAAACGAGTATAACTTAATTACTTTGCGTAATTACGTAGAATTTGCGTAAAAGAAAAAAGCACGGCTTAGCCGTGCTTTTAATTTTATAATTATTCACCGATAACCATAATTTGAACGCTTCTTTTTCTCGCTCTCGTTTTATCCCAGTCAATAAAGTGGATAAAACCGAATTCGCCAAGGTCGATAACCCCGTCGTCAATAACGGCGGTTACGCTTCTGCCGATGATAGACGAGATAAGGTGAGCCTCAGTGTTGTGGCAACCTCTTGCGTCTTCTCCGTGTTCTTCGGCAAATTTAAGCGCCTTTGGACCGGGGTGAAGATAAATGCCTTCTCTTGAACAAGTGGGGCAAAGTTTTTCCATAACGTCAACTAAATCTTGTTGTAAGGTTTCAAGCCCCGTCATAGAATAGTCGAACGCGCACTCTTGGGTGATAACCGAACAAGTAGTGTGGTGCGAGTATACAACTACGATACCGTTTTTAATGCCGGATTTTGCAACCGTTTCTTTAACTTGACTAGTTACGTCGTGAAAGGTTACGACTTTGTCGTTAGATTGAAGTGAAATTTTATTTTTATAAATCATAAATTAACTCCTTTTTTTCAAATCGTCCGCCGCTTGACGGGTTGCTTTAATCATTTCTTCCATCGTTGCGATAGGATCTTTCGAGTTTACAATACCCGAAGCCGCGCCCGCGCCTTCGCTACCTGCCATAATAAAGTCGTAAACTTGCTTGCCGTTAGTGATACCAGCCGCTTGTTCAACGTAGATGTCAGGGTCGATTGAACGAATTGCGTCAATCGTGTCTTTAACGTAACTCATATCCGAAACTTTACCGTCAGAACCGCCGATAAGTTCGCTGGGTTCTGGGTTAATAATGTCGGGCTTTAAGTGAGCAAGTGCTTGTGCTTCTGCGGTAGTGTCAGCACATGCAAACACTATAAAGTCAAGTTCTCTTGCTCTTTTAATAGTGTCTTTAATTTGGGGTAAACTCATAGGCTTTTCGCAGTGGTTAACTACAACGCCGTGAGCACCTGCCGCTTTCAAACTTTCAGGTAAAACGCAAGCCATACCGCGACCTGGATAAATAGTATCCATATAAGGTGCGATAATAATAAGGTTTTTGGTGTTTTCAGCAACGCGCCTAATGTCTGCGTAAGGGGTGGTGAACAATACGTCAATATCGTACTTTTCAGCCATCTTGTCCGCCGCCATAGCGAGTTTTAACACATCATCACCGTAGATGTAGTTTTTAGTGCCTATTTCAAAAAATGGTGTTCTAATTTTTCTCATAAATTTTCTCCTTTTCTCAATTATACTTTTAACGGCGAAAAAAATCAATAAAAAACGGCAAAGTTTTAACAATTTATATAAAAATATAAACAAAGTTAAACTTTTGTCCGTTTAGAACAATCAAATATTTATTTTTTTGTAAAATCGTTGATTTTAAGGCGCGGTTGGTATATACTTTATATAATATTTATATAAAAAGGAGTTTTATTATGTTTGGTTTTGAAAGAACCGATTACGACAAAAAAGTTTACGAAGAAGAACTTGTTGACTTTTTACCCAAAAATATAGTTGACGTACATACTCACGTTTATAGAAAAGAAGATAAAGATCAACTTCCCCCAGGAACGCCTATCTACTGGCCAAGGCGCGTTGCGGAAGATAACACGATAGAAGATATTATTCAAACGTATAAAGATTTATTTCCACAAAACAACGTAGTTCCCGTAATCTTTGGTTGCACTAAGGGCAATTACGAATCTATCAACGCTTACTCTGCTGAAAATTCTAAAAAGTACGGATATCCCGCACTACTTATCGACCATGCAGACTGGTCGCCCGAATACGTTGAAGAACAAGTTATAAAGGGTGGTTTCCAAGGCTTAAAGCCGTATCTTAACAACCAAACAAAGGTTAACGGCAGTCAAGCCGGTATTTACGACTATCTTCCAAAAAGCCACTTAGAACTTGCAAATAAATACGGTTGGAAAGTAATGCTTCATATCTCTAAACCCGATAGGCTTAAAAATGAAGATAACATAAAAACGCTTATGGAAATTGATGAAAAATATCCTAACGCCAAAGTTATCGTTGCGCATATCGGTAGAGCGTACGCACCCGAAGATCTTGGCAACGCGTTTGACACCTTAAAGCACTCTCAAAACCTTTTGTTTGACTTCTCGGCAAACACGCTTGGCTACGCTACGCAAAAGTGTATTGAAGCGGTTGGAACTAAGCGCGTAATGTTCGGTACTGACCTTCCTATTGCTAAAATGCGCATGTATAGAATTTCGGAAGACGGGTATTATATCAACGTTGTTCCCCGCGGAATGTACGGCGACTTGACTGACGCTGAACATATGAGAGAGAGTGATGAAGAAACCATTTCTAACTTCACTTACGAAATTATCCGTGGATTTAAGGACTGTGCAAAGGCGCTTACTTTATCAGAGCAAGACGTTGAAGATATAATGTGCAACAACGCTGCAAAATTATTTAATATTAAATTCTAAGGTGTAATATGTTTGGTTTTGAAAGAACTGATTACGATAAAAAGGTTTATGAAGAAGAACTTTTAGAGTTCTTACCTAAAAATATAGTAGACTGTCATACCCACGTTTATCGCGTGGAAGATAAAAAACCGCTAAAACCGGGTACGCCTATCTACTGGCCAAGTCGCGTAGCGGTTGATAACACGATAGAAGATATCGTTCAAACTTATAAAGATTTGTTCCCAAATAACAACGTTATTCCCGTTTTATTCGGTATGCCTAGCGCAATACTTGACAAAACTAACGCTTATATTAAAAAGGTAGCAAAAGAGTATAACTATCCAGCGCTTTTTTGCACGCATGCTGACGATAGCGCGGAATTTGTTGAAGAACAAGTTTTATCTGGCGGTTTCCAAGGCTTAAAGCCGTATTGTAACAACCAAAACGTTTGTGCTCGTGGTGACGCTGGTATTTACGACTTTTTGCCAGAAAGCCACTTAAAAGTAGCCGATAAATACGGTTGGAAGGTAACACTTCATATTTCTAAACCTGATAGGCTTAAAAATGCCGATAACGTTAAAACGCTTATGGATATCGAGCAAAAATATCCTAACGTTAAACTTATCGTTGCGCACATCGGTAGAGCGTATGCACCCGAAGATCTTGGCAACGCGTTTGATACCTTAAAACACACCGAAAATATGATGTTTGACTTCTCGGCAAACACGCTCGGCTACGCTACTCAAAAGTGTATCGAAGCGGTTGGCACTAAGCGCGTAATGTTCGGTACTGACCTTCCTATTGCTAAAATGCGTATGTACAGAATTTCGGAAGACGGGTATTATATCAACGTAGTTCCGCGTGGTCTTTACGGTGACGTAACGGGCGCTGAACATATGAGAGAGAGTGACGAAAGTAATATTACTAACTTCACCTACGAAATTATCCGCGGGTTTAAGGACTGCGCTAAGGCGTTAACCCTTTCAAAGCAAGACGTTGAAGATATAATGTGTAACAACGCCGCAAACTTATTTAACGTTAAATTTTAATTATGAAACATTATTTAGGAATTGATTTAGGAACTACTGGAACTAAAACCTTACTTTTTAACGAAAATAGTGAAGTTTTAGGTAAAGGTTATCAAGGCTACGGACTTATAACCCCAGAAGATAATATTTACGAGCAATCGCCCGAGGCGTGGTACGATGCGGTAATTCAATCCGTTAAACTTGCTACGGCTGATTTTAAGGGTGAAATTGCGGGGCTATCGGTATCCGCGCAAGGCGGTAGTTTTACCTTTTGCGACGTGGATAAAAACGGCGAACTTATCCCTTTAACCAACGCCGTAACTTGGCTTGATAAACGCGCTGGCGTTGAGGCGGAGGAGTTAAGAGAAGAGTTTTCTAAAATATCTTCTGGTAGGCTTGGCGCAGGCTCGGTTATCGCTAAAATTTTATGGTTCAAAAAGCATAAACCCGAAGTTATTAAAAACACTAAACTTATACTTTCAACGTCCGACTATATCTATTATAAACTTACGGGAAAAGCGGTTATCGACTATACTAGCGCCGCTATGATGGGCGTTTTTGATAACGATAACGTTTGTTATAACAAAGCGCTTTTAGACCTTGTTGGAATTTCAGAAAACCTATTCCCCAAGATTTTAACCGCAGGCGATTTTATAGGCGTTGCGGGTAATGATTTCTTGTCAAAAACGGGGCTATACGGCGATATTAAGGTATACGCAGGTCTTCACGACCAGTTTGCGGCTAGCCTTGGCGCCAACTATTTTTCTAATAACGACCTTATCGTGTCAACGGGTACTACTTGGGTAGTTTTTGCAAGAAACCAAGATAAAAAGTCAGGTATTTTTGCAGGGCGTAAGCACCCGGACGGTGGCTACGGTTATTTTATTTCGGCAATAAGTTCAGGTACCGTTTTAGAGTGGACTAAAAATAATTACGGTATACCTTATAAGGAAATTGACGAACTTGCTGAAAATCGCCCGATAGACGATAACTTAATGGTTTATCCATTTATTTCTGGTAACGGGGGTTATCGTGGCGCAAATAGGCTTAATTATTCTATTGAAGGCGCGTCCTTTAAGCACGAAAAAGGCGATATTTTTAGGGCTACTATGGAAGGCGTTGCGTTTGAAATTAAAGAAGTTGTAACCAAGTACAAAAACGCAGGCTTTAATATAAATAACGTAATAGTTACGGGTGGCGCAACTAGAAGTAGAATTTGGATGCAAATTCTCTCTGACGTATTAGGTGAAAAGTTATATCTTAGTGAGCAAGCGGACGGGTGCTGTTTTGGTGCTTATTCGGTGGCTAAAAAGGGCGAACAAGGTAGTTTTGAACGCTTTGAGTTTAGCGGTAAAACGGTCGAGCCAAATATGGTAAATAATAAAATTTATAACGATAAATTCGTTAAGTATAATCAAATATTAGAAAATAAGTGAGAGTTAATATGAAAGCGATAGTAAACGTTAACGTAGTATTAGAAAAGGGTATAATTTTTGACGGTGCGCTTGTTTTAGACGGAAACCGCATTGTAAACGTTGGCAAGAAAGATGACGTTGAAATTCCAGCAGGCGCTGAAATTATAGACGGAAACGGGCTTTTTGCTTGCCCTGGTCTTATTGATATACATAACCACGGCTCGGCTAAAAACTTCTTCTTAGACGATCCTGAAGAATGCTGTAATCACTTCTTATCACACGGGCAAACTACGGTACTTCCAACTTACTACCAAACTATGAGCGCCGAAGAAATGATTGAAGGCACTAAAAAACTTAAAGAGTTTTCAAAATCGGGTAACGGCAGAATTATAAAGGGCTTATATATGGAAGCGCCTTATATGCGCGCGTCGGGCAGTAACATGCAACTTTTTAAGTGGAACGACGATATACATATTTCTAGATATAAAGAACTCGTTGACAATATCGCATCATACGTTAAAGTGTGGGCGATAGACCCTGCTCGTAAAGGTATTTTCGAGTTTGTTAACTACGTTAAAAGCGTAGAGCCGAATTCTATTTTTGCTTTTGGTCATTCGGGTGCAACGGCTGATCAATGCGAAGCGATAGTAGACTTGGGCGTTAAAGTTCAAACCCACTGGGGTGACGGTGGCAAAGCGCCTAAAATCAACCAAGCGCGCCACGGCGCTGGGTGTGACGATTACACCTTATCTAACCCCGATATCTACGCCGAACTTATCTGCGACCAAACGGGTATTCACTTAGCGCCATATACTATTCGTTCGGTTATTCGTGCAAAAGGCTATGAAAAATGCATTTTAATTACCGATAGTTATCCGTCAACGGGCGATTATAAGAACGACGAGTCCGCCGGCATTATGTGGGGCCCCGACCTTAACTACGATCCGAGCGGTAGGCTTGCAGGTAGCCACTTAACGCTTGACGGGGCTTGTAGAAACGTTATGTCTTACACGCCTTACGGTATGTGCCAAGTAGTTCGTATGGCAAGTTTGAACCCTGCTAAACTTATCGGTATTGATAAAGACTACGGCTCAATCGAAGTAGGCAAGGTTGCCGATATTATCTTAGTAGACAACGCCTTTAATGTTAAAAAGGTGTTCTTAGAAGGCGACCTTGCGTTCTAAACCGTTATTTCGGGCATTATACTTCGTTTCTTCTCAGTTGATAAACTTCGATGACCAACAAGGTCTATCTCTGCTTATCAACTTCGAGAGCCTTGTCTAATACCCAAACTAACGCTTTATTAAAAATTAAAAGTTGCCTAACTCGTTTCTAAGGTCTTAAAACAAGTTGTAAACGAATAATTTAATAGAGATTTTAAGTAAAATTAAAGGCTAACGGAACTCCGTTAGCCTTTTTAGTTATTTTCTTGCAATAATAATAGGTTGATAAAAGCCCGTTTCTTTTGGGAATAGCCATATTACTTCTTTGCAATTGTTTTCGTAAAATAAAGTCGTTAATTCTTCGCGACGAGTTGCTCTGTATTCACATTCAAATTTATTGATTGTTAAACTTTCTTCGTCGTCTATGATATATTGTGAAAGCCTGTATAGGTCTTTATTCCAAACCCAAGTTTGAAAGGATATACGCCTACCTTTTTCTGTTTTGTGAATATATGGCGGTGAGTAGGGCGGTTTGGTTTGAAGTAGTGCGTCGTAATCTCTTATACTGCCAACAAAAATTCCACCGTCTTTAATTTGATTTGCTATGCTTTTTACCGCTTTACTTAAATCGTTTGGCGTAAGCATATGTGGTAGCGCGTTGTCCATAGCGATAACTATATCGAATTTTTCCGAAAAGACTTCTGAAAGTTTGCAAAAGTCCGCCTTTAAGAAATTTACGTAAACGCTAGTATTTTGCGCTCTAATTCTTGCTTCGTGAAGTTCCCCGTCGCTTATATCAGATGCCGTTACTTTGTATCCAAGTTTAGCAAGTCCTATTGCCTGTGTTCCTATTCCGCAAGCGCAATCAAGTACGTTTGAACCGTCTTGACAGTTATACTTTTTGAAAATATTTTGTAGTATTAGGGCTTGTTCGTTGGTGGTAGCATTCCAGTCTAGAAACAGTTTGTCGTAGTGGCAAGCCATATTGTCATAAAATTCTTGTATTATACTCATTTAATACCTTGTTAAAATTTTGGTTTATAAATAACTTTCAGCGTGCAACATAATAACCGATAGGGCGGTTATTGACGCTGTTTCCGTTCTAAGTATTCTTTTTCCAAGCGATATAACGTGCGCGTTTTTTAAGGACTTTGCCTTTTCGATTTCGCTATCGTCAAACCCGCCTTCCGCACCTATTATAACGCCTATTTTTTGCCCGCGCTTTATTTCGTTTAAGGTGTTAACAGTAGCCGTCATACCGCTAGCGCACTCGTAGGGGATAATTAGCATATCAAAGCCACTCGCGTAAGATAGTGCGCTATCAAAACTCATAGGCTCTAAAACCTTTGGTATAACGTTGCGCTTTGACTGTTTTGACGCGCTTTCCGATATTAAATTAAACCTTTCAGTTTTTTGCTTGACTTTGTTTTTTTCAATTTTAGCAATACACCTTTTCATTTCAACGGGAACTATCTCGCTTGCGCCGAGTTCAACTGCCTTTTGGATAATAAGTTCCATTTTTTCGCCCTTGGCAATTCCTTGAAATAAGGTGATAGAAACGGGTAGTTCAGTGCATTGATAATCGGGCTTTATCACTTTAACGATAATTTCGCTATCTAAAATATCGGTAATACAACAAAGGTCACTTTTGCCGTTTATGGTAACTAGCAAGTCTTCCCCCGTTTTCATTCTAAGAACGTTTTTAATATGATTATAGTCCTTGCCTAAAATTTTATAACCGTCACTTAAAACGGCGCTATTATCTACGAAAAAGTTATACATAATTATATTTTAACATTATTTATAAAAAATCGCAATAAAAAAGCCAAAGGCAAATTGCCTTTGGCTAAATTTATTATTTCTTATATAACGGACCGTAAGTTTTGCAAGCCCTGTAATCTTGACCTTCTTTGTCCATACCAAATGCGTTCCAGCAAGCAGGACGATAAATGTCTTGTTCAGGTACGTTGTGCATACATACGGGGATACGGAGCATCGAGCACATAGTAATAAGGTCTGCACCGATATGACCGTAAGAAATCGCACCGTGGTTAGCGCCCCAGTTTTGCATTACTTCGTAAGCCGTTCTGAACGGGCTACCTTCCTTGCCGTCACAACGAGGAGCAAACCAAGTGCAAGGCCAAGTCGGGTTGGTTCTCTTCATTAACTTATCGTTAACGTCCTTAGGAAGGTTTACAGTCCAACCTTCGGCAATTTGAAGAACGGGGCCTAAGCCTTTTACAAGATTAAGTCTAATCATGGTAACGGGCATTTCAGCGTAGGTATCAAAGTGGCTTGAGAAACCACCGCCACGGAAGTTATCGAAACCTGCTTCGCACCAAACGGTAGCGTCAGTCATCTTCTTAATATCTTCGTCGGTTACTTCCCACCATTTTTTCATAACGGCGTTACCGTTTTCATCGGTACAAACACCGCTAGCGTCAAGACAAGCAGCGCCCGAGTTCAAAAGGTGAATAATACCGTCAGATTCTTTTGCTTTACCTTCAAGTTTATAACCGGTAACTCTTTCGGTTGCTTCGCCCGACCAGTAAGTTCTAACGTCGGCAAAGATTTGAGCGCGGTGAGTTAAAAGGCGCATCATAAGCATACCCATACCGTTAAGAACGTCGTTCTCGGTTGCTAAGGTGTAAGGTTCTCTCGCACCTTGATAGTCAAAGGTAGAACTTAAAAGTGCTTCGGGGTAGTCGCAGTTGGGCCAGTGGTCGGTCCATTGTCTTTGACCTTGGAAACCACCAACGATAGCATTGTGACCGGCTCTTTCTTCAACGAAAGCGTCGGGAAGATTTTGGTTACCTGCCATTAAGTCTTTAATAATGCAGTACATTTTAACCGTGAATTCCCATTGTTTATCCTTTTCTTCACGGGTGAATTTAATTTTGTGGTCTTTACCTAAGAAAGGAACGGTGTCAGGGTTATCGTCCCAACCTTCTTTGCAGTGCTCCTTAGTCCAAGCGAGCGCTTTTTGATATTCTTCTTCGTTGTAAATACCTTCTTCCATACGGCGAAGAATTTCAACTTCGTCAACCGACTCAACGCGCATACCGAAATAACTTTCCATCACGTCTTGATCGATAATCGAGCCTGCAATACCCATACATTGAGAGCCGATTTGAAGGTAAGATTTACCGCGCATAGTAGCAACTGCAACCGCAGCGCGACCAAAGCGTAGAAGTTTTTCCTTAACGTCTTCTGGAACTTCGTTAACTTGGTCAAGGTCTTGAACTTCGTGACCGTAAATGCCGAAAGCGGGAAGACCTTTTTGAGCGTGACCTGCAAGAACTGCCGCAAGGTAAACCGCACCCGGTCTTTCAGTACCGTTAAAGCCCCATACGCCTTTGATAGTGTTAGGGTCCATATCCATAGTTTCAGAGCCGTAGCACCAGCACGAAGTTACTGATAAGGTAATTTCAACGCCTTCTTTTTTGAATTTGTCAGCACAAGCAGCGGCCTCTGCAACACGGCCGATACAAGTATCTGCTAAAACTACTTTAACGGGCTCGCCGTTTGAATAGAAAAGATTTTCTTCAAATAACTTTTTAGCGGCGTTAGCCATTGCCCAAACGGTTGGTTCAAGTGATTCGCGAAGCATCATAGGTCCGCGACGACCGTCTATACAAGGGCGAATACCGATAACGGGATAATCGCCTATATATCTTGATTTTGCCATAATATAAAAACTCCTTAAAATTTATTTTAAGCATTTGCTCGTTAGATATATTATATAACGATATTTTCAATCTTGCAAGGGGTAATTTCAATTAAATTACCCATTTTTACAATTATTTAACTATTTCTATAATAGGTGACGATATAACGCCCGTAGGCTTTGGCTCGTATTCGTAACTATAAGCGTAACCCGTGGTGTACCAAGCACTTGGCGATACGTACCATCTATAACTCGAATCGTGTATCGGTCCAAAGGTGTTTACGCGGTTGCCGTATGCAATAACTTCTATCGAGTGAGAACCTTTTCTAACACCCTTAACTTCAAGAACGTACGGCGGGTAGGCGATAACGCCTTTATCTTCTCCGTCAATATACACTTTAAGCAACGCGTTGCGATACCTATTTATGCGAATTTTCAAATCGCACTCAGGCGTTTCAATTTGCATTTTATATTTAAGGTTTCCACCGTAGAAAGGCATACCTTGTCTCGTAACGTCTGAAAACCCTATCTTGGTAGTCTTTTTGCAAATAGTTTTAACCGTGCCGTTAAGCCTAACGTCAAAATCACCTAAAATATAATAATTTTCAACGCTAATGCGGTGAGTGATAGGCGTTTTGATTAAAAGTTCGTTAAGTCCTTTCTTAATAGCCCCAAGTTTATACTTTTTAATTGATTTATCAACGTAATAACCAACTTCTATAAGTTGAATTTTGTTTCCGTTAAAAACAATTTCAGATGCGTCTTCTCCGGCAACGTAACTAACGGGTATATCAACTTCACTTTCAAACTCGTATTTTAACGTTACGTAGTTTTCGGGCTTGTTGTCGGGAAGCGCCCAAGGTTGAATGCCCATACCGTCCGCCTTAGGGTATTTAAGTATTTTTCTAACCTTTTCGTCAATTTTAAGTATTTCTTCTTCGGGGAAATATTCTCCGTCGTTGAGTTTATACTTGCAAATATCAACGAGTAAAACGTTATCTTCAAGTCTTTCGTACTCTACGTAGCGCTTAAAATCAATAGTTGAAACTAAACTTCTATTATCAACCGTTTTTTCTAGCGAGCCAACCCCTTTTTTAAGATTTATAAGTAAACTGTCAAAATCGTAAATGGTGCTATATATATAAGTTTTGCCGTTTTCAACTTTGTAAGGAATTTCTTTAACGCTACCTTCAATGGTATCGTAAAGCGTAGGAACGTACTCGCCGTTAAACACGATAGTTACGTCTTGGCGTTTGGCAACGTCAATTTTCGGCTTGTCGTAAGTGCGGGTAGAGTGGGCTAAGAAAAACCACTTAACGTCACCGTCTTGACGCAGTTGATGAACGAAGTTGTCAAGCGAGTTACCACCGTTATCGTAAACGTCAACCGTCTTTTCGTCTTTAAGAGCGTTAAAAATCGTAAGCCTATCAAACTGTAAGTGGATAGAGTTTTGATACAGTTTTTTAATTTCGTTATTAGGTATAGCGTCAATGCAAATAGGCTCGTCACCAAGGAAGATAAGTTTTCCGCCGTTATCGTTAAATTCTTTAAGAAATTTATACGTGGTAGCGCGAAGCGTTTTTACGTTAGGCACGATTACCGTTGAATAATTGCATGCGCCTACGCTCAACTTTTTACCGCTAACAGATGCGTATTTTGGCATCATATCTTCGCAAATTAGGTCATAGTCAACGTGAGTTTGGTAAAGCCAACGGCACAAATCGTCAAAATTTTTAACGGCGCTATCTTTAATGGTTGAAGAAGTGTTTTGCGGGCCGTAATCAAGCCAATATGACTCTATAGGGTGAATAATGCCAACTTTTACGATAGATTTACCACGTGTTAAAACGGTGTTTAGCCTTGCAAAGTGGTCTTCAACGTAACCGTATTCTTTGTACCAAGGCACTTGGTAGTTTATAGATGCAGGGTAATCTCTTTTTGCAGAGCCTTTCATAGAAACCCACGCAAGGTGCGGTACTCTAAGCGTTGCGCCGAGTGCGGCTTGCCAATCGCCTTGGAACTTATGCCCTCTAAAATCAAAGTCCCAATTCGTCACGCCGTAAAGTTCGGTTAAAAAGCAGTCTTTATCAAGTTGCCTTACAACAGATTGAGTTTGTTTAGCGGTTACGATTTCAACGTTGTCACAAAGAAGGTCAATGCCGGGAATATCAAAGTACTCGTACGCTCGCATAGCGTCGCCAACGGAACGGGTTTGCGCGTCTAAATCGTGTTCGTACAGCATATGCCCAGTAAATTTAATTCCGTTATTTCTACACCAATCCCCAATTTGCTTAGCGTAGTATTTGGTAAATAAACTAGTAGTTAAATAGTGATATCTATACCTTGCAGTAGAAACTCTGCCATCAGATAGGTCAATAAATAATTCGGGAATAAATTCTTTTATATCATCTCCAAACGCGTTAAAGTATTCTTCGTCAAGTTTTTCCGTCCAAGGGTACTTAGACTCTCCGTTTGAATTAGAAAAAGCAAGCGGATACTTAAAGCCCATTTGTGGCTCGTCAGTAAAAATTGCGGGAATAGTGTCACCAAAACTGTCGCCTACGTGTTGTTTGTATTTTTCGTAAGTAATTTTAATAAATTCTTCGATAGATTCGCTCATCATAGCGTCTTCGGGAGTGTAGCCGTTATGCCAAGCCTCGCAAGGTGTAGGCTCAACGTACGCGTAGCGCTTAACTCCGATTGCCGTATCGTTTTCGTTAATTTTGCGGTATGAAGTCATATACCCGTTGTCGTCTAATACGATATCGTAAACGCCGATAAGGTAGGGTAAACCGTTTGAAACGGCGTAATCTTTTTCATAAAACGTTTTAGGAGTGGTTGTAAAATATATATGTTTTTGGCGATATTTGGGGTTTTTAGTTACGAACCCACCACCGTAGCCGGACGGCCACTTATCTTCATCATACAAATAAGCGAGCATATCTTCTTGTTTGGCTTTGTCACGGCAGTCTTTTACCATTTGCATAAACTCTTCGCCTAAATATTCGGTGTTAAGCCCCGAGCGCGAGTGTATAAAGAATCCGCCAAACCCCATTTCTTTAAGTGCGTCAATTTGTTCAAAAAGCATTTCCTTTTCAAGTTTGGTATTCCACGCCCAAAACGGCGCGCCACGATACTCTTTGGTAGGATTTTTGTAAAGTTCAATGTCTAATTTAGTTGACTTGCTTTTTTTGTAAAACATAAATTTATCTCCTATAATCGTGATTTTATTATATTATAATAAAAAGTTTAAGTCAATACAAAGATGGTTTTTATATGCGAAATATTGTAATTTATAATGTATATGCAAACGGTTACGTATAAATATGGCTGATGATTTTTCGTTGGTAAAATAGGTGAGAGTAATCATTAAAAATAAACAAACTAAAATAAATTTGACAAAATTTCTAAAATAGGATAAAATAATATTAAGGTAGCGCAACTCAATCACTTTGATTGTTTATCGTTGGCACTTAATTGTGTACCCAACCGCGCATTACGAGGTGTTATTCACCTCGTTTTTTATTTTTAGGGTTTGCAATTGCTTTCGTGTAAACTATGGCATTATGCTTATCTTTACTATTTAACTTAAAGCGTTCTTTATTATCGGGAAAGACTTAGTTATCCGACAATTTCAACGGTTTTCTTAGCGGAAGCGGTGGGTTCGAATCCCACTTATTGCAAAACAAAAACACCACCTAACTTGGTGGTGCATTTGCTTGGCGGAAGCGGTGGGATTCGAACCCACGATACGTTGCCGTATACCTGATTTCGAGTCAGGGCCGTTATGACCTCTTCGATACACTTCCGTACAAATAAGAAATTAAACTTACAAAGTTTTAAGCGAACGCCCAAAACTTTTTCAAGCAAAGGTATTTTAACATATTTTTTTGATTTTGTATATTATTTTAAGGTAATAAATTAAAAAATAAAATTTTTTTTATATTACGCCAGGCATTTGGCAATAATTATTGATATATATTTATTGTTTTTATAGGAGGCGTTATGAAAAATTTATTCAAATACAAAAATAAAACGGTTGAAATTTTATGTGATGACGGCAACGTTTTTCGCGGTGTTATAAGCGTTGGTTGCGATATAAATTATACGCCGATACTTATAATTGAAGGTTTGCAAAAGACGTTATATCCCGAAAACGTAACTAAGATAAAAATTATAAAAAATTGTGGATAAAACGCTATTGACAACTAAAAACATTAACTATATAATAAAAGAAAAAAAGGAGTGTTACTATGAAAAAATTAGCAAAAATTTTATCCTTAACTATGGTACTATTAGTATCAATACTTGCATTTACAGCGTGTGTTCCGTCTGACGTGGACTCTGCAAGAGAAAAGATGCAAGAAAAGGGTTACACCGTTGCAGACTATGCTGATTACGAAGCCGATAACGACGATGG
>JAFVQM010000013.1 GCA_017504795.1 Clostridia bacterium | reverse complement strand
TTTTGATTTTATAGGTTCTTCGGCACTTGCGTAATTTTTAGTTATATTTAGCGTTATTAAAAGTGAAAAACAAACGATAATTGATAAAAGATTGATAAATTTTTTCATAAAAACCTCTTATCTTAGTGTTAGTAAAATTTTTATCGTTATACCTAGAAATAAAAATTTAAAGGTCTAAATAGCGTTATAATAAAAATAAACTCTATAATACACCCTAAAATTGCAATAATTAGTGACGTTATATATGATTTAATTACTAAATTTATCGCGCAGTTATCTATCTTTTCTACCTTTTTATAGGTTAGAGAAATATAAACTATTATAGATATTGTTATAAATACCGCTTGAATTAAAACTAAAAACGCAAAAGTTATTGCACCTAAAACTAAAAGTTCTGAAATAAATAATTTACAAGCAAGCCCTAAAATAAACCCCCTATAAAACAAAACTACAAAAATTAGATAAAAGGTGTATTTATTGAGTGATAACAACGCGACTAATAATAATATAAGTGCTGAGTTTATTATTCTAGTAAACAAAATTTTAACGCCTAGTTTTTCTTCACAAAAAATATTCGTGTAATATGAAAACAAATGGCTTTTATGTATTTCAAATATTTCTTCATTTAGAGTTAAAAACACTCCAAGTATAAATGCAATTAGAAACAAAATTGCCGATATTATAACTAAATTTTTAGATTTTTTAAGACTTGATAAAATTTCATCTAGTATTGATTTCATAAAAAAACTCTCCAATATAATATACGGAGAGTTTTAGTATTTAGAATTAGCCTTTAACTACTTTTACAAATTTTCTTGCTAAATCTGTAATTTTTTCAAAGTTGCCACTTTTAATAAGGTTTTTATTAACGATATTAGAGCCTATTCCAAAACCGTTAATTCCTGCGGATAAATAATCGCTCATATTATTTTCATCTACCCCGCCAACGGCAAGAAGTTTAACGTGTGAAAGCGGTGCTTTAACCGCTTTTAGATACCCAACACCTAAATTAGTTATAGGAAATAGTTTAACGTAGTCTGCACCTAGCCTATTTGCCGTTTGAATTTCAGTAGGAGTTAACGCACCCGGCATTGAAACAAGCCCAAGTTCAACCGATTTTTTAATTACTTTATCGTAAGTATCGGGCGAAATAATAAATTTACCGCCTGCATTGTATGTTAGTTCTACTTGTTTTTCGGTTAACACCGTACCAGCGCCAATTACCATTTTATCACCAAAGTAATCTGCAAGAAGTTTAATGTTATCTGCCGTTTCTTCGTCAGTAACGCTACCGTTAGCGGAATACGTTACTTCTAAAAGCCTAATTCCACCGTCATACATAGATTTTGCAAGCGGAATTAAGTCTTTTTTATCTACACCCCTAACTATTACTATTATCTTTTCACTATCTATAAGTTTTATAACGTCATTTTTATTCATTTCCAAAGTTCCCTATCAATATTTGGCGTTAAGCCTGCTAGCATACCCCCGTCAACAACGAGTTCAGCGCCCGTGGTGTTGCGAGATTCGTCACTACCAAAATACCAAGCAGCGTTAGCAATATCGGTAAATTCGGCGATATCTTCAATAGGCGTGTAGTTTGCAAGGCAATATTTAGCGTTATTAACGTTATTTTCCCAACGCTCAGTCTTTATCATGCCTGGAAGAACGCAGTTACTTCTAACACCGTATTTACCCCAGTCGTAAGCAAACGATTTACTCATTGCAAGTATTGCGCTTTTTGATGAACAGTACGCACAGCGATTACCCGTAACGCGTAACGCGGAATTAGAAGTTATAAACACGATAGAACCTTTCTTTTTCTCCATCATATGTTTACATGCCTCTCTCGCCATCATAAAGTTCCAACCAACGTTGGTGTTATAAACGTTCATAAACTCTTCAATATCGACCGTTAAACTCTCTTGCCCGATACCAAGATTTGCGGCGTTCAAAACTAAAACGTCAAGCAAATACCCCATTTCTTTTATGTCGCTAAATATAGATTTAACGTTTTCCTCGTTGAAGATTTCAGTTTTATAACCTTTTGCAAAAACGCCGTATTTATCGGCAATTTTTTTTGCTGACGAAATAGAATTTTCTTCGTTTCTACTACCGATAAAAACGTCGTATCCCTCGCGCGCAAACCTTTCGGCAATAGCAAAACCCGTACCGTTAGTTGCGCCCGTAACAAAAACAGATTTTCTCATAAACTCACCTTACCAGTCGGCGTTAGAGCCGTCTTCATAATATTGACGGGGCGTCGTCCACTTACCGTCGTAAATTTTGTCTTTAAGCGCCTCTTCGTCAAGTTCAACGCCAAGACCAGGCTTTGTTGGAACGTCAATATACCCGTTTTTAATAACGAAAGGCTCTTTAATATACCCTACGCCAAGGTCAGACTTGTCGGGGTTACCGGGGTGTTCTTGAACTAAGAAGTTAGGAATACAAGTGTCAAGTTGAATACAAGATGCAAGAGATATAGGTCCTAACGGGTTATGCGGAGCAACCGTTCCGTAATACATTTCTATCATTGACGCAAGTTTTCTACCTTCATATATACCGCCAACGTGACAAATATCGGGTTGAATAATAGAAACCGCTTGCTTTTCAATGAGTTCGCGATACTGCCATTTGCTAAATAACCTCTCTCCCGCAGCGATAGGAACGGTTGTAGAACGCGCAATATTTACCATAGTATCTACGTTTTCAGGCAAACACGGTTCTTCAATGAACATAGGCATATACGGTTTAAGAAGTTCAATAAGCCTTTTAGCCATGGCGGGCGACACCCTGCCGTGAAAGTCAATTGCAAGGTCTACTTTATCGCCTATTTTTTCCCTAACTTTTCTAAAACGCTCAACGTGTTTATAGGTGTTTTCAGGGTTTTCAACCATTTTAATAGGCGGAATTATCGAATATTTAAGCGCGGTATACCCGTCTTTCAACCTTTCGTCTGCAATTTTAAGCATTTCCTCAATAGGGAACTCGCCAGCAACACCCGCGCGCTTTATGTGAGTGTACATTCTAATTTTATCCCTACACTTACCGCCAAGCATTTCATACACGGGGCAATTGTAGTATTTGCCTTTGATATCCCACATTGCTTGCTCGATACCACTAATAGCAGATAGCATTAACGGGCCACCCCTATAAAAACCACCGCGATAAAGCGCTTGAACGTGATGTTCAATCATCATAGGGTCTTTGCCGATTAAATATTCTTCAAATTCTTTAATAACCGCCTCAACCGAGTTACAATGCCCTTCGAGAACGGGTTCTCCTAGACCGACGATGTCAGTGTCGGTATACATTTTCAAAAACATCCATCTAGGTTTAACTTTAATCACTTCAAGTTTAGTAATTTTCATAATAAACTCTCCTATAAATCAATTTCTTTATAAAATTTAGGAACGACTTTATTTTCATACGGAAAGTCGCTCAAATCAATTTCGTCAAAAAGCCCACAGTGAATAGGAACGGCAACTGCGCCAAGTTTTTCGCAAAAATTCTTACCGTCTACAAAATTAAGGTTGTTTCCCCTACCGTTAACGGGTAAAAACACGTAATCGACCTTTTTCGTAATACTATCTATTACCTTTTTATTGTACAAAGTATCGCCCGTTACGTAGTAGGTTTTATCGTTGTAAGTAATTAAAACGCCTATTGCGTACTCGTCACTATGTTCGGCGTAAACCGCCTCGAAAACTATGCCCTTTTCCGTCCAAACCGTGCCAACGTTAAACGATACGTAGTTGTTTTTAATTCCACCAAAGGTGGAACGAACGATATTCCAAGCGTTATGCGATGCAAGAACTGTAACCGAACTATCTTTAGAAAGGTAATGCTTTAAGGTTTCAGGGTCAGTATGGTCTAAGTGGTTGTGAGTAAGAAGAATAATATCGGGCTTTAATTTCAAAAAACTCTCGTCAACGGCAACCCTGCGCTTATTTTCAGGTTGAATTTTTTCAACGCTGTTTGATAAGTACGGGTCGACTATAACCAAAGTTCCATCAAAATCAAAAAGTAAACCGCCTTGACCTAAATAGGTAACCTTCATCTTTTATCTCCTTTTGAAAGTTTAATTTTTGATAAGTACACTTTCTTTTTATGTGGTTTAATAAACGAAAACCCACTAAAATTTCTATCAAACGGCGCGTTTTGACAGTTTGCCATGCACGTTTGCGGTTCTAGGCAAATATAACTAGTACCGTCACCGTAAATTAACCTAAAACTTAAATTGTTAGAATTAAAATACTCTACGCTTTCATTAGAAGTTTTATCAAAAATCACCATTTTACCGAACTTTTTAGATTTATAATGCTTGCTAATTTTAGAAGCGGTCGGCACAAATTCGCCATTTATTAAGGAATTAGAAATCCCGTCAAAACTAGGTAATCTCCCAGTTGGCAAATAGTTTTGCATATTTCTTTCTATCTCAAATTTAGCGCCAACTTTTATAAGCGAGTTATCATTTACGTTGAACGTTGTGTGATACCCTAAAAATATCGGCATATTAAGATTTGAGTTGTTTTTTATGGTAGTTTTAATACAAATAGAATTCTTAATTAATTTGTACTCTACAAAAATCGTAAATTCGTGTGGAAACGATAAATACGGCGCATTTGTCGTTGCGCTATACCTACAAACTACTCGATTTTTTGATAAACTATCTATAACAAACGGCGTTTTGTGTAAACTGCCGTGCAAGTGGCAATTAGTTTTTTCTTCATTTATCGGAAAGTTATACTCTCGCCCTTCAAACGTAAAACTACCGCCTTCAATTCTATTTACAGGAAAAAGTATCGGCATACCGTATAAAAACGGATTGTCTATCGGTTTAGAATAATCGGGCTCGCGGAGTATTTTTTTATCGCTAATATTTAACGATATTAAATTTGCACCGAGTGACAAGTTAACTTTTGCTTCTGAACTGCCGTTTCTTAGCGTAATTACGTTATACATTTTTGCTGTTTTCAAAGTCCTTATCCGCTAAATCACAAAAACGCTTGATAATTTCAATTTCTTTTGGATTGTACGGCCTATGATTAGCCCTAAACAAATCGTGGAACCACTTTGTAAAATCCCACTTTAAGTTGGGTTCGTTTTCATATCTTTCCCAAACGCTATTCCAAGGCTCGTAAGTTTGGCTTTTACCAGCAACTAAGCCCCAATTATAACATCCTATTTTTTCAAGGTAAAATAGCGGAAAAATCTCTTCAACGTTGTTATTCATACAACGAGCAAGCCACTCGGTGCACATAATCGGCCTACCAAGTTTTTTAAGTTCAGAAATAGTCATAATAATACTTTGATACGAACCGTAGTGATGAAAAGAAACGATATCAGAATTATATACGCCGTACTTTTCAACTTCGCAAGTATCTTCAAAATTACCACCGTAAAATGACGCAGTTTCACAAGTTAACGGCTGAATAGGATCAATTTCACGGCAAATTTCAAATATTTTTTTAAGGTTGGGAAGTGAAACTTCTCTGCGCTTGCTGTTTCCAACTTCGTTATAGACGTTCCAAACGATAATTCTCTCGTCGTTTTTATACTTTTCAACGAACTCTTTGATCATAGCAAAAAATCTAGGCGCTGTTTCGGGCTCGTCTAAATAATGATGCCCCATACCGCTAAACGCGCCGTGTTGGCTCATTTTACGGCCACCGTGATAGCCCCAGTCACAATTCTGCTCACCGAGTTTATCAACTTCAAAACCCTTCGGGCGCATACAGTCGTTAGCGAGAACTACCATAACGGAAATGCCGTAACTATCTGCTAGGCTTAAAAATCTTTCAAACCTTTGCATATACCCGTCGTGCTCTTTATCCCACACTAAAAACTCAATTATAACCCTAATCGTGTTATAACCTATGCTTTTTAATAACTTAAACTCTTCTTCCATTACGGCAAAAACTTCATTAGAATTATATTCTTGCCACATTTCAATTCTATTTACGCAATTTGCAGGTAAATAATTGCAACCCCTTATCCACGGGTGCTTGTTATACCACTCCCATACTCTTTCTTTGCTCCATTGTTTGCCCATAACAGCCTCCTTTGGTTTTGTAATTTAATTTTACACCTTTTACCGTTGACATACTACCCAATTTATACTATAATATATCCAAAAAGTTAGGTATCTTTATGTTATATCAACACGAAAACTCATCAAAAAATTACGATTTTCGCTCCCGCCATCACGACGGGTTTATCATAGGCGCGCACTTACACGAATTTTCGGAAATATTTTTCGTTAAAGAAGGTGATGCTGACGTCGTTATAAACGGAAAACCACTCACAATTCCAAAAAACCATATACTTTTTATACCGCCAAACTATATTCACGAGTATAAAACGGAATCGTCAAAGGTGTTTTGCGCAGTTTTTTCTAACGACTATATCCCCGTGTTTTTCAACGCGCTTGGAAACCGCCAACTAATATGTAAACCGATAGATTTTAGCGATAGTTTATATATTATTGAAAAGTTATATCAAGTTGATAAAACAAAGCCACTACTAATTAGCGGATATTTAAGCGTAATACTAGATAAAGTTATAAATTTATCTAAATTTTCAACTAATGAATATTCTGACGGGGTTTTATATCAACAAATTATATCCTACGTTTCTCGCCATTATACTGAAAATATAACCTTAAAAAGCATAGCAAAGCGCTTTGGATATAACGAAAAATATCTCTCTAACACTTTACACAAACTAACGGGCATAAATATTAGAAAACTAATATCAATGTACCGCGTAAACAAGGCAAAAGAATTACTATCAATTTCAAAAAGTGATATAATTAAAATTGCGCACGACTCGGGCTTTTCTGCAATAAACACTTTTAATAGAACTTTCAAAGAACTAACTGGCGTTACGCCAACCGAATATAAAAACTCAAAAAATCCGCGGTAAAACCGCGGATTTTTAATTTATATAAGTTCAACGCATCTGCGTTTTGAAACTCTAGATAAAAGTTCTTCAAAATTATCGCCGGAATTATAAAGCATTTCGGCACAAACTGCATAAGGCAACCAAATACCGCCCGCAAACTGCCCTGCCATACCAAGCGCAACGTTATTATTTTTGAGTGTTTCAATGTGTTTGATAAGGTCGAAAACAACCTTGCCTGCACCCGTAGTCCACTCAGTTTGTAAATACCGCCACGAAGGTTTTATAAGTTCTTTATCGTTTTCAATTATACGCTTTGACGACCTACCTAAAACGTAGGGCCCTCTTTGATACTCAAAAATTCTCCAAGCGAGCGTAGCAAAACCCCTAAACAATAGCGAAACTTTGCCGTTTTCACGAAGATTTATAACGCTTTCAGTCTGAGAATAAGCGTCTTTCAAATCGTCATTGTTTGGAACGCGCGGATAATAGTCGTACGGGAAGCAACCTAAATCTTCCCACATAATTTCAATGCGAGAATCAACGTTTTTAATAAATTCTAAGTGATTTTTAACCGATTTAGCGTGTAAGCCGAATATTACGTATAGATTTGGATATTTATTTAAGAGTTTATTAGCCGTGTCGTTAACAAATTCGGTAACTAGTTCGGCAACGAGTTTTCCGACTAAATAATCGCCAGTATTTTCGGTAAAGGACTGAAAATAAATACCGTCTACCCCGAGCGGAGCGTACTCATCATCAAATTTTTTAAGTGCCTCGGCTTGAACGGTTTTTAAGGTGTCAACGTTAAAGTCTTTGCACGACGTTGACCACCCCCAAGCATAACCCCAAATAACTTCAATTTGATATTCGTGAGCGTAATCGATAACTTCTTTGGCATTTATAGGCGCAAAATCATTCCAAATAACTAGTTGGTTAAGTTTTAGCCTTGCCATATTATCTATATAATCGCGATAATCGTTTATCGGATGCCCCCAAGTAAACACACATCTTCGCTTAAACTTAGGTGCGTTAGAATTATAGTAATCGGGCATCCAGTAATGCCCGCCAAAAGTACTATCAACTAGGCGCATGCACCCGTCCCACGGGGCGGAACGCGCAAAATAATCGTCAACAAAGTCAACTGCACCGTAGAATAAATCAATATCACGATTTGCTGTTATTAAAACTAGTTTATATTCCTTATTTTCGGGGTTATCGAAAACTTTAACGACGTACCCGTCTTGTTTAATTTCAGATTTATCTATATATTTTTGAATAAACTCACTTTCGTTATACAAAGAAATTACTACCGCGTTTTCTTTAATTTCTGAAACGGGCGCTTTAACGCAGGGCAAAACGTGTAAGGTGTAAATGCCTTTATCACGCAAAATATAACTGCCAAGTTCATTATAAACTAGATCAACCGCTTTTTTTTGTAAACCTTCATAATTTGAATAAATTATTTGCCAACTTCTTTTATCCATAATTACTCCTTAAAAAATTTTTAATTAGTTTACCATTTAATTATAACCCATAAATTGCCCTTTTGCAATAAAAAAAGTAAGCATTAGCCTACTTTTTAATCATATTTTCTATTAAAATTCCGTAACCGCGAGAACTGTCGTTAATAAAAACGTGAGTTACTGCGCCTACGAGTTTTCCGTCTTGCAAAATCGGTGAACCGCTCATACCTTGAAGTATTCCACCCGTGCTTTTAAGCAGTTCCTTATCGCTAATTTTGATAACTAAATTTTTGTTAGAACTTGTTAAATTATCAACTTTAACTATATCGATATCGTAATATTTTGGGGTAATACCGTCTATCGTTGAGTAAATTTTAGCCTTGCCTTGTTTTGCTTTTGCAGTTTCAATTTTAGTTTTAGTTCCTTTATCAAAATTATTTATTTTACCATACAAGCCAACGTTAGTGTTTTTAGTAATGCTACCAATCGGCTTATCACCTATAAACATACCTTTAAGTTCGCCCGCTCTTCCGCGCGTAGCCTTGTTTACACCCACTATACACGAAGAATACACGTCGCCACCGATAACCGAGTAAACGCTACCCTTTTCGTCTGATACGGGGTGACCAAGCGAGCCGAAACTTCCGTCACTACGGTAAAAAGTTACCGTGCCTAAGCCCGTCAAATCATCACGTAGATAAACGCCGAGTTTATAGTCGCCTAAAACGTCTAGCGCGGGAACGATATCAAGTAGAATAGTTTCGCCGTTACGTGAGATTTTAGTAACTATTTCGCCACTACTGTAATCATCAAGAACGGTAGCCACGTCATTAGCCGAATTTACGGCAATACTTCCTAAACTTAATATGATATCGCCAACTATAATTCCCGCTTGTTTACACGGCGATTTTAGCCCTTCTTTCGTAATAACGTCACACGTGCCAACAACGGTAGCACCTTCCGTTTTAATAGTAAAACCTAAAACGTCACCACCTAGGTAAAATTCTAACTCTTGGGCTTTTACACTAGTAGAAAATAAGGTAAGTGATAATACTAATATTATAACTGCACAAAGTTTTTTTAGTCGCATCATAGTAATAAGTATTAGTAATAGAAAAAATTTTATGTATTAAAAAAACGCGTAAAATTACGCGTTTATATAAGAATTTTTCACGTCTCGTAGCATTAAAATTCCCTCTTTAACGATTTTTGAAACCTGCTCCAAAATATCGTTAAACGGAACGGGCTTATCGTCCTTATACCATTTATATATAAGTTGAATTATACCCGACACCATAAAGTTGATTAAAAACGCAACGTTGGGAACTTCGCCACGCTTATTAACGTAAACGGTGTAAAACCTATCGGTTAAAGTATCTATTATTCTTTGAACGATAATGATAGAATTTTTAGAGAAAACAACGAATTCAGAAAAAGCCGAATTATCAATTAAAGGCGACGCTAATTCTTTAAGCATAGGATACGGGTTTTGAGTAAACTCGTCATAATCGTATTTGGAAATAACGTCGTCAAAACGGTTAACTATATCTAAAAATATATCGTCAAGTACACCCGATACCGACGTGTAATGCGTATAAAAACTATTTCTACTAATTAGCGCAATTTTAGCAATTTCAGAAACTCCAATTTCTTCAAGGCGCTTAGTTTTTAATAATACCATTACTGCTTTTTTTATTACACTGCGCGTTCTTAAACTGCGCTTGTCACACTTAACTTCTTTAACCATAAGACAATTATATATTATTGTATAAAACTTGTCAAATAATGTACAATTGTTCAATAAAAATTTCACAAAACATTTGCATAAAAAAATACGGTGGAAAACCACCGTATTTCTTTGTGTTATTAAGTTTTACGCATTAAGCGCCAACCCAAACGAGTTCGCCTTCAACTACGTTCCACATACCGTTGCCATCTTCACCGGTGAACGACGAGAAGTCGTTAGTAGCCGATTTCATTGTGTCAACAGAAGCGTACTTCTTAACGCCGTCAAATCTAAGCGTACCGTTAGTGGTAGCGTATTCAGTAGCGGCATCAGTTTGAACGTTGTGAACAGTCCACTCATAAGCAACCGGGCTGTTCCAGAAACCGTTAGCGGTAGAACCGAAGTTCTTAACAGGCGTTCCGTCACAGTTTTCAGTAGGACAAGTAGTTAACGTCTTAGCGGCACCGCCAAGAGTTGCCTCACCACAAGTTTCACAGAAGTAACCGTAGAAGTTATAACCAAACGTAGAAGTTGATACGGCTGCTTTGAAAGCGTCGTAACTTGCTGTAAACTCGCTCATAATATTATCTCTTAACTTGTATGCAGTAAGGATATTACCCTGAGTTTCGTTTGATGCATAACCAAATGCAATATACTTCTTACCGTTGTAGCCACCTAAGTACGAAGTACTCAATAGTGCCGTTTTTGCTGAAGTATCAACAGTAATGTAGTTATATGCGTATCTATCAGTTGCTAAGAAATCGTTATAGTACATAACAGGAAGTTTAGATACTACGTATACGTTGGTGATATCTTGAACTACGCCAGAAACCTTAGTAGCGTTAGAATCTGCAAGTTTACCTATTAACGAAACGTCACGATATTTTTCTGCGGTGAACGGAATGTAGTACGAACCAGCAGGATCAACGGTAACGCCTTCACGAGTTGCAATTCTATAAGAATTGTTAAGAGTCATAAAGTTATCGTAATCGTTGGTGTTAATAACGTATACGTTGTTCATAGTAGTTGCACGGTAAGCAGATTTAACTACACCAGCAAAACCAGTAGACTCATTAGATACGGTTACGTAAACGTTTTCAATAACTACGTCACGACCTTGGAAGTTTTGCGCTTGACCGGTAATTCTTGCAATTACAGGATTTTCCGTAGTGGTAACAACGTCTTCAAACGCGATATTTCTAATGGTCGGATTAGCAGGAAGACTTCTAGTATCAATTTGAGCAGTACCGTAAGGACTACCAACAAAACTACCATAACAGTAAGTGTTCATTACATCTAATAAACCCTTAGCGTTAGGCGCGAAGTTCTTAATTGAGTAACCAGCACCATCAAGTAAACCAGCATAACCACCAATGTAGGTAGACATATCAGTTGCGTATTCGATACCGGTTTTTTCCATATCGATATCAGCACCGAGTTTGTAAATACCTACGTTGTATACGCCTTCGTAGTAATTAGCGTTAGTACTATAATACGAAGTAATGGTAATAAAGCCTTTACCTTGTAAGGTGTTTTCACGGTCAGTTTCTTGATCAGTCGTACCAGAAACTACTGCATAGTCAACGTTAGTACCGAGCGCTTTTTTAAGTTCGTCTACGTTATCGATAATCATCGTCCAGTACGAAACGTTAGTAAATACGTAAGTATTAGCGTCAGTTTGAACGGTTAATTCGAATACGTTAGATTCGCCAACCTTATTCCACTTATAAGGAATACCAGCATTAGTATCTTCTAACGAAGTTTTCGCTCTGTAAGTTACGTTAGTACCGTCAACTACAAGACCACCATTAGTAGTATTAAGAATTTCATCACCAACGATAGCGCCGAATACGTTGCCTTCGATAGCGGTAGTCATAAGAGCACCGGTATCAGCATCGTAATTTACTGGCGTATCAATAGTAACGTAAGGATAAATAGACGATACAGGCGTGGTAAGAACGTGATTTTTACCGTCAACAACGAACGTTACGGTAAGAGTGAACGAACCGTTAGAAACAGCGGTAAGTTTAGTACCTTCAACGGTAGCAATAGCATCAACGTTTCCAGATAAGGTTACGTTTTCAACAGCAGTATCGTTATACTTAATACCAACTACTACGTTGTCAGGAATTTCAAGGTTAATACCAGTACTGTCAACTTCTACACCGTCAGCCGTAATTACCGAGTTGTTTGCAACGCTATCAAAGAAGGTTACAGGAATAGTAATAGTTTCGTTAGCGTTTTGACCGTAGGTAAACGTTGCAGTTAAGGTAGCATCAACGCCAAGAGTGTCAACGGTTAACTTACCGTCAGCAATAGTAACGTTTGTTGCAGTAGTTGTGAAGGTTGCGCCTTCAACAGTTTCACCGTTTGCGGTTACTTTAAGTGCGCTTTCACTGTAAAGGTCAAGTGCTTTACCATCGTTAGAAACTGCTACGTTTGCAACAACGAGTTTGAACGGATTAGTAACTTTAAGAACAAAACTGTAATTGTAAGTTCTACCCTTTTCAGTAAGAGTTACGTTAATAGTTGAAGTAGCATTTTCAACGTACTTAATAGCGGTTATTACGTTGCCACTTACGGTAACGTCTGTATTAGAAGAAGTTACAGCGAGTTTAGATGCGTCGAACGCTACGTCGTTAAGAACAACTTCAACAGTCGCAGTCGTGTAAGCGCTAACTTCGATTTCACCGTCAACCTCAGCACCGTTAACTTTTAATACTGCAGAGTCAACGATAGGATCTCTAACTTCAACGTTGAAGATACGAGTTTCACTCTTTTCGTTATAAGTGAACGTTGCAGTTATCGTTGCAGTACCTGTTTTAAGAGCGGTAAACGTATCGGTAGTACCCGATTTAAGCGCTAATACGGTAGCATCGTTAGATGCGTAAGTTACGTTATCAACGTTAGTTCCTTCAATAGCGATACCAAATACGTACTCACCGTCGATAGCGATTGATGCACCTTCTTCAAATATTACTTCGTTAATAGTAACGTCGAACGGGTTAACAACTTCAACTTCAAAAGTCTTAGTTTTATCAACGCCGTTGTACTTGAAGTTTGCAGTAACGGTTACAGTTGTGCCGTTAGATACAGCGGTAGCAGTAAGAACGTTGTTAGCAATAGTAACGTAATCGTTAGTAGGAACGCTAAATTCTAAGTCAGAAACGAGCGAAGGATTAAGCGCAGATACGCCGAGTTCATAAGAAGAGTAATTCTTAGCAACAGCGCCGTAGTCAGCACTTTGGCTACCCATAATAAGACCAAAATAATCGTCGTGTATTGCGGTATTTGAGTAAATTGCATTCCAAATAGGCATACCGTCAACGATAGTCCAGTACGGAGAACCGGTAAATTCAACTAAGTTTTCAGCGTGTCTATCAGACGAATCGAGTGACATTTCGCTAAACGATTCGTAAACGCGAACGTTAGGTGCGGTAGTAATTTTAGTTACGTCACCGATATTTGCCATAACCGATTGAACGGTAGGATTTTTAAGACCTAAACCGCCAATTGATACGGGGTTAGTAAAGTAATCGTATACGTGGTGAAGTTCAGTTTCGTTTTCACCATAAGTCATCGTAGAACCGTTTGATGCAACAGTATAATCTTCGTTATACTTAGGTTCAGATAAACGAGAATCAGTATACGTATACTGTAAAGGCTTTCTAGAAATAAGGTACAAGTTGTTAATCTTATTAGTAGCAACCGTGCTGTTAAATTCACTAGTAATACGAGTAAACGCTGCAGCACCGTAATAAGTTTCACCAGTCGCAAACCATTCAGCCTTATCGAAGTTAGCAGGAGTTCTTTCGTTGATGACGAAGTTAGAAGCCTTTGCTCTAAATCTTACGAACATACCTGCGCGGTGTTCCATATTTTCGTTAATATCAATATAGATATTTTCAAAACTAAGACCACTCATTGACGAACTATATTCAGAAGTTATCCAACCACCGTTTACATAGTAACCGATAGAGTTGATATTAACAAACGCAGTATTTCTTAAAATTGAACCAGATTGCATCCAGCCAAAGAAACCACCACTAGACGAAGAAGACATATCAGCAACGGGGTTATAGATAACGTGACCTAAACCGTCGAATACGCCATGGAACTTAACTGCACTAGTACGGTTTCTAATAGCGGGAGCACCCGTCATATCAATATCGTTCATTAAAACGTATAAACCAACAGATGAGTAAGTTCTATCAGTTTTTTCAAGCGCGCCGATTAAATCGTTAGCATCACTAATATAGTACGAGCAAGCGTCGTTAAGATATACGGTGTAACATTCAGTTTTAGTACCTAAGGTAACCGAAGTATCAGTATAAGCGTCAAAGTTAACTTTAACGTCTTCAACGATTTCACCGTTTACTTTAAGAAGTTCACCATCTTGATAAGCGTCGTATAAAGTAACGTCAGTTACGTCAGCACCATTACCCCAAGCGTAGTCAACGAGAGTCTTATTAGTATAAGTACCGTCGCCGTTATCTACTTTGAAAGTACCAGCGCCTGCCGAATACAAGTCTACGGGAAGTGCGATTTCCTTTACAGGACGATTTGCTTCAACCGTAAAACTCGACATATACGTATTACCTTCGAACACGTAAGACATTTTAACGAGTGATTTACCAAGAGCAAGTGCGGTATAAACCTTAGAAGATGCATCGTAGGTATAATCAACGCCTAAAACAGTACCGTCCATAGGAATAACTTCTACCGTAACGTTAGTATCAACGGTTGCATTAGGACCAACTTTAACCGAAGGATTGAAAGAAATTTCGTTATCTCTTTCTACTTCGGGGATATAAGATGCAGGAGTATTTACAACGATATTTTGTAAAATATCACCGTCAACGTAGAATAACACGTTATCTTTAACGTCAACACTAAATGATTTAGAAACGGTAAAGTCTCTCCAAGTAGCAGTTACGGTAATAGTAACGTTTTCACCCGACTTAACAGGGGTAACGTTACCGTTAGTGTCTACCGTTAAAACAGTATCGTCAGATGACGAATAGGTAAACGTAGCATCGTTAAATACGTTGTTGTTGAAGTCAACGTAAGCACCGAGTGCATACGTGCCACCAACTGAAAGTACGGTTTTTGCACTACTCTCAACTTCAATACCCGAATAGGTAGCAAGGTTGGGGATATAACTACCGTAAGATACGGTTACGTCACAAGTTGCAGTTACGCCGTTGTAACTAGCCGTAATTTTAGAAGTACCAGCCTTATTTGCTTTTACGATACCGTCGTTAGAAACGGTAGCAACTTCAGTGTTTTCAGAAACCCAAACGAGATCTCCTTTAACGTTTTTAGTAGTCGGCGCAAGATAAACTTCGTCACCAACGACTAAACTTCTCTCACCTTTCATGGTGATAATGGGGGTTTCAGGTTGTAAAACGGACGTATCGGGAACGTACGGACCACCGCCGCCACCTTCTTCGCCATTACAATCATCACACCCAACCGCCGCAAAAGCGACGGTGAGCGCAAGAATTAACACAAATAATTTTTTGAATAATTTATTCATAACACCCCTCCTTATAACGAGTCAGCGAACGCACGGATGTTCGATGAATATGAACCCTTCCAGTCAAGGTTGGGGAACTTATCGGTTACACTGTATAAAATATTTTTATACTCTTGTAACACAGCGGGAGTAAGGTTATCTTTTTGAACGTGAAGGGAAATGAACGCAGGAGTTAACATTTCAAGTTCGATATGCTCGTACAACCAATCGTAAAGTTTAGGATCAACTGATTTATATTTTTCAACTTCGCCTAATGCTTTTTGGAATAAGCTATACCAGTCGTTAAGAACACCTAAGGGCCAGAACTTTTCGTTAGCAATTTGAGTACCTTGAAGTGATTTATTTCTAATACCGAACTCGTCTTGTATAACTTGACGGTGTACTCTCATACGAGTATAAATTTCTTTCATCGTATCAGATGCATCAAGATACATAGCGTCAAAGAAAGCGTCGAATAATGGACCGGTTTCAAGCGTGGTATCCCACATAAGTTTTGATTGATAGTAAGACGACCAGTTTTGCCAACAAGTAGCTTCTTCACCTATATCTTGCGACTCGTTAAACATAAAGTAAACGCCGTTATTAGCAAGTTGTTGATAGAATTCAGAAGAATAAGTAGTTAAACTATCAGTAAAGTAAATAGCTGCGTTAGCGTTGATTGAGTAACCCCAAATCATCATATTGTCACAAATTTCGTCCCACTTATTAAGGTAATCAATTTCATATTGACAAACAGCGTCGTGCATGTGCGAGTTGTTAATCAAACCACTAATACCTGCAATATAAACGCCTACGTTAGGATCACAAACAATTTCATTTTCGAATTCTTGACGATAAGTTTCATCAGTACATACCGGAACACCTTTTGATGCAGAGTAACAGAAGTAAGATAATACGAAGTCATCTCTTCTATATTCTGCGTTTTCAGGTTTTTGCATCCAGGGGCGAACGTACGAACGAACTACGTCGTTAAGGAATCTGTTAATAGCTGCGGTAACTGCACCGTATCTATCTTTATAAACGGTACAAGCGTCACACGAACAAGGAGTACCCGCGTCTTCAATCGAGAAGAGCATCGTTCTCCTGTTAGGATATTCTGCAACCGGATTTCTACGAAGTGCAAGCATAATAACTTCGGTAACACGCTTTTTCATAGCCTCGTACGAGTTGGCGTTACCGTGGCCGGTATGACAAGGCGTAACGCCGTGCCACCAGTCAGCCGATGAACCGTGCGTAACAGTTTCACTGTTAACCATTGCATAACCGTGTTCTTCGTATGCGTTAATGCTATCGCCGTCACCATAGTTTGCTACCCAAGAGTCAGGAATACCGTCACCGTTATCGTCAGCACCGTATTTAGCTGCTAAAAGTTCGTTGTATCTAGAAGGTGCAAACGGATCGAGTTCAATGTAACCTTCGGGCTTATACTCGTCGTGGAAGTATTTTTCATAGTTAACGTATAAAGTAGAATTTTCGTTGTTAGAGTTCGGGAAATATTCTTGTACGTTGTGTATATAAGCGTGGGTAGACGCCTTATATCCTTCAATGTCGTATGCGGGAAGGAAATCAGCACTCTGAGAACCGGTAAGTCTAGAACGAGAACCACGGTTAACGATGTCAGCAAGTTCAAGGCCGGTATTTAAGTCGGCGTTTCTAGCGATATCGTAAGTCTTAGAATACCATGCAACGTTATGACAACGTCTATCAATATCGGGAACGTCTTTTACGTTAAAGATTTTTAACTTTTCGTCAGTAACGTCTTTATCGATAGTAATACAGTTTCTATAAAAATATTCGTAGTTAAAGTGAAGGTTCATAAACGTATAAACTGCGTTTACAACACCAGTATCAAGCAAACCGCCCAATAAGTAAACGGTTTTACCTTTGGTGAGAATACGAACACCGTCTTCTTTAAGATTTGCTTTATCGAATTCAGATTTAGTAATGTGCTTATTAGCATCGTAACCTTCAAAATCATCTTCTACGTAAATACTTTCAAATAAGGCATTTTCGCCAAGCGAGATATACTTGCCGTTTTCAACAGCAGGCGTAGTATCTAATACGTAGTCAATGTTGATACCGGTTGCGTCGAAGAATAAAAGTTGGAATTCTTGTATAGCAGTTTTAATTTTTTCAGATTGAACTGCGGGAACGTATAAAACGTAGTCGGTTTTACCGTCTTTTACAAGCCACTCGGTATCACTATCAGTATTAGTGAAATCGTGAATACCTTTCGTGTATGCTTGAAGGTTTACGTATTCGGGAAGCGGTTGATTGCTACCACCGTCACCATCGCCGTCACCACACGCAATAAGTGATAACGAAAGTGATAAGATTATTGAAAATATAACGAGTAATTTTGATAATTTCTTAAACATATTTCATACCTCCTTATTGAACGTTGAGTTTGTAGGTTGCGTAAACGGTATTACCAGCCTCGTCACGCGCGTAAACGTAAACGGTGTACATACCTTTTACGGTTATCGTACAAGTATCCGTAATTAACTTATAGTCTTCACTATCTTCCGCAGTTTCCATAGGATCAGCAGCATAGATAAGTCTTGAAGTTAAGTCGTTGTGAATAATTACTCTACCATAGCAGTTTTCAGCAGGTGAACTATCGTCAGAAATCGTGTAGTCGATAGTGAAAGGTTTACCTAACGTTACGTTGTGGATAGTAGTTTCATTGAAATCGTATCCGAGCGTAATTACAGGGTTTATCGTATCTGCACCTTGCATAGTGTAAGACATAGTGTCAGTCTTTTTAGCATCGTCAAGAACCGTGTAGGTAACTTTGTAGATTAAAAGTTGATCAACTAAGATTTCGTAGTTTTTAGTAGGATCATTATCTACACCGTTAAGCGTAGTACCGTCAACACTCTTTATAGGCTTATTGTTGATAGTAACTTTAACTGAAGTACGACCTTGTTGAGCGTAAGGAGTACAGAAGTCAGTAGCCTGAGGAGCGTAGATTGTAACGATTGTACCTAACGCGTAAGAACCAGCAGACGATTGATAGTAGAATACCGGTGCTTTGTTATCTACCGCAGTACGTGATGAAAGCGCAGCGTTAGAAATATCGGTTAACGTAATCGCTGCCCTAGTACCAGAAATACCACCTAACGTATATTCAACGTAGAAAAGGTTGTTGGTAGGACGGAATTTAGCAGTAAATTGCTTACCGCAAGCGGTAATCATTTGGTTGTCAACGTGGAACGAGAATTCAAGGTTCGCTACGGTCTTTTCAGGGTCAGTACTAAATAACGGGAACTGAGTAATTGAGAACTTTCTTGAACTATCCGTATAAATAACCGTTTCACCTTGAATGAGTTCGTAGTGGAAGTTAAGAACGTTAGTAGAATCGTAAGCGTCAATTAAAGTAATGGTTACTTTATTAAAGTCTTTACGTTCCGTATCAGTACTAAACGCAGTAGTAAATTCTGCGGTTTTATTAAAGGTGAAAGGATTGTTTGCCTTTAATACTGCACTGCCGTTATTCGTTTTAGCGTCAAATACGTATTGATATTTAGAGTTTGTCGAAACTTCAAACTCGTCAGTATAGAAATATTTAAGGTAGTCGAGATTACCAGTAATACCTTCTTTATTGTTAGCAATTAACGAGATAGGTTTAGTAGTATCTGCTCTAACGTCAACGATAGTAGCACTGTCGGTAGTTTGAACTACTGAGCCAGAAGTATATCTAAACTTAATAGTTTCAACCGATTGAGTAAGCGGAACGTCACCGTTAGCGTCAGCACCAACTACGAAGTGGCTACCAACTTGAGTCCAAGTAACGCCATTGTCGTAACTAATTTCAACGGTGGTGTTTTGCGCGGTAATCGCGTCACCGAATTGATATGCAACGTGTTGAGAAACGTCGTATTGCATACCGTAGGTGTAGTTGCGATATAATAACGGTTTTTCCTTAAAGTTAATCACGTTATTAGCACCGCATTGAACGGTATAGTTGAACGAACCGCTTTCAACGTTGTCACTATACGTATAGGTTACAACGTAATCGCCAACGGCTACCGGAATGAAATCAAATTTAAGGTTACCTTCGTTGATTTCTTTACCGTTATACGTTTTATTAAATAACGATTTACCAGCGTGAGTAACGTCAACTTTCAAAGTCAACGCGTCAGCACTGTTAAGTGTAGTAAATACTTCAAAAATATTAGCGTTGCAACTTTGACCGGAAACGAGCGAAATTTTGTTAACGCCTAACGAAATATTAGAGTTAACAATTTGGTCGTAACCAGAAATCTCAGTAGACGTCTTAGGTACGACGTTAAGCGTTTCAACCGCTAAGTTGCCGTATCTATCGTACGAAGTGTATTCAATGGTGTAAACGGTTTGCTCGTTAAGAAGTAACGTACCGTCTTCTTGAAGTGGTACGTAAACCTTAGAGTCTTCTACGTAGTTTTTATAAACGTTAATAGAAACGGGAGATGCACCGTTAGCGTCAACCGTAGTAGCGGTAGGAATATGGAATTTAGTACCAAATTTACCGTAAACGGTACCTGCCGAAGTAGGAACTGAACTTACTTCTAAAACAGGTGCTTTAACGTCGTTAACGCCATCTTCTAATAAAGATGCTAATTCACTACCCTTGCTGTCGCCGATTTGACTAAAATCAAGCGAGAACGGAGCGTTGTATTCGTTACCACGAACGGTCATTTTGATAGCCTTTGAAGGGAACCCGTCAAAGAACTTAGCGCCTTGGTCGTACGCGTCAACGTTTCTAAGGTCGGCAAAGATGTTATCAACGTTGTGAACGCTTGCAGCGTTGTCACGGAATAATTGTTGAGTAACGGGATTGTATCTAATAGCGTGGTCTACGTCTTTACCAAGCCACCATCTACCTGCCCAACCAAAGTAGTTTTTATATCTAACACCGTTAATGTAGGTTACGAGCGCTTTTTTATTACCTGTAAGTTGCTCGCCTGCACCGTTAGTATATTGTAATCCGGCTTCGGGAAGGTCTTTCGTAGCAACTCTAAAATAACCCGAGTTAGAAGTAAACATAGTGATCTTAATGTATACGTTAGGATCGTTTACGTCTTCAAGGATAATTTCAGTATAAGCACATAAAACGCTATTATCATCAGCCATTGTGTTAAATCTAGTAGTAAACAAGTCAACACAACCGGTTTCAGGGTCAACGTTAGTAAGGTCAATTACCTTATTAAACGTGATTTGCGTACCTGGTTCCATAACGGCTTTAAGACCTTTAACCTCACCAGCATCTTCATAACTTTCAAGATGACCATCACCAGAAATATCGGCAAAGTTGTCTAAAACTTTGAAGTTATCGAAATAATATAGATTATTAGCCGTTTTATAAGTTACGGTGTATTTACCTAACTGATCTAAAACGAACTCGTCACCAACGGTACGCTCATAACCGTCAGGATATTTAACGGTTGAAATTGTAGCCGTAGCATCGTCTATACTGATTTCTTTGGGGAATACAGTTTTAGTCGCGTCAGCAGTGTTTGAAACGGTAACCGTAGTATCAATCATATAACTATCGGTAATTTCTACAACGTCATGCTCGGTAGCAGAACTAGCGCCAACGGGAAGAATTCCCGTAACGCCAAAGCACAAGCCGAGTGACATTACAGCCGACAAACAAAGTACCGCAACTTTTTTGGGGAACGATTGTTTCATGCTATTCTCCTTTATAAAAATTTTTTATGTTAATTTAAGAGTTAAAGTTGAGTTAAACAAAAACTAAACTACCCTTAAAATCATTTTCGAAATTGAGTTAAAAGTTACAAAATAAATTTTTACGATACGTACGTCCATATATCTATATATTATATATGGATACAAATTCCCCTTTCAAACTCAGTAAAAAGACACTTGCTTTTACTGAGTTTGAGGGAGTTTTTGTAAATATTATTATACACTTATAACGCTACCTTGATATTTTAGATTGCATCTTAATACCAGAATAAGAAGTGCCGCAGCGTTATATAAATAATTTGAATAACTTGGAGATTATTATTCTTTAAGACCACCCATTGAAATATTACCCATAATCTTATCTTTGAAGATAATGAATAGTATTAAAATAGGAATAGCCAAAATCATAGCAGCAGCAATAACGGTAGGCGTACTATTGTTAAGAATTTGTGGGTTAACCGAAGTAATCGAGTAAATACGGTATGCTATCATCCACGTGTTGGGAAGATAAATCATTTGCCAGTTATACGAGTTCCAACGGTTAATAAAGAAAATTAAGATAACCGTACCCATCATTTTAACCGCAAGGGGTAAAATTATAGATACAAGCGTTCTGAGTTGTGATGCACCGTCAATTTCCGCCGCTTCAGCGTAAGTACCCGACATACCTTGATAGTACGCGTAGAATACTAAGAAGTAAACGTTTGTGAACGTAAAGTTGACTATAAAGTCACCTATCATGGTATCGAATAGATAGAGTTGGCTCATAAAACGTACACGCGCAGGGTCCGCACCAACGAGCGGAACTGCTATAACGAATAACGTTATCGAGTATAAAAGCGACGAGAATTTATAGGGATATTTAGCAGCAAGATAACCAACAACGGCAGGAACTATTGCTATAATTACCGCACCAACGATAGCGTAGAAGAACGACTGCCCTACGATCTTGAAGAAAGAAGTATTCGGGTTGTCTTTATACTTAGGCATAATATCGTCAAGATTAAAGCCTGCGTAGTATCTAACAACCGGTTCGCCTTCCGGAGCAGGTATTTTTTGAATAACCTTTTCGTAGTTATAGAAAGCATGCGGGAAATAAACAGGGTTTTTACTCATTCTCGGATCTGTATAAAGCGGATTATCGTAATTTGGTAAACCCAAATAGTCGAGTTCACGGTCATACTGCAAATACGGCTTAAACGAGTTTATCGTACCAAAAATAATAAGGAACGAGAAAATTGCAGAATATAATATAAGCATAACTAGAAGGAATATTACGAAAGGATTCAAATTCCTATTAGTCTTTTTAACTTTGAACGTCTTTTCCATAATCCCTCCTTAGTCCGTGCTCGGACCATACTTCGTCATAACTTTTTTAAGTATTAACGTAGTAGGTAACATAACTGCCGATATCAATAAACCAAGAGCGGATACTTGAGTAAGTGATAACAAGTTACCAGCCTTTGTGGTTATGATAGAGCCCTCTCTTACCGATGCGAAAATAGTAAAGCCAAGTGTGTGTATCTTATAGGTAAACGGGTCCGCCATACCAAAGAACGTATGTAAGTTGGGGTGAGCGGTAAAGATAGCTGCAATACCAGTGATAGTAAAGGTTACGAAAGTGGGATATATAAGCGGAAGAGTTATATACCAGAATTCTTGGAATGCGTTAACACCGTCAAGTTGTGCTGATTCTACAACCGATTCGTTTATACCACTCATTGCACCCGTATACATAAGTATATGACCACCAAAGCCCATAAATATAGAGTAAGCAAGTACCCAGGTATATTTATCTTTATCGCTATTAAGCAACGCGTTCATACCTTGGTCGCCTTCTAACCCCAAAATTTCGTTATAAGCGGTGGGAATAATACGGTTCAAAATTTCTTTATAAACTACTACTAAAATTATTGCAGAAATTATAGAAGGAAGATATAAAAATACCTTAAATACACCACTACCTATAAACTTTTTATAAACGTAATACGAGAAGAATATCGATAAAATACCCGACGTAAAGAAGCCTATAAAATAGTTTCTAAGCGAGTTACCTATACCTATGTATTCATCTGCCTTTAAGTAAGCAAACACAGCCTTAAAGTTTTCATCCCAACTGTAATATCTGTGTAATAAACCATTATGGTCAATCGTCTCAACTCTGAAAGCCATTGCAAACGAGTCAATATGAACGTAAACGTAGAAAAGTAAGAACTGTAAGAACGGAAGAGCTATCATCAAGGTATAGAAAATAAGTCTCTTTGTTTTACGAGTTAAAAACTTAGGCGCTGCGTACACTTTTTCAGGTTGAGTATTATTAGTCATTTCATTATTCATTTCAAAATCACCTAAAACAATATATTTCGCATAGGCGTACGCGTAAGTACGCCTATACTACTTTAATAGATTATAAATCAAACTCAAAAAATTACCATTTTTCAGTTGTCGGGTACGGAGTGTAAGTTACATCAACACCATCAATCTTGTAAACTTTTTGATCTTCAGGTACGTTAGCATAAGAAGTTGCACCTAAATAAATTTGATCCCAAGTAGATTTAGTGTACATAGAACCTTCAAAGGTTGCACCGATACCCTTAGTTCTAAGGTAGGTGTAGCAAGATTCACGCGCAGATACGTAGAAGATACCTGAACCGAAACCACGAGTATACCAGTTAGATATAGTGTTGGGGTTCATATAAGTTCCACCGATTGGGTGATATACTCTATCCGCAGCGGATGCCGCTTCAAAGTATTTAATATATTGCTTTTTGAAATAGTTGAAGTGTTCGTGGTCAGCAAGGCCTGCATCAGGATTATTTTCAATTACGTCCATAAGACCAGTACCAAGCATAAGCGCGAAACCACTAGTGTACATAAAGTTACGTGCCATAGCAACGTCACTTCTTACATATAAAGCCCAAGCCTTAACTGCTTCAAGTTTATCAGGATCTGCTGCAACTGCCTTAGGAATAACGTTGAACGATTTAGAAATAGGAACTAAAACGGGATCGTCACCTTCTTCTTCGCAAGTAACGGGATCGTTAATGCTTGAAGGTGGAACTGCATATTCCATACGTACGTCATCAAATGGAGAAAGCGGATCAGCGTAAACGGTATTGATAACGTCAAAGTGACCGTTAAGTCTCATTTCGTTGTTAAGGTAAGAACCGTCGATAATAAACGCGCACGCTTCTTGTCTAAAGTTGTTATCGTATAAACCAACGAGGAAGTTGTATTGAGCGTCAACGTGAGATGCTTCGTTATCAGTACTGTAGTTGAAGTAACCTTCTTTTTGTAAAATTCTCATAACCGCTTCGGCATAGAACTTTTCAACCATCCAAGTTACGTAGTAACCGGTTTCAGGAGTAACTTTAACCATTTTGGTTATAGGCTTTTTAATGTAATCAATACCAGGATATAAGTTTTCATCAGAATAACCAACTACAACTTCAACGTCACGACCTTCAGAGTCAAGTTTAATAACAGTTTCGTAGTTTGCACCAGCAAGGCTACCAAAGAAACCGTCAAGGAAGAGCGCGTCGTACGAAGATTGATATGCACCAGAGTAGCAAATAGCATCGTAGTAAGAGAATTTGTCGTTACCACGACCTTCCGAAGGTCTAGGATCCATTTTAATACCGTGTTCTTCGTCTTCCATATAATGACATAAGGTTAAGAATTCGATAACCGAAGAAGGTTGACCGTCATCATAAGTACCTTGAATACCGTCAGGACCAACGCAAAGGTCGTCTTTCGAAGTTTGGAATTGACCGTTAGGCATAGATCTACCGTAGTATCCAGTACCGTCACCGTCATAGTCGGAGAAGTACAAGGTACAACCAAATTTGTTACTATGATAACTATGGTAACCGTCATACATAGCAGCCTTTTCAACAGCGTCAGGATCACCGTCAACTATCGCGCCTGCGATGTAAAGTTGATCTCTTTCCCAAAGTTGAGTGTACATACCGTAACCACAGTGCATTTGAAAACCTGCTAAACCGTAGTAGTGGCCGTCGTACATGAAAGAAGATCTGAATTCTTCAAATAACTTTTCTTCGATAGTTCTATCTTCACCAGGGAAGGTCGATTGATAGATATCGTCAACGCAAACTGCACCGTCAGCAAGTTCGGCAATATTCGTTTTATCACGAGTAGAGCCAACGTAACCAAAAGTGGTAGTCTTTAACGCTTCAGCAGTGTTGGGAACAGAACCTTCAACGATTTCAATCTTAACACCGGTGTATTTACCGTATTGTTTGTTACCCCAGTTAGGGTCAGCTTCGAAAAGGTCAGCGTTTTTACGAGTACCTTCGTTACCTACACCACCACCCCAACCGATAGGGATTGAGATGACAACTCTACCCTCTGGGTCAACGTTGGGATCGTTAGTTTCACCACAAGCAACGGCGAAGAGGGCGATTGTGATACAAAGTATCATAGACAAAAGTTTCTTCATTTTTTACCTCCAAGTAAAATTTTTATTATTATTTATGCTCACCTACGCGAACGCGGGTGTGTATAACATTATAAATTGCGCATAATTCCCCCAAAGGAATATACGCGACGCACACACTATACTTTATTTTACGCGTGTGAATAAAAATTTAGCAAATTTGTACAAACTTTTACAAAGTTAAGTCGAAAAATTAGGCAAAATTGCACATATACATTTTAACCGCAATATGACTAACTGTCAATACCGATTTTTAATTTTTTTTGTGAAAATTTTATTTTTTTTCGATTTTGTGTGAAAATTTTGTGAAAATGTTTGCGCTGGTTTACAAGTTGTACGCCGACTGCGAACAATTTTACATTTTTTTACAAATTGCAACAAAAAAAACGGCTAAGCGATAGCCGTAAATTTTTTAGTTATTTTTAGATTTTGGCTTAAATATTAAAGCGAATAAATAACCGAATACGACAGCCGAAGTCACCCCTGCCGACGCGCTCGAAAGCCCGCCCGTAACCGCGTAAAGTAAGCCGTATTTTGCGCCTTTAATCGCACCTTCGGCAAGTAGATAGCCAAAGCCTGAAATTGGCACGGTTGCCCCCGCACCTGCAAAATCTACTAGGTATTTGTAAACGCCTATTGCTTGCAAGAACAGACCGCCGAGCATAAAAAACACTAAAATCTTGCCCGACGTAAGTTTAGTTTTATTTATAATCAATTGCGCAAGCGTACATATAGCGCCACCTACGATAAAAGCCTTCAAAAATCCTAATAAAATGTCAATCATCACTACTCTCCACACAAATCGCGTGGCATATCCCCGGAATAGATTCGCCTTGACCAGACGATACCGTTGACAGTAGCGCCCCCGTAGGCGCAAAAAGTACGCGATTTAATTCTTTATTTTTAAGTTTTGGGTAAACGTAACTTGCAAATACGCTTGCCGAGCACCCCGCTCCACTTCCGCCTTGAAAGACCTTTTCGTCCATATTATATATAAGTTCGCCACAGTCAACGTGATTAAGGTCGACGGATAAATTTTGTTCTTTTAGAAGGTGTTTTAGTATCCTACTGCCAAGCGCACCCAAATCGCCCGTTAAAATAAGGTCGTAGTCTTCGGGTTTAGTGTTCGTTGCTTTTAGGTGAAGTGAAATCGTAGAGCAAGCGCTAGGTGCCATTGCAGCGCCCATATTGTTGACGTCAGTTACACCAAAATCAATAACTTTTCCTATTGTTGCAGAAGTAATTTTGGGGCAATTTTTTCGATTTTTACTTAAAAAATACGAACCACAGCCAGTAACCGTCCACTGTGACTGCGGTGGTCGTACCGAGCCGAGTTCCAAAGGGTATCGATATTGCCTTTCAGCCGTTGCAAAGTGAGAAACGGCACCAACTACCGCGTTTTCTACGTAACCGCCGTCAACCAGCGTCGAGCCTACGATTAAACCTTCTGAAACGGTCGCACAAGCGTTGTAAAGCCCTAAAAACGGTATATCGAAATCTCTTGCTGAAAAACTTGCGGATATTATCTGATTTAATAAGTCACCCGCTATCATAACGCCAACGTCGTTTTCGGTTGAACCCGCCTTTTTTATGACTTTTTTAACGGCTGTCGATAGCATTTTGCTTTCCGCTTTTTCATAAGTGCTTTCTCCATACCTATCGTCGCTAAGCGCAACGTCGAAACACTTTCCTAGCGGACCACCCTTTTCTTTAGGACCTACGATAGAATAAGTTGACACGATACACGGCTTTTCTTTGAAAAATATCGTTCTAAAATCATTTTTCATACGATCACCCCAAATAAGCCCAAAACATAATATACTATACCCGTTGCAACGCTACCTATCACGCCAAAAACGATTATCGGCCCTGCAACGGTAAACATTTTGGCTGCCAAGCCATAAACGTAACCTTCGGTTTTGAACTCCATAGCAGGCGATACGACAGAGTTTGCAAACCCCGTGATAGGAACGATTGAGCCACCACCGGCGTATTTACCTATCCTATCGTAAACGCCAAGTCCCGTCAAAAACGAGCCTAAAAATATCATTATCATACTAGTTACGCTTGCAAGTTCGTCACCGTAAAGCCCAACTCCAAACGTTAAAATATAGCGCACGAATTGACCTATTAAACAAATAACTCCACCTACCCAAAACGCTCTTAGTAGCGTTAATTTTTCGTTGGTTTTTGGGCAAATTGAAGACACGAAATCTAGGTATTTTACGTTTAAGTTTTCTTTATTTCTTCCCGTCATTTTTACACCTTTCATAAACCGTTTCACGCGGGGTTATTTCGCGCTCGTTTTCGGTTAAAAACTCAATTGATTTTTTCATAATATAATTATTTTCATTATTTAGAAAAAAATTCAAAAAACATTAAAAAATCGCAGTTTTTGACTGCGATTTCATTTTGCT
>JAFVQM010000012.1 GCA_017504795.1 Clostridia bacterium | reverse complement strand
GGTCCACTAGCTCAGGCGGTAGAGCACTTGACTTTTAATCAAGTTGTCCGGGGTTCGAGTCCCCGGTGGATCACCAAAAACAAGCATACTCAAACGAGTATGCTTGTTTTTGCTTTTCCTACGGAAAAGACGAACCCCTTATAATACTAAGGGCTGAACCCGTAGGGTTCGAGTCCTAAATTACAATGAAAAAAAGCACTGCTTTTGCAGTGCTTTTATGGTGGGCTAACTTGAAAACTATCCGAACCAATGTAATTTTCACTTTTTAACTCTTCACTATTACCTATTACTTCAAAATTATCGGGAGCGTTTTTAGTGAAAAGTGAAGAGTGAAGAGGTAATAAGTAAAAATTCTCGGGAACTTTGCTCCCGAGAATTTTTGGTGGGCGATCGGGGACTCGAACCCGGGACCCACTGATTAAGAGTCAGTTGCTCTACCAACTGAGCTAATCGCCCAAACGCAATTACTTATCGCAATTGACTACGAAATTGTAGCATAACAAAAAATAATTGTCAACTATAAATTAGTTCAATTTGAAAAAAAGCAAAAATAATCAAATCTGTATATTATAGGCAGTCTTTATTTTTTCACAAAGTTATCACAATAGTTGACAAAATTCGAGTATTTTTATACAATGTACTCATACTAACTTTAAGGAGATAGTTATGAGAGATTTATTTATGGTGCTTTTTGAAAAGTCGCACTTTAACACGGGAATTTCAGTTACCGCGTTTTCTATTCCGCATATAGTGTATATGATACTTATTGCTGGTGGAATCTTTTTAATTTGGAACTCTTTCAAAAACAAAAGTGACGATAAGAAAAAACAACTTTTAGATATTTTAGTTTACGCATTAGTTATTTCTTATATATCAGACTTTTTTATGCACGATTTCGTGTATGGTGACGGGCTTAATATGGATAAACTTCCTTTCCACATTTGTACCGTTTTATGTCCTATCGTTGCGTTTACTCAGTTTAATAAACGTTTCAAAAAGTTTATTGAGCCCGTGTCGTTTTTAGCAATAGTTGGTCCGCTTATGTATCTCGCGTACCCTGCAAGCATCGGTAGTGGTGAGCCTTGGTGCTATCAAGCCGTTCAAACTATGTTCTATCACGGCGTTCTTATGGCGTGGGGCATATTAAATATCGCGCTTAAAACGTTCAAGCCCGAACTTAAAAACTGCTGGAAGGCTGCAATAGGTTTAGTAATTATTACCTTGTGGGCAAAACTTGGCAACACCTTATACGAAGACTATAACTGGTTCTTCCTTGAAGAAGACGCTTTCTATATCGGCTTAGTAGCAAACGGCATAATTCCTAAATGGGTGCTTATGATAGCAACCCCGCTTGCAGTATTCTTAGTAGTTCTTGCAATTTACGGAATTTACTACGCTATTATGAAATTAAAAAATAAAACCAAAAATTAAAAAAAACACGGCGAAAGCCGTGTTTTTAGTTGGCGTGGCGGTTGCCACGCTTTTTATTTTGTTAAAACTTTAAGTTCGCCGTCAATCACGTCAACCGTTAAAACGCTTTCGGGAAGAAGATTGCTCTTTATAATTTCTTTGGCAATTAGCGTTTCCACGCGAGATTGTATAAACCTTTTAAGCGGTCTTGCGCCGTAAACTCCGTCGTAACCGTTTTCAGTTATATAAGAAATAGCGTCGGGCGTGATTTCTAAATGGAGTTTTTTCTCTTCTAAACGCGATTTTAAGTTTTTAAGTAGCAATTTTACAATACCGCCTATTTCGGTTTTGGTAAGCGGTTTATAGAAAACTATTTCGTCAAGTCTATTCAAAAACTCGGGGCGGAAACTCTGTTTAAGTAGCGTTTCAACCTGCGATTTAGCAGTATCTGTAATTTCGCCGTTACCGTCGATACCGTCTAAAATAATAGGCGAGCCTAGGTTTGACGTTAATATAATTACGGTGTTCTTAAAGTCAACCGTTCTTCCTTGCGAGTCGGTAATTCTACCGTCGTCAAGCACTTGAAGTAGAACGTTGAAAACGTCGGGGTGGGCTTTTTCGATTTCGTCAAACAAGATAACCGAATAGGGTTTACGCCTTACGGCCTCGGTTAGTTGACCGCCGTCTTCAAACCCAACGTATCCCGGGGGAGCACCGATAAGCCTACTAACGCTAAACTTTTCCATATACTCGCTCATATCGATACGCACCATATTTTTCTCGTCGTCAAACAGCGTTTGAGCAAGCGTTTTAGCAAGTTCGGTTTTACCAACGCCTGTAGGACCTAGGAATAAAAACGAACCGATAGGGCGGTTAGGGTCTTGAATGCCCGCTCTTGAACGAAGTATAGCCTCGCTAACTTTTTTAACTGCCTCGTCTTGCCCGATAACCCTTTCGTGTAAAACTTGTTCAAGGTTAAGTAGTTTTTCGCGCTCGCTCTCTATTAGTTTTGAAACGGGAATACCCGTCCAACGCGCAACGATTTTGGCAATTTCGTCTTCGGTGACTTTATCTCTTAAAAGTGAACTTTGCTTAGGCTCTTTTTCCGCACTTTCAAGTTTCTTTTTAAGTTCGGGAAGTTTGCCGTATTTAAGTTCCGCCGCCTTATTAAGGTCGTACTCTCTTTCGGCTTTTTCGATTTGGGCGTTAATATCGTCAATTTCCTTTCGCAAATCTTGAACGGACGTGATTGACGATTTTTCTTTTTCCCAAGTCTTTTTCATATCTTCGTAACTAGTTTTAAGTGCTGATAATTCCTTTTCGATATCTTTAAGCCTTTCTTTTGACAAGTTATCCGTTTCTTTATTAAGTGCCGCGCGTTCGATTTCAAGTTGCATAATCTTTCTGGAAACGTCGTCCATTTCAGACGGCATCGAGTTCATCTCCGTTTTGATAAGGGCGCAAGCCTCGTCAACTAGGTCAATCGCTTTGTCGGGCAAAAATCTATCGGTTATATACCTATTAGAAAGGTTTGCCGCCGCAATTAGCGCGTTATCTTGAATTTTTACACCGTGGTAAACTTCGTACCTGTCTTTGAGACCACGAAGTATGGAAATGGTGTCGAGTACGGTAGGCTCGTCAACCATAACGGGTTGGAAACGGCGTTCTAGGGCAGGGTCTTTTTCAATGTATTTTCTATACTCGTCAAGCGTGGTTGCGCCTATGCAGTGAAGTTCACCGCGCGCGAGCATAGGCTTTAATAGATTGCCTGCGTCCATAGCCCCGTCAGTTTTACCTGCGCCTACTATGGTGTGAAGTTCGTCTATAAATAAAATGATTTCACCGTCCGACTTTTTAACTTCTGAAAGAACGGCTTTAAGCCTTTCTTCAAACTCACCGCGATACTTAGCGCCCGCGATTAAAGCGCCGATATCAAGCGAGAAGAGTTTTCTATTTTTAAGGCTTTCGGGAACGTCGCCTTTCATAATGCGGATAGCAAGCCCCTCGGCAATAGCCGTTTTACCAACGCCTGCCTCACCTATTAAAACGGGGTTGTTTTTAGTTTTTCGTGACAAAATTCTCACAACGTTTCTAATTTCTTCGTCACGCCCGATAACGGGGTCAATCTTTTGCTTTCTTGCTCTCTCAACTAGGTCGGTGCCGTATTTTTCTAAAACGTCGTAAGTAGATTCGGGGTTGTCGCTAGTAACTCTAACGTTACCGCGTACGTCTTTTATAGCGCTTAGCAAACTATCTTGCGTAACGCCGTTACTAGATAGAATTTTTTTAGCCTTTTCGCTACCTGAGATTATAACGCCGTACAAAAGGTGTTCTACTGAAACGAACTCGTCTTTCATATCTTTTGCTTGACTTTCTGCGGTAGAAATTACCGAAGATAAGTCGCTAGATAGATACTGCTCGCCACCAGATACCTTTGGAAGGCGCGAAATCTCTCCGTCTAACTCCGAAGTTATTTTAGTGGAATTTGCGCCACACTTATTTATAAGTTTAATAACTAGTTCTTGCTCGCTAGATAGTAGCGCGCGTAAAAGGTGCAAGGAATTTATTTGCTGGTTGCCGTTTTCCTTTGCAAGTTTAGTTGCCGTGTTAATTGCTTCTATTGATTTTTGAGTTAAGTTGTTTGCGTTCATAATTCACCTAAATAATAATACGATTTTGTTTTAAGTCAATAAATTTCTTTTCAATAATTGAAAATGCAGATGGGTTTGTAAGATTGGAAAAATACAAACTCAAAAGTTCGTCAAAATCTTTAACGTACACCGTTAAATGCTCGGCAAGTTCTTTTGTAGATACCGCCTGCGTGGGGAAGGTAAATAACCTTGTTAGCCTAGCCCCGTCAACTATATGCATGGCGTTTTCGTTGTAATACTTCTTTTCTAAAAAGGCAAAAAGTCTATAAAAATCGCTCATATGTTCGATAAGCGTTGGGTTTTGAGTTCTAAGCGTTACCTTCAAACTGCCAAGGTGCGCCGATTTTGGAAAGAGTTCAACGCTATACTTAATAGCAGGGTTGTAGCGGTACGATAGCGCGCTCATAATCGACGCCATATACGAACTAGGTTGCTCTAAATACCGCATAGTGTTACTTCGAGATAATAATTTTTCAATCTCTAAAAAGATGTTGTTCGCGCGGATTTCAGGCGTTTCGTAGCCAACCGCGTTCGCTAAAATCTTTTCAACCATATTAGAACGGCTAAGCCCGTTAACCCTTGCCATATTGTCTAACAAATGAATAACTTCGTCGTTAAGCAATAAACTGTATACCGATTTTGACATTTGTGTTCTCCTTTTGAATAAATTGTAACACTGAAATAATAATTTGTCAACAAAATTATGTAACTTTGTTTACAAATTTATACTTGCAAAAATAAATAAAATAAATTATAATATAAATATGGATAAGTTGAAACTTGATTTTGAGATAATGCCGTCGGGCGCGTTTTACAGTAATTTAAGAACTATGCTTTCAAAAAAGGCGTGGGACTTTATTCGGCGTGACGCGTACGCTAGATCAGGCGGAAGGTGCGCTATATGTGGTAGACCTTCAAAGCGCCTTGAAGCCCACGAAAGGTGGGAGTTTGACAAAGATAAAAAAGTTCAAAAACTAGTTGACGTTTTGGGAATATGCCACGCTTGTCACTCGGTTATTCATATTGCAAGAACGCAAGTTCTTGGGTTTGAAGACGATGCTATTAAGCATTTTAGAAAGGTAAACGAGTGTGATTATCAAGGATATATTTCCGCTTTATCCCGCGCCACTCAAAAAAGCGTAGACCTATCTACCGTTGACGCGTGGTCGCTTGATTTAGAGTGGTTAAAACGTTTTATTGAGCAGTGAAAAACGGCGCAATACTTCGTTTACTGCTTTGTTTACGGACTTCGATAACCAAAAAGGTTTATCTCACCCCGTAAACTTTGCGAGCCTCGTCTTGCTTGTTTTTGACGGCTCAATGCTTTTATTTATAAGCCATAACTAATCCCTTAAAACAACGTTCAACAAGCCGTGTAATATATAAATCCCTTAAAACAACTTTTAACAAGCCGTGTAACACATAATTTTCATATTGACTTTTGTGCTACTTTTTATTATACTTATTTGTAACTAATTACAAGGAGTAAAAACGTGAAGAGAAGACCGCATTTTTTATACCAAGATAGAACTATTATTTCACAAAAAGTAAACGAAGCGTTTTCTTCCGTTTTACCTATAACCGTAATAGTTTTAATACTTTGTTTTACTATCGTTCCACTTGAAAGCGGTTTATTTTTAGCCTTTATTTTAGGCGCGCTTTTCGTAATAGTTGGTATGGGGCTATTTACACTTGGGGCTGACACGGCTATGACACCTATCGGCGAATACGTAGGCACGTCGGTTATGAAAACTAAAAAAATGTGGATAATACTTCCCGTTTGCTTTATAGTGGGCGTTTTAATAACCATATCCGAGCCAGACTTACAAGTTTTAGCAGGGCAACTATCTAAAACCGTTGAACCGTGGACGCTTATTTTGGCAGTAGGTGTGGGCGTTGGCGTATTTTTAGTTATCGCCTTTTTGAAAATAGTATTAAAAATAAAATTATCTTACTTACTAATAGGTTGCTATATAGCGGTATTCGTGCTTTCAATTTTCGTTCCGCCGGCGTTCGTTCCGCTCGCGTTTGACTCGGGCGGTGTAACCACAGGGCCTATGAGCGTTCCTTTTATTATCGCAATAGGCGTGGGCGTTGCCTCGCTTAGAAGTGACAAGGGCGCGGAAACCGACGGGTTTGGTCTAACTGCGCTTTGCTCGGTTGGTCCTATCTTGGCGGTAATGATACTTGGGATTATATTTCAACCCCAAAGTATTGAAACGGGTGCGGAAGAGTTTTCTAAAATATATAACTCTCAGGACTTAATTTTAGTTTTCGGCAAAGCGATACCTAAATATTTAGAAGAAGTTGCCATAGCCCTTGCGCCGATAGTCACCGTTTTTTG
>JAFVQM010000011.1 GCA_017504795.1 Clostridia bacterium | reverse complement strand
CCCCCTTCTACAAAAACTGCAAACGCCTCGCCTAACTTGTTTCTAACGTCTTAAAAAGTAAGTTGTAATAGACTTTGGGTTAAAAGGTGTATTATAAAAACTTAATCTAAAAAATTAGAATTAAATAAACCTTATAGTCAAAATGACTATAAGAACGAATAACTCAATAATTATACAAATTACGTAAAAATAAAAATATTAAACGGCTTTACAAAGCCGTTTTTTTTACAAATAAAAAAATTTTTTAATTTTTTTTTAAGTTGCACTTATATGGGTGCATTTTTTTTGAAATTGTATGTTATGATAAAAATAAAAAGGAGAAAACTATGAGTAAATATTCAGCAATTAGAGAAATGTTTTATGGTAACCGCGGGCAAAACGATACTATACAAATCGAAGACGAAGACGTTAAGGTTTTAGACGTTATTAACGAGTGTGACGATTATTTGCGTAATAAACTATCAAGTACGCCAGAACTACTTGACAAATATAAAAAGTTTGACGACGCTGTAAGTGAACTTGGTTTAATAGAAAACGAGCATTACTTTGCCGAAGGCTTTCGCTTTGGGTTTTTAATGGCTATGGACGTGTTTGATTTTAATAAACCCTAACTCAAATAGGGCAGTTGCGTTCAAGTTATCCTATCATCTTATTAAAAAACGCCTTATAGTCAAAATGACTATAAGGTCGAATAGTAAAACCATAATATACTAGTTTAACTGAAATATAATAAATAAAAAACGGCTGAGAAAAGCCGTTTTTTAAGTTTTAGGTTTGAAAAATTTTAGGTACACCGCTATTAGCATAAATACCGTTCCTAAAACGGCGTAGAAAACTTTATAGTAAGTAACGGTTGAAAACAGCGTTAAAACCGCTCCCCACAAAAAAAACTTTTTAACGTTTTCACGCCGTAAAAAGCGACCTATAAGTTTGTTAACGCTAAAATTCTTCTTTTCCTTAACGGGGTAGTTAGGTAGTAGTTTTTCGCTTTTTAACGCGGTATATAAATCAAAAACGGTGTAAAAACTAACGCCGTTTATTTCGCTAAAAAACTCTTTAACGCCCGCGTTATACTCGCAAGATATTATTGTGGTTTTGTAGCCTTTCGGCGTTTGCTTATAAAACCGTAACGTGGTAGAAAGGGTAGTTTTATCGGGCGTAAAGTCAAAATACAAAACTATCCTTTCTTCCTTAAAGTGAAAAGCCGACTTTTTAACTTCGTAGGGTTTTTCTATCTTATCTAAATAAGAAGATATTAGCGAAATTATTTCGCTATCTTTAAGTAGGTATAGGTAGTTTGAAAATGCTATAACGCTTTCATTTTCTGCGATTTCGTCAACGCGTTTTCTATTTTTATAAGAAAAAATAAGTATAAATAAAAACGCGGTAAGAGAAGATAGAACTACGCTACATATCGTCGCGCTAAGTATTGAGTATAAATTTTGCTTTACGACAGCGTAATAGATAAAAAAGGAAATTCCAAATATGAAAGCACCGTCAAGCGCGATTGAGAGTTTAAGTTTGTTCATAACGTTATTATTGCCAAAGTGCTATATAATTATATTGACTAATTAAAAGTTTTTGTGGTAAAATAATTATATGAAAATTGCTATTTTCGGCGGTTCTTTTAACCCCGTTCACAACGAGCATATAAAAGTTGCAAAAGGCGCTATCAAAGAACTTAATTTAGATAAACTTATAGTTATGCCTACTTTTATATCTCCGCATAAAAAAAACGCCGAAATTATAAGCACCGAGCACCGCTTAAATATGCTTAAACTTGCTTTTTCAAGTGAAAAAGCGGTTGAAGTTTCTAGTTACGAGATAGATAAGGGTGGAATTAGTTACACTTTTGAGACGGTAACTCACTTCAAAAACTTATATCCTAGCGCTAAAATTTACTTTATGCTGGGTAGCGATATGCTTGAAAATTTTCCAACCTGGAAAAACCCAGACGTTATACTTGATAACTGCACGCTACTACTTACCGAAAGAAGAACGGGCGAGTTTAACGACGACGCGCTTATTGATAAAATATATTCTTTATACGGGCATCGGGTTGAAAGGCTTAAAGTTTACGGCGAAACGATTTCAAGCACTAAAATTAGAACGCAGTATAAACTTGGGCTTTCGCTAGACGGGCTAGTTCCAAAATCGGTTAAAGATTATATCGTTAATAATTCCGTTTACGAAAGTGACGTTTATTACGAATATATAAAAAAAGTTCTTCCTATAAAAAGAAGAATACACACTGCCGGCGTTATAACTACGGCAATAGACCTTGCTAAAAAGTTAAACGTTGACGTTAAAAAGGCGGAACTATCAGCGCTACTTCACGACGTTGCCAAGTACGAAGATATAAATAACTATAAAGGCGCAGAAATTAAAAGCGATTTACCTAGTGATATAGTTCATCAATACTTAGGCGAGTATATCGCGCGCACCAAACTAAACGTTACTGATAGTGACGTGCTTTTGGCAATAAAATACCACACGACGGGGCGCGCAAATATGACTATGCTTGAAAAGGTTATATATATTGCAGACCTAATTGAGCCGTCTAGAAAGTTTCAAGGCGTTGAAAAACTGCGCGAAGAGATAAATAAAGATTTTCACGTTGGGTTTAAGGTTTGCCTTGAAGAAATAATTGAGTTTCTAAAACTTTGCGGAAAAGAAGTTTACAGTCTAACGCTTGACGCGTTAAAAGGAGAAATTTATGAGTAGTTCAAATCAACTTGCCGAAATAGTTCTTTCGGCGCTTAAAGAGAGAAAGGCGTTTGATATAGTTAAGATAAACGTGGAAGAAAAGTCGTCGGTTGCAGATTATTTTATAATAGCGTCGGCGCGCTCGTCAACGCAAGTTAAAGCGCTTTCTGAACACGTTGAAAAACGCGTTGAAGAAAACGGTTTTAGGGCGCTTAGAAAAGAAGGTATTAGTGACGCTAGGTGGATAATTCTTGACTTTGGCGACGTAATAGTTCACTTATTCAACGACGAAACTAGGTTGTTTTACCATCTTGAAAGGCTTTGGGGCGAGGGCGAAAAGATAGAAAACGAAGACTAGTTTTCAATTTTTTCCTTTTCGATAACGGTAGCCTTTATAGGTATGGTGTTATCTTGTTTTTTGCGTACCCTTTTTTGGGGCGTAACGTAATAGATTTTAGGAGTATCTTTTATGGTACTCTTTTTTTTGTCGTCAAATTTCACTGTTATAATTTTTACGGCAACGCAAAACGCTAAGGTGATAAGATAAATTAAAACGATAAACAATAATCCTTTCATAGTCTAATTGTAACCTAAAAAGAATTAAAAAAAATTGCGAGTTTTGGTATTTTTTTGAGCAAAATAAGAAATAATCAAACTAAAATAGGAGGGTTTATGGAAAATATCGATATAATGGAAAACGAAATTGAAGAAGTTAAACTAGAAGAAATAAATGTAGAAAGCATGGAAGAACCGTCGCTTGTGAAAGATTATTTTGTTAAAGACGGAAGTGCTAGTAAAACCGATTTAGCAAGCCTATTTGGGCAAAGTGAGATGGAACTTCAAAAAGAGTTCGGCTCGTACAAGGCAAAAAAAATATATAAAAGGCTAAACGTTTTTATTGACGGTTCTACGCTACTCAAAGACGAAATAGTATCAAAACTAAAACTAGCAACTAAATACGGGTTTTACGGCGCTAGCGTGTTTTTACGCCACGTTGCGCTTGCAAAATCCTACCTTAGAGGTAGTGGCGTTAAAGTTAGGGCGCTAGTTGGATATCCTTTTGGGCTTGACGACTATAAAACCACAAAGTGCGCCTTAAAGCAAGCGGTTGAAAAGGGGGCGGACGAAGTAATTTTGCAAATTCCTTCATACAGCGTTAAAAACGGCGAACTTAAAGAACTTACTAAAACGGTTAAAAAACTTCAAAAATATCTAAGAAAAAAACCGCTAATTTTATCGCTTGACGCAAGCACGCTTAGTCTTTCTGAACTAGAAAGCGGAGTAAACGCTCTTTCGGTTTTAGACGTTTCGTCAATAAATATCACTATGCCGTCTGGCATTGATAAAAACATTATCGAAAACGTAGTTTCTTCGGTTGCAGGTAGAGAAAACGTAGAGTATTATTCGGATATTTGCTCGGCAGAAGACGCGGTTTCCGTTCTTCTTAGCGGAATAAACGTTTTAACTACCCCTTCTTGCGAAAACGTAGTTTTAGACCTTAATAAAAAAATTAACACCGCAGGCTGTCAAGCCACTGAAAGTGTTGACAAAACGCGTGAATAAGATTACAATAAAAGCGTTCTTTGAGGCGGAGTGAAATTCTCCACCGGCAGTGAAGTCTGCAAAGGCGCGTAAATTTTGTATATGCGCCCCGACACGGTTTAATTCCGTGACCGACGGTTATAGTCCGGATAGGAAAGGAGAGGGCGTTTCAAGGGATAGTTATATCCCTTTTTCTATTGCCCAAAAATTTTTTATGGAAAAAAAGAAGTTAGATTTTAGTGGAAAAACCTTAGCAAAACTCGGTATCTTTACAGCGCTATCTTACGTGCTTACCTTTTTTGAGTTCCCTATATTTCCCGCTACCCCCTTTTTGAAACTTGACTTTTCTAACCTTTTCGTTTTGATAGGTGGATTTTCGTTAGGCACGGTGCACGGCGTTATAATTCTTGTCGTAAAGGAAACGCTTTGCTTAATTAAGTCGTCAACAGTGGTTGGGCAACTTGCAAACGTTATAATGGGGCTTTGCTACGCTTTAATTCCGCTACTACTATATGGCGGAAAGAAAACTTTTAAGCGCGCGTTAATAGGTTTAATTATCGGCTCAATTACTATGAGTTTAGCGTCACTTCCCGTTAACCGCTATATAAACTTTCCGCTATACGGCGCGCCCGACTCGGCGTTTTTATCGCTTTGGGGATACGTTTTTGCGTTTAACTTAATAAAGGCGGTAGCGCTATCGATTTTAACGATTATTCTATACAAAAAAGTAAAAGGTTTATTAAATTTTTAATTTTATATAAAAATTAAAATATCTATGGTATAATGTATATATGAAATACTTATCAAAAACCCCAAAACAAACTATGAAAATAGGCGAAGAATTTGCTAAAACCCTTACGAGTGGCGACGTGGTGTTACTTCACGGCGACCTTGGCGCTGGCAAAACCGCCTTTACAAAAGGTATTGCTAAGGGGCTAAATATACAAAAGGAAATAACTTCGCCAACGTACGCGTATATGAACGATTACGACGGGATTTTATACCATTACGACTGTTATCGTTTATCGTCTGGGGAAGACGCGGAAGCGCTTGGTCTTACAGATTATTTTTACGGTGACGGGGTTTGCGTTATCGAGTGGAGCGAGAATATAAAAAGCGTACTTCCTAAAAAGGTTAAGTCGGTAACGATAAATAAAATTGACGAAAAGACGAGGGAGATTATCATATGAACGCCTTGGCGATAGACACTAGCGGTAATCATTTAACGGTGCTTTTATTAAAGGGCGATAGCGTTTACAAAAGCCATTTATCTAACGCTTTACTCAAACATTCTATAACGCTAATGCCCGAAATTGAAAAGGTTTTAGAAGAAACTAATACTCCCTTATCGGAAATTGACGTTTTTTGTTCGGCAATAGGGCCTGGGTCTTTCACGGGGATAAGAATAGGCGTATCAACTATAAAGGCGCTTGCGTATGCAACGGGCAAAAAGGTATTAGGCGTTACTTCTTTTTTATCGCTTGCATATAATAGTGATGAAAGTAAAGTTCTTGCGGTAATTGATGCAAAGCACGATAATTTTTACGTTTGCGGTTTTGAAAATAAAAAGATAACTATTCCGCCTTGCTTTTTATCTTTAAGCGAAGTTAAAAGCCTAGCAAACGGCTATAATATCGTGTGTGACGGGGATATTGATATATCTTGCGTTAAAGCCGATTACGAAAGTGGTTTTTATAAAGCGGTAAAAGAAAGTTTATCGCTAGCAAGTTACGACTTAGAGTCACTTCTTCCGCTATACGTTAAAAAAAGCCAAGCCGAGGAAGAGCATAATGGTTAAAGAAATTACGCCTTCAATGATAGAAGAAATTTCACTGCTTGAAAGGGAGAGTTTTTCTAGTTTTTATAGCGATAGCGTTTTGCTATCCACCTTAAAAGCCCCTTCGTTTTTCGGGCTTGCAAGCGTTGATAATAAAGTTTTAGGTTACGTTTTTTCTACCGTGGTGCTAGACGAGGCTAATATTGATAGAATTGCAGTAAAAAAAGAGTACCGTAATCAAAAAATTGCAACTAAACTTCTTATAGAACTTGAAAATAGGCTAAAAGAAAAAGGCGTTAAAAAAGTGTTATTAGAAGTTAGGCGTTCAAACGCCGTTGCAATAAAACTATACCTATCGCTTGGTTATAAAAAGATTTACGAGCGCAAAAACTACTACGAAAACGGGGAAGACGCGCTCATTTATATAAAGAATTTGTAAGGAGTTATTATTAAAACTATCGTAAACGGTTTAGTTACGGAAGTTAAAGGGGAAGGAAAGCCTATAATACTTCTTCACGGCTATCTTTCTTCAAAGGAAAGTTTTTCATACCAAATAAACTATCTATCTAAGTTTAGAAAGGTATACGCGCCAGACCTATTAGGTTTTGGTAAAAGCCCACCGCTAACAACCCCCTATTCGCTTGACGACTACGTGAGTTTGGTTTTTGAGTTTGTAAACAGTTTAGGGATAGATAGTTATGATATATTAGCCCACTCTTTTGGCGGGCGCATAGCGATACGGCTTGCTCTAAAAGATAAAAGGGTAGATAAAATTATTCTAACGGGTAGTGCTGGGTTAAAACCTAGGCGAACGATTATATATTATATAAAAGTATACCTTTATAAAATTTTGAAAAAGATACTTCCTAAAAAATATCTAAAAGGGTTTGGAAGTAGCGAATATAAAAGCCTTAGTGACGTTATGAAACTAAGTTATCTTAAAATAGTTAACGACCACCAAGATAGCGAAGTTAAAAACCTTAAAAATAAAACGTATCTTATATACGGTAACCGTGACAGGCAAACGCCACTTTATATGGCAAAAAAATTTAACAAACTTATTAAAAATTCTACTCTAACCGTGATAAGCGGTGCAGGGCATTTTGCCTTCGTTGACAATCCGCTTTTATTCAACGCTTTAATCAAAGAATTTTTATACGGAGATTGATTATGAGGCTTAACTTACTTAGCGACGTATTACCGCTTGACGAACTTCAAAATATAACCGATATGTTTTCGGTGTATAGGATTTTGGGGTTTTTACTAATAGGGTTTATTAACGCCGTTTTAATGATAGCCATATCATATAGGTTCTTTCAAGCAATTCAACAATGCGGATATAAAGGCGGGCCGTATCTTAAATGGCTTAAAAAGCGTGACAATGCGTTTTTAACTAGGCTTTTGATGGTTTCAATGCTGTCAATGCTAGGGTTTTTACTTCTTAATATGGCGCTGTCGTTTATCGACCACTATATTATTAAATACCTTGGGTTTATAGTATATTTCGTCTTTCTAGCCATATATTTTAGCGGTGAAAAAAGAAGAAAGTCTAAAACCCCGCTAGTTCTTACCAAGCGTATGATAAGGCTTATGGTAACCTTTGCGCTTTTAACGGTTTTACTCAGCGTTTTACTAATACTTCTTGTAAACTTCGTTGCAATTCCGTTTAAGGATAACTTGCTTTCTCAGTTTAGATACGCAATTCTTTGCCTATCGCCGATTTTAGTTCCGTATATCGTGCTTTTAGCGTATGAAATAAACGAGCCTATCGAAAGGGCTATCAATAAAAAATACTACGAAAAATGCAAGCAAACGCTAGATGCTCGTGCCGACCTTATTAAAATAGGTATAACGGGAAGTTTCGGAAAGACTTCGGTTAAATATATACTTTCTCATATCTTATCCACAAAATACAAAGTTTTAGCAACGCCCGAGTCCTACAATACGCCTATGGGCATATCCAAAACCGTCAAAAGGCTTGAAGACAGCCACCAAATTTTCGTGTGTGAAATGGGTGCAAGAAGATTAGGTGACGTTAAAGAAATTTGCAATATGGTAAATCACGATATTGCAATAATTACGGGCATAACTTATCAACACCTTGAATCGTTTGGCACGCTTGAAAACGTAATTAAGGCAAAAAGCGAAATTTTGGGCGGTAATTTTAAGGGTGACGCGTTCATTTCGTCAGACAATAAGTACGCAGTTGAAATTTATAAGTCGGCAAATGAGCCAAAGTATTTAGCGGGGCTTAGTAAAAACAAAAATTCGTACCTTTTTGGGGAAGACGTAAAAGTGAGTGAAAACGGCACGGAATTTACCTTAGTATTCGGCGAAGAAAAGGTAAATATTAAAACGGTGCTACTAGGTCAAACGGCGGTGCAAAATATAATTTTAGCGTCGGCGGTGGCGGTAAAACTTGGGCTTTCCTTACAAGAAATTGCAAGTGCGGTATCAAGGCTTGAACAAATTCCGCATAGGCTTGAACTTATAAAGAACGAAAGCGGAGTGTATATTATCGACGACGGTTATAATAGCAATCCCGAAGGTGCAAAACAAGCGATAAATTTACTTAAAAACTTTAAGGGTAAAAAGTACGTGGTAACCCCTGGTATGGTAGAACTCGGCCACGCTGAAAGTGGCTTTAATTACAAACTTGGCGAAATGTTATCGTCAGTGTGTGACGGGGTTATTTTGGTAGGCAGAAGCGGTAGTTTGCAAATTCGCGAAGGGCTACTTAGTAAAGATTATCCGCTATCTAGCGTGTATATGGTTAAAGACCTTAACGAGGCTAAGCAAACGCTTATTAACCTAGTTTCAAGTGGTGACGTAGTTCTTTTTGAAAACGACTTGCCCGACTTTTTTAACTAAAAAGATAAAATAATTAAAACACCAAAGCAAAAAAATATGCGGAGGTGTTTTATTTTGAAAAATATTTTAGTATTTTACGGTGGCAAATCGTGCGAGCACGACGTTTCAGTTATAACCGGCGTTTTAACGCTAAACTCAATTGACAAAACTTTGTATAACCCCGTTCCTATATACGTTTCTAAAAAAGGCGAGTGGTATACGGGAAAGGAACTTTTTGACGTTTCTTTTTACAAAAACTTTCAGGAAAAACCCCTTAAAAAGGTAACGCTACTTTCTGGCGAAAGCGGGTTATTTATTAAAGGAAAGCGCCTTAAAAAACTGTGCGACGCGTATTCCGCCATAAACTGTATGCACGGGCTTAACGGGGAAGACGGGAGTTTGTCAGGCGCGCTAAAACTACATAATATCCCACTTGCTAGCCCTAGTTTGTTTGGAAGTTCTCTATCTATTGATAAAGAATTCACAAAGCACTGCCTTAAAGGAATTAGCGTTTCACGGCTTGACTATATTACCGTTCTAGAAAAAGATTACTTTTTAGATAAAGAAAAAGTTCTAAAAGAAGTTGAAGAAAATTTAGGTTACCCCGTTATCGTAAAACCTGCAAACTTGGGTTCGAGTATAGGCATTTCAAAGGCTAGTGATAACGTATCGCTTTCTAGCGCTATCGAGAATGGTTTTGTTTTTGACAATAAGTTAATTATCGAGAAAAAACTATCTGATTTTATAGAACTTAACTGCGCGTGTTACGAAGGGAAAAACGGCTTAGTCGTTTCGCAAGTTGAAAGACCTATCTCATTAAGTGAAATTTTAACCTTTAAGGATAAGTACGAGGGTTTCAAAGGCGGTGGCGAACGTGAGTTTCCTGCAAAAATTCCCACAAAAACTGCTGAAAAAGTCCGCCAAATTACTAAAACCGTGTACGAGCGGTTCGGCTTTTTTGGGATAATTAGGGTAGACTATTTGCTTTATAACGGCAAGATTTATCTCAACGAGATAAACACCGTTCCAGGCTCGCTAGCGTATTATTTATTTTCGGATACGCTTAAAGGTTTTAGCGACATTTTAACCGAAATTATCGAACTTAGCGTTCAAAAATTTTCTAGTTTTTCATCGAGAAAGTTCGAGTATAATTCGTCCGTTTTAGATATAAAGGGCGTAAAGGGCGGAAAACTTAAAAATAATTGACGAGCATTTAATTTAATGTTATAATAACCGCGAGATGGCTGTACTGCTGCGGGGGTGTACGCCCACGAGGAAAGTCCGAGCTTCACAGTAGCAGGGTGCCAGCTAACGGCTGGTGAAGGTGACTTTAAGGAAAGTGCAACAGAAAATAACCGCAAGCGTTTAGTTTGTAAGGATGAAAAGGCGAGGTAAGAGCTCACCGTTCCCTTGGTAACAAGGGAAGCCGTGTAAACCCCACCCGAAGCAAGATAGGAATATAAGAACTACGTGGCTACGGCGCTTATATTCGTTTTATTCGCTTGAACCTATCGGTGACGGTAGGTCTAGATAGATAGCAGTATTAGATGACAGAACTCGGCTTATAGGCCATCTCATTTAAGCCGTTATAAACTTCGTTAGGCTTCGTTTACTGCCACAAAGTTGTGTCCGTCACAACCAACAAGGTTAGTGCCGACCACTACTTTGTGTCGAGCCTTGCCTAACTTGTTTCTAACGCCTTAAATATTGCTTATTAAAAACTTTTTGGTGACCGACAAGGTCAATCTCACCCCGTAAACGTCGCGAGCTCTATCGTATTGTTTTTAAGGGCAATAATTATATAAAAATTCACAACTTGTTAACTCTCGGTATAAATCGGGAGTTTTTTATTGCAAAATTATTTGTATAATAGTATAATTAACGTACAACTAAAATCTAACTCTTTATATAAAGGAGACTGTATGAAAAATAAACTACTTGCAATTTTAACTAGCGTTATGCTATCGTGCTTGTGTTTATTCACGTTAACCGCGTGTGATAAGCCTCACGAACACACTTTTACAAATTATATAAGTGATAATAACGCAAGTTGCATAGCAAACGGAACTGAAACTGCAAAGTGTGACAATTGCGACGAAACCAATACGAGAGAGGTTGAAGATAGTAAGTTACCGCATAGTTTTACAAATTATATAAGTGATAACAATGCAAGTATCGATAACGATGGCACTAAAACTGCAAAATGTGATAACTGTGATGCTATCGATACTATAATCGATGAAGGAAGTAGACTTGCAGGTGCTATATCGTTTAAGACCTTGGATGTTAATGGAACTAGTGTTTATGGTAAAGTTCCAAACATTACTGAAAATTTTTCTTTCATTAACGAAATAGAAACCTTAGGCGATGCAAAATACATAGTATCACTCGATATTAGTGGAATTCAAATAGTTACAACAAAAACCATATCTTTAACCGTTGGCGATAATAATATTTACGTAACTGAAATAATAAACGATGAGCCGACGAACGTTTACACTGTAACAATTAGGAGAAAGCCTACCTATGAGGTCGTTTACAACTTAAATAATGGTACAAGAGTGGAAAGTCAAAGGTTTGAAGAAGGAGATTTTGTTTTACCACCTATTGAAGATCCTATTCGCGCTGGTTATACGTTTGATGGTTGGGATTATGATTTTTCAACGCCTATAACGTCAAATATTACAATAAGCGCTAAATGGCTTGCAATATTTAATTGTTCTAACGGTGAAATTACCGGCTTAACTTCACATGGTAGAACTTTAACTAAAATTGTTATACCCGAAAGTATTGATAATGTTGAGATAACAAGTGTAGGTAGTTATGCGTTCAAAGATTGTTTATTACTCACGTCAATAACAATACCTAACAGTGTTACAAATATAGGTGGTTATGCCTTCATTGGTTGCTATAAACTTGTGGAAGTTATAAATAATTCTCAACATATAACAGTAGAAAAGGGTTCTGAAGATAATGGCTATTTAGGTTATTATGCGCTTTTAATATCTAATTGTGATAGTAGTTACGTGTCGAAACTATCAATTGATAGTAACGATTACGTTATTTACATTGATGGCATAGATAAAATTTTAGTAAATTACGTTGGTAGTCAAACTGAGTTAAATTTACCAAGAGAAATAACAAAAATTAACAAGTTGGCTTTATCATATAACGATAAAATTACAAGTGTAAGTATTCCCGATAGCGTAACAAGTGTGGGTAATAATGCGTTTGCATATTGTACTTCCTTAACAAGTGTAAGTATTCCTAATAGCGTAACAAGTATTGGTAGTAATACGTTTACATATTGCACTTCCTTAACAAGTGTAAGCATTCCCGATAGCGTAACAAGTATTGGTAGTAATACGTTTAGATATTGCACTTCCTTAACAAGTGTAAGTATTCCTAATAGCGTAACAAGTGTGGGTAATAATGCTTTTGCATATTGCGCTTCTTTAACAAACATAGTAATACCTAATGGTGTAGAGAGTATAGGAAATGCTGCGTTTAATCGTTGTATTTCTTTAACAAGTGTAATTGTTCCTAATAGCGTAACAAGTATCGGTGATTATGCATTTGAGTTTTGTGTTTCTTTAACAGATATAACAATAGGTAATAAGGTAACAAGTATAGGTGAATATGCATTTATTAATTGTTATAAACTTGTAGAGGTAATAAACAAATCACCTTATATAACAGTTGAAAAGGGTTCTGAAGATAATGGATATTTAGGTTGTTATGCGCTTTCAGTTTCTAATTGTAATAGTAGTTACGTATCGAAAATATCAACTGATAATAATGGTTACGTTATTTATACTGAGGGTGAAGATAAAATTTTATTGGGATACGTAGGTACACAAACTGAATTAAATTTACCAAGAGTGATAACAAAAATATATCAATACTCTTTTTATAGCAATGATAAAATTACAAGCGTTGTAATGTCGGAAAGCGTAAAAAGTATAGGTGAATATGCGTTCGCTTGGTGTGATTCGTTAACGGATGCTATAATTGGAAACGGTGTAGAAAGTATAGGTGAATATGCGTTCTATAATTGCAGTTCTTTAATAAGTATAATAATTCCTGATAGCGTAACGAGTATAGGTAATTCTGCGTTCGAAAATTGCGAGTCACTTACGAGTATAGTAATCCCCGACAGTGTAACGAGTATAGGTAATTCTGCGTTCTATAATTGCACCTCATTAACAAGTGTAGTAATTCCTGATAGTGTAGAAAGTATAGGTTCTCATGCGTTCAGAGATTGCACCTCATTAACAAGCGTAGTAATTCCTGATAGTGTAGAAAGTATAGGTTCTTATGCGTTCGGTTATTGTACTTCACTTACGAGTATAGTAATCCCCGACAGTGTAACGAGTATAGGTAGTTGGGCGTTCTGTTATTGTACTTCACTTACGAGTATAGTAATCCTCGACAGGGTAACGAGTATAGGTAATTGGGTGTTCGGTTATTGTACTTCACTTACAAGTATAGAAATCCCCGATAGTGTAACGAGTATAGGTCATGGGGCGTTCTATAATTGCTCTTCTCTCACAACTATTAAATATCGTGGAACGGAAGAAGAGTGGTCGGCAATAAGTAAGGGTTCTCATTGGAACGATAATACAGGCGATTATACGATTGAGTATAATTACGCGGGCGAATAAATTGTTTCAACAAAAAAATACGGTGGGATTCCACCGTATTTTCAATTTATAAATATTATTAAACGTTAAATCTAAATAGAACTACGTCGCCGTCTTTCATAACGTAGTCTTTACCTTCTGAGCGCACCTTTCCAAGTTCTTTTGCCTTTGTGTAGTTACCGCATTCAAGTAGCACTTGCCAGTCAACTACTTCGGCTCTTATAAAGCCCTTTTCAAAGTCGGTGTGAATTTTGCCTGCCGCTTGGGGGGCTTTGGTGCCGTTTTCAATAGTCCACGCTCTCGTTTCAGGTTCGCCTGCAGTCAAATAACTAATAAGCCCAAGCAAGCGGTAACTTGCTTTAACAAGCCTATTAAGACCGCTTTCAGTAAGCCCTAAATCTTCTAAAAACATTTGTTGCTCGTCAGGTTCAAGTTCGCTAATTTCTTCTTCGGTTTTAGCAGATATTATTAAAGTTTCACTCCCGTCTAAAACCGCGTAGTCTTGAACTTTTTTAGCAAGCGGAATTTCGCTTATATCTTTTGCGATATCGCTCTCTGATATATTAGCCGCGTAGATAACGGGTTTTGAAGTTATTAAAAATAGCCCGTCAACGTACTTTTTTTCTTCTTCTGAAAACTCTAAACTTCTAACGGGTTTTTCACTTTCTAAACAAGTTAAAACGCGCTTTAACAAATCGCTTTCAACTTGGTACTTTTTATCACCCGTTTTTATCATAGAAACCGCCTTATCGTAGCGTTTTTGCACGCTTTCCATATCCGATAAGATAAGCTCTAAGTTTATAGTTTCAATATCGCTTATAGGGTCTACTTTACTTTCAACGTGAACGACGTTATCGTCTTCAAAACATCTAACAACGTGAACGATAGCGTCAACTTCTCTAATGTGAGATAAAAACTTATTGCCTAAGCCTTCGCCCTTAGACGCGCCCTTTACAAGCCCTGCTATATCAACAAATTCAATAGTTGCAGGGGTAATTTTTTTACTTTGATAAAGGTTTGCGAGTTTATCAAGCCTTTCGTCCGGCACGGCAACTACGCCAACGTTAGGTTCTATCGTGCAGAACGGAAAGTTAGCCGCTTGTGCGCCTGCGTGAGTTATAGCGTTAAAAAGTGTAGATTTTCCTACGTTGGGAAGACCAACGACACCAAGTTTCATAAAAAACTCCTACTAGTTAAATTTTACTTTATTATTATAGCAAATAATAATATTATTTTCAAACTTTTTAGGCTGTAAGATTAAAAATAATTGCAGTTATATAAAAAGTGTGGTAAAATTAGCGTATGGATTACAAAAGTTATATAGCAAAAAATTTATCAATTGACGGTGTTTCGGAGCAAGAAGTTTACGACCTTATCGCTCTCCCACCCGATAATTCTATGGGAGATTTTGCTCTCCCTTGCTTTAAGTTTGCAAAAGTTTTAAGAAAGTCACCCGTAGTGATAGCGGAAGAACTTTCTAAATCTTTCCCGATAGGTGACGTTATCGTTAAAGTAATAGCAGTAAACGGCTACCTTAACTTTACCGTCAACAGAAACGCTAGGGCTAAAAAGGTGCTTGAAAGCGTTTTGAGTGAAGGCGATAATTACGGTTCTTCAACGGTGGGAAATGGTAAAACCATTTGTATTGACTATTCGTCGATAAACGTTGCAAAACCTTTCCATATCGGGCATTTATCAACTACCGTTATCGGCGGTGCGCTTTACAAAATTTACAAAAAACTCGGCTACAACGTAGTGGGTATCAACCACCTTGGCGACTACGGTACGCAGTTTGGTAAACTCATTTACGCCTACAAGGCGTGGGGCAACCGCGAAGAAGTTGAAAAGGGCAGAGTTAAAGAACTTATGCGCTTATACGTTAAGTATCACGACGAAGCCGAGAAAAACCCTTCGCTTGACGATAAGGCGAGAGAGTATTTCAAACTTATTGAAAACGGCGATAAGGAGTGTAACGAACTATTTAAGTGGTTCAAAGACTTAACGCTTATTGACGTTGAAAGGGTATACAAGCAACTTGGCGTTACCTTTGATAGTTACGCGGGCGAAAGTTTCTTTAACGACAAAATGGCGCCCGTTATTGACGAACTTTCTCAAAAGGGTTTACTTAAAGAGAGTGACGGGGCAAAGATAGTCGACCTTGAAAGTTACGATATGCCACCTTGCCTAATACTTAGGTCGGACGGGGCGTCGCTTTACGCCACGCGTGACTTGGCTGCGGCAATTTACCGCAAAAACACCTATGATTTTGACAAGTGCTTATACGTAGTTGCATACCAACAAACCTACACTTCAAGCAGTTTTTCAAAGTGTTAGAAATCATGGGCAAGCCTTGGGCAAAAGATATGGTGCACGTTGCGTTCGGTATGGTTTCGCTTGAAGAAGGCACTATGTCTACGAGAAAGGGCAAAGTAGTCTTTTTAGAAGACGTTATCAATAAATGTTGCGAAAAGGCTTTATCTATTATAAACGAAAAAAATCCCGACCTTGAAAATAAGCAAGAAACGGCAAACGCCGTAGGCACGGGCGCGGTAATATTCGGCGCGTTATCTAGCGGTAGAATTAAAGATATAGTATTTTCGTACGATAAAGTTCTTAATTTTGACGGGGAGACGGGGCCTTATTGCCAGTATACCTATGCAAGAGCGTCAAGCGTTATGAAAAAGGCTGGCGAGTTTAGTGGTTACACCGTACCCGAAGTTTTAAGTGACGACGAGTACGCGCTTATTAGCACCCTAGCGTCGTACCCCGAAGTAGTTTCGCTTTCGGCTGAAAGATACGAGCCTAGCGTTATAACTAGATACGCGGTGGATCTATCCGAAGCGTTTAATAAGTTCTACTTTAACTGCAAAATTCTCGGCGAAGAAGAAGCGGTTAAAAACTTCCGCTTAGCGCTTACGCTTGCTACGAAAACCGTACTTAAAAACGCGCTTTCACTACTAGGAATTAAAACGCCGGAGAAGATGTAATATGAAAAAACTTATCATTTTTGACCTTGACGGAACGCTTCTTGACACTGTTGAAGACTTGCGCCATTGTATAAATATTTTACTAGAAAAACACGGCTATAAGAAGGTTAGTTCTGAGGAAATCGTTAAATGCTTAGGCTACGGTGCAAAGCAACTTGTTTATTTAGCGGCGGGTAAACCCGATAAAGAAACGCACGAAAAACTCTTTGCAGAATACGTTCCTATGCAAGAAAAAAGCGATAACGCTTTTACCCGTTTATACGACGGGCTTGACGAAGTTTTAATAAAACTTAAAAAACTAGGATATAAACTCGCTATCGTTTCAAACAAGCCCGATAGCGTTACCCAAATAGTAGTTGAGCAAAAACTAGGGCGTTACGGTTTTGATTTCGTTACCGGCAACCGCCCCGAACTTTTTAACCCAAAGCCAGACAAGTCGTGTGTAGAATACTGCCTATCTAGTTTAGGTATGAATAAAGAAGATGCGATATTCGTAGGCGATAGCGAAGTTGACGTGCAGACTTTCATAGGCGCAGGGATAGACGGTATCGGCGTAACTTGGGGGTTTAGGCCAAAACAACAACTTGTTGAAGCGGGTTGCACTCATTTTGCAGATGATGCAAACGACCTACTCAATGAAATATTAAAATTTTAATAAGGAGAAACTTATGAAAAAATTTTTTGAAGAATTTAAGAAGTTTATAACTCGCGGTAACGTGCTTGACATGTCTGTCGACGTTGTCGTTGGCGGTGCTTTCACGGGTATCGTTAACGGTTTAACTAACAACGTGCTTAAACCCGTTATCAACTGGATAATTTCCCTTATTGTTAAAGGGGACGGTTTGTCCGGCGCAATCACTATGCTATCGCCGTCTTACGTTGACGGGGTTTTGGATCTTGCTTCGTCAATCTATATTGACTGGGGCGCTTTCATAAGCGCGATAATCAACTTCTTACTTATTGCTTTCGTACTCTTTACGATAGTTAAGGTTATGAACTCAATAAACAGCGGTTGGGCGGATATGAAAAAGGAAGCCAAAGAAATGACTTCAAAGGAAGTTGTTGAACTTAGAAAGCAAGGCAAATCGAAAAAGGAAATTAAAGAAATCTTAAAACAAAGAAAACTTGAAACCGAAGAAAAGAAAAAACTTGCCGAAGAAGAAGCAAAGAAAAACGCACCCCCAACAACCGAACAACTTTTAACTAAAATTCTTGAAGAACTTAAAAACAAATAAGAAAACGCTCGCATACAGCGAGCGTTTTTAAGTTTTGTTACTTATATAAATCTTTTACCGACTGAGCCGTTTCAATAACGGCTTTTTTAAGTTTTTCAGGCGATAAAACTTTAATTTTACTGCCAAACGACAAGATTTTAGCCGTTAAATAATCAGATATAGGCAGTTTTACGCTAGCGGTAATTTTTCCGCTTTGCGATACCGATATTTTATTTACGCCTAGCCATTCTTCAACGTCAGGGCGGATACACTCGTCAATCAAAAGGTCAATATCTTCGGGCGTATCGTCGTAAAACTTAGAAAGTACCGCTTTTATATCTTCCGTTTGGCGCTTATTAAACTTTTCATCAAGTATCATAATTTTATCAATGCGCCCAACCTTAAAAAGCCTAAAACTATTTCTTAATCTGCAATAAGCGTAAACGTACCAAAGCCCTTGTTTAAGAATAAGCGTGTGCGGTTCTATGGTACGAGAAGAAGGCTCCCCGTCACGGTCGCGATAGGAAATTAGCAAAGTTTCACTTTCTTCAATAGCCCTTTGAATAATTTTAATTGTTTCACCGTACACGTCACCCGTGCCCCAACCAGACCCGTCAATTACCAAATTGCCAAAACTGATATGCAAATCGTTTTCGTTTTGCTTAGATATTGAGCCTATTTTTTGAATAGCCGTATCGAGCACCGAAGAGCCTAGTTCGTTGTTGAGTTCGCTAAGCGTTTGAATAACCTTTTCGCTTTCTTCTTCGGTTAAAAAGTTGGCGGGAATTTTGTAACTATCTGATATCGCGTAACCGCCGTTTCTACCGCGTATGTTATAAATAGGAACGTCAGATAGCGAAAGTTCGTCAATATACCTATAAACCGTGCGGAGTGAAATTTCATACTTATCTGCAATATATTTTGCCGAAACCTTTCTCCTAGCAAGCAATAAGAACAAAATTTTAAGCATCATTTGGTACTTCATAGCGTTACTCCTTTTGTAGCCGTACTATGATTTTATTGTATCTTATTGCCAAACGCTTGTCAATATTTAGTTAAAATTTCAATAATTTTATTATTCGCGGGCGCAAGGTTTACGCTTTTTAGTTTTGCTTTTAGGCTAGCGCTATCTCTATACAGTTTTTCTATCTCGTAAAGAAAGGTTTTAGGGGTAAGTTTTTCTTGCAAAATATAATTTACTAGCCCTTTTTTGTAAAAGTGTTCGGCGTTTTCAATTTGGTCGCCACGCGACGCGCCTTTGGGTAGCGGAATTAGTAGTGTGGGAATTTTGAGTGCGATAAGTTCAAATAGGGTGTTAGAGCCCGCCCTTGAAACGCATAAGTCCGCTACTGCATACGCGGTTTTCATATCGGTAAACTCAGTTTGGTGGTATCCGCTTATAAAAGTATTTGTTAAATTGCCACTCCCTACGATATGCAATACGTTAAACTTTTTTATAAGTTCGCTAATGCAAGATATAACTAGTTCGTTAATGGTTTTAGCACCCGTCGAACCACCCGTTATAAGTAGGGTTGGTTTATTGCTTGAAAAACCGTACTTTTTTAGTGAATTTTCGCGGTATCCTAAAAAGAGTTCTTCACGTATAGGCGAGCCTACGCACAAGCCGTTTTTTATAGATTTTGCCGTATCGGGAAAGGTGGTTAAAGTTAAGTCCGAAAAGCGTGACGCTATTTTGTTAGCAAGCCCAAGCGTTAGGTCAGACTCGTGAACAACTACTGGAATTTTTAACTTTTTCGACGCTATCGTTACGGGTAGCCCCACGAACCCGCCCTTTGAAAATACTACGCTAGGATTTAGTTCTTTTAGTATTTTTTTTGCCGAGTTTACGCTACTATGCAATATAAACGGTATTTTTAGGTTGGATAGGGATAAACTTCTTTTAAGTTTAACCGTTTCAATTTCGTAATACGGTATGCCCTTTTCTAAAACTAGTCTTTTTTCTATACCGCCTATGCTACCTATATAATAAATCTTGTCAAAATGTTGTTTAAGTTTTTGAATTAAAGCAAAGTGTGGCGTACAATGCCCAGCCGTTCCGCCACCTGTTAAAACTATCGTTTTCATACTAACATTTTATGCAAAAAGATAAAATAATTGAGTAAAACGATTGAAAATTTTATAGAGTGGTAGTATAATTAAATAAGCAAATTTAAGGAGCGTTATTATGAGTACTATTTTAGTTACTGGTGGCGCAGGATACATAGGTAGCCACACCGTTATTGAACTTATTAAAGCAGGCTATAAAGCCGTTATCGTTGATAACCTTTCTAACAGTAAAATGGAGTCTGTTAAAAGGGTAGAAAAAATTGTAGGCGAAAAAATTCCCTTTATAAAGGCGGACATTTTAGATAAAGATGCGCTTAGAAAGATTTTTACCGATTATAGTATTGACGCGGTTATCAACTTTGCAGGCTACAAAGCCGTTGGCGAATCGGTGCAAAAACCTATCGAGTATTATCATAACAATATAGGCGGTCTTATAGCGCTTGTTGAAGTTATGAAGGAATTCAACTGCAAAAACTTGGTGTTCTCGTCGTCGGCAACCGTTTACGGTGACCCTGCAAGCGTTCCTATTCGTGAAGATTTTCCATTATCTACAACCAACCCGTACGGCAGTACTAAACTATTTATAGAGTACATACTTAAAGACCTTTATAAGTCGGATAACTCTTGGAATATTGCAATACTTAGATATTTCAACCCCGTTGGCGCGCATGAGTCGGGCACTATCGGTGAAGACCCGAACGGTATTCCCAACAACCTTTGCCCGTACATTACTCAGGTAGCCGTTGGTAAGCGCCCGTATCTCAACGTTTTCGGTGGCGATTACCCAACGAAAGACGGAACTGGCGTTCGCGACTTTATCCACGTTGTTGACCTTGCCGTTGGCCACGTGTTATCGGTTAATAAACTTCTTGAAAAGTCGGGGTTATTTATCGTAAACCTTGGCACGGGTACAGGTTATAGCGTACTCGATATGGTAAAGGCTTTTTCAAAAGCGTACGGCAAAGAAATTCCATATAAAATCGTAGACCGTCGCCCGGGCGATATCGCAGAGTGCTACGCTGACCCAAGTTACGCCTATGAACTTTTAGGCTTTAAGGCGGTAAAAACGCTTGACGATATGTGCGTGGACGCACTTCGTTGGCAACTTAATAACCCTAACGGCTACAACTAAGCCATCATTTCGGGCATTATACTTTGTTTCTACTTAGCCGATAAACCTCGATGACCAAAAGGTCAATCTCTGCTTATCGTCTTCGTGAGCCTCGTCTAATACCCAAACTAATGTCTTATTTTAGTTGTAATAAGCAACCGAAAAAGGTCTATTGCAATCACCCGTCTAGGCGAGCCTTGTCTTGCTTGTTTCTAGCGCCTTAATTATGTTGTAATCGGCTTATAATAAAATCAACTAAAAGCACGGGTTTTCCCGTGTTTTTTATTGTATATTGACATATTGTATACGCGTATTATATAATAAAAGTATAAAAGCATAAGGGGGCTAATATGAAAAAGAAAATACTATCGATTTTATGCTTTATAACACTTGCCTTTATAAGCGTGTTTTCGTTCGGGTGTATAAATAATAACCAACCTGCTCCGCAAGATTATTTCGTTTTTGAAAACGGTATAGTTAAAGGTGTAACTGACGACGGAAAGGAACTAACAAAAATAATAATTCCCGATAAAATAAACGGAGAAGTCGTAACCGAAATAGGAAGTTACGCTTTTAATTCCTTAAAAAGGTTAAATTCTATTACTATGCCTAATACGGTTACCAAAATAGGCGATTGGGCATTTGTTGATTGTTCTATTTTGAAAACTTGTAACCTAAGCAACAAGTTAACGAGTATAGGTGACCACGCTTTTTCAAGATGCGTTTCGCTTGACGGTGTTAAACTACCAAGCACTTTAACGCATATCGGTCGTAGTGCTTTTGCTTTTTGTTCGGCGTTAAAATCTATAGATATACCAAATAGTGTAACTAACGTTTTAGAAAATGCTTTTAACGGTTGTAATTCGCTTTCTTCCGTTTCGTTCGGCGTGGGCGTAGGCAATATACCGGAGGGTTTTTTTGGTTCGCAAATTAAAAAAATCAATTTTTTAGGAACTCCCAACGAGTGGGTAGAGCGCGCGTACAATAAAGCTTTTAGCAATAATTATTATAGTTATGACTTGCAATTCGGCGGTGAAGGCGCTAACGTCGTTGTTATACAAGGTATAGAAACTATCGGTGATAATGCGTTTTATAACTGCACTACGTTAACTTCCGTTACGATAGGCGAAGGGGTTAAAACGATAGGGGACTATGCTTTTGCAGATTGTAGCAATTTAACTGCGATAACTATTAGCGATAGCGTTACTAGTATTGGGGAAAACGCTTTTTCGGGTTGCGAGAAACTCACGTCGATTACTTTGCCGAGTTCTCTTGAAAGTATAGATGACAGGGCGTTTGCTTTTTGCAAGTCACTATCGTCAATTACAATACCTAGCAGTATAAATAAAATAGGTGACTTTGCGTTTTACGGTTGTAGTTTACTATCTTCAATCACCATACCAAACGGCGTAACGAGTATAGGTAATGAAGCGTTTAGGGATTGTACTTCGCTATCGGAAATTACTATTCCAAATAGCGTAACGAGTATAGGCGCAGGTGCATTTATAAGTTGCAAAAATTTAACTTCGATAACGCTATCAAATAAATTAGAAGCGATACGTTCTAGCACTTTTTCAAATTGCGATAAACTCAGTGAAGTTATAAATTTTAGCGGTGTAAAAAATATAGAAGCAATGGCGTTTTACGGCTGTAATTCACTTGCCGAAATAAATTTGCCAACCACCTTAGAAGTTGTAGGTGGTAACGCTTTCTTGAATTGTGCAAATCTTACTTCAATTACTATACCTAATAGCGTTAAAAAGATAGGAAGCGATGCGTTTAAGGGTTGCACTTTACTATCTACCATACGATTGCCTAGTGATATAGAAAGCATGGGCAGGGGTGTGTTTGACGATACCGCATATTATAACAACCAAGCAAATTGGGAAAACGGAATACTATATATAGGTAACGTCTTATGTGGATTGGCAGGTACTGAAATAACTAGCGTGAGCGTAAAAGAAGGTACGTTAGTTATTGCCGATAGCGCGCTTGCTTATACGGACGTAACTACCGTATCGCTACCTAGCACTCTTAAATATATAGGAGAATACGCGTTTTCTAATTGTCAGGTGCTAACGACGATAAACTTACCTAACGAACTTATAAGTATAGGTGATGGCGCTTTTTATTACTGTTATTCACTATCTTTAATAGAAATACCTAATAGCGTTAAGTGTATAGGAGCAGTGGCTTTTAGTAACTGCTTGGCTTTAACTTCAATCAAGATACCTGATAGCGTAGAGCGTTTAGGTTATCAAGCCTTTAACAACTGTGAGTCGCTTAAATCAATAGAGATAGGAAACGGTATTACGGAAATGGGAGATGACGTTTTTCGTTGGTGTCCAGTGGAAACTGCAAAATTGCCTTCTTCCGCGATATACGATTTTAACTTAGAAAGCTTAAAATCGGTAGAAATAACGAGCGGGGCTATCCCTGTAAATGCATTTTATCATTGCACTTCATTAACTACAGTTATAATGTCTGATTTAGTTACGGGTATAGGCGGAAGTGCTTTTCAAGAGTGTGTTTCGCTTGAAACCATTACTATATCAAGTGGCGTTACCGATATAGGTTACTACGCGTTTTCTGGTTGTACTTCACTTAAAAATATAACCTTACAATGTAATATAACTACGTTAAATAGTGGTGTTTTCAATTCTTGTACTTCACTTGAAAGTATAGAGTTACCAAGTAGCCTAACTAGTGTAGAAAGCAATGCGTTTAAGGGTTGTACTTCACTAAAAACTATAAATATTCCAAGTGGCGTAACTGTTTTAGAAAGCAGTGCGTTCGAGAATTGTACTTCACTTTTTTGTATTAACTTGCCAAGTAGCGTAACTTCTATTGAATACGAGGCGTTTAAGGGGTGTATTTCACTTGAAAATATAGTTTTACCAGAGGGTTTAACCTATATAGACCATTATACTTTTAGTGGCTGTACTAAACTTAAAAGTATAGTAATTCCCAGCGAGATAATAAGTATAGGAAGATACGCGTTTGAAAAATGCATGAGTTTAGAAAGCGTGAATATTCCGAGCAAGGTAATAAATATAAGTGAAGGCGCATTTCAAAATTGTTATAATTTAACAAACGTTGATTTTTATGCAACTTCATGTATGATTTATAGTGACGTATTTTTGAATTGCCAAAAACTAAACGGCTACGTATACGACGGATTAAAATATCTAGGAAACGCAAGAAATAAGTACATAGTACTTATAGGATATGATAACGCCGAAATACAAACGGCAAATATAACTACTACGTGTATGGCTATATCAAGTGGCGCATTTAGGGGTTTATCAAAACTTAAAACGGTGAATATACCTAAGAGTGTAACTAATATAGGTCGTAAGATTATTGAAGATTGTGAGTCGTTAACCCTAGTTAATTATAACGGTACGCATGCGGAGTGGGAATCTATAAATCTCGATTCATCTTGGTGTAGTAGGGTTGGGGCTATCTTTGTCCTTAAATATTTAGACGGGGAAACGAAACTAAATTACAAAAATTAGAAAAAAAGTAGGCAACACAATGCCTACTTTTTTATTATTAAAAGGTTGTTTTTGTCTACCATACAAACGCCCATTGAAAGGGCGGTGGAAGCGCCACACAAAACGTCAATTATTCGTTGTTTTAGTTTTGCGTTTAGCCCGTTAAAATTTATAATTGCGGGGTTTTCTCGCAAAAAAATTATAATTTCAAAACAGTCTTCCGTAGATGTTGGGGTAAACACTCTTACGTCTTTCGTGCCGTTATTTTCTTGTAACGCACTCAATTTTTTAATACCTTTTCCCGAAAATTTTACTGCCTACGCGTATCATATTCGAGCCCGCTTTTACGCAGAGCGCGTAGTCGTTAGACATACCTAGCGACAAATACTTAAACCCGTATTTTTCTTTTAAGTTATCGTAAACTGAGCGTAACTTTTTAGCAAGGTCGAATAAAAATTCTTGATTATCGCTTTCAGGTAGCATTGCCATAAGCCCTAAAACTTTTACGCCGTTTACCGTTTGAGCGTACGATAAAGCGCTTTCAAGTTCGCTAAGGTCAAAGCCGTGTTTTTGCTCTTCAACGCCCATGTTAACTTCTAACAAAACGTCTTGACAAGCGCCCTTGTTTACCGCTTGGCGAGAAATCTCGTCAAGTAGCGCTAAACTATCAACACTGTGGATAAGATAGCACTTGCCGATAAGGTATTTTACCTTGTTTTTTTGTAAACTGCCTATGAAGTGATAGTTTACGGGCTGAGTAACCAAAGGATACTTTTCCTTAAACTCTTGCGCGCGGTTTTCAGAAACGTCTTTAAGCCCTGCGGATATTGCCCTATTTATAACGTCCACAGGGACGAACTTAGTCGCTCCGACTAGGGTTACCTTTTCGCCGTAGGGGTTGCCTTGTTTAATTTCATCTAAGATAAGTCGTAAATTATTTTCTACCATAAAATTTAAGGAGTTTTAGAAAACTAAAACTCCGCTCCTACAAAACTACTGCGAATCTTTTCCGATAACCGAAACCGAAGCGGTCAAGTCAATCAAAACTCAGCCAAAGCTACCTTATGGCACACGACTATGCCGTTTAGTGCTGCTATATTCCTATCCTGACACGATTCGCGGTTTGCCGTTGCATAAGACCTTAACGTCAACGCTTTTTTTGAAATTCAGCCTTCCATAACGGAAACCTCGAAAGACGTTCAACCTTGCTATAGCGGATTGCAAGTTACAGGGCACCGCTAACTCCCCGTCTATCGCAGTAGTATTATTTTATAATAAAACTTTGAAATAATCAAGCATTTAGTAGTAAAATTTACGGCGTTTCACTTTACTTAAAGAATAAAATTTGTTAAAATATATAAAGTTAAGTCTTAAATTGTCTTAAAATTAAGGAGTTAGTATGTATAAAAAGGTAGAAACCACCCTTAACTTTCTTGACAGAGAGAAAGAAATTATTAAATTTTGGGAAGAAAACGACGTTTTTAAAAAGAGTATTGACAAAAACGAAGGCAACGAAGAATTCTGTTTTTACGACGGTCCGCCAACGGCAAACGGCAAACCGCATATAGGTCACGTTTTAACGCGTGTTATGAAAGACATAATTCCCAGATACCAAACCATGAAAGGCAAGCACGTTTTGAGAAAGGCTGGCTGGGATACTCATGGTCTTCCAGTAGAACTTGAAGTTGAGAAAAAACTCAATCTCGACGGTAAGCAAGATATAGAAAAGTACGGTATCGAGCCGTTCATTAAAGAGTGTAAAAACTCAGTTTTCAAATACACCAAAGAGTGGAAAGAAATGAGTGACCGCTTGGGTTACTGGTGCGATATGGATAACCCTTACGTTACTTATCACGACGATTATATTGAGTCGGAGTGGTGGGCGCTCAAAAAGATTTGGGAAAAGGGGCTTTTATATAAAGGCTATAAAATCGTACCTTACTGCCCACGCTGTGGAACGGCACTTTCTTCGCACGAAGTAGCGCAAGGCTATAAAGACGTAACTGAAAAGTCAGTTTACGTTAAATTTAAGGTTAAAGGAAAAGAAAACGAATATTTCTTAGCGTGGACGACTACGCCGTGGACTCTTCCTTCAAACGTAGCCCTTTGCTTTAACGCCAACGAAGATTACGCTAAAATCAAAGCCGAAAACGGCGAAGTGTATATTTTAGCAAACGCGCTCGTTCCAAAACTCTTTGAAAATTACGAGGTTTTATCGGTTGAAAAGGGCAGTTTCTATCAATTTGCCGAATACGAACCGCTTTATAACTTTGCAACGCTTGAAAGAAACAAAAAAGCCTACGTTTGCGTGACGGACGACTACGTTACGATGGACGACGGTACGGGTATCGTTCACAACGCCCCCGCTTTCGGTGAAGACGACTCGCGAGTTTGCCAAAAGTACGACGTATCTTTCGTAAACCTTGTTGACACTCGCGGTAAAATGACCGAAGAGTGCGGTTTTATTGCAGGCGTTTTCGTAAAAGATGCAGACAAACTTATTATTGAAGACCTTGAAAAGCGCGGGCTTATGTTCAAGGTTATGGAATTTACTCACAGTTATCCTTTCTGCTGGCGCTGTAACACACCGCTTATCTACTACGCTAGATCGAGTTGGTTTATTAAAACTACCGCGGTTAAAGATAGAATTATCGCGTCGAACAATTCGGTTAACTGGATGCCTGAAACTATCAAGTCGGGTAGAATGGGTAACTTCCTTGAAAACATTATCGACTGGGGCTTATCTCGTGAAAGATACTGGGGCACACCGCTTCCCGTTTGGACGTGTGAAGAATGCGGTAACGTTCACGTAATCGGCTCAAAGCAAGAACTTAAAGACCTTTGCGGTTTAAGTGGGGATATTGAACTTCACCGCCCGTATATTGACGAGCCTTCGTTCAAGTGTAAGTGCGGTGGCACGATGAAAAGAGTTAAAGACGTTATTGACTGTTGGTTTGACTCCGGCTCAATGCCTTTTGCTCAACTTCACTATCCGTTTGAAAATAAAGAACTTTTCGAAAAGCAATTCCCTGCCGACTTCATTAGCGAAGCGATTGACCAAACTCGCGGTTGGTTCTACACCTTGCTAGTAATTTCAACCTTGCTCTTTGACAAAGCGCCTTTCAAAAACTGTATAGTACTCGGTCACGTTAACGACAAAAACGGCTTGAAAATGAGTAAGCATATCGGTAACGTAGTCGACCCGTGGACGGTGCTTGACAAACAAGGGGCGGACGCGGTTAGATGGTATTTCTATACGGGTAGTGCGCCGTGGCTTCCGTCAAGGTTCTACCCAGAAGCCGTATCCGAAGCACAAAGAAAGTTTATGGGCACTTTATGGAACGCTTACGCTTTCTTCGTACTTTACGCCGATATCGACAAGTTTGACCCGTCGCTTTACGACGTTAATAAGATTAAACTTTCCGTAATGGATAAGTGGATACTTTCAAAACTCAACACGCTTATTAAAACGGTTGACGAAGGGCTTGAAAAATACCAAATTTTCGAAACTTCAAGATTACTTCAAGAGTATGCCGACGAACTTTCGAACTGGTATATCCGCCGTGGCAGAGAAAGATATTGGGGTAGCGAGTGGACTGACGATAAAATCGCCGCGTACACCACTTTATACACCGTTCTTACCACGCTTTGCAAACTTTCAGCGCCGTACGTTCCGTTTATGACTGAAAGCATTTATCAAAACTTAGTTCCTCAATTTTATAAAGACGCGCCTATTTCCGTTCACCTTTGCTCATTCCCAGAGTACAACGAAAATATGGTAGATAAAGACCTTGAAGAAGGTATGAAAGTCGTTCTTGATATAGTAGTTTTAGGTAGAGCAACGAGAAACTCGTCTAATATCAAAAACCGTCAACCGCTTTCTAAACTCTTCGTTGCTACTGAAAAGGCTGGCGCTTTAACTAGCGAACTTTTAACTATTGCAAAAGACGAACTCAACGTTAAAGATATCGAGATTTTAACTGATGCTAAGGGGTTTATTTCATATAAATTAAAACCGCAACTTAAAACGCTTGGACCTAAATACGGTGCAAAACTCGGTCTTATAAGAAACTTCCTTGAAACGTGTGACGCGAGCGTTGTAGTTGAAACGGTAAAATCGGGTAACGTGTACTCGGTTGAACTCGGTGGCGCTCAAATTGACTTTACGGCGGACGATTTGCTTATCTCGTCTGAAAGTAAAGAAGGCTACGTTTCGGCTAGTGAAAACGGCGTAACGGTAGTTTTAGATACGACTATTACCAAAGAACTTTTATTTGAAGGTATTGAAAGAGAAATCGTTTCCAAAATTCAAACTATGAGAAAGGAAGCAGGTTTTGAAGTTACCGATAGAATTAACGTTTACGTTAGCGCTAGTGGTGACGCGCTTTCCGTTATACAACAAAATTCAAGCGATATTGCAAGCGGTGTATTAGCGGTAGGCGTTACCCTAACCGATACCGTTAAAGGCTACGTTAAAGACTGGGATATCGCAGGTAGCAAAGTAATTATCGGAGTTGAAAAGGCTTAATGGTTCTTGCTGATAAATGGTTGGACTATGAAATTATTGCCACGGGTGACGGGTATAAACTCGAAAGGTGGGGTAACGTTTCGTTACTTCGCCCCGACCCGCAAGTAATTTGGAAGACCGACTTTGATATGGATAACTACAAAAACTTAAACGCCAAATATATCCGCAGTGAAACGGGTGGCGGTAGGTGGGAAACTTACCGTGCTATGCCCGAAAAGTGGACTATATCTTACGGCGATTTGAAGTTTTTAATAAAACCTATGGGCTTTAAGCACACGGGTTTATTCCCTGAACAAGCGGGCAACTGGGAAAAGATGATGGCGCTAATTAAGGGCGCTAACCGCCCTATAAGTGTACTTAACCTATTTGCTTACACTGGTGGCGCTACCGTTGCTTGCCTTAAAGCGGGCGCAAGCGTTTGCCACGTTGACGCGGCTAAGGGTATGGTTGAAAGAGCCGGCGAAAATTGCAGGCTTTCAGGCGTTGGCGAAGGAAAGGTTAGGTTTATCATTGACGACTGCTTGAAGTTCGTTCAGCGCGAAATTAGGCGTGGCAGAAAGTACGACGCTATTATTATGGACCCACCTAGTTTTGGTAGAGGCCCCGGCGGAGAAACTTGGAAGATAGAAAACGAATTATATAACCTTGTTAAAATTTGCACCCAAGTTTTAACGGATAACCCGTTGTTCTTTTTAATAAACAGTTACACTACGGGCTTGCAACCGCAAGTTCTTAAAAACATTTTAACTTTGCTTTTACCCCAACAAGGATATAAGGTAGAAGCGTACGAAGTAGGGCTTCCCACTCGTGAAAAAATAGCACTTCCCTGCGGTTGTTCGGGGTTGTGGCAGGTAGATAATTAGTTATGGAAGAAAACATTATATTATTTGAAGACAATCATATAATAGTGGCGTTAAAACCCCAAAACATGCCATCTTGTGATGACGAAAGTAAAGACTTATCTTTGCTTTCTTCCCTTAAAAATATGATAAAGGAAAGGGATAACAAGCCAGGCAACGTTTACCTTGGGCTAGTTCATAGGCTTGATAGACCAACCGGTGGCGTTATGGTGTTTGCAAAAACGTCTAAGGCGGCGGGTAGACTTTCCGAGCAAATGAAGACGGGCGATTTTGAAAAAATTTATTACGCCGTACTCGTTGGCACGCTAAACGTTAAAGAGCAAACTTTAACCAACTATCTTAAAAAGAACGCAATCACTAACACCGTTTACGTTTGCGGTCAAACGGTAGAAGGTGCTAAAAAAGCCGAACTTCACTACAAAGTTATTGAAGAAAAAAGTGGGCTTTCCTTTGTAAAAATCAAACTTCACACGGGTAGAAGCCACCAAATAAGGGTGCAAACGTCTAACCTAGGCTATCCCGTTTACGGAGATATGCGCTACGGCGGTGAAAACGCGGTTAAGGGGCATTTGGCGTTATGGGCGTCGTCACTTTCGTTTACCCACCCCGTAACCAAAGAAAGGCTTTGCTTTAAGGCAGAACCCCCGAAAGAACTTGCCCCATGGAAGTTGTTCGATACGTCGCAAGCACTTAAAATGACTTATTAAAAAAAAGCACGGAATTATCCGTGCTTTTTCGATTAGAAAAGAAGTTTATAAAGCCCTAAAAAAACGAGTATAAAAGATGGAATTTTGCTTTCGTTTTGAAGTTTACTTGGTAGTTTTTTGCTAAGAAACAGTGCTAAAACTAAAAGTATAACGTGGATAAAAGTTATAAAAAGTGCCACGAAAAGTCCGTTAAAACCGCTTGCTGTTAGCGTGAAAGAGCCAACTGCTCCGTCAAGCCCCACAGAAATCCCTACGAGTAAAGATTTTTTAATAGACGATTTATCCTTTTTATAAATTTTATTATTTGGTTTTTTAACTAGCCCGCTAATTCCCACCAAAATCAAGATAATTCCGCCTAATAACTCGGCATAATTTTTCAAGAAATCGCCGAAAATCTTACCTAGGGTAGAGCCTAAAACACAAAGTATTAAAACGGATATAAAAACCGCTAAAACGCTTTTAATTTTTTGCTTTTCGTCGATTAAAAGCGCAAGTCCGCCAAAGAAAGAATCGGCGCTGACGGAAAGCGCCGTCAATACCAAAAATACGTAGTTCATTAGTAAAACCGCCCATCTATCGTATGAAAATTTGAAAATTTTAGTTACAAACGGCAGTTTTTAGTATATATTTTTGATAAAACGCGAGTTTGTTATTGACAAAATTAAATATTAAGGTTAAAATAAATTAAGTATGAGATTTTGTGCGTTAATAAAATTAACGCCTTAAAACTTTTGGAGTAAAGATGGCTAAAAAATTTATCAGCAAATTAGTAGTTCTTCTCTTATGCGCGGTACTTGCATTACCCGTATCGTTAACTTACTCAAACGCAAGTGCGGATACTGCGATTAACGCGTATCCAGGCGTAGAATTTTCCTTCACGGTAAGTGACGAGGTTAGAGAGGCAAATCAAAAAGTAGTTATCACCGTGAACGACGGGGCTAGTGACGTTGAAGTTTTCAATAACGGCGCAACCAAAAAAGACGCTAACAACGTTATTATCTTATCGTCGTACACAGAAGGTAAAGTATCTGCAAGAATAACCAAAGCAGGCAGTTACACCTTCAAGGTTAAAACTATCGTTGAAGCAGGCGAAACCGCAAAAGAGTTTATAAAGGCAGTTACCGTTCATAGTGACGTAAATAGTCTTCAAGCGCCCAAGTACAAATACGTTTCGGGCAGTGCTAGTGACCTTGCTAAACTCAACGAGTATAAAACCCAAGCGCAAGACGCGTCTTACGTGGACGCTACCGCAACGGTAAAAGAAAGTATTTTCGTTGACGATACTTATACCGTTCCTTCGGTTGAAAACTTGCTTGATTTAGGTTCGTTCTCGTATACTCAATATAGAAGAACGGTTAACTATTCCGTTCCGGGTAGTTCAAGTTACAACTCGACTAGCGCAAGCGGTACGTCTAACTTATCGTTCACTATTACGAAAGTTGGTACTTATAGATTTTACGTTTTACTTTCTATCGACGAGATTGACGGTAGGTCGTTCAACATTGCAGTAAGCAAACTCAAAGAGTATTACGACGGTTTCTATACCATTAAAAGAGCGAGTGACAATGCGCCTTTATACGCTAGCGGTACTAAGTATTTCACTGACGAAGACTTGAAGAACGAATACGTTCCCGATAATGAAGAAACGGATATCGTTAAATGCGACCTTGTCGTTCCTATTTTTGAGTTCACTATCGTAAACGCAGGCCCTAACGTTAAAATTACGTCTTCTTACCAAGAAAACGGCTATATCGGTCTTGAATATGAAATAAACAGCGTAAAAGTTTCCGGAAACGAAGTTTCAACTTCCTACGCGCTTAAATATAAGGAAACGGCTACTAGCGATTGGGTTGACGCGACCGAAGAGTTTGACGAAAGCGAAAAAACTTTCACTCCGTCAAAACAAGGTTATTACAAACTCATAGTTACCGCTATCGATAACGACGGTAAGACTAAAACCGCTGAAACCAAAGAAATTAAAGTTACACAAAAGTATGAAACGGTTGATTATAAAACCGGCTTTAACGACTGGATTAGCGTTAACTACGTTCCGTTTATATTCCTTTGCGTATCGGGACTATGCCTTATCGCGATTATACTTTTACTCGTAATTAAACCCAAAGATAAAGCAAAAACCGAAAAAGTAGAAGAAGACAAATAATATAAAGCACGGCGCTAGCCGTGCTTTTTTTGAAAAGGTATGAGAGATTTTAAGTGCTTAAAAAACCAAAAACTTTCTAAGTTAATACTAAGCGAATACGGGGCGAATATAACGTATTCTACCGTTATGAAACTAATAAGGAATAAAGACGTTAAAGTTAACTCAAAACGCGTTTCGAAAGACGTTACGGTTGAGATAGGCGATAACGTAGAAGTTTATTATAACGGAGAAGAAAAGGCGTATGCGCCCGTGTTTAACGAGTGTGGCGTTTTGGTGTTTAATAAACCCCCAACGATAACTAGCGAGGATTTCGAGGCGCTACTTAAAAAAACTTTTGGGGATATAAAACTATGCCACAGGCTTGATAGAAACACGTCTGGCTTATTAGTTTTTGCAAGCGATAATAAAGCGTATGAAGAACTTTTATCGGCTTTCAAACACCGCACGATTGACAAGTTTTATTTAGCGGAAGTTTACGGTAAGTTAGCCGTAAAAAAAGCAAGGCTTACTGCTTATTTATATAAAGATGAAAAAAACTCGCAGGTTAAAATTTACGACAATTTAGTTAAAGGCTCGCAAAAAATTATAACCGAGTACGAAGTGGTTGAAGAGAGAGAAAATACCAGCCTTTTATCTGTAAAACTAATAACGGGTAAAACACACCAAATTCGCGCCCACCTTGCCCACGTTGGTCACTTTATCGTGGGAGACGGGAAGTACGGAGATGTTAAAATAAACAAAGCGCTCAATATAAAGCGCCAAAAACTAACTGCTTATAAACTAAAATTTAACTTTGAAAAGGATAGTTATCTATACCCGTTAAACGGGGTTGAAGTTATTGTACCTTAGTATTAAAAAACGCCCGATAGGGCGTTTTTTTATTTAATTTCAAGTTCTACGTGCGGGTTTGGTGTAACTATAATACTAGAATAATTTTCGTAAGTTACTCCGCCTAAATTTTTACCGCCAAGTTTTTTAACGTAACGGCGCTTAGTGTAGTCAACTTCTATTTTGTCACTGTCTTTTCCTTGCGAGTAATAAGCGCAAATTTCCGCAAAAGTTTGAATAACTTTAATAGGCACGTCTTTACCTTGCGTGGATATTATAAGGTGTGACGAGTGGTAGTTTTTAACGTGTAGCCAAATATCAGTTTTGTCGGCAAGCGATAAAAGTTTGTCATTTTGCAAGTTGTTTTTACCAAGCATTGCAGTGTATCCAAGATACTCGTACCTTCTAAACGAAAACGTTGGTTTTTTAACTTTGCCTTTTTTGTTTTGACGTTCTTTAATAATTCCGAAATCTATAAGTTCGCGCTTTATATCTTCAATATCTTGCTTATTTTCGGCTTGGCTTAGATAAAACTTTATAGACAAAACGTAATTTAGTTCTTCTTTTGCGCTTTTAATTTGCTCGGTTGACATCGTGGCCGTAGCCTTTTTCTTGCGGTAAAGTTTATAATATCGTTGCGCGTTTTGTTGCGGGGTAAGGGTAGAGTCAAGCAAAACGTCTATCTCGCCACCGTCAAAATAGTTAGAAAGTTTTACCCTTTCTTGCCCCTTTTTTATAAGGTACATTTGCGAAGTTATAAGTTCGCCAAGCATTTTATACTCTTTATAATCATTGCTTTCTAAAATGCGCTCTTCAAGGTTACAAATTCTTTTTGACAGCCTTTTTTCGTGGGATAAAACGGCGCTTATTGTACCGCTTTTAAGTTTGTTTAATAAGTTTTGATTTTCCGCGCTAGAAAACACGCTTTCTATGGCGGAAGGCATATCTAGATAGGTAGAACGCTTTCCTAAAACGGAAAGATAGTTAAAGGGGTAAAAGTCTAACTTTATCCCGTCGTCAATCACGGTGGGAGTAGTTTTTTGGTTTATAAAATCTAAAAATACTAAATACGCTTTATCCCCGTCGTATGCGCCTAAATTTTCAATACGGTATGCAATTTCACGCGCGGTAACGGGCGAAAAATCATTAAAACTTTTCAAAATATATAGGTCTAGCGCACCGCCGACAAAGTTATCAAAAACCGCTTTTGCTCCGCTTGAAAACGCCGAAATTTTATCTTGTTTTATAGGCGGTAGGTACTTAGCGCCCGTCAAGGTAATGCGCTTGCCGTCAAGCCCGTCAAGATGCTGTTTTATCGCGCCTAAAATAACGCCGTTTTTAGTTAAAAACAAGTTAGAGTACTTGCCCATAATTTCGGCGTAAAGGGCGTAACTTTCCTTGTCTTGAAGTTCGTTTTTGTTAACGATTGAAATCTTTATAATTCTATCGTCGTTACATATATCAAGCGAAGTAATTTCCGCACCCGTTAGATGCTTTCTAAGTAGCATACAAAAGTTATACGCAACCTCTGGGTTTGGCTTTTCAACGCTAGATATCGAAACGCGCGCAAACTTAGCGTTTGTAGAAACGACCAGCCTAAACGCTTGCTTGTTATATAAAAGCAAGTTTATCTCGTCACTAGACGGTTGAAATATTTTATTTATTTTAGCGCCGACTACGGTTTTAGACAAAAAATCCGCCGTGCGCTTTATGGTAAATAAGTCTTGTGGCATAAATATATTATATATTCTTATTAAGATTTTGTAAATTAAAACTTGAAATTAGTCTTAAAAACTTTACAAGAACGATTAACTTTGTTAAAATATATAAAGTTAATTATATTCTAAGGAGAATTTTATGAAATATACTGTTAAACCTGCTGAAAAAAGCATCGTAAAGGTAGCAATTACCTTAAACACCCAAGAATGGAACGACGCGCAACTTAAAGCGTACGCTAAAACTAAGGGTAAATTCAATATCCCCGGTTTTAGAAAAGGTAAAGCGCCCAAAAACGTTATTGAACAAATGTACGGTAAAGGCGTATTCTACGAAGAAGCAATAAACACTTCTTTCTCGGAATACTACTTTGAAGTTTTAGATAAAGAAAAAGATATCGAACCTATTGATAGACCTGAAATCGAAATCGAAAAACTTGACGATAAGGGTATCACTATGGTAGCGGTAATTCCCGTTAAGCCCGAAGTAACTCTCGGCGAATATAAAGGTATAACCATTGACAAAGTTGAGTATAATGTAACTAAAAAGGACGTGGACGCGGAACTTGACCGCTTAGTTAAAAGAAACGCAAGAGAAGTTTCAGTTGATAATCGCCCCGCTCAAAAAGGCGATATCACCGTGATTGACTACTCTGGTAGTATTGACGGGGTTAAGTTCGATGGCGGCACGGCTGAAAAGCAAAACTTAGAACTTGGTTCTAACACGTTTATCCCCGGTTTTGAAGACGGGGTTATCGGTATGAACATCGGTGACGAAAAGGATATTCAAGTTAAATTCCCCGAAGATTACGGCGCAGAAGAATTAAAGGGAAAAGACGCTATCTTTGCCGTTAAACTACACGAAATCAAGGTAAAAGACTACCCCGAAGTTAACGACGAGTTTATTAAAGAAGCCGCAGGCGAAGAATCGGTTGACGCTTTCAAGAAAGCAACCAAGAAAAAACTCAAAGAAGCGAACGACAAGCGCGCTAAGGCTGAAACCGAAGATAAACTTATTGAAAAGATTACCGAATCGTCAAAAGTTGATATTCCCGCAGTGCTTATTGAAAGGCAAATTGACAATAACGTTCAAGATATGGAATACCGCATGATGTATCAAGGTTTAAGGCTTGACGATTATCTTAAATACACCAACCAAACTCGTGAAGATTATAGAAATTCTTTCCGTGCTCAGGCTGAAAAACAAGTTAAAACTCAACTCGTTATCGACAAGATTTTAACCGTTGAAGGCATCAAAGCGACCGAAGAAGAAATCGACGAAAAGATTAAAGAACAAGCAACCGCTATGGGAAAAGAGTTCGACGAGTACAAAAAATCAATGAACGAACGTCAAATTTCGTACTTTGAAAACAACGCTACTATCGAAAAACTTTTCGCTTTCTTAACGGCAAACAACAAAATTGACTAATTTACTTTTTATAAAGGGGTAACAAATGGCACTTATACCTATGGTTGTAGAGCAAACCAACAAAGGTGAACGCTCGTACGATATATATTCTCGCTTACTTGAAGATAGAATTATTATGCTTTCAGGGGAGATTGACGATGCTACCGCCAACACGGTAGTTGCCCAACTTATCTACCTTGAAGGGAAAGACCCTGATAAAGATATTTCTATCTATATAAATAGCCCCGGCGGTTCGGTAACCGCAGGTCTTGCTATCTACGATACTATGAATTACGTAAAATGTGACGTTTCTACGATTTGTATCGGCATGGCTGCATCAATGGGCGCGTTCTTGCTTTCAAGTGGAACAAAGGGTAAAAGATTTGCCCTTCCTAATAGCGAAATTATGATACATCAACCCTTAGGCGGTGCGCAAGGTCAGGCAAGCGATATTAAAATTCAAGCCGACCATATCCTAAAAATTAAAGAAAAACTCAACGGCATTTTATCTAAAAACACTGGTAAACCCGTTGAACAAGTTGAAAAGGATACCGATAGAGATAACTATTTGTCCGCCGAAGATGCGCTTGAATATGGCTTGATTGATAAGATTTTCTATCAAAGATAAATCCACAACTTTTTGTCGTAGACAAAAAATATAACTTTGCCGTACGGCAAAATAACAATTCGGCGTAGCCGAAATATTACTTTTACCAAAGGTAAAAATATCACTATATAAAGGAGAGTTATGGCTAACAACGAAAACTTAAATAACGGACTATATTGCGCCTTCTGCGGTAAACCCAAAGAACTTGCAAATAAACTTGTTGCAGGTCCTAACGGACTTTATATTTGTGACGAGTGTTTGGAAATTTGCAACAGCATTTTAGAAGAAGAAAATTTAGTTGAAGTAGAAGAAGTAGAACTTAAAAAACCCAAGCAAATAAAAGAAGAACTCGATAACTATATCGTTGGTCAAGATAAGGCCAAAAAGGTTTTATCGGTTGCGGTTTACAACCACTATAAAAGAATAAACGCCAAACTCAAAGGCGAAAGTGACGACGTTACCGAGATAGAAAAGTCTAACATTTTGCTTTTAGGCCCTACGGGTTCGGGTAAAACCTTGCTTGCAAGAACGCTTGCTAAGATATTAAACGTTCCCTTTGCCGTGGCTGACGCGACAACGCTCACCGAGGCAGGCTACGTCGGGGAAGACGTAGAAAATATTCTACTTAAACTTATCAAAAACGCCGATTACGACGTGGCTCGTGCAGAACGCGGTATCGTGTATATCGACGAGATTGACAAAATTGCACGAAAAAGCGAAAACGTATCCATCACGCGTGACGTTTCTGGTGAAGGCGTTCAACAAGCGCTACTTAAAATTATTGAGTCAACGGTAGCGTCCGTTCCACCGCAAGGCGGAAGAAAGCACCCCCAACAAGAACTTATTCAAATAGATACCACCAACATTTTATTTATTTGCGGTGGCGCGTTCGTTGGGCTTGACAAGATTATTGAAAAGAGAAAGGACGCGTCTAGTCTAGGTTTTGGCGGTAACGTTAACGGTAAAAATGGCGGTAATACTGCCGTACTTAACGACGTTCAGCCCGGCGATTTAACCAAATACGGCTTAATTCCCGAATTTGTTGGAAGAGTGCCAATAACCGTTTGTTTAGATCCGCTTGACGAAACTGCGCTCGTAAAGATTATGACTGAGCCTAAAAACGCACTTGTAAAACAGTATAAAAAACTTATCGGTATGGACGAGTGCGACCTAGAAGTTACCGACGGTGCCGTTTACGAAATTGCTAAAAAGGCAATTGAATTAAAAACTGGTGCTCGTGGCTTACGCACTATTTTTGAAAACGTTATGCTTGACTGTATGTACGATATCCCAAGCGAAAACGCCGAAAAAGTTATAATAGACGAAGAAGTTATAAAAGGTAATAAGAAACCCGAAGTTATTTTTAAGGCGTCTTAAACTTCGTTATACATTGTTCTTTGCGTTTTTTGAAATTCCTGCGACCAACAAGGTCGCTCCCTTCCAAAAAATCGCAAACGCCTCGTCTAACTCGTTTAATATGCCTTAAAAGGTCACATAAAAAAGGCTAATATAAATTCAATAAATTAAAAAAACTCTCACGGAAAGTGAGAGTTTTTATATTAAATTTCTTCAAAGAGTTTTAGTTTTGTTTTTCGTAAAAACCAACCTATAAGGCGGGGAGCGGTGCGTGGGAAGAACTTGTAGAGAAAGTTCATAAGGTGCGCGTCAAACCCGATAATAATTCTAGTTTTACCTTTACTTGCACGCTTTATAATCTTTTTGGCAACCTTGTCTGCTGGGGCGGAAATTTTATCGATAACGGATAGTTCCTTTTCGCTTGCGTTTTGGCTACGCATAACGTTAGTTTTTGTAAAGCCTGGCATAACGGTTACTACTTTTATCTTTTTATTTTCAAAACTTAAACACTCTGAAAACCTAACGCCTGCGGACTTTGACGCCGAGTACATTGATACACCACTAAACGGGCATAGGGCAGACGAACTTAGTACGTTTATAATAATTGGGTTTTCTTTTCTTACAAGTAACGGCATAAAAATTCCCGACGAGTTTACGATAGACAAAAAGTTAGTAGATAAAACCTTTTCAGCCTGTTCGTAAACGCTTTCGTTAAATTTAGAAAATTTAGGTAAAACCCCTGCCGAGTTAATAACTCCGCTAACTTCTATATTTTCAACTTGTAAAAACTCTTTTATTTTTAGCCACTCTTCTTTTATAGAAACGTCCGCTTGATAGGGGATAAATTTGTCGCCAAACTCACTTTTTAGCGCTTGAAGTTTTTCTTTATTTCTACCAACGCCAACTATTTTTGCGCCGTAACTATTTATTAAAATTTTAGTAATTTCTTTGCCTATACCTGACGATGCGCCCGTTACAAGCACCGTCGTATGCTCGTTAAAATATTTGTTCATATCTACATTTTAGCATAAAATTTTGGCGTTTAATAGTAATTTCACAAAATACTTGCAAAAATATACTAAATAGTATATAATAACTAAACTATGGAACAAATAACTAATAAACAAGAAAATAGCGAAGTATTAAGCCATTTTGGAATACCTACCGTAGCCGTTAGGGGCAAGGTAATATTCCCCGGCGTTTACACCACGATAGACGTTGGCAGAGTAAAGTCACTTTCTGCGGTGAACGCGTCTATCAAAGGGGATAGAACTATCTTTTTAGTAACGCAAAAAGACGTTAGGGTGGATAGCCCCAAAGTTAGCGACTTATATAGCGTAGGCGTTGTGTGTAAGGTTGGAAATTTAGCGAAAATTGCTACCGAAAATTTTAGGCTTACGGTAGAATCACTTTATCGCGCAAGGGTTATAAGCGGTAGTGACAACGGCGATTTTTTAACCTTTAACGTTGAAAAGATAGAAGAAATAAACGATTTTTCGCCCGAAACGGAAGCGTATTTTAGAAGGTCGAAAGAGTTGTTTAGGGAAACTTCGTCAACCCTTCAAAAATTCAATAAAGAAAACGCGCTTAAAATTAGCGCGATAGAAAACGTTACGGAATTTATAAATTCCGCGTCTTTTAACCTACCGTTTAAGGAAAAGGACAAACAGCGCCTTTTAGAACTCGATAGCGTTAGCGCGCAAATCTCACTTTTTTACGACTTATTATCTTACGAAGCAGAAATCGTAAAGGCAGACAAGGTTATCTCGGCGCGCGTAAAAGAAAGCGTTGAAAAAAACCAAAAAGAATTTTATCTTCGCGAGCAAATCAAGGCAATCCACGAAGAATTAGGTGACGACGTTAAAGAACTTGACGAGTTAACCGAGAAAATTAAAGCCAAAAATATGCCCAAAGAAAGTGAAGAAAAGGTTTTACAAGAACTTTCTAAAATGAGTAAAATGGCGCCGTCGTCTCCCGATTACACCGTTTTGCGCTCGTATATCGATTGGATTATAGACCTACCGTTTACGAACGAAAGCGTTGACACCGAAGACCTTAAAGACTGTAAAAAAGTTTTAGAAGAAGATCATTTCGGCTTAGATAAAGTTAAAGAGAGAATTACCGAGTATTTAGCGGTTCTTAAACTTACAAAATCGTTAAAAGGTCCAATACTTTGCCTTGTTGGTCCGCCGGGGGTTGGTAAAACTTCGGTTGCTAAATCGGTTGCTAGGGCGCTTAATAGAAAACTAGTTAGAATGAGCCTTGGCGGTGTGAAAGACGAGGCTGAAATTCGTGGACACAGAAAGACTTATATAGGCGCAATGCCCGGTAGAATTATCTACGGCATGAAAGAAGCCGGCGTTATAAACCCCGTTTTCTTGCTTGACGAAATCGATAAACTCTCAACCGACCTTCGCGGAGATCCCGCAAGCGCGTTACTTGAAGTTTTAGACCCCGAGCAAAACGATACTTTCCGCGATAGATACCTAGAAATTCCTTACAACTTACAAAAAATTATGTTTATAACTACGGCAAATAGTTTAGATACTATCCCAGCCCCCTTACTTGACCGTATGGAAGTTATAAATTTATCGGGCTACACCGAAGAAGAAAAAATTCAAATCGGGCTTAAATATCTTGCCCCCAAGCAAAGCGCACTTAACGGATTATCGGATAAAAATATTCGCTTTACGGAAGACGGCTTGCGCGAGATAATTACGGGTTATACGGGCGAAGCAGGTGTTAGAAAACTCGAACAGCAAGTGGGCGCAATTTGTAGAAAAGTTGCGGTAAAAGTTGCCGAAAACAGCAAGTATAAAAAGCAAATTATCACAAAAGATAACGTTAAAAACTACCTTGGCGCTAAGAAGTATGAAAGCGAAGAAAAACTTGAAGAAAGCGGTGTAGGTTCGGCAACGGGGCTTGCGTGGACTGCGCTTGGCGGTACTACCTTAACCATAGAAGTTGCGCTTATGAAAGGCAAAGGCAATTTACTTTTAACCGGTAAACTTGGTGACGTTATGCAAGAAAGCGCTAAAACCGCGCTATCGTATTTACGTTCTAACGCGGAAAAGTTCGGTATCGACAGTGAAGCGCTTGAAAAGACGGATATACACGTTCACGTGCCCGAAGGCGCTACCCCGAAAGACGGGCCTAGCGCAGGCATAACGCTAACTACGGCGCTACTTTCGGCGCTCACTAATAAAAAAGTTAAGCGTAGCGTTGGTATGACGGGTGAGATAACTCTTCGCGGTAACGTACTTAAAATAGGCGGGCTTAAAGAAAAGTCGCTTGCGGCGTTTAGGCTTGGTATCCGCGAAATAATTATACCTGCTAGCAACTATAAAGATTTAGAAGAAATTCCTAAGGAAATCAAGGATAAAATTACTTTCTACCCCGTAGAGAGTTACAATGAAGTTTACAATAAGGTGTTTGAACTCTAATGATTATTAAAAATGCAAAATTCATAACTTCGGTTGCCGACAGTAAAAACTTTTTGGTATCCGATAGACCTATTATTGCCGTGTGCGGAAAGTCTAACGTTGGCAAAAGTTCGCTAATAAACGCGCTTGCAAACAAAAAAGGGCTTGCAAGAACTTCGGTTACCCCAGGTAGAACTAGGCTTATAAACTACTTTGACTTTGGCGAGTTTATTCTAGCCGACCTTCCAGGGTACGGGTTTGCAAAAGTATCGGATAGCGAAAAGAAAAAATGGGCAAAACTAATGGAAGAGTACTTTGCGTCAGACAAGGCGCTTAACCACGTTATTATGCTAGTTGATATTCGCCACGACCCCACGAAAGACGATTTGTCTATGATAAACTACCTTCACAGTTACGCGCTACCTTTTACCGTGGTTGCCACCAAAGCCGATAAAATAGGCAAAACTAGAATTTACGAAAGGGTAAAATCAATAGGTAATTACCTTGCTATCGGTATGGATAAAGTTATTGCAACTTCGGCAGAAACGGGATATGGCAAGGATAAATTACTTACGAAAATCGAAGAAGTTTTACAAATATTAAACGACGATTTTTATAATTCTGCCGAAGAAGATGAATAATAAAAAAAGCGACTTATAAGTCGCTTTTTTATTATTTTACGATTATTCTTCCCAGAACGGAAGTTTAATGCCTTTGCCCGTTTTTAATGCTTGTTTATAGCATCTTGCAGTTACTGCAATATCAAGTATTCCTGCTCCAACGGCGTTGAAGTAAATAATTTCGTCGTCGTTTTCACGCGGGGATTTCGTTCCGTTTAATATCTCGCCAAGTTCGGCGTGGATATCGCTATCTTTAATTAGTCCGTCACGCCACATATACGCTACGGTTGAAATCATACGGTGTTTAATGTTTTCCCAGTAGTCAACAACTATTTTACTTGCACGGCGAACGCACTCGTAATCAACTTCTAAATCTGCCATATTCATAACTAGCGCACCTTTTTTTAGCCACTCGCCTTTAATAAACGGTTCGCTTGCCAAAGTTACGCAGTCAATAATATCACTATCGCGCGAAGCCTTTTCAATATCAAGGGTAGGAATTACTTCTAAATTAGGATATTTTTCACGCGTTGAATTTGCAAACCTTTCAGCATTAGCAAGCACTATATCGTAAACGTAAAGTTTTTTAATTGAAGGCCTTGCGATAAGCGACGCTTCAAGTTGAGTAGGCGCTTGCGCACCCGCACCGCAAATAGTCATAACTTCGGCGTTAGATTTTGCAAGAAGTTTAACGGCAACGCCACCTGATGCCCCCGTTCTCATAGTGGAAACTTTCGTGCCGTCTGCAACGCAAAGTGGAAGTTTTGTGTCAGGGTCGTTTAATATCATGGTAACGCTTGCGCGCGGTAATCCTTTTTTATAGTTTTGCGGTCCGCTACCTATCCACTTAATACCAGCCATATCGTATTCGCCACCGATATAGCCTGGCATAGCGTTAATTCTACCGTACACGTTTTCATCTTCCGGCGTTTTGCCCCAACGCATAACGCATTTACCTGGCGCTATAACGTCACCCAAGCGGTTGAGAACGTAAACCCTTTCAACGTCGTTCATAACGGCTTTCATATCGGAAACGCCAAGTTCGTCCATCGCCTTATTATTCAAAAATATCAAATCTGCTTTCATAACAATCTCCTTAAATTAAATTACTAATATTTTACCAAGCGGTTACTATATTGTAAATAATAAGATAAATTATACTTGCTACATCTTAAAAGTTATGGTAAAATGTGTGTATGGAACTACTTCAATTAAGATATTTTTTAGAAACTTCAAAAAATCAAAGTTTTACGAAAACCGCTGAAAAGTACGGCGTGCCTACTACTTCGGTTTCCGCATCAATTAAAAGGCTTGAAAGCGAACTAGGGGTTAAACTATTTGATAGAACGGCAAATAAAATCACCATTAACAAAAATGGTGAAAGGCTTAAAAATGCGGTTACTTCGGCGTTTTTTGAAATTGATTCTGCGGTTTACGACATATCTAAAAGTAACGCCGTTCGCGAGATTAAAATGCTTGTAAAAGCAGTTAGAAGCAACGTTACCGACTATATTATAAAGTACAGTCAAAAATATCCTAATATCGTTTTTAAGACTGTGTTTGACTTTTTAGAAAGCGATTATCAAAAGTACGATATCGTGATTGACGAAAAGGGGGATAAATACGTAGGATACGGTGGTTTTGAACTTCTTAGTATGAATATTAAAATGAAAGTATCTCAAAGTATATATACTTCAAAAAAATTAAAACTAAAAGACTTAGAAGGCGAGAAGTTTATATCGTGGGGCGAAAACAGCAATATGCATAAATCGTTAGTTAGGGCGTGTGAAAGCGCGGGGTTTTATCCTAACGTTGTGATAAACGCCAACGATAACGACTGTTATGAAAGGTTTGTAAAAGCGGGCGTAGGCATAGGGCTTGGAAGAGAAAATCACGATAGAGACTATCCACATATAAAGTATCTTGACGTTGTTGATTTTAATGAAAAATACGTTGTTTACTGCTACTATAACCCAGCCACTTGTACGGGCGAAACTAAAAACTTTATAGAATTTTTAAGAAATCAAAAAAGCGACTTATAAGTCGCTTTTTTATTATTTTCTTTCAGGGAGTGACGGCTTTTCGCCGTAGAATTTAACGCGTGCTTGAACTAGTGATAAAGACGCGCTTTTTGGCGGTAGTGACGACGAGCGATAGTCAAATGCCATAGTAAAATCTTTTAGGTTTTTTTGAACTTCTTCGGCGCTACTTTTTTGCTTTTCGTATAAAACTTGTAAAAACTCTTTTGCATAACTCTTTGCCTTAGGCGCGTTTTCAACTAACCTTATATAGTCGGGATAGCAAAACCCTTTAACTGACTTAAATTGCTCTCTAAATCTAGCATCGTCACCATAAAGCCTTGCAACCGTTTCAAAATAACGCCCCATATTAAACTCGATTTTACGGCAAATAATACAATCGGATATTTCTTCTCTAAGTTTTTTTGCCGTTTTAACCGCTTGCTTTACGTCAACGGGCTTTATTTTCATATCGAGTTTCCAAAGCCTAGTTGACGCTTGTAGCGCAAGCCCAAGTTTGTTTTTACCCGAATACAAAAGGTCGTAATGGTCTCTACAAAAACCGTATTTATTAACCTTTTCACGCTCGGCGTCTTCCATAACGGCTTCGGATAGATAACTTTCGGCTATGTCGCACTCAGTCTTTTTTTTAAGTTTGCACATAGGGCATTCGCACTCGCCGTTAAAAAATCTCCAAATATGCATAGTTGAAATATTGTAAGCCATAAAAACCTCCGCTTTTTACATTTTACCATACTTGAAAGCACAAATAAAGCCTTTTTTATAAAAAGTTTGCAATTGACTTTACCATTACGTTAGTATATAATATAAATTAGTATGAAAAATAACGTTTTAGTTAAAATTAAAAAAGCGTTGCCTCTTGGCAACGTAAAGTATATAACCTTCGTGGTGGCGGGGGCGGTTCAGTCGGCGCTTTCCGTCGTTTTTGCGCTTGCCGTTAAAAACCTTATAAACTCGGTAGAATACGGCGCAAACAAAACGGAAATTCTTTATTCCGCTATAACGCTAGTTGGGGTAGTAGTAGCGTCTTTCGTGCTCGGCGTTTTAGTAAAACTACTTGGCGATAATATCGTAACCCAAGCAGAGTGTGACTTGAAAAATAAAATTGCTAAAAACTATCTTGGTAGCAGTTATAAAAACTCTTCTAAAATCTCTGGTGGCGATTTAATTACTAGGTTTGAAGGCGATTTATCTACCGTTGTCGGTGTAAGAATAAACTTAATACCGAATATCGTTTCAACTGCGGTAAGATTAGTTGGCACGGTAATTGCGCTATTTATCTTACAACCCACCTTTACTCTTATAATTTTAGCGGTGGCGGTAGTAATTGTTGCGTGTTCGTTCTTTATAAGAAAAATAACCTATAAACTCCACAAAAAATCAAGGCAAAAAAATTCCGAACAAAATTCGTATTTGTCGGAAGTTTCTAATAACCTATTAGCCGTTAAAACATTTAACGCCGAAGACTATACTTTGAAAAACTTTAACGAAAAGTTTTCAAACTATAAATTCGCTAGGCGAAACGAACGCTACTTTTTATCAAGCGTAAGTTCGCTTATTAACTTTTTGTTTACGTCCTTTTACGTAACCGCGGCAATATTTGGTGCGTACTCTATATATTACGGCGTAAATGGTGTTGACTTTGGCGTTATAACCGCGCTACTTCAATTAGTGTTGCAAATAAAAGCGCCAGTGTCTGGAATTAGCGGGTTCTTTACCGCATACGCTGAAATGATAGTTGCAGGCGAAAGGCTATTTGCAATTGAAGGAAAAAAAGAAGAGAGAAAGGTTTCTATTAGCGAGTTTGATAAAATCGTGTTTGACGGCGTTTGTTTTTCATACGGCAACGGCAACGTGCTAGACGGCGCTAGTTTTGAAATTAACCGTGGCGAAAAGGTTTTAATAAAGGGCGCGTCGGGCGAGGGTAAAACTACGCTTGTGAAACTTCTTTCAGGGCTTTACCCGATAGATAGCGGTAAGATTACGATTTTCTCAAACGGCAAAGATTATAACCCGTCAACCGTAAAAGATTTAATTTCCTTCGTGCCACAAGGCAATATGATTTTTTCAGGCACGATTAAAGAAAACGTAACGTATAGCAAAGCCTACGAAAAGCAAGCCTTTGATAACGCTATAACGTTGTCTGGGCTTAGCGAAGTTGTTAAAAAGTATGGCGAAAATTACTATTTAGGCGAGGGCTCGGCACTTTCAGAAGGTCAAGAGCAACGCGTGGCAATTGCAAGGGCAATTTATAAAAACTCGCCCGTTATTATTATGGACGAGCCTACTTCGGCACTTGACTCGGCTTCTGAACTCGAATTTATAAAATCGCTATCAAATCTTAAAGGCGTAACGCTTATAATAATTTCACATAAGCCGATTATATCTAATTACGTAGATAAGGTTATTGAACTTGAAAAGGGTAAAATCATTTAACCTTTTTATCTTTATTTACTGAAATAACCGCTGAAATTAGTAGGCTAACGTTAGCGCCAAGTATAATTCCTATAACTAAACCGATAAAAAATTCCATAACTAAATTATTGCACTCACATTACTAAATTATACGCAAAACCGCTTAGGTTTGACAATAAAATATCCCTTTGCATACTATTAAACGACTGGGGGAAACGATATTGTCTTGCCTACTTAAAGCCGAAATTAACGTTAAAAACCTTAAAGAAAACGCGCTAGCCGTTAAACGGCTTATAGGAAACAACGTAAAACTGTCAGCCGTGGTTAAAGGCAACGCTTACGGGCACGGGCTCGTTGGCGTTTCGTCAAGTTTATATCCGTTAGTTGATAGTTATTGCGTTTCGTTAGAAGATGAGGCTTTTTCGCTTAGAGTTTCAGGGATAGATAAAGAAATTATTTTGTTAACGCCTGCTTTTTCAGTTGAACGGCTAGTTCAAAGGGGAATAACGCTAACGGTTAGCAGTAAGGCGGAAGTTTTAAGAGTTATAAAGGCGTGTGATAAACTTGGCATATCAGCAAACGTTCATATAAAACTAAACACGGGTATGAATAGGCTGGGTGCGTCTTGCGCGTTTGAAGTAAACGAGATAATAGGCGCGGTAAAAGATACGGGCGTAACTATAACGGGTGCGCTATCGCATCTTGGCGCGGTGAATAATAAAAGATACCTATCTAGTCAGTACCAAAATTTTTTACGGCTGAGTGATAGCGTTAAAAACTATAACGATAAGGCGTGTTTGCACCTATCTTCAAGCGCTGGCGCGCTACTTGGCGAAAAATATCTATTTTCTATGGTGAGAATAGGCATTATGCTTTACGGCTACACACCTTATAAAACGGATAAAATAAACCTTAAAAAAGTTATGACTGTTTACGCCAAAAACCTAGGCGAAAAAACTCTTAAAAACCAAAGGTTTTTATACGGGGATAAAAGGCATACGGAAAGCGCCGTTACGCTCGTTCGTATGGGCTATGCGGACGGGTTTTTTAGAAGTTTAGGCGAAGTTTCGCCGTTGTGTATGGATATATCGGGCGTGAGCGGAAAATTTGATAGTGATTACGTTCCCGTAATGACGGATGCGCTTGAAATATCTAAAAAACTAAAAACTATACCGTACGAAATTTTAACTTCGGTAACTAAGCGCGCGGAGTTGTCGTACTTGGAGTAACAGTGAGAATAATAGGCGGAAAAAACAAAGGCAAAAAACTCAAATCGTTTGACGGGCAGGATATACGCCCCACGTCAGACAGAGCAAAGGAATCGCTTTTCAACATTTTAAGCGGTAGGGTTTTAGGCTGTGATTTTTTAGACCTTTGCGCCGGAACGGGTAGCGTTGGGTTAGAAAGTTACTCCCGCGGAGCAAGTTCGGTTACTTTCGTTGACGTTAGCCCAAAAAGTTTAGCTCTTTCAAAAGAAAACGCACGCTCTATCGGGCTTGATAAAGAGTTTATTTTATCCAGCGCTGAAAACTATCTAAAAAGGGCGGACAAGCAGTTCGATATCATATTTTTCGACCCGCCGTATAAGTTTAACGAAATTAGCGGTATCTTAAAGGTTATAAAAGATAAAAATATCTTAAAAGACGGTGGGCTTTTTATTTATGAAAGAGCGTCGTCAACTTCTCAAACTGTGGTTGACGGCTATGAAATTTTCGATACTAGAAAGTACGGCATAGCGGTATTTGACTTTTACCGCAGGGAGGAATTATGAAAAGCGCTGTTTTTGCAGGCACTTTCGACCCCGTTACCAAAGGGCACGAATCGGTTATAAAAAAGGCGAGTTCACTCTTTGACGAGTTGACCGTTGCAATTTGTATAAACCCCGACAAAAAAACCTTGTTTTCGGTGGAAACAAGGCTTGAAATGTTAAAGTCGGTTTGCAGTAACTATAAAAACGTTAAAGTTTGCTATCACGAAGGTTTACTCGTTGACCTTATGAAAAAAATAGGTGCAACCTACAACGTTAGAGGCGTTCGCAACGCCACCGATTACGAGTACGAAAACGAAATGCACTATTATAATGAAAAGTTGTATAAAGATATAGTAACTTTATATATTCCGTGCTCAAAAGAACTAAAAGACGTTTCTTCCACCGCCGTTAAAAAGGATATAAATAGCGGTAATTTTGACGAAATGCATCTATCTCCTAGCGTGATAGAAATTATAAAAAAACAAGGCAAAAAGCAAAGCAAAGTATAAAAGAAACTATTCCTTGCACGAGTTTTCCTAGCACGAAAAACGAAGTTTTAACGCAGGCTTTTTTCAAAAACGCGAGTGACTGCATTATCACCGATACTCCGCCGAAAGTTATTATAAACGAGATAAGCGATACGGTTAAGGGTGTAAGCGTTAACGACGATAGCATTTTAGCGCCCTTTGTAAACTCTATAAGCCCAAGAGTAACGCCTAAACTTTCACCGCCGTTAGATAGCGGTTTAAGAATTAAGTCGATTAAAAAGTTTATAGGATATAAAATATTAAAGTCTAATAAAATTTCGGATATTACGTAAAACACGGCAACGAAACCGCCAACTACTAGTACCGATATGACTGACGAGTATACCGCGTCGTATAAAAGGTTGTCAGATTTATCGCTTTTTAGTAAACGGTTACTTTTTATAGGCGGTTCGTAAAAATTTCTAAAAATTAGCGCGGTAACAACGGCGGACAGAACGTGGGCAACATAGATAATAAACCCAGCCACTTTGCTGTTTAGCATTGAAACGCCAACCGCGCCTATAATAAACAGCGGGCCTGACGTTGAGCAAAGTAAACTCAACCTACTTGCCTCGCCCTTTCCAATAAGGTCGTTTTGATAAAGGTCTACCGTGAGTTTACTGCCTACGGGATATCCTGATAAAACGCTCATAAAAAAGGCGTAACAAGATATACCGCCAAGCCTAAACAGTTTTTCAGTTATTTTAGAAAATTTACAAAACACACTCGTTAAGCAGTTGGTTTTGGTAAGAATTGCCGTTAAAAAAAAGTACGGCAGTAGTGACGGCATTACCGAAACCGCCCACAGTAAAACCCCCTTATAGGTCGATTTTGAATACTTTTCGGGGTAAATTGCAAGGGCAACGATTAAAAAAATTATAGATAAAATTAAGATGAATTTAACTACCTTAGCACCGCTAAGGCTACGAATTTTTTTCATACTAAAATATATTAAGAAAGTGAAAATTTATGTATACGCTATTTGATACCATTGAAAAAAATGATAATTCTAAAACGCCCCTTGCCGAAAGGATGCGCCCGATTACCCTGAAAGAATTTTTGGGGCAGGCGGAAATCGCGTCCGACGGAAGTTTACTTAAAAGGGCGATAATATCGGATAAACTCGGCAGTTGCATATTCTACGGCCCACCGGGTACGGGTAAAACCACGCTTGCAAACATTATTGCAAACTCAACGGCAGGAAACTTCGTTAAGTTAAACGCGGTAACTAGTGGTGTGGCGGACGTTAAGCGCGCCATAGAAAAGGCGGAAGACGACCTAAAATTATACGGCAAAAGAACGTATTTACTTTTAGACGAGTGCCACCGCTTTAACAAGTCGCAACAAGATAGTTTACTTCCCGCTATTGAAAAGGGCACGATTATCTTTATAGGTTCAACTACTGAAAACCCCTATTCGGCTATGACGCCTGCAATAATTTCAAGGTGTAGGGTGTTCGAGTTCAAAAGTTTATCAACCGAAATTATTAAAAACGCGCTCAAAAAAGCGGTAGCCGACGAAAAGCGTGGTTTCGGTAAGATGAAACTTCAAATTGACGAAAGCGCATACGACCATATAGCGATAACTTCTGCCGGCGATTTAAGAACGGCTTACAACGCCATTGAACTTGCCGTTTTGACAACGCCCGTCAACGAAGACGGGGTGGTGGTAGTAACCTTGAAAGACGCTGAGCAGTCAATTCAAAAAAAGGCGTTATCTATTGACGAAAACGGTTATTATCACTTGCTTAGCGCCTTTTGTAAGAGTTTGCGGGGTAGCGATAGTGACGCGGCTTTATATTACAGCCAACGCCTAATTAAAGGCGGATGCGATCCTATGATTATAGCAAGGCGGTTAGTAGTTCACTCGGCAGAAGACGTTGGGCTTGCAGACCCTAACGCCCTAGTTATAGCGACTAGCGCTATGACCGCGCTTATGAATATAGGTGCGCCCGAAGGTTTAATTCCGCTATCCGAGGCTATAATTTACGTGTGTGAGGCGCATAAATCAAACTCGGTAATAACGGCTATGTACTCGGCGGGAGACGCTGCCGAAACCGTGCGTGACGACGATATTCCCCCCTATCTTATCAATCCTTCGTATTTGAGTGAAGAAGGCAAGAAAAAAAGTGCCGAATATAAATATCCGCACGATTACGGCGGATACGTTGAGCAAACTTATCTTCCCAAAAAACTTGAAGGAAAGGTCTTTTATAAGCCTTCTAAAAACGGATACGAAAAGCAAATATCCCAAGTTCGCGCGGAAAAGGGTAAAAAGTAAACTTTTTTGCCCTTGACTTATGTCATAATACGGTATATAATATATACGGTTGTAAATTTTTACGACAATATAGGAGAATTATGGAAGTAGTTAACGAAAAGGAAAAATCACTCTCTTTTGCCGACATTTTAGGTATTTTAAGAGGCGGGATAATTTGGATTATCGTAATAACGCTTATTTGCACCTTAATAGGTGGCGTGTACGCTTTCTTATTCAAGAAGACGACGTATACCGCTAAACTCAACGCTATGATATACGTTGAAACCTATAAAAACCCCACGACTGACGAGGAAGAATCCGTTCTTGAACACACTCGCTTCCAATACGCTGCGTTACTTGCAGACAAGTGTAGCGCTATCATTATGAGTAACAGCGTGCTCAACGCTTGCGGAACGGAACTCAAAGGCGGTTTAACGGTCGTTCCCGAAGAAGAACAGCCTTTCTTCACCGTAACTTACACTTACAGTCAAAAGGGTGGTGACGTGTTGTTAACCAAACAGCAGGTAGCCGAAACCCTTAACAAATTCGTTGAAGACGCGATTGATCACATCAACGCAAACCCCGAAGTTTATCCTTGGCACGCTGAAAAGATATTTATCTTCTCGCCCGCCCAAGCGAAAGACGTTTCCGCATCAACCGGTAAAGCAGGCGTTATAGCAATTGCTTTCGTTATCGGCTTAGCGCTTTCGGTTGTGTTCGTTCTAGTTAAAAACGCATTTGACGACACTATTAAAAGCAAAGAGCAAATCGAGGCGATTACGGGTAACCAAATCATTGCCACGGTTGACATTTCAAATAGCGAAACTCCGCAAAAATCTTCTACTACTAACGTAAAGGAGGGTAAGTGATATGTTGTTTAAGAAAAAGTCGGTTGACAACTCTTTTGAAAATATTGTACCCAAAATCGTAGTAGGCAAAAAGTTCGGTTTAAGCGAAAGTTATTATAGGCTTAAAGACAATATTATTTACTCGTCAGACAACGGCAAAAATAAAGTGTTCCAAATAGAATCGGCAGTATCTGGCGAAGGTAAATCAACGGTTATATCTAACACCGCCGTTGCGCTTGCAAAGAGCGGTAAAAAGGTAGTTATAGTCGACCTTGATTTTAGAAGACCTAAGGTTCACAGAATTTTCGAAGTTCCTAACCTTTCGGGAATAACGGAATATATGCTTGGCGAGTGCGACCAAAACGCACTTATTAAAAAGACGAGTTACGGGGTTGACGTTGTTAACCGCGGTAAAGCGGCGCATAACGCGTCTATCATATTCACGTCTGACAAGTTTAAGCAGATGATAGAAGACCTTAAAAAAGAGTACGATATGGTGCTGTTTGACTGCCCGCCAGTTCTTCTTGTTTCCGACTATATTCACTTTTCAAAACTCAGCGATATGGTAATATTCGTAGCGTGTGCAGGCACTACTTCGCGCGCTCAACTCAAAGAAGCGTACGAACTTCTTAAAATGTGTAACCCGAACATCTTAGGTACTGTTATGACGTATAGAAACCAAGGCAAGTTCTCGCTTAGATACGGCGGTTACTACAACACCAACTATTATCGCAACTTAAAAAATCACTACACTCAGGAGAAGTAACGTATGCTTATTGACGTTCACTCTCATCTCTTGCCGTTTGTGGACGATGGTAGTGACTCGCTTGACGGTTCTATTGACCTTATTAAAAAATTAGAACTTGAAGGCGTTTCAAAAATCATTTTAACACCGCATTATAAACACGGCGTATATAAAACTACGAAATCGGAGCTCAAAGATAAGTTCGATACGTTTTGTGCGGAAGTAAAAAGCCATGGGTTAAACGTTCAACTATACCTTGGTCAAGAAGTGTTTTGTGACGAAAAAATATACACGTTACTTAAAAATAAAGAAGTTTTAACCATAAACGATACAAATTTTATCCTTTTAGAGTTCGACTACTTTAATTATTCTGACATTTTAGATTACGCTTACAATATATCGCAAATGGGCTACGTTCCCGTGATAGCGCATATTGAAAGATACCGCTATCTTGATGCGGATACTTTAATTGAACTTCACCACATGGGCGCGCTTTTGCAGATAAACGCGTCAAGCGTAGTAGGTGAGCACGGCAAAAAGTTTCAAAAACGCGTATTTGCGGCGATAAAAAGTGGGCTAGTTCATTTCGTTGCAACCGATATTCACAAATCGCGCGAATGCTCGTTAAACGATGCGTACAAGGTAGTATGCAAAAAGTTTGGCAAAATAGTTGCGGACAACTTGTTTATAAACAACGCTCAAATATTTTTCGAATAAAAATTAAACTCTCGCTAGGCGAGAGTTTTTTTATGCAAAAAAACGGCAATAATATGCTTATGAAAAGCGTTTTAGGGCTATCGCTTGGCGGTGGCGGAGCAAAGGGGTTATTCCACGTTGGGGCTATATCTGCTTTCGAGCGTTACGGAATAAAATTTAATGCGGTTGCAGGAACTAGTATAGGTAGTATAGTTGGGGCTTGCTACGCGCTTGGGTATTCAAGCAGGGATATGCGCGAACTAATTAGCGAGTTAGGGGCGTTTAAGCCTTCTTTTTATTTAAGGGCTAAAATGAAGGGGATTTCCTTAGAAAAACTAATAGAAAAAGTGTTAGGCGAAAAAACGTTTAGCGACCTTAAAATGCCGTTTACCGCCGTTGCAACCAACCTAGATAGCGGTGATTACGAGAGTTTAACTAGCGGTAATTTGTGTAGGGCGCTATCGGCGTCGTCAACAATCGTTCCGGCGTATCGCTACGTAACGATAAAAGGAAAAAGATATATCGACGGCGGTTACACCAACTTAGTTCCCGTAGCGCCACTTAAAAAACTTGGAATTAAAAAGGTTCTTGCAATAGATTTAGGCGCAAGCCAAAAAAGCAATATAAGCGGTGTAAAAATACTTGACAAAGTTTACCCCTATCACGGGGTTAAGGTGGGGTGTAGGAGTAGCGAAAAGGTTTTAGCCGACTGTGTTTTCGAGCCCGATTTATCGGGGTATTCAATGCTGTCTATTAAAAAATTCGATTACCTTTACGAACTCGGTTACGAATACGCTATAAAAAACATTAAACTCGTGCAAGAAAAACTCAAAATTAAAAACATACCTTAAAGGGTACTAGCATATTTTATTACAAGTATGAAAGTTATAAAAATGAAAAATTTCGTCAGCATAATTGCTGGCGTACTATGTTTAATAATCGTTATAATTTCACCTTTTTTAATAACTTCAAACCAAGTTAAAAGCCAAGACAAAACGGTTATTTTAACCGTGTGGCACGTCGACGGGTTCGAAGGGGGAAAGGGAAGTAGATACACCTTTTTACGCGAAGTTGGGGTTAAGTTTTCAAAGCAAAACAAAGGGGTTTACCTATTAGTTTCTAGTTATACGGTAGAAGGTGTGAACGCTCTTTTAGAAAAGGGAAAGCGCCCCGACCTTATATCTTTTGGCGGAGCGCTACTCAACTTGCAAAACTACGCAAAAGAAATTAGTTTCTCAGGGCGTGACGGCGGAACGGTAGGTAATAAAAGGTACGCCGTAAGTTATTTAAGGGGCGGTTACTTCGTTATAAAAAAGGGAGAAGGCTCGAAAGATATAATAATTTCAAAACAAGAAGGCGTTACCCCCGAGATAGCAACGCTATTTTCAGGAGAGGAGATATCGTCAGTTACTATAAAGCCACCGCTTGACGCGTATTCGTATTTTCTAACTCAAAAAAACGCCACTATGATAGGAACGCAACGCGATATTGAAAGGCTAATATCTCGGGGTGACGAGTTTAGCGCAAAAGTGATAGACGGTTACAGCGATTTATTCCAGTATATATCGCTAACTAGCGCGAATATCGATAACGAATATTACGCTAATAAGTTCATTGAGTATCTACTTAGCGAAAAAGTTCAAAGTACGATAAAAAATCTTAAAATGCTACCTGTGAATTTGAGCGGGCAGTTTCCCGATAACAAGCATCTTTCTCAACTTGAAAACGCGAATATAAAGTATACGTTTTCGCCTTTTTCGGCAAAAGAGAACATGAAAATTGCTTGCGATAAAGCCTTAAATTTAATAAATACGGGCGGAGATTATAATGAAATTATAAACTTTACGAAACAGTTGTAAAAAAGCAAGAAATGTAGTAAAATAAAGGAGGTAGAAGATGAAAGACAATAATTGTTACGCTTTCATCATAGAAAAACTTGAAGGCATAGCCGTTTATAAGGACCAAAACGTAGGCGTTTTATCGCGGTATAAAACGGGTGGCAACGCCGATTTACTAATCGTTCCTAAAACGGCAGAAGAACTAGTTAAATCAATAAACGCAGTCAAAGGCGTTTGCCCGTATTTTATTCTAGGCGGTGGCAACAACGTTTTAGTTAGCGATAACGGGTTTCGCGGTGCGGTTATACATACTAAAAATTTAACTAAAAGAGAAATTAAAGGGAATTTATATATTGCCGAGTGCGGTGTTAAAATGCAAACGGTAATTGAAGATATGTCGCTAAACTCGTTAGGTGGGCTTGAATTTGCCGTGGGCATTCCGTCAACCGTGGGTGGAGCGGTGTGTATGAACGCAGGTTGTTACGGAAAGTCGGTTGGCGACGTGGTTTGTTACGTTATAACCGAAAACGGAATAGTAAGCAAGGGCGGTTGCGATTTTTCATACCGTTCAAGTAAATTCTTAACCGAAAAAGAAACGGCTATAAAGGTTTGCTTTTCGCTAAAACCTTCCGAGCCTGACGTCATTGAAGAAAAGTTATCTGCGTATAAATCTTTTCGCAAAAACCCAAGGGGTAAAAGTTGCGGTTCAGTATTTAGAAACGACGGGTTTTACGCAGGTAAAATTATTGACGAGTGCGGTCTAAAAGGCTTGTCGGTAGGCGGGGCAAAAGTTTCGCAAGAACACGCCAACTTTATTATCGCAAGCAGTCGCGCGTGTTCGCAAGATATTTACAAAGTTATTGAAAAAGTTAAAGAAAAAGTTTACGAAAAACGTGGTATTACTCTTGTTGAAGAGATAGTATACCTTGGAGAATTTTAGATGATTTTATCAGCCGATTATCACACTCATACAACTTTTAGCCACGGTAAGGGCAGTATTTTAGATAACGCTATCGAGGCGAAAGCACGCGGGCTTAAAGTTCTTGCTATAACCGACCACGGCTATGGGCATCGCGCATACGGTATAAGGCATAAAAAAGTTCCTTTTATGAAAGAACTTTGCGATAAAGCAAGTGAAAAAACGGGGGTAAAAGTGTTACTCGGCGTGGAATCTAATATACTCGGCGTTAGCGGTAAAACGGATATGAACGTTTTAGACTACGAGTATATGGATATATACTTAGCGGGCGTTCACAAATATATAAAGTACGACGCGCTTAGCGAGTGGTATCATTTGCTATATAAAAACTGGTTTTACAAGCATTTTTCAACTCCGCCAAAAAGCCTAGTTGACAGAAACACCAAAGCGTATATAAACGCTATAAAATCAAACCCCATAGATATTTTAGCGCACCCGGGGTACTGCTGTTTCATAAACGCGTACGACGTTGCTAGGTGTTGTGAAGACTACGGCACCTATTTTGAAATTGACGCTAGAAAAACTCATCTTCAAGATAGCGAGTGGGAAGAAGTTATAAAAACGAACGTTAAATTCGTAGTTGATAGCGACGCGCACGTTCCAAGTAGCGTAGGCGTGATAGCCGAGGCTGAAAGCCTAATAGATAGAGTAAATATTCCAAAGGATAGAATAGTTAATATCGACGGGAAGTTGCCTAATTATTTTAGGTTTACCGAGTACAAGAAGAAAAACTTATGACCTTTACCGAAAAAGCAAAAGAAGAAATAATATCAAAAAAGATTTCCCAGCCGTGCTGTCAAGTATCGGCTCTTTCGGCGTTCATTAGAGGTGCGGGAACGCTACTTATAAAACGTGGGCGCATAGGTTTTGAAATTATTAGTGAAAATCAAAAAGCGATAGATTATTTTTCCAAAATACTAAGTTCGATTTACGGTGCAAGCCCCACCTTTAACGAATTAAAAGATAAACTTAAAGGTAAACCTAAATACAGTTTATCGCTAGTTAACGATAAAAGCGAGCAAATACTACAAGAACTCGGCATTATCGAAGAAGGCGTAGGCGGTGCTCAAATAAATTTAGGGGTAGACAAGTACCTTATCGAAAACGAGTGTTGTAAGCGTTCGTATTTAATAGGCGCGTTTATGGGTAGCGGTTCGGTAACCGTTCCTAGTGACGGGGTTAAATCTTCAACTAGTTATCACTTGGAGTTCGTTTTTTCTAAGTATCAAACGGCGTCTTGCGTGGCGGAACTACTATCTAGCGTAGGGTTTTTCCCAAAACTTATCGAAAGAAAGGAAAGTTTCGTAATTTATTTCAAAAACGGTGACGAAATTAGCGATATTTTATTCTACCTAGGCGCAAAAAAGAGTTGTTTTGAACTTAAAGAAATCATTATTAAAAAAGTTATGAACAACGACACTAATAGAAAGCGTAACTGCGATATGGGCAATATAAATAAGCAAATTGAAGCGTCCATAAAGCAGGTAAAGGATATAAATTTAATTATCGAAACGGTTGGGCTTGACAAACTTTCTCCCCCGTTAAAAGAAACGGCGTTACTTCGCCTTGAAAATAAAGACAGTACGCTGGACGAAATGTCAAAAATGTCTGGCTTAACTAAAAGTTGCTTAAACCACAGATTTAGAAAAATAGCGGAGATTGCAAAGAATTTATAATGGAACTAACTATCGGCGCAAAAACTATAATAGACAAATTAAAAGACCACGGGTACGAAGGTTACGCCGTGGGTGGTTTCGTGCGCAATAGTTTGCTGGGTATTCCCGTGTTAGACGTTGACGTTACTACTAGCGCCACGCCCGAAGAAGTTCAAGAAGTTTTCAAAGATTATAAGGTGTATTTAACCGGCTTAAAGCACGGCACGGTGACTGTAAATATAGGTGGCGAGTGCGTCGAAGTTACAACTTATAGAGTGGACGGTGGATATCAAGACAATCGTCACCCAGATAGCGTTAAGTTCGTTAAAAATCTAAGTGAAGACTTACTTCGCCGTGACTTTACCGTTAACGCCATGGCTTACGACGGGGAAAGTTTAGTTGACCTTTACGGTGGACGAGCCGACCTTAAAAACAAAATAATTCGCGCGGTGGGAAACCCGACTTTAAGGTTTCAAGAAGACGCGCTTAGAATTCTTCGCGCAATGCGGTTTGCTTCCGTGTTAGACTTTGAGATTGAGCCTAGCACCGCAAAGGCTATGATAGAAAACAAATCGCTACTAAAATCGGTTTCCGTTGAGCGAGTTTTTGAAGAACTATCTAAAATGCTCCTTGGAGACGGGGTTGAAAGAGTGTTAACCCTTTATAAAGAAATTATTTTTGAAGTAATACCCGAACTGAAACCGTGTGACGGGTTTTTTCAAAACTCAATTTACCACGCGTACGACGTGTATATCCACACCGTTAAAAGCGTAGCACTATCTAAAAAAGATAGGGTAGTAAGGTGGGCGTTACTTTTTCACGATATAGAAAAACCGTCGTGCTACACGGTGGGGAAAGATGGGGCTGGGCATTTCTACGGTCACCAGAAAAAAAGCACCGATAGGGCGGTTAAAATACTAAAACGCTTTAAGGCGGACAATTTTTTAATCAGTAATTGTTCGGCTCTAATTATGCTACACGACTGTAAAACCGAAATTTCTCGCGGGGAGATTAAAAGGCTACTTAAATCGTTCGGCTACGGGCTTATTAAAAGGTTGGTTGACGTAAAACTTGGCGACGCGCTCTCCCACGCTTCACCGTATGCGGAGATACGCGTAGAACTTATAAACGACTTTTCTAAAAAGGTTGACGAAATTGAAAATAACGGTGAGTGTTACAAACTTAAACACCTAAAAATCAACGGGAACGACGTGAAGTCTTTCGGCTTTAAGGGGGAAGAAATTAGCGAAGTTCTAAATAAAATATTACTCGACGTTACTTTTGATAAAATTCCTAACGAAAGGGAAGTTTTGCTCGATAGGTTAAACTATGAAAGAAGTATTAGAAAGTAAAGTAAAATTACTTCCAAAAAGCCCTGGCGTTTACGTTATGCTTGACGAAGAAGGCACGGTTATATACGTTGGCAAGGCAAAGAACCTAAAAAACCGCGTAACTCAGTATTTTAGAAACGGATTAAAGACTAATAAGGTTGCCGTTATGGTGCAAAACGTAGCCGATTTTTATTACGTTTTAACCCATACGGAAAGGGACGCGCTGTCATTAGAAAACAACCTTATCAAAAAGTACAAGCCAAAGTACAATATACTCCTTAAAGACGATAAGAGTTACCCCTATATTAGAGTTGACTTAAAAGAAGAATTTCCACGCTTTACCGTTGTTAGAAGAATAAAAAAAGACGGGGCGAGATACTTTGGCCCGTATATGCTTAAAATATCGGTAAGCGACGTTTTAGATATAATAAACACTGCTTATAAGATTAGGCCTTGCACCAAGATATTAAAAGGCGGAAACAAACGCGAGTGCTTAAATTACCATTTAGGCCTATGTTTAGCGCCGTGCTCGGGGAAATGCACGAAAGAAGAATATCTTAAAGAAGTAAAAAGCGCCGTTGACTTTTTATCGGGCAACGACTTAGAAGTTGAAAATTTACTAAAAAATAAAATGCTCAATTTTGCCGAGCACGAAGAGTTTGAAAGGGCACTTGCCGTTAAGGAGCAACTTAGCCGACTTCAAGAGATAAAAGAAAGAAAAATTACCGCGCTCAACCGTGACGTTTCAGCCGACTTTATTTTCGTTAAAAGTGACGGGCTTTTCTCGGCAATTAGCGTACTGTTCGTTAGAAACGGCAAATCAATGGGCGTTAAAAACTATTCGGCGGAAACTTTTTCAGGAAACGACCAAGAGATTTTATCCGAGTTTTTGCTTAGGTTTTACGATGAAAAGCGCGAAATTCCCAGCGAGATATACGTTCCGCAGGAAGTGGACGAGTTAATTATAGAAAAAATTCGCGAGTTATCTAGCAAAAAAACTGCCGTTTTAGTTCCCGAAAAGGGCGTAAAGAAAGAACTTTTATCAATGGCTGAGAAAAACGCTAGCGATTATTTATACACCTATATAGATAAAATAGTTAAAAAGCACGAACTTAAAGACCTAGCGCTTTCACGCCTTAAAAAACTTCTATCGCTTTCAAAAACCCCACGCCGTATGGAGTGCTTTGACATATCGCACATTTCAGGTGTTGATAAGGTTGGGGCTATGGTGGTGTTCACAAACGGCGAACCCGACAAGCAAAATTACCGCCGTTTCAAGATAAAAACGGTTGCAGGGAACGACGATTTTGCGTCTTTACAAGAAGTTTTGAAAAGAAGACTTAGTAAACTTGGAACTCACGACGAAGATAAGTTTGAAAAGCCCGACCTTATCGTGATTGACGGTGGCAAGGGGCAATTATCTTCGGTAAAAGAAGTGTTTGACGAGATGAATATTGATGGCATTGACCTTATTTCACTTGCCGAGCGCGAAGAAGAAATTTTTACGCTTTATAGCAGTAATTCTATAAAACTAGATAAAAGCGACCAAGCATTAAAAATGCTAATTCGCCTACGCGACGAAGCGCATAGATTTGCAATAACGTTTAACCGTAATTTAAGAACTAAAAGAACGCTTAAATCACTTATTAGCGAGATAGGTGGGATAGGAAAGGTTAAACGAAACGCCTTAATTGATAAGTTTGGCGACATTTCTACGCTGATATCGGCTAGCGTTGAAGAACTTGCAAAAGTTGATGGTATCGGCGAAAAACTCGCCAAAAAGATAAAGGACTTTTTAGTTAGTAACGGAAGCGTTAAAAAAAGTTAAAGTCGGTCATAAACCCAAGAATTAAAAAGTAAGCGGTAACTGCAAAAAGTAGTGGCATTACCACCATTAAAAGTAGGCTATCTTTTCTATAAGATAAAATAAAGGTGGATATAAATATTCCAAGCGCGCCACCTATTGCGCCGGTTAGGAATAACTTTCCGTCTTTAACTTTACTTTCGCCGTCTTCAATGCGCTGTATCTTTTGTGCTCGAACTAGCATAAAAGCGTAAAAGTTTATAGCGATAAGATAAACCGCTATAAGAATTCTAATTAAAACTATCATATAAAAAGTATGAGTATAAAAGGTTAAAATTTTGCATTATGTTTTTACCCGTTAAAAAAAGCGAAGTAAAAGGCGAACTCGATTTCGTACTTATCGCGTCGGACGCGTACGTCGACCACCCAACTTACGGGCACGCCGTAATATCTAGGCTTATTGAAAGCCAAGGCTTTTCAATAGGCATTATTCCACAGCCTATATCGGATGCGGACTATTTCGCTTTGCCAAAACCTAAAATTTCATACCTTGTCTCAGGTGGCGTGGTTGACAGTATGGTAAACAACTACACCGTTGCAAAAAGAAAAAGAGATACGGACGTATATTCCCCAAAATCTAAACAAGGTAAGCGCCCCGACAGGCAAGTTACGGTGTATAGCAAAACGCTTAAAAGACTGTTTCCCGATAGTTTCGTAATTATAGGTGGGGTAGAAGCGTCACTTCGCCGTTTTGCCCACTACGATTACTGGGACGATAGGGTTATGCCATCAATTTTAACAGATAGTAAGGCTGACCTTTTAATTTACGGTGCGGGCGAAAAGCCGTTTTTAGATATTTGCGCGCTACTTAAAAAAGGCGTTCCCATAGATAAAATGCAAAATATTAGGGGAACGGTTATCAAGGTAGACAAGTCAATAGAAAACGCATTACTTGACAAAGGATATATTAAATTACCGCCTTATAGCGCGGTTTTAAGTGATAAACTAGAATACGCCAAAGCCTTTAAGGAACAAAGCAGGAACGTTGATGCAATATCCGCAAGCGTTATCTATCAAGAGCAATTAGGTGGTGAAATAGTAGTTCAAAACCTACCGCAGTATCCACTAACCGAGAGCGAAATGGATTTTGTTTACGCCCTACCTTACGAGCGAAATTACCACCCTATGTACGAGAGCGAAGGGGGTATCAAGTCGCTTGAAGAAGTTAAGTTTTCAGTAGTTAGCCATAGGGGTTGCTACGGCAGTTGTTCGTTTTGTTCTATAAACTACCACCAAGGCAGAAGAATACAAAAGCGAAGTGACGAAAGTATTTTAGACGAGATAAGACTTCTCGTAAAAGATAAAGACTTTAAGGGATATATTCACGATTTATCAGGCCCGTCTGCAAATTTTAGAGAGCCCGCGTGTGACAAGCAAAAATGCCTAGGCGTTTGCAAGGATAAATACTGCATAGGCAACGTCCCTTGTAAAAACTTAAAAGTAGACCACTCTGGGTTTATAAACCTACTTAGAAAAGCGCGCGAGATAGACGGGGTTAAAAAAGTATTTATACGTAGTGGCTTGCGTTATGACTATTTGTTATACGATACCGACCAAACCGTACTTGAAGAAATCGTAAAGCATCATATATCAGGGCAACTTAAAGTTGCGCCCGAACATATGGCTGACGGGGTTTTGAAGGTTATGAACAAGCCCCCGTTTAGCGTGTACAAAAAGTTTGCCGAAAGGTATAAAAAACTCAATGAAAAGTTGGGTAAAAAACAGTTTCTAGTTCCGTATTTAATATCGTCGCACCCAGGTTGTAGACTATCGGACGCGGTTGAACTTACAAATTATCTAAAAAGCATAAACTATATGCCCGAGCAGGTGCAAGACTTTTATCCCACGCCGTCAACTCGTTCAACGTGTATGTATTATACGGGTTTAGACCCAGACACGCTCAAACCCGTTTTCGTTCCTAAAACCAAGGAAGAAAAGAGTATGCAACGCGCACTACTTCAATACCGTCTTCCAAAGAATAAAGACGCGGTTATCAAAGCCTATGCCTTAACTTCACTTGAAAAGCCTAAAAAAGATAAGAAAAATCAGGCAAAAGGCAAAGAAAATAGGCAGGTTAAATACATAAGGGGAACGGAAGTTTATAGAAAAAGTTTATCTTCCACTAAAAACGGCGGTAAAAACAAACGATAAAAGCCTAAATTTAATATAAATACTTGCAAAATTATTAAAAAGTGTTACAATATATAGTAGGACTATATAGGGAGAGTATCTTTATGAAGTGTATGTACTGCGGTTGCATTGAAAGTAAAGTTATAGATTCAAGGTCAACTGACGAAAATACTATGATACGCCGTAGGCGTGAGTGTATAGGTTGCGGTAGGCGTTTTACCACTTACGAAACGGTCGAAACCACGCCCGTTCTAGTTATTAAAAACGGCGGTACGCGTGAGATGTTTGACGCGGGCAAAATCAAAAGCGGTATAATAAAAGCGTGTGAAAAGCGCCCCGTTCCCATGTTCAAAATTGACAATTTAGTTGAAGATATTCAAAAACAAGTTTACAATTCGCTCGACCAAGAAATTACTTCAAAAGAAATAGGCGAAATGGTTATGAACGGTCTTAAAGAGATTGACGAAGTTGCATACGTTAGATTTGCATCCGTTTACCGTTCTTTCAAAGATATTTCTACCTTTATGCGCGAACTTGAAAAACTTTCAAAGGGTTAATATGAAAAAACAAGTTAAAAAAGCCAAAAAATTTAATCTAAAAGTATTTGCTATGGTAATGGCGATAGTGGTATTTTTAGTGGCAAGCCTTTTCGTTCTTGATACTTTTGCCCCTGCAAACCCCAAAGTTTATCATAGGTTTGCATTGTCTACGATATTCGGCTCGTTCGACGGGGAAGATACGCCAAACAGTTACTATCAAGTTCAAATCCAAAAAAGCATAGAAACGGGCGAAAAACACTATTCTTGCATAAATACTAAAATCGGCACTACAAACAGCGAAAACGTTAAAGAAATTTGGATAAATTTATCCGACGTTTACGATAACGAATTAAAAATATATCTATCAACCGGTTGGGAAGGTAAGTCTAAATACCTATCCGAAATAACGTATTCTAAATCGAAAATCAAGGAAAATAGTGACGACGGGTGGTTTAGAGTTTACAAAACGGATAAAAAAGACGGGTTAAAGATTAACGATTACGGCTTTTACGGTCAGTTAAGGTTTAGTTTTTCTAGCAACTGTAAGGTAAGAGAAATAGTTGTAGTCGATATGAAAGGAAATCTCGGCACGGTTACGGCACAGCACTGCTCAAACGGTGGCGTTCCCGCAGGGAAAGATAAGTACGCCGACTCGCACGATAATAAGTTTATGCCAGAAGATATGAAAAACGTTGGTGACGAGAAAACTACTTTCAAAATAGAAGAATAAAATACGTCAAAAAAGAGTAAGTTTTTACAAAAACTACTCTTTTTTTATTGCCTAAAAATAGTAAAATGCCACTATGACCGTGTATATCGAATACGCTATTTTAGATAACCTTATAATAAACTATCTGCTTATAAAAACGGCAACTAGGTGCGCGCTTGTAAAAACCAATTTTTTAAGGTTAATACTTGCATCTTTACTAGGAACGGTTATTGCAGTTATTTTACCGCTATTTAGCCTAGATAACACCTTTCTTTTAATAATAAAGATAACGCTTGCCTTTTTAATAACCTTAGTTGGTGGAAAGTATATATCCATAAAAAAATACTTTTTTGCGGTATTTTTATTTACTTTTTTTACCTTTTTATGCGGTGGGTTCATAATCGCGCTATTTAACCTTGCTATGATTGACTATGAAAACTACTTTATATCTGGTTACGATAGCGTAGTTCCAATAGGGGTAACCGCGCTACTTGTATACCTTGCAAGTAAAGGGGTAGTGCTTGCCGTTACCAAACTATTAAAAGAGCGAAACTTACGCCCGTTTTTAAGAACTTGCGCTATAATTATCGATAAAAAAAAGTTTATAGTAAAAGGCTTTATAGATAGCGGAAACGGGCTATACGATACAAAATCGGGGTTGCCGATTATAGTGTGTTCTAACTCGCTGTTTGAAAAACTTAAAGGTAGTAACGTTAAAAAAAGCATTTCAAAAATCAATTTCGACACGGTAAGCGGAACTTCGCAAATGGAACTTTACGTTATTGATAGGCTTTTGATATATAACGGGATAAAAGTGAATATATTTAATAACGTACTTATAGGCGTTAGCCCGTTCGGGTTTAACAGTAATTCGTACGAGTTGTTACTTCATCCGTCGCTCGTGTAAAGGTGAGAATATGAACTTTATAGAAAAACTTAAAAATTTAATAAAAACCGTTTTCAAAACACAAAACTCGCTTTACTATTTAAGCGGTAGCGAAACTCTTCCAATGGCGTATTCTACCGAAGAAGAAACCGAAAAGTTAAAACTTTTAGAAAGCGGTGATAGTAGCGTTAAAAAAGATTTAATCGAGCATAATTTACGCCTAGTCGTGTATATTGCAAGAAAGTTTGATAACACCGGCGTCGACCTTGACGATTTGATTTCCGTAGGTAGCGTAGGGCTTATAAAGGCGGTTAACACCTTTAATATGGACAAAAAAATTAAACTCGCAACGTACGCGTCACGCTGTATCGAAAACGAAATTTTAATGCATCTAAGAAAGGTTTCTAAAATAAAGGGTGAAATATCCTTAGACGAACCCTTAAACGTAGACTACGAAGGCAACGAACTTCTTCTTAGTGACGTTTTGGGTACGGACCCTGAAATCGTTTACAAGCACCAAGAAGAAAACGAAGAGCGTAAAATTCTACGCAGAGCCTTAGAAAGACTTAATTTTAGAGAGCGCCAAATTATGCATCTTAGATTTGGCTTAGGCGGTGAAGACGAACTTACCCAAAAAGAAGTTGCAGACCTTCTTGGCATTTCGCAGTCTTACATATCTAGGTTAGAGAAAAAGATAGTAGAGCGGTTGAAAAAGGACTTCAAATTTTAAGGTCTTATTTACGGCGTATATCTTCGTTAACTGCTTCGGTCTTACGACCACCACAACCGACAAGGTTAGTGTTGTCCGCAAGCCCTTGCGAGCCTTGATATACTTGCAACTAAGCCCTTAAAATATCGCTTAGTATAGGCTTTGTTAAGTAAACTTCAATAACCAAAAAGGTTTATCTCACCCCGTAAACTTTGCGAGCCTTGTTCTGCTTGCTTCTAAGGTCTTAAAATATCGCTTAGTATAGGCTTTATTAGGTAGAACTTCGATAACCAAAAAGGTTAGTGTCAACCACACTTTGTGTCGAGCCTTGATATACTCGTAACTAAGCCCTTAAAATATCGCTTAGTATAGGCTTTATTAAGTAAACTTCGGTAACCAAAAAGGTTTATCTCACCCCGTAAACTTCGCGAGCCTTGTTCTGCTTGCTTCTAAGGTCTTAAAATATCGGTTAGTATAGGCTTTATTAGGTAGAACTTCGATAACCAAAAAGGTTAGTGTCAACCACGCTTTGTGTCGAGCCTTGATATACTTGTAACTAAGCCCTTAAATACAAGTTAAAATAGGCAAATTATAAAATAAAAGTAAAGGTAAACATAAAAAACCTTATAGTCAAAATGACTATAAGAACGTATAGGTGTAAAGTTAATAATAAATAAATGCAAATATAAGCAATAAATATAAAAAACCGCTGATAGGGCGGTTTTTATAGTATGTTTTCAATTCTGAGTGAGTAGGTTTTAGGTATTTGTTCTACCATTTCAAGAACTACTTCGAGTTTAGAAAGCGCATCTTCCCACTTTTCGTTTTCAACTAGCGTTACGGCTTCTGACACCCATAAATCAACTTCTTTTATATCGTTGTGCGGAATAAATATATGAAGAGTTTTTTTCTTTTCAACCCAAAGGTCTTGAACGGATAAAACGTCTTCTTTAACGGCGGTGTGATTTTGAGTTTTTTCATAAGTTACACTAACCGCGCGCTCGAACTCGCCAAAAGAGTTTTTAAGATAGTTTTGCTCGAACAAACTTGCGCCCACGACAACTAGCAGGCTTAAAATTGCAGATATTAACGCTTTTATCATATATTCTCCTTGTTTATCTTCAAATTTCCCGTTTGGTACTTTTTGTTAAACTGTTGTAGATAAAATCTACCGCCACCGTCAACGGTAAAAACGCCTACGTTCTTTATCTTTTTAATGCCTTGTTTTAATAAAAACTTATTGAGTTTATCTTCTGTGTAGCCTATCTTTTCAAGGTTTTTCTTGTCTGTTTTACCGCCTTTTACTATAAGCAAAGGCAAATCGCTAGAAGTTTCAATATTTTCGTTTTCAAGTGCCGATAGCGTTCCGTTTGCCTCGTAGATTGCGTAACTAACCGCGTCGAGTGAAAAGTATCCTAAAATGCGCATACTCTCGATAAGGTCTGAAACGTCTAAATTGTTCTTTTTAAGTTCGGAAAAATCTACGCCGTTTTTGTTTATCACGACGGAAGGCTTTCCGCTAAACAAGAACTTAAAAACCTTATTAGATTTATCAAGTAGCGCCATAAACTGATGAAGAACGAAAACTGCAACTATCGCTGAAATTCCGTAAAGAAGTGGTATAGAAAAATCGCTCATCGGGATACACGCAAGTTCCGCAATAAGTAGCGTTACGGTAAATTCAAAAGGTTGCATTTCGCCTATTTGCCGTTTGCCCATAAGGCGCATAATAAAAAGCAGGGCAATATAGATGATAGCCGACCTTAAAAATATAATAGCCATACCGTTATTATTTATAAAAATTTGCTAATTATACTCAAACGCTTGATAAAACGCTAGATTTATGATACAATTATTTCATCAAAATTAAAGAGTAGCCCGATTGCGTTAAGTGTTAAGGAATGGGATGTCGTCCTTAAACGAAAACGGCGGTAGCCGTTGCGGTGGGAGGGCGCGTCCGCTTTAATATGCCGAAAGGCTTTTTCTAGTGGACCTCTTAAAAGGGGTTTTTTTATATGCAAAAAAATAATAGCGGTAAAAAATTGTGGGAAAAGTTTGTGTTTTCGCCTATTATACAAGGCAAAACCACCACGAAAAAAATAGCGTATATCGCGGTTATAACGGCAGTACTTATCGTTTGCAATACGCTACTTGAAATTAAGTTTTCAGACGTGCAGTTTTCAATAACCTTGCTACTATCTATGTTATCAGGGATACTCATAGGCGGTGGCAGTGGTTTTTGCGCGTGCGTGATAGGTGACGCTATCGGGTTTATTATAAACTCGTGGGGGTATACCTATATGCCTTGGGTTGGCTTGACTTCGGGCGTTACAGCGCTACTATCAGGCGTTATATTTTACTTTATAAACTTCAAATTCAAAGGTGGGTTAGCCGTAAAATTACTGCTAATATGCATATCTTCTTTTATATTTGGAACGGTTTTAATAAACTCAACCGGCTTTTATTTTTACAACTATAAAATGGGTTTTTCAACCGCCGTTATCAACTACGTTAAGGAACTTTTCGGGGGTGACGTTTCCTTTTTAGGCTACGTTTTATACCGCCTAATTTTCAAGGGGCAAATTTTTAACTGCATAGTAAATTACGCCCTTTTATTTATAATAGTTCCCATTGTCGTTCGACTACCGTTTTTCAAAGATTAAACTACTTTTCAAACACTTCTTTCAAACTGAAAAGGTTAAACACTTTGAAGAGTAGATAGATAAATATTACAACCGAGAAAGCGCAGATTATAACCGATAAATTTACGGGCAAGTAGTTTATAAGTATTCCCTTTAACAAATGCCCAAACAATGCCGACGGAACTATAAAGAATACGCTTGCTATTATAAAAAGTGAGTAGTTAGGTGGGCGCTTGCAAGTTTTTTTAATTAAAATTAGGTTGCAAGTTGCGGTTATAACGTAACTTATAAAAAGCCCTACTATTAGCGAGTAAACGCCTATATACTTTGGCAAAAAGTATATACAAAGTATTAAAAATACCGCGCCTATCGAGTAATATAGTAGCGTTTTTTTCTCTAAATTAAGGCTGTTTAGCATACTTGTTGAAATCATCGTTATACTCATAGGTAGCATAATAATACACGCCCTTTGAACGTATATTCCTGCGTTTAGGTTATCGTAAACCATAACGCCGACTTCCTTTCCAACGCATAAAAACACGGGGATAATAAGCGAAGATATAAATACTGACGATTTTACCCCCTTTTCCATATTGTTTTTTAACGTTATCGTGCTGTGGCGATAGTAGTTATCAGATAGTTCGGGAACTAGTACTAGCGCGATAGAACCGATGAGCGTTGACGGGATATAGATAAGCGGAATACTCATACCCGACAGTTCGCCGTAACTAGATAGCGCTAAACTTTGACTCATACCGCCAAGCACAAGCCTTAGCGGTAATATTATTGCAATTAGCGTGTTTATCATTGAAGTAGCCGTTCGCATAGCGGTAATAGGCGCTGCGGACGATATAAGGGGTTTTAGTTCCCCTTTTGGGCTTTTGATTTTTCCACCGCGAATAAAATATAAAATTACAGCCGTTATAAACGAGAAAATATACGATATAGTAACGGCGTAACCCGCGCCTTCGATACCGCTAATTCCACTCGATGCCGAAGATATAAGCAAAACGCCTGCAACAAGCATAATAAGTTCTTCTAAAAACTCTATAAGAGAGTACGTTAGAAAGAATTTCTTACCCCAAAAATACCCGCGTATTACCGAGTAAACGGAAGTAATTATAACGCCTGGCAGTATAATTTTTAATATAACGTAGCATCTATCGTCTGCAAAAATGAAACTAAATATAGACGGGAAGAAGTAGAATAATAAAACTACGGGAATTGATAAAACTAAACTTAAAATTATACCCGCGGTAACCGTTCCAAAAGATAAACTTTCGCGGTTTTCAGCCGAGTGTTTTGTCATAATTCTAGATACGGTTATAGGAATTCCTGACGAAGTTAGCGTCATAATAAGCCCAACTACCGATAGCGCAACCGAGTAAAGCCCCATACCTTCCGAGCCTAAATTTCTAGATAAAAATATACGATAGATAAAACCGAGTAGTCTTTCAGCGGTTGAAAAGACCGTTACCGTCATCATCGTTTTAACAAGTTTTTTGATAGTATCACCTCACAAAAGTATTTTATTAAAGGTTTTTCGTAAATAGAATAGATAAGGTGTCAAAAGAATACTATTAAACTATGAAAAAATTAACGCTTGTTCTCGATAATGAAAGTGAAGGCATATACACCGTTCAACAAGGTGACACGCTAGATAGTTTAGCAATTAGGTTTTCTTCGCCGAAAGATTTAATCGTAAAAGATAATTTTTTATCTAGCGATATAGAAGTTGGCGATAGGCTTTACATAAAAAGGTATAAAAAAGTATACGTGGTAGCCGTAGGCGATACGCCAGAGTTGGTTGCTAAACGGCTAAATTTAACCGTGGACGAACTTTTTAGAATAAACAAGATAAACTATGTTTATCCGTATATGCAAGTAGTAGGTTATGAGTAATTTTTTGAAAAAATTATTAGATAGGGCACTCTTTTACGACAGGTGGACGTGTAACGCCTGTGGCGACGAGATTTTTAGCGGTTATTTTTGTAGCCGTTGCCAAGAAAAGATTAAATATATAGGCGAAAACAGTTGCTCGCACTGTGGAAGAGTTACACCGTATCCTATAAACTTTTGCGATTCGTGTATAGAAAAGAACGTTTTCTTTGATAGGGCGCTAAGCGTGTTTGATTATCAACCGCCCATAAGCGATTTAATTCAAAATTTTAAGTATAAAAACAAAAGATACCTTGCTACTTACTTTACCGAAGAACTCTACTTGCTTTGCAAAGCAAAAAATTTAGATTTTGATATTATAACTTTCGTACCTATGCACGAAGAAAGGCAAAAAGAACGCGGTTACAACCAAGCCGAAATTCTAGCAAACAAACTATCGCTAAAATTAGGTGTTAGCGTATGTAATTGTATTAAAAAGATTAAACTCACCGAGCGCCAAGCAACTTTATCGCTTAATGAAAGGCTTAAAAATTTAAGTTCTTCGTTCAAGGTGGATAAAGGCGTTGTAAAGGATAAAAAAGTACTTCTTGTAGACGACGTTTTAACGACCGGCGCTACCGCGGAAACCCTTTCAAAACTTCTTAAAAAGGCTGGCGCTAAGAAAGTTACCGTTTTAACGGTAGCAAGCGTTTCAAGATATAAGGGTGAAGAAATTTGAGTTAAAACCCCTAAAAATTATAAAAAAACCGTTTTTTTTGCAAAAGCGGTTTATTTTTTTTGAGTTAAATTGTTTACTTAACGGCTAAAATATAGTAAAATAAGTTAGATTATATATATACACGGAGATTTTGTATGGGACTTATTAGATACATCTTAAACCACGATACCCGAGTAGGGCTTAAAAATATCGGCAAAATTGCCGACAAGATACTAAGCCTTTCTCCTAAATACGAGGCTATGAGTGAAGAAGAACTCAAAGCACAAACGGGCATTTTGAAAGAAAGGTTGAAAAACGGTGAGTCGCTCGATAAAATTTTGCCGGACGCTTTTGCAACGGTAAGAGAAGCGAGTTACCGCGTTCTTAATATGCGCCACTATAAAGTTCAACTTATGGGCGGTATATGCGTTCACGAAGGCAGAGTAGCCGAACTTAAAACGGGTGAAGGTAAAACGCTTATGGCAACGCTACCTGCTTATCTTAACGCGCTTACGGGAAAGGGCGTACACGTAGTTACCGTGAACGATTACCTTGCCTCGCGTGACGCGGAGTGGATGGGTAAAGTTTACAAGTACTTAGGTTTAACCGTAGGCGTGAACGTTCACGACCTTTCGGACGAGCAAAAACGCGAGGCCTACGCTTGCGATATAACCTACGGCACTAACAACGAGTTTGGTTTCGACTATTTAAGAGATAACCTGAAAGTAAACCTTAGCGATATGGTTCAAAGGGGTTTAGAGTTTGCTATCGTCGACGAAGTTGACTCCATTTTAATCGACGAGGCGCGTACCCCCCTTATCATTTCGGGTAGGGGCGGAAAGTCTTCTGAACTCTATATCAAGGCAAACCGCTTTGTAAAAACGCTTGTTATGGACGAAGACTTTACCGTTGACATTAAAGATAAGTCCGTTCAACTTACTGAGTCTGGCGCTATGAAAGCGGAGAGATTTTTCCAAATAGAAAACTTTGCCGACATTGAAAACGCCGATTTATCTCACCACATACAACAAGCCTTAAAGGCTCATCACATCTTCAAAAGGGACAATAACTATGTCGTTGAAGGCGGTGAAATTTTGATAGTTGACGAGTTTACCGGCCGTTTAATGATAGGTAGAAGGTATTCCGACGGGCTACACCAAGCAATAGAAGCAAAGGAAAACGTTCCCGTTAGAAACGAAAACAAAACTCACGCAACGATAACTTTCCAAAACTATTTTAGGCTTTACAAAAAGTTATCGGGTATGACGGGTACTGCCAAAACCGAAGAAGACGAATTTAGAACGATTTACGGGCTTGACGTTTTGGAAATTCCCACCAACCGTCCGCTTATCCGTAAAGACGAGCCCGACGTTATTTATTCTACCGAAAAGGGTAAAATGCGCGCGCTTATCCGCGATATTATCGAAACTCACGAAAAAGGTCAACCCGTGCTCGTTGGTACGGTTACGGTAGAAAAGTCGGAAGAAATTTCTAAGCACCTTATCAAAAATAGGGTAAAACACAACATACTTAACGCTAAAAACCACCAAAAAGAAGCGCAAATTATCGCGCAAGCAGGTAAAAAGGGCGCGGTAACTATTGCAACCAACATGGCAGGTCGTGGTACGGATATTTTACTTGGCGGTAACCCCGAATACCTTGCAAAGCAAGACCTTATAAATAAAGGGATAGACCCGCAAGTTATCGACCTTGCTACGTCTTACGTTCAAAACGTTTCCGACGAAGTTTTACAAGTTAGAGAAGAATACCGTAAAATTCTAGAAAAACACACCTTGCAAACCGAGGCTGAAAAGAAAGAAGTTTCCGCTCTTGGCGGTTTGAGAATTATAGGTACTGAAAGGCACGAATCACGCCGTATCGACAATCAGTTAAGAGGTCGTGCAGGTCGTCAAGGAGACCCGGGATCTTCGTTATTTTATATCTCGCTTGAAGACGATTTAGCAAAGCGTTTCGGCGGTGATAGGCTTATGTCTATCTACAACGCGTTCAAGGTTGACGAAGATACGCCTATGCAGGCTAAAATGCTCGCTCGCCAAATTGAAAACGCTCAACGTATGATAGAAGGCAAAAACTTTGGTATTCGCCGTCAAATTATCGAGTACGACGACGTTATGAATACCCAGCGTAAAGTTATCTACGAAGAAAGGAACACCGTTCTTCGCGGAGAAAACACTCACGAAAAGATATTAAAACTTATCCCCGATATCGTATCTGACATTATAAATAGAACGGTTAATATCGGGCAAGAGCCGTCTAAGTGGGATAGAGAAAAACTCAATAAAGCGCTCGAAGAAAGAGTTCTTCCAGACGGCACCGATTACCTTACCGAAAGTAGGCTTGAAAAGTGGGATTATTCTGAAATTTTACAAAGGGTAATCAAAAAGGTAATTGAAACCTACGAAGAAAAAATCGCAAGATACAAAGAAATGGGCATAGATTTCAACGAAGTTGAAAGGGTAGTTCTACTTAAAAACGTTGACACTAAGTGGATTGACCATATCGACGCGATGGATACCTTAAAGCGCGGTATATCACTTCGCGGTTACGCTCACGAAAACCCGATAAACGCTTACAAGCGCGAAGGTCTTGATATGTTCGAGGCTATGATTGAAAGTATTCAGGTTGACACCGTTACCATCCTTCTTAAATCGGAAGTTAGAAAAACTCCTACCAAGCAGGCGGAGAAAAAGGAACTTCAACAAGGTGGCGGAAGTTCAGAAAATAAGCCGACGGGCACTATCGTAAAAGGTAAAAAGATAGGAAGAAACGACCCTTGCCCCTGCGGTAGCGGTAAAAAGTACAAAAACTGTTGCGGTCAAAATTAAAATATGAAATACAAAATGATAATATCCGATTACGACGGGACTACCGCAATCGGAAACAAAGTACCACTTGACGTAGTAAACGCTATAAAAAACTATCAAAACCGCGGTGGAAAGTTTGTGTTTTGCACGGGGAGAGCGGAGTCTTCTATAATAAAAGTTATGGAAGAAAACGATATCGTTGCTGACGCGGTTATATCCTATCAAGGCTCGAAAGTAACGGTAGATAATACGCCGATATTAAAGGGCGGTATCGATAAAGAAACGGCGCTTTCACTCATTGACGACTTGCGTTCGTTTAATAAGGGAATAGTTGCGTTTTTTGACGACGAGATATATTACGAAGGTCACGATGGGGTTGACAGTTACGTTGACTTTTATAAAAGTTTAGTAAAGTCAACCAAGGTTTCTAACCTTAAAAAGTTCGTCGAAGATAGCGATTATATTTACCAAAAACTAGTTATAACCAAAACGCCCGATGAAGACGTTAGCGAGATAGAGAGTTTTATAAACGAAAAATATAGTGGAAAAGTTATTGCAAACAGCGGTGGCGTTAGGCTTATGGAGTTCGTTTCAACCAACTTTACAAAGTACGTAGCAAGTAAGCGCGTTGCCGAGTATTTCGGTGTTCCTAGCGATAGCGTTATAACGGTAGGCGATAGCACTAACGACTTAACTTTACTTGAATTCGGGTTTGGTATAGCCGTTGAAAACGCAACGAAAAGATTAAAGCAAACGGCAAAATTTATTGCACCGCACGTTGATAAATTTCCGCTAAAATTTATAATCGATAAGGTTTTGGCGGGAGAAGATTTTACTTAAATATTAGGATTTTTATGATTAGAACTGATTTATACTGGCAAAAAATTGCAAGCCTTAAAGAAACGCTTAAAGAAGCGGGCTATTCGTTAGATATTTCAACCGCAAGAAAAGATTTAAGCGACATTGAAAAGGAACTTGAAAAAGAAGAAGTTTACACCGACCTTAAAAAGTCGGCTGAGTATTCTAAAAAGGCTCAGGCAATAAGAAACAAAATAGAAGTATTCGATAGGGCGGAAAAGGCGATTGCAGACGCCGAAGAAATGATAATTCTATCCGAAGAAGAAAACGACGATAGTTTTATGGCGGAAGTTGAACTCGAACTTAAAGAAGCCGAAGAAGACATTGAAAAAATTCGCTTACAAGCACTTCTTCGCGGTAAATACGATTCGTCTAGCGCAATTATGACCTTACACGCCGGCGCAGGCGGAACGGAAGCGTGCGACTGGACTGAAATGCTTTACCGTATGTATATGATGTATTCGGAAAAGCACGGTTATAAAATAACTGAACTTGATAGGCTTGAAGGCGATTCGGCGGGTATTAAAAGCGTTTCGTTTAAGGTGGAAGGCGTTAACGCCTACGGCTATCTCAAAGCCGAAAAGGGCGTTCACCGCTTAGTTAGAATTTCCCCGTTTGACGCTAATGCTAGAAGGCAAACGTCATTTTCATCAGTTGAAGTTATGCCTGAAATTGAAGATGCAGGCGAGATAGAAATTCGCCCAGAAGAAATAAAGGTAGATACCTATCGTTCGTCGGGCGCGGGTGGTCAACACGTAAATAAAACGGAGTCGGCAATAAGAATAACCCACTTACCTACGGGCATTATCGTCGCTTGTCAAAACGAGCGTTCTCAAATACAAAACCGCGAGCAAGCAATGAAAATGCTTATGAGTAAACTCGTTGAAAAGCGCGAAGCAGAAAAAATGGCTGAGGCGCAAGAGATTAAAGGCGACATTAAAAAGATTGAGTGGGGCAGTCAAATTCGCTCGTACGTATTCTGCCCGTACACTCTCGTTAAAGACCATAGAACGGGCGCTGAAAACAGTAACGTTTCCGCGGTTATGGACGGGGATATTGATTTATTTATAGTAGATTATCTTAAAAAATCGTAATGAGTTATTTTGAAAAAATTAAAAACGTGCCCTTAAAAGAGGGCGCATTGATACTTGCAATAGAATCTAGTTGTGACGAAACCGCCGCATCAGTTATAAAGGGCGGGAGAGAGATATTGTCGTCGTCAATAATAAGTTCTATGACCGAGCATATAAAGTTTGGGGGCGTAGTGCCGGAAATTGCGTCGCGCGCGCACACAACCGCAATATCACAAGCGGTTGAAACGGCAGTGAAAGACGCGGGCGTTACCCTTAGCGAGTTAGATGCGGTTGCCGTAACCTACGGCTCAGGTTTAATAGGCGCGCTACTCGTTGGCGTTTCGTACGCAAAAGCACTTGCCTTTTCGCTAGGTATTCCGCTAGTTCCCGTTAGCCATATAAGGGGGCACGTTTCGGCGGGCTATCTTGCCGATAAAGACTTAAAACCCCCGTTTATCGCGTTACTTGCAAGCGGTGGGCACACCGCCGTTATCGACGTTAAGGACTACTACACCTACGACGTTTTGGGTGGAACGCTTGACGATGCGGTAGGCGAAGCCTTTGATAAAGTTGCAAGGGTTTTAGGGCTTGAATACCCAGGTGGCCCGAATATTGAAAGGGTTGCTAAAAACGGTGAAAACACCGTGGAACTCCCCGTGATGTTAAAAGGCAAAAAGGGTTACGACTTTTCGTATAGCGGGCTTAAAACTGCGGTGATAAACTACGTTCATAATAAAGAGCAAAAGGGCGAAAGTTATAGCGTTGCAGACGTGGCGCGTTCCTTTCAAACTTCGGCGGTAGGCGAACTCGTTAAAAAGTCTATCAAAGCGGTTAAGGAAAGGGGCTACGGCGTTTTGTCGGTTGGCGGTGGCGTTGCCGCTAACGGCTATTTAAGGCAAGAACTTGAAAAAGAGTGTAAAAAGCGTGGCATAAAACTCGTGCTACCCGAAAAAAAATTATGTACGGACAACGCTTGTATGATAGGTGCGGAAGGTTACCTTCAATATCTAAACCGCAATTTTTCCGACCTTTCGCTTAACGCCAAGGCGTACGTAGAACTTTCAGGTGAAAAAAATGATTAAAATTTTCAAACTTTTTATAAAAAACGCAGATGACGTTTCCAACCCCAAAGTTCGCTCGGCGTACGGAAAAGTTGCTAGCGTTATAGGAATTTTAGCAAACGTATTACTATTTTCTATAAAACTTTTAGCGGGGTTATTGTCTGGCTCGGTTGCCGTTATGGCGGACGCGCTCAATAATTTAACCGATGCGTCTAGCAACGTCATAAGTTTTATAGGTTTTCGTCTTTCTATTCGCCCTGCGGATAAAGAGCACCCCTACGGGCACGGCAGATACGAATACTTAGCAACGTTTATCGTTTGCATAATAATACTTCTTATCGGGTTTGAACTATTAAAAAGCGGTGTTGAAAAAATTATAACCCCAACGGCTATTGAGTTTTCTACCGTAACCGTAGTTATACTTATAATATCAATTATAATAAAGATATTTTTATCATTATTTAATAAAAGCGGTGCAAAACTTATAAATTCGGACACCTTGCGCGCCACCGAGAAAGACTCGTTTAACGATGCGATAGCAACGTCGGTGGTACTCGTATCTTTAATAATTACCCACTTTACAAACCTTTCGCTTGACGGGTATATGACGGTTGCCGTTGCAGTGTTTATTTTATTTAGCGGTGTAGGGCTTATAAGAGAAACGCTTTCAAGTCTACTCGGCAAACCGCCCGAAAAAGAAAAGGTAGAATATATAAAAAACAAACTTTTAAGTTATGACGGGGTTTTAGGTATTCACGACCTTATCGTGCACGACTACGGCGTTGGTAGATGTTTTGCAAGCGTTCACCTAGAAATGCCCGCAGAGGCGGACGTTTTAGAAAGCCACGAACAAATCGACAAAATAGAAAAACTCTTTTTAGAAGAAGACGGGCTTGATATAGTTATCCACTTCGACCCCGTTTCAACCACCAACCCCTTAGCCGTTGAAATGCGAAAATTTTTGCACGACAACGTGAAGTCTGTTGACGAAACCCTTTCCGTTCACGACGTTAGAATCGTAGAAGGCAAAATTAGAAATATAGTGATTTTTGACTGCGTTTTACCATACTCGTCGAATTTAACTGAAAAAGAACTAAAACAAAAACTTGACGACTTAGTAAAATCGAGTTACCCGTCTTTCGATACCGTAATAACGATAGATAGAAATTTTGTATAAAATTTGTATATTATTTGCAAAATTATAAATTTATGCAAGCAAAAATGAATAAAATTTATTTTTATACAATTTGCTTGACTTTATAAAAATATGGTTGTAAAATCGAATTATAAAATCTTTATATAAAGGAGAAAACTTATGAAAAAATTTATTAAAGCAATTTTTGCAGGTATTTTAGCATCGGTTTGTCTTTTCGCGTTTACCGCATGTGGTCCTAAATGCAAAATAGGTGTTCAACAAGGTACTACCGGTGAACTTTACGTTAACGGTAACGCTGATATGATGCTTCCGGGCTTTGAGAACATTGAGTGCAAAGCGTTCAACAACGGCGGTCTTGCAGTTCAAGCAATGCTCAACGGTCAAATCGACTACGTTATTATTGATAACGAACCCGCTAAACAACTCGTTGCTCAAAATAGCGAAATTAAAATGATTGATATCGCTTTAACTACCGAGCAATACGCATACGGTGTTGATAAAACGCAAACTACGCTTTTACAACAAGTAAACAATGCTATCGCAGCGTTAAAAGCACCTATCTTAGGCGGTCCTAGCCTTCTTGATGCTATTATGGCAAAATACGATAACTTACAGTATGATGAAGACGGTAACGTTATCGGTGGTGACGAACTTATTGCAGGCGTTGAAAGCGCTCAAAAAGATACTTCTAATCCTAACGGTCAATTAGTAGTTGCAACCAACGCGGCGTTTGCACCGTTTGAATACAAAAAAGGCAATAAGTTTGCTGGTATCGATATGGAAGTTGCTCAATTTATCGCTACTTTCCTTGGTTTAGAACTCGTTATTGAAGATATGGATTTTGACGCGGTTGTAACTTCGGTTGGTAAAAACGGCGTAGATATTGCTATGGCAGGCTTATCGGTAACTGAAACTCGTAAGCAATCGGTAAACTTCTCTGACGTATACTTTGAAGGCGCATATCAAGTTCTTATCGTTAAGAAAGATAACACCGAATTCGATAACTGCACCACTAAGGCGCAAATTGAAGATATTCTTAAAAACAAGTAATGAAAGCGTGGAACGTTTTTTACAAACAGTTCATAACGTATAACGGATACAAAACGGTTCTCAACGGTCTTTTAACGACCGTTGAGATTGCCGTTTTAGGACTTATAATTGGTATTTTAATAGGTACGATTATCGCTGTGGTTAAAGTTATGCCAAAGTACAAAATTCTACCTAAAATACTCGAAAAAGTGTGCGACGTTTACGTCGCTTTTTTCCGTGGTACGCCTATGGTTGTTCAACTACTTATAGGTTACTTCGTACTTATGCCCGCGCTAAACATTATGCTTGACGGGGTGTACGTAGCAATTATAATTTTCGGGCTTAACTCGGGCGCGTACGTTTCTGAAATTATGCGTTCGGGCATTCAGTCGGTTGACGCTGGGCAGTTAGAAGCGGGTAGAGCGGTAGGCTTATCCTTTTGGACGGCAATGCTCAAAATAGTAATTCCGCAGTCGATAAAAAACATACTTCCCACTCTCGGCAACGAGTTTATAGTTTTAATTAAAGAAACTTCGATAGTAAGTTTTATCGCAGTAACCGACGTTACTAAGGCGTTTAGAGCGATAGGTGACGCTAACTACGAATACATTATTCCCTACCTTACGCTCGCGCTAGTTTATCTCGTTATCGTTTTATTGATAACCTTCCTTATAAGACTTATGGAAAGGAGGTTAAAACGAAGTGAAAGAAGTAAATAAAGAAACCGTGATATCGATAAAGGGCTTAACCAAAAACTTTGGCGAAAAAGAAGTATTAAAGGGGATAGACCTTGATATTTTTAACGGCGATAAAATTGCGATAATAGGCCCTTCGGGTTGCGGTAAATCTACCTTTTTAAGGTGCATAAACTGTATGGAAGACGCAACTTCTGGCGCTATTTGGTTTGACGGTGAAAACCTTGCCGATATGAAGGTTGACATCAACGTTCACCGCCAAAAAATAGGTATGGTTTTCCAGCAATTCAACCTGTTTAACAACCTAAACGTTTTAGATAACATCACCTTAGCGCCCGTTATAGTCGCTAAAAATAAGCGCAAAAAAATTCAAAGGCAAAACCTAAAAATTTGGTTTAAGAACTTATTTTCTAAACAAAAAACCGCCTACCTTGAACTTGGTGACGATATAAAGATCATTAAGGAAAAGGCGGAGTTAAAGGCGATAGAACTCCTTAAACAAATTCAACTTGAAGAGTACGCTAAGGCGTATCCGTCAACCTTATCGGGCGGTCAAAAACAGCGTATAGCAATAGTTAGAGCGCTCGCTATGGATCCAAAGGTTATTCTATTTGACGAGCCTACGTCGGCGTTAGATCCTGAAATGGTAGGCGAAGTTTTAGAACTTATGAAGCGCTTAGCAAATGACGGTATGACGATGGTTATCGTTACTCACGAAATGGGTTTTGCAAGAGAAGTAGCAAATCGCGTTATTTTTATTGACGGTGGTAAAATCGTTGAAGAAAACGCGCCTAGCGAATTTTTCACTAACCCCCAAAACGAAAGACTAAAAGACTTTTTATCAAAAGTTCTTTAGAAAAAAGCGGAAAAAATCCGCTTTTTTTTCGTGAAAAGCCTTTTATTTTGTAAAAGATTATGCTAATATATAAGCGAATAATTTTGTTTTATGGAGACACTTATGAAATTCACACCTATCTACGATAAAAATTACTATCCTATGATCGTTAAACTCAACGATTTTAGAAAAGCCGTTGAAAAAGAAGAAAGCAAGTTATTAAAAATTTGCGTTGAAAGAAATAAAGGTTATAACTTTTGTTACGACCTTCAAATTTTTGCAGACGAAAATAAAAAAGAAGAAAACTACGGCGTAGCCGAAAGAATTATCAAAACTATTTTGTGGGTAGCGGGCGGTTATAAAATTTATATCGCTGGTGACGATTATATCTATAATAGAATTAAATCGGCATACTCAAAAACGGGCGAACGCGCATTTGACGAAAAGTTTATGTCGGGCGTATATGAAAGACCGTTCGAAGTAGTTAAAGTTTCTTATGAAGAGTTCCCTGAAAAAAAGAGTTGCTCGCTTAAAGTTGGCGGTCATTTAGACGGGTGCCGTATCGGTTTTGACGCGGGCGGTTCAGATAGAAAGGTTTCCGCCGTTATCGACGGTAAAGTAGTTTACAGTGAAGAAGTAGTTTGGCACCCCAAACTCAATTCTGACTGGCACTATCAGTATAACGGCATTATGGAGTCTATGAAGACCGCAGCAAGCAAAATGCCAAGGGTTGACGCTATCGGTGTATCTTCTGCCGGCGTTTACGTTGACAATAAAATAATGGTAGCGTCGCTTTTTATAAAAGTTCCCGAAGAAGATTTTGAAAAGCACGTTAAAACGATGTATTTAGATATCGCAAAAGAAATAGGCGCACCTATCGAAGTTGCTAACGACGGTGACGTTACAGCGCTCGCAGGCGCTATCGACCTTGAAGATACCGCAGTACTCGGTATCGCTATGGGCACTAGCGAAGCGGTAGGCTACATCAACCGCGAAGGCTGTTTAGAAGGTTGGCTTAACGAACTCGCTTTTGCACCCGTTGATTATAATAAAGACGCTATGGTTGACGAGTGGTCGGGCGACTACGGTTGCGGTGTAAAATACTTCTCGCAAGACAGCGTTATTAAACTTGCCGAAAACGCAGGCTTTAAGTTTGAAGACGGTTTATCTCCTGCTGAAAAGTTGAAAGTTATTCAAAAACTTATGGCTGACGGCGATGAAATGGCTAAAAAAATCTACGAGTGCATAGGTATTTATCTTGGTTACACGCTCGCATATTACAGCGAATTTTACGATATCAAGCACGCGCTACTTTTAGGGCGCGTAACGTCTGGTAAAGGTGGCGATATCATTTTAGATAACGCAAGAAAAGTATTAGACGAAGAATTCCCAAAATATTCGTCTATTAGCCTTTCTATGCCTGACGAGTCTAATAAGCGCGTAGGGCAGTCGATAGCCGCTGCATCACTTCCAGAAATTATTTAAGGTCTTATTTACGGCGCGAGTACTTCGTTTCTGCCGTCGTCGTGTGTCTGCAATGACCAACAAGGTCTATTTAACCACCCGTCTAGGCGAGCCTTGTCTTGCTTGTAACTAAGCCCTTAAATGTAAGTTATAATAGGCAAATTTAACAAATAAACTCTCGCTTAATAAACGAGAGTTTTTTTATACAAAAAAATTCAAATTTTAACAATAATTTCTATAATTTATCACGTCTAGTATTTTACAATTTGTTTATGGCTATAAAGTACGTTGTAACGTCTGGTAAAGGCGGAGTAGGTAAAACCACTTTAACTGCAAACATAGGGCTTAAACTTGCCGAAAGCGGTAAGCGTGTTGCCGTGGTAGACGGAGACCTTGGGCTTAATAATTTAGACGTTTTAACCGGCGTTGAAAATAAATCGGTATTTGATTTATCCGACGTTGTGTCGGGTAAATGTAGAGCAAAGCAAGCGCTAGTTGAAAGTCCGCTTAATAAAAATTTATTCGTTTTGCCTTCGGCACACACTTTAACTTCCCCCGAAATTAGCGGGCAGGGGATAAAGAGCGCGATAAATTCTATCGAAGGGCTATTTGACTACGTATTTATAGATTGCCCAGCAGGCATTGATTTGGGCTTTCATCGCGCGGTGTCATGCGCGGATAGGGCAATAGTCGTGGTAACGCCAACGATAACTAGCGTTCGAGATGCCGATAAGGTTATTTCTATACTAAAAAGTTATGCGTTATCGGGGATAGAAGTTATAGTAAACCGCATACGCGGAGATTTAGTTTTAAGCGGAAAAAGTTTATCTGAAACGGACATTGAAAACACCTTAAAAGTAGAAGTTCTAGGCGTTATCCCTGATGACGACGCGTTATCTTCAATAACTTTCGGCAGTTTTTTAGGCGATAGCGGTAAGGCTATAAAAAGCGTTACGTTAAAAATTATGGGAAAGAATTCTCGCCCGTACGATTATCTTAAAAAATACACGGGTTTTTGGGGTAGTATTAGAAAGGAGTTAAAGCGTAGGTTATGATAGCAAACAAAAATCGCTTACAAGAAATAATTAAAAACGACAGGCTACTTTTAAGTAGCGACACGTCCGAAATGATTTGTTACGACCTAAAAAAAACGCTACTAGAATACTTTAATTTAGATGGTGCTGTAACTATAAAAGTAGAGCCTAAAAGCGACTGTTACGAAGTAACCGTTAGCGCAAAAGCCGTGGCAATAAAGTCCTTTGGTATAATAAAATAGTTGAAAATAAGTTAAATTTATGATAAACTATTCTAAAAGGAGTTCGTTATGGAATTTGACAAAGTTTTAAGTGAAAGATTTTCAGTTCGCGAATACAAAGATATTCCCGTAGAAGAAGAAAAAATTCAAGCGATTTTAGATGCGGTTAGGCTTGCGCCCACGGCAAAGAATAGCCAACCCCAAAAAATATACGTTGCAAAAACCAAAGAAGCACTTGAAAAGGTTGATTTGGTAACGCCAAACCGCTTCGGAGCACCCGTTGCTATGCTTATTTGTGGCGATAGCGAAAAGGCTTGCATATTAAAGTCAAACGGCAGAAACTTTTTAGAAGTTGACGCAACTATTATTCAAACCTATATGATGCTAAAAGCAGGCGACCTTGGGCTTTCTACTTGCTGGATAGGTCGCTACACGAACGATAAAGTGTACGAAGTATTTAATATCCCTAAAAACTATATCCCTTACGGCATACTTTTAGTAGGATATAAGAGTGATAGTGCAGTTCCTAGTAATATGCATCTATCAAGGCTTGAAGTTGAAGATTTTACCGTAACTTTGTAAATAATATCAATAAACATCATATAAAAAAGCCCCGAGTGAGTAGCGCTTAGGGGCTTTTATTAGTTAATAATATATAAATAATACTTAAAACCGTTGAAAAAAAATTAAATGTGTGTTATAATACACGCTAAGTGACGGTGAAAAATGAACTGTATTGAAAAGATGTACAAAGAAATCGAAGAGATTTTATTAAAGGAAAAAAGGGAAGCCGAAAGGCTTGCCGTGCCCGTGCGTGAGATAAAGCACGGCTTTTCGGATGACGCGTCTTTTCTAACCGAAGAAGTTAAACTCACCCCCGTCAACTATTTAAGCGAGATAACTCTCGATAGCGAGTGGGATAAAAAACCGCTTGAAGACGGTAGGGCGAAGGACTTCGTTTTATTTATTTTCAAAAAGTTTTTTTGTTTTAACAAGTTAACGTCTGGTGAAAGCGGTTTTATTAAAACCGTTGAGTCCGCTTTGTCTAGCGGTGGTGACCTTTTAGAGATTTTAACTTCGTTAACTAACGACCTTATCGAATACGTCGGCGAAGAAACTGACGAGATTAAGGCGTTCTTCACAAACCCGTATAACGCCTTGTTCAAAGACGAAAACGGATACTATGCAGTCATCAAAAAAGGTAAGTTTAGTGACATTAAGCGCCCGTTTGGTTTTAACCCTAACCAAATGAAAAAGATAATTAAAGAAACGTTTGACGAGTACGCTTTGGACTTTAAGGGAAAGTTCCGTTCAGATAAAGAATATAATACCTTTATAAACGGCTTAAAAGCAGAAGTTAATAAGTCTAACGCAAACCCACTTGACCTTGAAAAGTACTGCCTAGAAAAGTTAACCGCCGTGTTAACTGCAAACGGCGTGAGCGAAAGCACGATAATTTCTTACGTTCAAGAAAAAGGCTTATCGCTTATCAAACAAGGAAATTATTATTTTAGGAAAAAGGCGTACGACGAGTACGCTGAATATAAAAAAATTGAATTCCGATACTGATTTTTCAGAATATAACCGGAATTAAAAGGAGTAAATTTTTTCTAATGCCTGACGGCTCTATACCCCTGCTAATAGCAATTATCGTTCTAGTAATTCTGTCTGGATTTTTCTCTGCGACGGAAACGGCTTACACAAGCCTTAACACCATAAAACTTAAAAGTCTCTCTCAAAAAGATACGAGATACAAAAAAGTTTTAGCACTCTACGAAAGATACGACCAACTTTTGTCGACGATACTTATAGGTAACAACATAGTAAACCTTACCGCGTCGTCGCTTACGTTGTTATTCTTTACGTTAATTATGAAAGAAGGTTCTTTTTTAGACCCGTCTTTCGTGTCTACGGCGGTAATTACTATCGTGGTACTTTTATTTGGTGAAATTTCACCTAAAAACGTAGCGAAAGCATACCCTGAAAAGTTAGCGCTTGCATTTTACCCGATAATAATGATGTTTTATTATCTATTTTTCCCGCTTAACTATCTTCTTGGGTTGTTCAAAAAATTATTAAACGTAATATTTAGGCTTGACCGCAAAGAAACGATTACTGATGAAGAACTTATAACCATCGTTAACGAAGCGCAAGAAGACGGTACGCTTAAAGAAGAAGAGTCCGACCTTATACGCTCGGCAATCGAGTTTGACGATTTGGAAGTAAAAGACATTTTAGTTCCACGTATCAACGTTATTGCCGTTCCGTCCGACGCGACCAAGCAAGAAGTTAAAAAAGTGTTTGACAGTGAGAGATATTCGCGTATCCCCGTGTATAAAGACACTATCGATTCTATCGTAGGCTTTGTTCACGAAAAAGATTTTTACCGCAACTATTTCAAGCAAGATTTCAACCTTAAAGATCTTATGCAAAAGGTAGTTTTCGTAGTTGAACACACTAAAATATCCGTTCTACTTAAAAAATTACAAGCCAAAAAAGTACATATGGCGGTAGTTCTTGACGAGTACGGTGGAACTTTGGGTATCGTTACCGTTGAAGATATTATCGAAGAACTCGTAGGCGAAATTTACGACGAGTACGACGAAGATACCGAGCCTATCAAAGAATTAGGAAATAATCAATATTTAGTTAATTGTTCGGCTGAACTTACCGTATTTTTCGACAAGTTTGAACTTTACGACGACGAAGAAGAGTTTGACGCTAACACCGTTAGTGGTTGGATAACCGAAAAACTTGGCGAACTTCCTACTACGGGTAGAAAATTTAACTACAAAAACTTAAAAGTTGAAGTAACTAAAACCACGATGAAAAAAGTAGTTGAAATTAAAGTTACTAAACTTGAAGAAATAATCGAAGAAGAATAATAGTTTTTACCCACTCTTTTGAGTGGGTAATTGCAATAAAAAAGGAGTTACTATGAATAAAATACCTTGTTACCCCGCAGATATTATGTTGCCCGATTTTAGCGTTGTTGACGGGCAAAAATGGGCAGTTATCGCGTGTGACCAGTATACTAGCGAACCAGAATACTGGGAAGAAACTAAAAAGATAGTAGGGGATAGCCCTTCTACTTTATCAATTATTATTCCCGAAGTTTACTTATCTAGTTCCGATACCATTATCCCCAAAGTAAACCAAAAAATGTTAGAGTATGAAAAAAGCGTTCTCAAAACGTACAAAAACTCTATGATATATACCGAAAGATTACAGCGTGACGGTAGGGTTAAGCGCGGTCTTATCGCTATGGTTGACCTTGAAGATTACGACTTTTCAAAGGGTTCAACTTCGCTTATCCGTGCAACCGAAGGCACGGTGCTTGAAAGAATTCCGCCAAGAGTTAAAGTTAGGCGTGACGCGTCTATCGAATCACCGCATATAATGGTGCTTATTGACGACGATAAAAAGACCGTTATCGAGCCTATCGCCGATAAAAAAGAAAGCCTTGAAAAGATTTACGACTTTACCTTGATGCAGGGTGGCGGTAGCGTAAAAGGCTATCTTATAAAGGACAGGTTTGATAAAATTACTTCCGCCCTTAGCGATATAATTAGCGACGAAAACGCCGAGAGATTATACGGTAAAAACGCTCCGTCAAAACTCTTATTCGCGGTGGGTGACGGTAATCACTCGCTTGCAACGGCAAGAACTTCTTACCTTGAAATTAAAGAAAAGTTAGGCGAAGAAGTTGCTAAAAATCATCCGTCGAGATACGCTCTCGTGGAAATTACCAACCTTCACGACGACGCGCTCGAATTCGAGCCTATCTATCGCGTTATGTTTGGCGTTTCGCCTAGCAACGTTATTGAAGAACTTAAAGCCTACGCTAACAGCGTAAAGGGTAGTGAAACGGCGCAAACTATCGAGTGTATAGTAGGCGAAACTTCTCAAACCGTAGTAGTAAATAGCCCCGAAAAACAACTTACCGTTGGTACTTTGCAAGACTTTATTGACGGTTACATCAAAAAACACGGTGGCGAAGTTGACTATATCCACGGCGTAGATTCCGTTAAAGCGCTTGCAAGTAAAGAAGGTGCTATCGGCTTTATTTTCAGCGGTATGGAAAAATCTCAACTTTTCAAAACGGTTATATTTGACGGTGCACTCCCCAGAAAAACCTTCTCAATAGGTCACGCGTACGACAAGCGTTATTACATAGAGTGCCGAAAAATTAAATTTTAAGGTCTTATTTACGGCGTTATGCTTTGTTCTTTGTGTTTTTGCGAAATTCCTACGACCAAAAAGGTCGCTCCCTTCCGCAAAAACCCAAACGCCTCGCCTAACTTGTAACTAAGCCCTTAAAATACAGGTTAAAACTAACTCTCGTTTGATTAAAGCGGGAGTTTTTTCATTGACCAAAAAGGTCTAACTCAGCCTATCGCCAAAGTGAGCCTAGCCTAATACCCAAACTGGCGTCTTAAAATACATATAAAAATAAACTCTCGTTATAATAACACCAAAAAGGTCTATTGCAACCACTCGTCTAGGCGAGCCTTGTCTTGCTTGTTTCTAGTGTCTTAATTAAGTTGCAATAGGCTTTATAAATTAAAAAACAACCATACAAAATTTAACTCTCGTTTGATTAAAGCGGGAGTTTTTTTCTTAAAAAAAATCAAAAAATTTGTCATAAAACGTTTGACAAGCGCGTATCAATATTATATAATAATCGCGAATTAGCAATGGCTAACAAACTTTTTAAGGAGACTAAAATGGACTTATCTTTGGCAAATATCGGCGAAGAATACATCGTTAAAGAAATTAAAACCGATGACGAAGAGTTGAATTCTTTTTTATTTTCCTTGGGTTGTTATTCGGGCGAGCCTATAACGGTAATTTCTAAACGAAAGAGCGGTCTAGTCGTTGCGATTAAAGATGCAAGGTATAATATTGACGTTCAACTTGCAAAAGCAATTATCGTAAAAGAATAATCGATAGATTATTTTTTTGAATAAAAGTTAGCCTAAACTAACGTTTATTTTTTGCAACAGTGTTAGCGGTTGCTAACAAGTTTTATAAGGATGGTATTTTAATGAGAATTGCACTAACAGGCAACCCAAACAGCGGTAAAACCACTATGTTCAACGCCTTGACGGGTAGAAATGAAAAGGTGGGCAACTGGGCAGGTGTTACGGTTGACAAAAAAGAGCACCAAATTAAAAAGAGTTTTATATCAAGCGGTGAAGACTTTATTGCAGTAGATTTACCCGGCGCATATTCTATGAGTCCGTTCACGTCTGAAGAAAGCATAACTAGTTCATACGTAAAAAACGAAAACCCAGACGCTATTATAAATATAGTAGACGCGACTAATTTATCAAGGAGTTTATTTTTCACAACTCAACTTTTAGAACTAGGTATTCCCTTAGTAGTAGCCCTTAACAAGGTTGACGTTAATTTGAAAAAGGAAACTGAAATTGACGTTAAGTTGTTATCTCAAAAACTTGGGTGCCCCGTAGTTGAAACCGTTTCAACGTCTTCAAAGGGCTTAAAAGAGTTAATAAACCAAGTTGTTAAAGTTAAAGGTCAAACTCAAAAAGCGCCGTACAGTCAAGGCGAAATCGATTTAAGTGATAAATCTATCGTAGAAACGGCTGACAGAAAGCGCTTTGAGTTCGTAAACAAAATAGTAAGCGAAGTAGAAGAGCGCAAAGTATTCACAAAAGATAGTAACTTCCAAGATAAAATCGACGAAGTTTTAACTAATCGTTGGTTTGGTCTTCCTATATTTGCGGTAGTTATGTTTTTAGTTTTCGGCATTTCGCAAGCGTGGTTAGGTCCGTGGATTGCAGATACCTTCGTAGGTTGGTTAGAAGCGGGGCAGGGCTTGGTTGCAGACGCGCTCGCAAACGAATCGGGCGAACTTGGAATTTGGGCGTCAATACTCGTTGACGGTGTACTCGGTGGCGTAATTGCCGTTATAGGCTTTTTACCGCTAGTTATGGTAATGTACTTTTTAATAGCATTACTTGAAGACTGTGGGTATATGGCGCGCGCGTCGGTAGTTTTAGACCCCATATTCAAAAAAGTAGGTTTATCGGGCAAATCGATTATACCTTTCGTTATCGGCACGGGTTGTTCTATCCCCGGCGTTATGGCTTGTAGAACCATTAAAAACGAAAGAGAACGCAGGGCAACGGCTATGCTTACACCGTTTATGCCTTGTGGTGCAAAACTCCCAGTTATCGCGCTTTTTGCAGGCGTATTCTTCGGTGATTCGCCTTGGGTAGGCGCAATTATGTACTTCGTTGGCATCTTAATCATTTTAGGTTGCGCGCTCCTTATCAACCTTTTAACGGGGCATAAGGTAAGAAAATCTTTCTTTATTATCGAACTTCCCGAATATAAAGTTCCAAGTTTACTTTCCGCTTGCAAATCAATGATTTCTCGCGGTTGGGCATACATAGTTAAGGCGGGAACGATTATACTTATTTGTAACTTTGTCGTTCACGTTATGCAAACGTTTGACTGGTCGTTTAACGTAGTTGATGCAAACGAATCAATTCTTCACGATATAGCAACCCCGTTTGCCTACGTTATAGCCCCCGTCGTTGGCGTAGTTGCTTGGCAACTTGCAGCCGCTGCGGTTACCGGATTTATCGCAAAGGAAAACGTTGTAGGCACGCTTGCAGTATGCTACGGCGTTACTAACTTTATCAACGTTGACGAACTTATTTTAGAAAGTGGTGCAAGTGAAGTTGCCGCAATTTTTGCCATCACAAAGGTTGCCGCGCTTGCATACTTAATGTTCAACTTATTCACGCCCCCTTGCTTTGCAGCAATCGGTGCTATGAACTCTGAAATAAAGAGCAAAAAATGGCTTTTTGCAGGTATCGGCTTACAGTTTGCAGTGGGCTTTACGGTATCGTTTTTAGTATATTTCTTCGGTACGCTTTTTGCAGGCGCAAACTTCGGCGCTTCGTGGATGGTTTGGTTGGGTTGGCTTATCGTAGCGATAATTGCTTGCGTTATAACCTTGCTAATTATGAAAAAAAATAAAGAACTTAAAAAAGAATACGCACTTAATGCGTAAAAGGAATTTATATGGGCGAATATATTGCAATAGGAATTATAGTTTTAATAATAGGTTTTGCGGTTTTTTACGTAGTAAAAGCCAAAAAAAGCGGAAGTAAATGTATAGGTTGCCCACACGCTAAATCTTGTAAAAACAAAAAAGATTGCAAATAGTTAACACGCCGTAGTTACGGCGTGTTTTTCCCCTTTACAAATCAAAAAATCAGTGATATAATTAAAATATGAAATATCACGAATCGCAAGAGATGTATCTTGAAACGATACTTCTTCTTAAAAAGAAAAATTCAATAGTACGTTCAATTGATATCGCTACTGAACTTAATTACTCTCGCCCAAGCGTTTCAAGGGCGGTAAATCTACTTCAAAATAACGGCTATATAACGATAGCCAAAAACGGCGAAATCAACTTGACAAGTGAAGGTAGCAATAAGGCGCGTGAAATTCACGAAAGGCACGAAGTTATTACCGAAGTTTTTGTAAAACTCGGCGCGGATAAATTAGTTGCCGAAGAAAACGCGTGTAGGGTAGAACACGTAATATCCCCTGAACTTATGCAAGTTCTTAAAAACTATATACGAAAATAAAACGGAGAATTTTCTCCGTTTTTTATATTTAATTTTTATCAAAATTAAACGGTAAAATTATTGACTTAGAAAAAATATAGGCGTATAATCAATAGTTGTGAAAAACAACTAATGAGGTAATTATGAAAAATTTATCTAACAAATGGACTAGGGCGGCTATCCCTGCGTTACTTCTTCATTGTAGTATCGGCACGGTTTACTGCTGGTCGTATTTCTCTGGCGCTATTAAAAATGCTATTGAAGCAGTTAACGGCGTAGGTTCGGCAAGTGCTATCGGCTGGGCGTTCAGTTTGGCGATTTTCTTCCTTGGTATGTCCGCTGCCTTTTTAGGTAACTTCGTTGAAAAAGATATTCACAAGGCAAGTTTAATAGCAACTATTTGCTTTGCTCTCGGCGTTGCAGGTACCGGGCTTGCAGTTAGGCTTGCATCAGTTCCGCTTTTACTTTTATGCTACGGCGTGCTTATGGGTATAGGTCTTGGTCTTGGCTATCTTTCGCCCGTTAAAACCTTAATGCTTTGGTTTAGCGATAAAAAGGGTTTGGCAACGGGTTTAGCGGTTGCAGGCTTTGGCGCTGCTAAAATGGTGTTTGCGCCTATTATTACCGCTCTTATCAACGCAGTTGGGGTAGAACTTGCACTTTATATTCTTGCTATCGTTTGGTTTGTTATGATGTTTGTAGGTCACCTTCTTCTCAAAAAGCCGGAAGGCTGGGTTGAACCGCACGAAAAAACTACTCTTAAAGAATTCTTTGGCAAGTTCAAAATCTTCCTTGATCCTAAGTTTATCGGCATATGGCTCGTTTTCTACATAAACATCACTTGCGGTTTAGCGCTTATCTCACAAGAAAAGGATATCTATTATGCGATAGGTCTTGGGGGCGTAGCGTCGATACTCGGCACTATCACGGGCTTGTTTAACGCGGGCGGTAGGCTTTGCTATTCGGCAATAGGCGATAAGTTAAAAGATAGAAATACTATCTACAAAATCATTTTAATTAGCGAACTCGTGCTTACCATTATCGCGCTTTCAACGGGTTCACTCAACAGTAGCGGTGCAATTGCTATGGTTATTGCAATAGCGCTTATGCTAGTTGTAAACGCAGGCTACGGCGGTGGGTTTAGTAACCTTCCTACACTTCTATCTGACGTTTACGGTATGGGTAAAATCTCGTCAATTCACGGAATTGCGCTTTCGGCTTGGGCAATTGCAGGCTTAACGGGTAACCAAATAGCGTCGGCAATAGTTAACGCCACGGGTAGTTTTAATAACGTTTTAATCTTTACTGCAATTATGTACGCGGTAGCAACTTTTATAAGTTTCGTGCTTATAAAACCCAAAAAAGCATAAAAACAAGGGTAGACTTTGGTGTCTACCCTTTAATTTTATTTGTAAAATTTAGCGTTTTAGTGTATAATAAATTATTATGACGAAAGGTTTCGTGTATAAAACTAAAAAGTTAACGCTACTTGCTATTGTTATAGCGGTTTGCTTGGCGCTTACGTCTTGTTCGATAATATATAACGGCAACGGCGGTAATAGTGGCGGTAGTGACGGTAGCGTTGACCTTTCTAACGGAATTATTACCGAAGGTATTATCGAGGCGAATTTTACCGTAACTCTCAACTCTAAAAGAACTTCGTATTTTGGAAACGTTACGGCGGAGATAGCGTCGCAAGGTAGCGGTGTGGTGTTTGATAAGGTTTCGCTTGCTGGCGGTGGATACACCTACTACGTTTTAACTAACAACCACGTAATTTATCAAGATACCGAAGGTTATAACCGCTTTGAATATTCCGTGCGTGACTGTTACGGGGTGGTGTACGAATCGTCACTAATAGCGTACGACCCGAATTACGACTTAGCGGTAGTATCTTTTTTCGCTGAAAAGGACTATAAGGTATTATCTTTTGCAACGGCTAACCCAAAAGTGGGTGATAGCGTAGTTGCGATAGGTCAACCAACCGGCATTATAAACGCGGTAACCGAAGGTAAGGTTGAAAAGTATATGGCGGTTTCCGTGGGAGAAGAAAACGGTAACGTAAACGCTAATATATCTAACGTAACTTTTGACGTAATACGCCATAGCGCGCCGTTAAATCAAGGTTCGTCGGGTGGCGTGCTACTTGATAAAGACTATAAAATTTGCGGTATTAACTACGCCGCTGCGGTGGTAGAAGATAGCACGGAATTCGTTTCGGGCTACGCTGTCCCCGTATTAAAGGTAAAAGAATTTTTAACCCAAAAACTATATAATCAATAACACTAAGGAGTTATTATGAAGTTAGGTGAAATTATTGCATTTATTTTATACTTTGTAATCGTTTTAACCGTAGGTATTTATTTCTTTATGAAGAATAGAAACGGTGGCGAAAAAGATTACTTTTTAGGCGGAAGAAACATGGGCGGTTTAGTTGCCGCTTTATCCGCAGGCGCTTCGGATATGAGCGCTTGGGTACTTATGGGGCTTCCTGGTGCTATTTGCATTTTAGGGCTTGGCCAAGTGTGGATTTCTATCGGTTTAATTATCGGTACTATTTGCGCTTGGATATTCGTTGCACCAAAACTACGCCGTTACGCTATCAAGGCGGGGGACGCGATTACCATTCCCCAATACTTGTCAAACAGAGTTAACGCTAAAAACAACGTTTTAAGAATTACTTGCGCGGTAATATTCGTTATAGCGTACTGCGTGTATACCGCGTCGTCAATCTCGGCGTGCGGAACGCTTTTTGAACTCGTAACGGGTGGCGCTATCAACAAAACCACTGGTATGATAATTTCGGCTATCGTTATCGGCGTATATACCTTACTCGGCGGTTTCAACGCCGTTTGTTGGACGGACTTTTTCCAAGGTATGCTTATGCTTGCCGCACTTTTAATTCTTCCTATTATTGCGCTTTTCATAATAAATAGCGATGGTTTTACGTCGGTTGGCACGGTAATTACTTCGGATAGTTATTTCAATTTATTATCAACCGGCAAGTTCGATTACAAAAGTATCGTAGATATTTTCTCCGGCTTAGCGTGGGGCTTAGGATATTTCGGTATGCCACACATTATCGTAAGATACATCTCGATAAAGAGCGAAAGGGAAATGAGAAAGTCGCAAATCGTAGGCAGTTCGTGGACTACTATTATTTGTATAATGGCGTCTGTCGTTGCGGTAGTTTGCCACGAATACTTTGGCGATTACATAAACGGTGATAATAAAGAACAAGTATTTATTCTTCTTGCAAGGGCAATTGTTCCAGGGGTGTTGTCTGGTATACTTATTTCGGCGGTGGTTGCGGCATCAATGTCCACGGCGGATAGTCAACTACTTGCCGCATCAAGTTCTTTTTCAAGCGATATTTATAAATCGACCATTAAAAAGGACGCTACCGATAAGCAAATGCTCAATATGGGTAGAATTACCGTTATCGTAGTTTTAGTAGTAGCGCTCGTTATTGCGCTTTTACCGGGTACTGGCGGTATAATGGGGCTCGTTGAATCTGCGTGGGCAATATTCGGCTCGGCGTTTGGACCTGTGGTACTTTTATCGCTATACTTCCGCAAGCTAAACTACGTTGGCGCGGTATCTTCGATAATTACGGGTTTTGTGGTATCGGTTGTTTGGATGTATACCTTAGCACCTATTACTGGTATTTACGAACTTATCCCCGGCTTTATTTTATCGCTTATCGTAGCGATAGTCGTATCGCTTTTAACAAAAGCGCCCGAAAAAGAAGTTACGGATATTTTTGACGAAGTTTCGAAAATGACTTATAAAGAAGAAGTTCAAAAAGAACTCAACGCATAAATAAATTAGCAAGGCGAACTCGCCTTGCTTTTTTTTACATAATTTTTGGTAAAATTTTCATACTCTTACTAAGTTAAAAAAACTTAAAGGAGCAATATGAAATCAACAGGAATAGTTAGAAGAATAGACGGGTTAGGCCGTGTAGTTTTACCAAAGGAAATTAGAAAGACGTTAAAGTTAAATTCGGGTGATTTACTTGAAATTTCGGTAGAGAAAGAAATTATAGTACTTCAAAAGTATTCGCCGTTATCTACCTTTGATAGAACGACTAGCGCAGTAGCAAACTCGCTAACTGAGATACTAGGCTTATCGGTTGTTATAACGGATAAAAGCGCCGTGGTTTGCGCTACCGACAAAGCAAAGCACCTAAAAGGCGAAAAACTGTGCGAAAGAATGGTAAAAACGATAGAAGATAAGTCTAGTTTTATAATAAATTCTAGCGAGAGTGGTACGGTTAAAAAGATAACTGAAAACGGCAACGAGATAGAGTTCGTGTCCCAAATTATCGTGCCCGTTTTAGGCGTTGAAAACGAACCGCTTGGCGCGGTTGTTATACTTGATACCAAAGTTGGCGGTCAAATGGGGCTTAAAGAGATAACTCTTGCTAATTTTTCATCTAAAATGCTGGTTGCGGAAGTAGACGCGTGAAGTTGAAAAACGGACTTATCTACGGCGCATTTTTTCTATCACTTGGCGGAGTAATTACTAAACTTATCGGCGCGGTGTATAGAATACCGCTAACTAATTTACTAGGCGCAAAAGGTATAGGAATTTACCAAATGGTATTTCCTTTATATACGATATTACTAACCTTTTCGTCAACGGGAGTTCCAAGTGGAATTTCTAAACTTATCGCCGAAGGTAACAATCCCGAAAAAATCTTAAAAAGTTCTATAAAACTGTTTGCAATTATCGGCTTTATAACGTCTACTCTCACTATAATTTTTTCAAAGTATATCGCGGTTTTTCAAGGCGATATAAACGCAAGGCTTGCCTATATCGGGATAGCCCCGTCAGTATTTTTAGTGAGTTTAATTTCGTGTTTTAGGGGGTATTTTCAGGGGTTTTCAAATATGAAACCAACTGCAATATCCCAAGTGCTAGAACAAGTTGTAAAACTAGTAGTCGGGCTAGGGCTTTGCTACGCGCTTAAAAATAACGTTTTGCTAGCAAGCGCTAGCGCTACGCTTGCCGTTACGATATCGGAACTTATAACGCTAATATACCTTATACAAAAAACAAAAAAATCATTTAATAAGCGCGAATTCGTTTTGGCAAAAACCGATATTTCACCTATTATAAAAACGGTGTTTCCTATGACGGTGGCTACTATTATTATGCCGATAACTAGAACGGTTGATAGTTTTTTAATACTAAATATCGTTAAAAGTTATTCGGTAAACGCAACCGAGTATTACGGGCTTTATTCCGGGGCGGTTGAATCGATAGTGAGTTTGCCCGTTTCCTTTTGCTACGCCTTGGCGGTAACGAGTATTCCTATAATTTCAAAACTTATAGCAAACGGCGAAAATCACTTAAAAAAAATCTACCAAGCGGTGTTTTACACCTTGTGTTTATCCGCTTTGTTTTCGCTTGTAACTTGCGTGTTTTCAAAAACGGCAATAAATATACTGTATTCGGGGCTGTCTAGCGCGCATAAAGAAGTAGCCGTTAAAATGCTAAGGTTATCGTCGTTATCGGTGCTTTTTTTACCTATAATGCAAACGCTAGTTGCCTGCGTAAACGCAACGGGAAATTACAAAGTTACGATACTTGGGGGAGTTCTTGGCGCAATAGTTAAAATAATTTTATCAATTATTTTACTTAAAAACCCAAGCATAAACGTTTTTGGGGCGATTATAAGCGATATTTTTTGTTATTTGGTTGCTTGTTTTGTAAATTTAAGTTATATTATTTATAGTAGTATAAAATTAAAGGTGCAAAATGAACGAAATAACCATTATAGGGTTAGGGGTTGACGGGTATGACCTTTCAACCACCGCCCAGTCAATTATTAAATCAAGCGTAAAAATCATTGCTAGAACGGGGCTTACTAAAAGTTATGAAAACCTATCTAGTTTGGGTAAAAAAATCGATACGCTTGATTTTATTTATGAAAAGAGTAGAAACTTCGATACCCTTAACAAAAACCTTGGTAACGAAGTTATTAAAATTGCAAAAAACGAGCCCGTTTGCTATCTTGTTGACGGGTGCGCCACCGAAGATAATTCCGTTAAATATATTCTATCAAAGTGTAAAAACGTAAAAGTTTATGCGGGTGTGTCGTACGCTACTAAATGCCTTGAAAGGCTTGGCGTTTGCGAGAGTAACTACACCGCTATATCTTCTTACGAAGTAGGGGATAGTTACACTCTTTCCGCACCGCTTATCGTATACGCTATCGATAGCGCAGTTACGGCAAGTAAAATAAAACTTTTTTTGCTTGACGTTTTCGGTGAAGAAATAAAGGTGAAACTATCGTCAAACGGCGGAAATAAAGAAATATATCTATACGAACTCGATAGGCAAAAATCTTACGACTATTCAACGTGCTTATATATTCCTAAATTACCGCTAATAAAAAAACAGCGCTTTGACTTTAACGATTTACTTTCTATTTTAGAAATTTTGCGCTCGCCAAACGGTTGCCCGTGGGATAGAGAGCAAACTGAAAAGTCTATTTTGAAAAACGTGGTAGAAGAAGCCTACGAATTAGTTGACGCGGTAAATAGTGGCGACGATTTTATGATTATCGAAGAAACGGGCGACTTGATACTTCAATCGGCTTTTTATATCGCATTTGGCGAAGAAGGTTCAAGGTTTTCAAGGTATGACGTTTTGAGTGACTTATGCAAAAAACTAATCACTCGCCACACCCACGTTTTCGGGCAAGATAAGGCAGTTGTGTCAAACGACGCGCTTAGTGTTTGGAACAATAATAAAATCGTTGAAAAGGGCTACGAAACGGCAACCGAGTATCTAAACGCCGTTCCTACCACAATGCCGTCGCTTATGCGCGCTGAAAAAATAGGTAAAAGGGCGGGTAAATACGGCTTTGATTTTGAAAATTCTAAAACAGCAACCGATAAGATTTTAGAAGAGATAAAAGAACTTACTATCGCAGTTGATAGCGGTAACAAAGAAGAAATTCAAAAAGAGTGTGGTGACCTATTGTTTAGCGCCGTAAACGTAGTTAGACTTCTTGGGGTAGACGCGGAACTTTCCCTTAAATACTCGGTAGATAAATTTATAAACCGCTTTTCAAAAGTTGAAAGTGTGGTTTTAGCAAAAGGCAAAAAGTTAACCGATTTTACCCTTTTTGAACTCGACGAAATTTACAATCAAATAAAAGGTGTTAAAGATGATAATTAACCCCCTAAAAATAGGTGGCGTAACGGTAAAAAACAACGTGTTTTTTGCTCCGCTTGCAGGGTTTTCTGACGCGTCCATGCGAAAAATTTGCCTAAAAGCAGGGGCGGGGCTTGCCTTTACCGAAATGGTTAGCGGTAAGGGGCTTAAATACACGCCGTCCGCGTCTAGCGAACTGTTGTTTTCCTATGACGACGAAACCGTCAAAGCCGTTCAAATTTTTGGAAGTGACGTTTCGGTTATGAAATGGGTGGCAAGTTCCGAGCATCTTAAAAATTTTGATATCATAGATATCAATATGGGTTGCCCCGTTCCTAAAATATACAATAACGGCGAAGGTAGTGCGCTACTTAACGACCTTGATTTAGCGTCTAAAATCATAAAGGCGGTAAAGTCGAGCGGTAAAGCGGTTACCGTAAAATTTAGAACGGGTGTAACTGAAAACAAACTCGTAACCCGTGACTTTGCCGTTATGTGCGAGCAAAGTGGTGCAGACCTTATAACCGTGCACGGCAGAACGCGCAACGCCTACTATCAAGGCGAAGTAAACTACACTGAAATTGAAAGCGCTAAAAACGCGGTTAGTATCCCAGTAATTGCAAACGGTGGAATTTTTTCAAAGCGCGATGCGGACGTTTTGATGGATAGAACGGGGGCGGACGGGGTTATGGTAGCCCGTGGCGCACTCGAAAACCCTATGATTTTTTCCGATATTTTAGGAATAAAACCAAACTTTACGATAGTTGACCTTATAAAAGAGCAAACGTCGCTTATAAAAGAGCGTTACGGAAATAGTCGTGGCGCGGTAATTTTTAGAAAGCAAGCGTCGTATTACCTTAAAGGCGTAAAGGGTAGCAAGCGCTTAAAAGAGTTGATTTTCGCATCGACGAGCATTGACGAAGTTTGTTCAATTTTAACTTCCGCCTTGTCAAAATCAAGTTTTTGATAATATTGACTTGCCTAAGCACCTTTTTTATGAGTTTTAAGTATAATGAAACAGTGTGGTAGGTTTCAATGCTTAAAATTTATTCAGATAAATGTCAAAAACTTCAAAACGTCGATTTAGAAGGCGTTAAAAACTCTCAAATAACCGTACTTGGTTTTAACTCTATCGGAAAAGTTAGTTACAAGCACGAACTTAGCGGGGCGGACAATAAACTCCCCGATTTAGCGTCCTTTTCAAGAAAGGTTAAAAAAGTAGTTATCGCAGGCGCGGTAACTGATAATTACGGAATACTAAAACAGTCCTTAATAATAGCCGAAAACGGCAAACTTTTAGGTATTTCGGATATGACTTTATCTATAAACCAAACCGAGTATTTGGGCGGTGGTAGTTTCAAAGTTTATCAAACCGAAGTTGGCAGGATAGGACTGCTTGTCGGTGACGATATTATCAATTTAGACGGGGTTAAGGCAATGTCGCTTTGCGATGCCGACCTTATCGTTGCGGTAGTTCAAAACGAAGAAAAACCGCAGTACAATTTTTTAATAAGAGCGTACGCGTATTTGTTTGGCGTGCCCGTAATGTTACTTAGTAAAACGGGGGTTATCGCTAGCGATATGTCTGGCGAAATATGTGGAAAAAGCATTGAAAATACTGCAAAACTAATTATCCCCACCCAAAAGCAGTATATCGTTGTTAAAAGTAAAAGGCGTGGGGTAAAGGAATAGTTATGAAATTAAATATAGTTTTAGTCGAGCCTGAAATTCCGCAAAACACGGGCAATATTTCAAGAACGTGCGCGGCAACGGGCAGTTCACTTCATATGATAAGACCCTTTGGGTTTGAACTTTCGGACAAGCACTTAAAACGCGCAGGGCTTGATTACTGGCAGTATTTAGACGTTCATTATTACGATAGTTTCGAAGAACTTTTCGACCTTTATTATAACGGCGATAACTTCTATTTTATGTCAACCAAAGGTCAAAAGGTATATAGCGATGCAAAGTTCAAAGACGGTGACTTTTTAATTTTCGGAAAAGAATCTCACGGTCTTCCCGAACCCTTACTTGAAAAGCATTACGACAAAACGCTTAGAATTCCTATGCTAGGCAATTTAAGAAGTCTAAACCTATCAAATTCCGTAGCCTTAACGGTGTACGAAGCCCTTCGCCAAAACAATTTTGAAGGGCTTAATGAAGTGGGGCATCTAACGGGCAGAAAAGACTAATTTTTTAAGGTCTTATTTACGGCGTTATGCTTTGTTAACCTTCAATCAACAACCTTCAATGACCACATAGGTCTATTTCAGTCTGTTGATTTTCGGTTGCCTCGCCTAACTTGTAACTAAGCCCTTAAAATACAAGTTGTAATAGGTTTTGAGTTATTTGCGAGCCTTGTTCTGCTTGCTTCTAAGGTCTTAAAAGGGTTGGAATAAACTTTTATTTAAGTGTCTACAATAACCAACAAGGTCTATCTCTGCTTATCGTCTTGCGCGAGCCTCGTCTAATACCCAAACTAACGCCTTAATTAAGTTGTTATTAAAGGTGTTATGCTTTGTGATAGGTGGACTACAATAATCAAAATTAGTAAGATAGTATAAAATCAACCTTATAGTCAAAATGACTATAACACAAAAAATAAATAAAATTAAAACACGGTGCTAACTAGCGCCGTGTTTTTACTTGTAAAAATGATAAATCATTAAAAATTGTCGGTTATTCCTAAAAAATAATCGGCAGAAATGTCAAACGATATAGCCATACTCCTTAAAATGTCGTACCCTGGTTTTGCCTTGCCTTTAAGCCACTCGCTTACTTGACTTTGCTTAACGCCTATAATCTTTGCAAACGCTACCTGCGTTAGTTCTTTCTCTTGCAAAAAATCTTTCAAAATTTCTTTGAACTCAACTTCCATAAAAATATTATATAGAAATTTCTATAATTTTATTTGACGTATAGAAAATTCTATACTATAATCTATTTATCTAAAAATAACTCAAAGGAGAAATTTTATGTTTTGTAAAAATTGTGGCAAAGAAGTTAGCGATAACGCGGTAGTTTGTATTCACTGTGGGGCGGCAATTGATAAAAACCCAGCAAAAACTTTAAGTGGAGAATCTAAAACGGGTTTAGGTGCGTTGCTTGGCGTGTTGTTAGGCTTAATAGGTTTAATAATCGGTTTATGTATGTATCCCGCAGAATCTATTGAAAGACAAACCTTTATAAAAGGGTGGGGCATAGCGTTTGCAATATCGGTAGGGTTAACGCTTATTTTTTACTTTACCGTTGGTGCATCCGTGCTTGGTGCTCTTGCAACTTACTGAATTATTTCTTAACACGGCGATACTGCCGTGTTTTAATTTGTGCTAGTTTCTATCTTTCAACCGCTTAATTTTTTGTAAAAAATAAAATTTTTTATATTAAAATAATTTACAAATTATGCATTATTGGTATATAATGTATCGTGTATTTTTGCTAGTAGGTATTTTAGGCAAAAATCAAAAGGAGATTTTCTTATGAGCCGTATGGTTGGTACTATTTCAAGGGGAATACGCGCGCCTATTATTCGCCAAGGTGACGATTTGGTTAAAATCGTAGCCGATTCGATACTTGACGCGTCTAAGGAAGACGGGTTTTCTATTCGCGACCGTGACGTTATCGCGATGACGGAATCTATTGTAGCAAGAGCGCAAGGCAACTACGCAAGTGTTGACGATATTGCGTGTGACGTAAAGGCAAAGTTCGGCGGTGAAACCGTTGGCGTTATTTTACCTATACTTAGCCGTAACCGTTTCTCTATTTGTTTAAGGGGTATCGCAAAAGGCGCTAAAAAAATCGTTTTAATGCTTTCATATCCGTCTGACGAAGTTGGCAACCACTTAATTAGCCTTGATATGCTTGACGAAAAGGGTGTTAACCCGTATACCGACGTATTGTCGCTTGAAAAATACCGTGAACTTTTTGGTTATACCAAACACCCGTTTACAGGTATGGACTACGTTGAGTACTATGGCAATCTTATTCGCGAATCGGGCGCAGAGTGCGAAATTATTTTTGCTAACGATCCACGCGCAATATTAAATTACACCAAAAACGTTCTCAACTGTGATATTCATACTCGTTTTAGAACTAAGCGTTTACTTCTTAAAGCGGGCGCTGAAAAAGTTTTCGGTATGGATGAGATTTTAAGTGAAAGCGTAAACGGTAGCGGTTACAATGAAAACTACGGTTTATTAGGTTCTAACAAGTCAACTGAAGACGTGATTAAACTCTTCCCAAGAGAATGCCAAAAATTAGTTGACGATATTCAAGCGTTAATATTTGAAAAAACGGGTAAAAAAGTTGAAGTTATGGTTTACGGTGACGGTGCTTTCAAAGACCCCGTTGGTAAAATTTGGGAACTTGCAGACCCCGTTGTTTCGCCCGCTTACACCAAGGGCTTAGAGGGTACGCCTAACGAATTAAAACTTAAATACCTTGCAGACAACGAGTTTGCAAACCTTTCGGGCGATGAACTTAAAAAAGCCATCAACCAAAAAATTCAAGAAAAGGATGCTGACTTAGTTGGAAATATGATATCGGAAGGCACTACGCCACGTAGACTTACCGACCTTATAGGTTCACTTTGCGACTTAACTTCGGGTTCAGGTGATAAGGGTACGCCTATCGTATTTATCCAAGGTTATTTCGATAATTACACTACTGACTAATAAATTAAAAAGCACGCAAAAAGCGTGCTTTTTTGATGCCTAAAAATCATAATTTTCAACCCCGACAAGTATATTACTTATATGTACGTATTTAGATATTTTTTACTAACGCTAGGCGGAATAACTTTCTTTTTACTCGGCTTAAAGTTTATGAGTGAGAATATGGAAAAACTCGCCGGCGCAAAAATGCAAAAGGTTCTCCAAACCTTTACCAAAAACAAATACTCAGGCGTTTTGACGGGCGCAGTTTCCACCGCGCTATTACAATCGAGCATAGCAACTAACGTTATAACTGTGGGGTTCGTGTCGAGTAATATTTTAACGTTTTACTCAGCGTCTGCTATCGTTATGGGCGCAAATATCGGAACTACCATTACCGCGCAACTAGTATCGCTATCGGGGAGTGACGCTTTCGATATAACCGCACTCGGCTCGCTAATTGCCTTTATAGGTTTTATATTTACATTTTTGAAAAACGAAAAACTAAGTCTTATAGGCGGTGTAATGGCGGGCTTTGGAATGTTGTTTTTCGGGCTTGACGTTGTTAGTGATAGTGTGTCCTACTTCAAAAATTTCGACTGGTTTAGAAAGATATTTTTAGTAAAAAGCGATTTGCTTTTACTTCTTAACGGCTTAATTATAACCGCTGTTATACAAAGTTCGTCCGCAGTAACTAGCGTTATGATAATACTAGCGTCAAACGGGCTATTATCTTTTGAAAGTAGTATGTTTTTAATACTTGGCGCTAATATAGGAACTTGCTTTTCGGTAATTATAGCATCTAGTAATAAGCCTGCGGAAGCGAGAAGGGTAGCGTACTTTAATATCTTGTTTAATATAGTGGGTGCAGTAGTGCTATTTTTACCGCTTTCGCTATTAAAAACGCAAATAGGTAGCGCGTTTATGAGTTTTTCAGGCAGTATCGAAAGAGAAATTGCTAACTTTCACACCTTGTTTAATCTACTGGTAACGCTAATGTTACTTCCCGTTCTTAAACCGTTTACAAACCTTATTTCGCATTTAGTTAAAGACAAAAACGAAAAAACTATAAAAAACGATACGAGAAACCTTTCAAATGTTTATAAATATAACGATATTATTTGACAAGTTTATTAAAAAAGGCTAAAATGTTAATAGTAATTTTGAAAGGAGTTTTATTCTATGAATAAATTAACTGTAAAAGACATTGAAGTTAAAGGTAAAAAATGCCTTGTCAGAGTAGATTTCAACGTTCCTATGAAAGACGGGGTTATTACTGACGAAAACAGAATTAACGGCGCACTTCCCACCATTAAATACTTAATGGAAAACGGCGCGAAAGTAATTTTATGTTCGCACATGGGTAAACCCCACAATATCTTCAACGAGAAGATTAAACTCAACAAAAAAGAGAAAAAGGCTGTTGAAGCCCTTCCTGAAAACGAGAGAGAAGAAGCAACGAAAGCATATCTTGAAAAGGCTAAAAAGGATATCAAAAAATTCACCTTAAAGCCGGTTGCTGATAGACTTAACGAAATCTTAAACGGCAAAGTGACCTTTGCTAGCGATACCGTTGGGGAAGACGCTTGCCAAAAAGTAAGCGCCCTTAAAGAAGGCGAAGTTCTTCTTTTAGAAAACACCCGTTTTGACGCGGGCGAAGAAGGTAGAGATTTAGAGTTCTGCAAAAAACTCGCATCTTTTGCAGACGTTTACGTGAACGACGCGTTCGGTACGGCTCACCGTTCGCACGCATCTACCGCTGCTATCGTTGAATACGGCCTTGTAAAAACTGCGGTTTGCGGTTTCCTTATTGAAAAAGAACTTTCAGTTATGGCTGATTCGCTTGAAAACCCCGAAAGACCTTTTATCGGTATTTTAGGTGGTGCAAAGGTGGCGGACAAACTCAACGTTATCTCTAACCTTTTAGAAAAATGCGATTCTTTAATTATCGGCGGTGGTATGGCTTACACCTTCTTAAAGGCAAAGGGCTACGAAGTTGGTACTTCGCTTGTTGACCTTGAAAAGATTGACTACTGCAATGAAATGATTAAAAAGGCTGAAACTCTCGGCAAAATACTTTATCTTCCTATCGATACTACTATCGCTAAAAACTTCCCCGATCCTATCGATGCGGAAATTGAAGTTTCGGTAGTTGACTCTGATAAAATCCCTGCGGATATGATGGGTCTTGATATCGGTCCTAAAACGACTGAACTTTTCGCAAGCGTAATCAAAAGCGGTAAAACCGTTATTTGGAACGGACCTATGGGCGTATTTGAAAACCCCACTCTTGCAAAGGGTACTATGGCGGTAGCAAAAGCAATGGCTGAAGCGGAAGGTGCAACTACGATTATCGGCGGTGGCGATAGTGCTGCTGCGGTTGCAGTTTTAGGCTTTGCGGACAAGATGTCGCACATCTCAACGGGTGGCGGTGCATCGCTTGAACTCTTTGAAGGTAAGAAATTACCTGGTATCGAATGCCTTAACGAAAGATAATTTTTAGGAGAATAGATTATGAGAAAAGTAATTATTGCAGGTAACTGGAAAATGAATCTCACGCCGTCGCAGGGCGTGGCGCTCGTAAACGAACTTAAACCCTTAGTGGCAAACGCTGATTGTGACGTTGTAGTTTGCGTTCCCGCAACTGACATATACGCAGTAGGCGAAGCGATTAAAGGTTCTAATATTAAAATCGGCGCTGAAAACGTTCACTTTGCTGAAAGCGGTGCATACACCGGCGAAATTTCAGCAGATATGCTTTTAGAACTTGGCGTTGAATACGTTATTATCGGTCATAGCGAACGCCGTCAATACTTCGGTGAAACTGACGAAACCGTAAATAAGAGAACTTTAACCGCTCTTAAAAAAGGTCTTATCCCTATCGTTTGCGTTGGCGAAACCTTAGAAGAAAGAGAGTCGGGTATTACCGAAAAAGTATTAAAGCGCCAAATTGAAATCGGTCTTGAAGGCGTTGAAGATTTAACTAAACTCGTCGTAGCGTACGAACCCGTTTGGGCTATCGGTACTGGTAAAACCGCAACGGCTGAGCAAGCCAACGAAACTATCGGCTTTATTAGAAAAACCCTTGCTGAAAAGTTCTGCCCCGTATGCGCAAGCCAAGTTAGAATTCAATACGGCGGTTCTATGAAACCAGGTAACGCCAAGGAACTTATGGCGCAAGAAGAAATTGACGGTGGCTTAATCGGTGGCGCAGCGTTAAAGGCTAACGATTTTGCGGGTATTGTTAATTATAATAAATAATTTTTAAGCCGTTATTTGCTACGTCTATCTTCGTTACTGCCGTCGCCGTGTGTCTACAATGACCAAAAAGGTCTATTGTAACCACCCGTCTAGGCGAGCCTTGATATACTTGCAACTAACGTCTTAATTTAATCCCTTATAAGCGGTGCATAACTGCGTTACTGCCGTCGCCGAGTGTCTACAATGACCAAAAAGGTCTATTGTAACCAACTCGTCTAGGCGAGCCTTGTTCTGCTTGCTTCTAAGGTCTTAAAATGCAAATTGTAATATACTTTGCTATCTTTTTACCCTAGGTAAAAAATAACACTACGCTAAATGCGTAATATGACTATTTAACCACTCCGTGAGTGGTTAAATTTTTGAAACGGAGATATTTTTATGAAGACGAAACCAGTAGCACTTATTATTATGGACGGATACGGTCTAACCACTCCCGAATTTGGCAACGCTATTGAAATTGCAAACGCAGGCGTTATCGATAACCTTATGAAATCATACCCAACCACTACACTCGGTGCTAGTGGTATGAGCGTTGGTCTTCCAGACGGGCAGATGGGCAACAGCGAAGTAGGGCATCTTAACATGGGCGCAGGTCGTATCGTGTATCAAGATTTAACCCGTATCACCAAAGAAATTCAAGACGGTGACTTTTATAAAAACGAAGAAATTTTATCCGCTATAAACAACGCTAAATTAAACGGTAAAAAACTTCATTTTTACGGTCTACTTTCAACGGGTGGCGTTCACAGTCACATAACCCACTTATACGCCTTACTTGAAACTTGTAAGAAAAACGATTTTTCAAACGTGTTTATTCATTGTTTTTTAGACGGGCGTGACGTTGCTCCTATGAGTGGTGCCGACTTCATTAAAGAACTTCAAGAAAAAATTGATGAAATAGGCGTAGGCGAAATTGCAAGCGTATCGGGTAGATACTACGCTATGGATAGAGATAACCGTTGGGATAGAGTTGAAAAGGCTTACGACGCGCTTACCATAGGTAGTGGCGTTGTTACCGAAAACGCTGAAAAGGCCGTTCGCGATAGTTACCAAAACGGCGTTACCGACGAGTTCGTTCTTCCCACTAACGTTTATAAAAACGGCAAACCCGTTGCAGTTATCGAAAAGGGTGACAGTATAGTATTTTTCAATTTCCGCCCCGACCGTGCGCGTGAAATTACTCGCGCTTTCACCGTTGAAAGTTTTGATGGATTTGTAAGAAAAACTGGTTATTTATCGCCCTATTACGTAGGTTTTACCACTTACGACGCTACTTTTGAAAACGTTAAAGTTGCGTTTAAGAAAGTAAAACTCACAAACACGTTAGGTAAGTATTTATCGGATAAAGGCTATAATCAATTAAGAATTGCCGAAACTGAAAAGTACGCTCACGTAACCTTCTTCTTTAACGGCGGTATCGAAGCGCCCGAAAAAAACGAAATAAGAGATTTAATAAATTCGCCAAAGGTTGCAACTTACGATATGCAACCGGAAATGAGTGCGTACGAAGTTACTGAAAAAGTTCTAGAAGAAATTGATAGCGATAAGTTTGAAGTAATTATTCTCAACTACGCCAACTGCGATATGGTTGGTCACACCGGCGTTCTTGACGCTGCCGTTAAAGCAGTTAAAACGGTTGAAGAGTGCGTCCAAAAAGTGGTTGATAAAGTTCTTTCAAAGGGCGGTAGTTTACTTATTACGGCAGACCACGGCAACGCAGATAAAATGTACGAAGATAAAGGCGGTGCAAAGCCGTTTACCGCGCATACTACTAACCCTGTTCCGTTTATACTAGTTTCTAACGAGTATAAAAACGTTAAATTAAGAGACGGTGGCGTTTTAGCAGATATCGCGCCTACGCTCCTTGAAATTTTAGGCGAAGATAAGCCCTTGGAGATGACGGGTTCGTCTTTAATCGTAAAATAATAAAAATTAGTGTAAAAATTGTTGTAAAATTGCAAACGTTGTGCTATAATTTACAAGTAAACGCAAAAAAAGTTCAATTTAGTAGGTGAATTTATGTTAAATTTATTAGCAATCAATACCGAATTATACTTAGTTTTAAGTACGATTTGTCTTGTGCTTTCTATTTTAGCGGCGATTTTCGTTATAATAGTAGTAATTATGCAACCGGGTAACAGCAACGGCATAGGCGCTGTTAGTGGTCAATCTGAAACTTTCTACGGTAAAAACAAAGGTAAAACTTTAGAAAGTAAAATGAAAAAACTCACCGTTATAGCGGTTATCGTTTTAGCGGTTTGCATGATTATCTTTTCCGAGAAGGGCGACCTTGAAATTTGGCGCAACCGAGTTATCGTGGAGGACGATGCTGTGGAGAATCCCAATCAGCAAATCGCTCTCTCCGAGGCACGCAAACTCGACCCCACCTACGAGGTGGGCGAGGAGGTAGCTGACCAACTCCAGATGGAGTCCTTCGGTCGTAGGGCTGTGCTCTCGCTTCGTCAGAACCTCGCATCGCGCATCCTTGACCTCGAGAAGGCAAACCTCTTTGAGAAGTACAGCGAGAAGGTGGGCGAGATTATCACCGGTGAGGTCTATCAGGTGTGGAAAAAGGAGATGCTCGTGTTGGACGATGACGACAACGAACTCGTTCTCCCCAAGAGTGAGCAGATTCCCAGCGACTTCTTCCGTAAGGGCGACCCCATCAAGGCCATTGTGTCGAAGGTGGAGATGCGCAACAACAACCCTGTGATTATTCTTTCGCGTACCGTGCCCGAGTTCCTTGAGAGGCTCTTTGAGCAGGAGGTGCCCGAGATTTTCGATGGCCTGATTACCATCAAGAAAATCGTGCGCATCCCCGGTGAGAGGGCAAAGGTTGCTGTGGAGTCCTACGATGACCGCATCGACCCCGTAGGTGCCTGCGTTGGTATGAAGGGCTCGCGTATCTACTCCATCGTGAAGGAGTTGCGCAATGAGAACATTGACGTGGTGAACTGGACCTCCAACACCCAACTCCTCATCCAAAGGGCACTCAACCCCGCAAAGATTACCTCCATCACCCTTGACGAGGCCAAAAAGACCGCTTCGGTCTACCTCAAACCCAGCGAGGTATCGCTCGCCATTGGTAAGGGTGGTTTGAACATCCGCTTGGCTGTGATGCTCACCGGCTACGACATTGACGTGTTCCGTGACACCGATGAGGAGGATGTGGACCTTGACGAGTTCGCAGACGAGATTGACCAGTGGATTTTGGACGCCTTCAAGCAGGTCGGCTTCGACACTGCCAAGAGCGTGCTGGAGCACACCAACGAGGAACTCGTTAGGCGCACCGACCTTGAGGAGGAGACCGTTGAGGAGGTTGTGAAGATTTTGCGTGCCGAGTTCGAGTAATAGATTTTGCTCTTTTTAGGGGCGTTTTCTGCGTTACGCTCGTGCTCGAAATCCTCATTTGCGTGAGCAAACTGCGGTTTCTCGCACTTCGCAAGCCTTGAAAACCCCGCCTAAAAAGGAGCAAAATGGGCTGTGGTAGCAAAGAACTTTGGCATTTTCTGCGTTACGCTCGTGCTCGAAATCCTCATAGGCTTTAAGGGCTTTAAGGGCCTTAAAGGCCTTAAGGGCAGATTGGGGCAACTGGGCAGATAGCATTTGATAGCCCCACCCAAGTACTCCTCCCCTACGAAAGGGGAGGTCGGGAGGGGTGGTCGAAATTGCGCTCGGCGGCCTCGCCGAGCAGGAGGTCGGGAGGGGTGGTCGAAATTGCAATCAGCGGCTCCGCCGCAACTGGACCGACTAGACCGACTATGGCAACTGGCCTTTTAGGCCTTTTGGGGCAGATTAGGGAAAAAGCCTCCCCAAATATTTTAGACTAAAAAACAAACAAAAACAATAACAAATGGAGAGAAAACTGAGACTCGTACAGGTTGCAAGAGAGTTTAAGGTAGGTTTGGGTACCATTACCGATTTTCTGAACAAAAAGGGTATTACGGACGTTACGCCCAGCACTTTGGTGGAGAGCGATGTCTATGCGCTTTTGGAGAAGGAGTTTGGTGGTAGCCACCTCGGAGGTGAGAGGGACAACATTCGTGAGCGCATCAACCTCAAGCAGGAGAGTGTGTCGCTGCACGACCGCAAGGAGGCTCCCGCACAGGCCGACACCTACAAGGAAGAGGTAGTAATCAAGAGCACCACCGTTGGTGCCGCTGTGGGACAAACTGCTCCCGCAGCGACCACAACTGCGCCCACCGCTGTGCGCACCGAGGTCGGTGGCCCCAAGGTGTTGGGTAAGATTGACCTCGAGCCCAAGAAGAAAGAGGCAGAGCCTGCCGAGCCCCAGAAAGAACCCAAAGCAGCCGTCAAGCCCAGCGAGCAACCCGCCGAGCCTGTGGTGGCCAAAGCAGAGGTAAAGGAGGAGGAGCCCAAGAGTGCTCCCGCACCCAAACCCGAGCCCAAGGAGGCCCACGTGGAGGTGGCACCCAAGGTGGTGGCTCCTGCCGAGCCCCAAGAGGAGGCTCCCGTGGCCAACAAAGAGGCCCAAACCAAGACCTATGATGAGAGGGTGGCCGAGAGCAAAGAGGTATTCCGCGTGGAGAGCACCGAGCTCACGGGTCCCAAGGTGTTGGGTAAGATTGATGTGGATAGTTTCCGCAAGGGTGGCGACTCCCACCGTGAGAAGCGTAAACGCATCAAAGACAAGGTGGATGTTACCAAACCCCAGCACGGTGGTGGTAAGCCCCAGCAGGGTGGCAAGCCTCAGGGTGGCGGCCAGCAGCAGGGACAGCCTGTGAGCAAGAAGGACAAGAAGAACAAGCAGAAGAATGCTCCAAAACCCGTTGTTCGCCCCGAGGTGAGCGATGAGGAGGTTCAGAAGCAGATTAAGGACACCCTTGCAAGGCTCACCGCAAGGGGTAATAAGAGCAAAGGCTCCGTCTACCGCAAGGAGAAACGCCAAGAGGTAAGGGAGCGTATGGAGGCCGAATTTGAGCAGGAGATGAACGAGAGCAAGGTGCTCAAACTCACCGAGTTCGTAACCGTGAGCGACCTCGCCACGATGATGAACGTGGGCGTTACTGATGTCATCACCACCTGTATGAACCTCGGCCTTATGGTATCCATCAACCAAAGGCTCGATGCCGAGGCACTTGTGATTGTGGCCGAGGAGTATGGCTTCAAGGTTGAGTTCGTGAGCGTGGACATTCAGGAGGCCATCGAGGAGTCGGCCGACAGCGAGGAGGACCTCGTGGAGCGCCCACCCATTGTTACCGTTATGGGCCACGTGGACCACGGTAAGACCTCGCTCTTGGACAACATCCGCAAGACCAACGTTACGGCCGGTGAGGCAGGTGGTATCACCCAGCACATCGGTGCCTACAGCGTGAAGTATGAGGGCAAGACCATTACCTTCCTTGATACCCCCGGACACGAGGCCTTTACCGCTATGCGTGCTCGTGGTGCACAGGTTACCGATGTGGCCATCATCATTGTGGCTGCCGATGACAAGGTGATGCCCCAGACCGTGGAGGCTATCAACCACGCTGTGGCTGCAGGCGTACCTATGGTCTTCGCAATCAACAAGATTGACAAACCTTCGGCCAACCCCGATGCTATCAAAGAGCAGTTGGCCAATATGAACTACCTCGTGGAGGATTGGGGCGGTAAGTACCAGTCGCAGGAGATTTCGGCCAAGCAGGGTATCAACCTCGACAAACTCCTTGAGAAGGTGCTCTTGGAGGCCGAGTTGCTCGACTTGAAGGCTAACCCCGACAAGAAGGCCGTGGGTACGGTCATTGAGTCCTCGCTCGACAAGGGCCGTGGTTATGTGGCCACCGTGCTCGTGGAGAGCGGCACCCTCCGCACCGGCGATGTTATCCTCTCGGGTACCCACACAGGCCGCGTGAAGGCTATGTTCAACGAGCACGGCAAGAAGGTGAGCGAGGCAGGTCCTTCGACTCCCGTGTTGGTGCTCGGTCTGAATGGCGCACCTCAGGCTGGCGACAAGTTCAACGTGATGGACGATGACCGCAGCGCAAGGGAGATTGCCACCAAGAGGGAGCAGTTGCAGCGTATTCAGGGTATCAAGACCCAGAAGCACGTTACCCTTGATGAGATTGGCCGCCGTATTGCCATCGGCAACTTCAAGGAACTCAACATCATCGTTAAGGGCGATGTAGACGGCTCCATTGAGGCTATGACCGACTCGCTGCTGAAACTCTCCACCGAGACCGTACAGGTGAACGTTATCCACAAGGCTGTGGGCCAGATTACCGAGGGTGATGTGCTGTTGGCCGCCGCATCCAATGCTGTGATTGTGGGCTTCCAAGTGCGCCCGAGTGCAGGTGCGAGGAAGTTGGCCGAGAACGAGTCCATCGAGATACGTATGTACTCTATCATCTACGATGCCATCAACGACATCAAGGACGCTATTGAGGGTATGTTGGAGCCCGAGATGAAGGAGGAGATTATGGGTACCGTGGAGGTACTTGAGACCTTCAAAATCAGCAAGGTGGGCACCATTGCCGGTGGTATTGTGCGTGAGGGTAAGGTTACCCGCACCTCGCCTGTGCGCGTAATTCGTGATGGTATTGTTATCTACACCGGTCGTTTGGGTTCGCTCAAGCGTTTCAAGGACGATGTGAAGGAGGTTACACTCAATATGGAGTGTGGTTTGAACATCGAGTCCTACAACGACATCAAGGTGGGGGATATTATTGAGTCTTACGACCAAGTCGAAGTGAAAAAAAAGTAAAATAGCGGGTGCTTTTTGCACCAAAATGCAGAGAGCGAGTTCCTCACCTACGTCAAAGTAGGCTGCGGACTCGCTCCTTTTTTTGGCACAAAAATCCCCTCGCTCTTTTACTTTTTTACCGCTTTCAAACGTTTTTAGCACCACACAACCAAATGGGGAAAGCGTCATTCTGACGCTGGCACAAAAATCCCCTCGTTCTTTTACTTTTTTACGGCTTTCAAACGGCTATCGTTTGCTTTAAGGACATTAAGGGCCTTAAGGGCTTTAAGGGCTTTAGGGCCTGCTAGGCCTACTATGAGTGATATGAGTGATAGTCTATCCTTTCCGCCTTTCCCATCCGCCCTTTCTTCCCATCCGCCCCTTAAATTACCTCCAATTTTGTAATTGTTACAAAATTTTTGCCGAAAAACTTGCAAATCGTCTAATAAATTCCTACCTTCGTAAAAGTAGTAAAACAGAAGGCCGAATGGCTTGTGTATAGATAGCCGGATGGCTCGTGAATAGATAGGCGACAGAAATATTAGAAAATACAATATTAACCTCTAAAACCAAACGACTATGAAAAGAAACATTTTTACTATGATGGTGGCGGCCCTCGTGTCGCTGTTTGCACTCACCTCGTGTGAGAAGGACCCTGCAGATCTCATCGTTGGCAAGTGGACTGTGACCTCTATGAGTGTGACGGTGGACGGTGTTACAGAGGAAAAAAATCCCATAGAGGAGGGGGTAGTTGCTACCTACACCTTCAAAGCCGATGGCACCGGCGAGACTACAGAGGAAATTGGCGATGAGAAAATGGGGTATACCTTCACCTACTCGGTTTTCACCAGTGGCGACAAGCAGATTTTGGGTATAACGTTTGAGGGCGACACTGCCAACTTCGAAATCCTGACCCTCGATGAAAACACCCTCGTTTTTTCCAGAGAGGCAGTTGAGTCTGGTCACACTATCAGTTGGACGACTAGGCTCAAACGCTCGTAGCCGAGTGTGCTACCAAAGAAGGGCCGACACGCACATTGCGT
>JAFVQM010000010.1 GCA_017504795.1 Clostridia bacterium | reverse complement strand
GCAACGCCTGCCGTCGTAAAGAACATGATTTCATAGAAGAAATACCCAGTTGTCATAACAAGTACTCCTACGATACCCCCAACGATTTCTCCAAGCATTTCCTTACCAGTTGCTTTTGATAAAAGCTTGTAAATCAGCCATAACAGTTTTGTAAATAGGTTTTGGCTAGTGAAAAGGAAAAAAACGACAGTTTTACGCCGTCGGTCTTATTGATTGCTTATAGACTTTCTTTTACCGTTATACCACACTTGAAATCTATTTGGATTTCCTTTTGTGAGAGTACGATTATTCGCTGTACTAAACCCTTGAACACGTTTTTATCGAATTCTTCTAGGATACGCCCATTGCCCAGTAGGTCTTCGACTTCGGCTATGCGATATTCCAGTAGTTGCATTTTGCCGTTTTCGAAAATTATTTCTTCCTTATCAAGGTTAAGCACGTCTATTTTACGCTTATAGCCGTCAACTAGCGTTTTATATTCTTCCGCTGTAATCTCGGCTTTTTGCATACGTTCTAGCGCAACCGTTATATCGTTTTGCAGTTCGGCTATTTCCGTGTCTATTCTTACGATAGGGTCGTTGCTATCGTCTAGCATAACTTCTAGAACTGTTGCTTTTAGTTCGGTAAGGAATTGCTCCTTGTTCTCCATCAGTTTGTTAATCGCACGGACGATAGCATCTTCAAGCGCTTTTTCTTTTATCGGCTTTGCCGTACAATGTTTTGCGCCAGTATTCTCATGAACCTTACACGCCCAGGTTGGATAAACCTTGTATTGGTTATATTGCTGATGGCGTCTATACGTTTCTCCGCATTCACCACAGACTATCATTCCGCTGAACGCATACTTGCCAGAGAATTTGCCGTTACCCGTTTCCGTTGACGCTCTTAAACTTTTTCGCCGTTTGAACTCTTCTTGTACTAGCGCGAATTGCTCTCTCGTGATGATGGCAGCGTGACTGTCTTCTACATACCAACTATCCGCTTGCCCAACGTTTTCTACACGCCTAGGCGATAGGAAGTCAGGCAAGTAGGTCTTTTGCAGATGGCAATCACCTTGATATTTTTCGTTGGTAAGTATAGACCTTATCGTGCTGACGTGCCATTTGCTTTGCCCACTTGGTGACAGTATGGAATCTCGTTCCAGCGCGTTGGCTATATCTTTTAGGCTAGCACCCGCTAGGAACTCTCTATAAATTCGTCTTACCGTTATCGCCTCTTCGGGGACGATTTCCAATATGTCGCTGTTTTTTTCGCGCTTGTATCCCAAGAACCTTGCCGTGTTTAGGATTACTTTACCTTGTTCGAACTTTTTACGCACACTCCAGCGTATATTGTTGGACATGCTACGGCTTTCTTCTTCAGCAAGGCTAGCCATTATAGTGAGAACGAACTCGCTGTTTTCGTGTAGGGTATCAAGGTTTTCTTTTTCAAAGTACACGCCTATGCCCATATTCCTTAACTTTCTTACCGATTCAACGCAGTCTATCGTATTACGCGCAAATCTACTTACCGACTTAGTTATTATCTTGTCCACCAAACCGTCTTCGCACGCTTTCATCAGTTTTAGGAACTCTGGGCGTTTTATATTTTTACCGCTTAATCCAGGGTCGGCATATATTTTTACCATTTCCCAGTCTTGCCGTTCAGCGATTAATTTGGTAAAGTGTTTTACTTGTGCCTCGTAACTGCTTTCTTGTTCTTCGTGTTCGGTAGACACTCTCGCATACGCAGCCACGCGTAATTTCTCTTGTTGTTTACCTACGCTAGTACTAACGAGTTCTTGTCTTGTTTTAGCAGGGATAACCCTAATTTTCGGTTTTGTGCTTGCACAGTTTTCCATTGACATTTCCAGCCCTCCCGTTTGTATATGTTTTCGTTATTTTACAGCCGTTCTTAAACTCGAACGTAACCGTCCATTCTTTGACTACCGCTCGTATGAGAAAGTCCGCCATCTCGTCATTGAGAACAGCGGACTCTTTGTATTTACTCATATCTATTTTTTTATTAGTGGTTTTAATGCTTTCTTCCAATGCGCGGATTTCTTCCAATATTGCCGTGCTTTTTTCTTGATACAACGCATCCGTTATATAGCCTTTAACTCTCAACGCGCGCAATTCCTTTTCGGTATCGAGTAGTGCTTTTAGTCTTTCCACGCCGTTATCGTTATCGCCGTATGGCTTATACCCAAGACTTTCGTTATATGCCTCTATAAGTAGCGCCGTTATAACCTCGTCTTTTATATCGTTGCTACAACACGCCGTTTTACCTTTGGTTTCTTTATATAAGCACGCCCATTTGATATTCTCGTAGTTAGTGCCTTTAGCACAAGTCTTACGCTTAAAGGTTTTGCCACACTCACCACATATTATTTTACCCGACAGTGGATACAGCCTTTTTCCGTTTTGACCAGCACAATATTTGCTACGCTTTTCCGCTAGGATTTTTTGCGCTAGTGCAAAATCTTCACGCGATACAATAGGTTCGTGTGAATTTTCTACGTAGTACTGTTCCACTTCGCCGTGATTCGTTCTACGCGCTTTTAACTCGTAAATACTTTTTTGCAATAGACTATCGCCTATATACTTTTCGTTGTGGAGCATACCTCTTATAGAGTTTGCCGACCACCTACCACCGTGGTAGGGCTTGTATCCCATTTCGTCTAGTATCATGCCTATCTTCCGTGTGCCGTTACCGTCACGGAACAATTTGAAGATTAAGCGCACGACTTCCGCTTCGGTAGGGTTTATGGTCAGTTTTCCTTTACTGTAATCGTAGCCGTAGATTTTCGCCAGTTCTATTGAACCTTCTGCAAACCTTTTACGCGTAGCCCACCGAGCGTTTTTGCTCATTGAGTTCAGTTCTTCTTCTGCCATGCTTGACATGACCGACAGTATTAAGTTGCATTTAGGGTCTAGCGTATCTATGCCTTCTTTCTCAAAGATAATAGGCACGCCCATATCTCGCAGTTCTCGTATTACAGCGGTAATTTCCGTATAATTTCTAGCGAACCGTGATATGGACTTTACGTAGATAGCGTCGATTTCGCCGTTCCTTGCTATAGCCAGCATATCGTTTAAGCCTTTACGGTTTTTCATGTGCTTTCCGCTGATACCGTCATCCGTGAATAAGCCTATGTATTCCACATCAGGGTCTTGCGTAAACATTCTATTCCAGTAGTCCGTTTGCACCACTAGGCTGTTTGCTTGGTCTAGTTTATCTGTACTAACTCTAGCGTAAGCGCATACTCTCGGCTTTTGCTTAATTGTTTTAGGTGTTTTTGTTATTTGCATTTTTCCTCCTTATAGTTCTTCTCGTATTTTCGTTACAGCATCATAAACGGCGTTATATACAACCGCATCGAAAGGGATTTCCAACTCTTTGCCGTACACGGTTATTTTTACCGTCGTTTGATACGCTTTTTCTAATTCCTTATCGCTGATATGGTTTATCCTATACAGGTGCTGAATGAAACCGTCAACGCGCTCTATTAAGTTTTCCATCATTGTGCTAACTCCTTAATTTTCTTTTGCACGGCTTTGTTACCGCTTGCGATAGTGCTTATTGCTTTTAGGTCGATAATCTCAACCACGCCTAGTCCGTTTACCACCAAGCGGTAACGGTATTCGCCGTACTTTTTAAAGATTTTTTCTTCGTTTTCACGCCATACCAGGTGAGTTGTTTCGGTAATGTTTTTCAGCAGTTTTTCCATAGCGAATCTCCTTATAATTACTAAACAAACAATACCGTAAACAACTATATAAGTCCAGTGTAAACGATAAGAAAGACGGTAGAAATCTACCGTCTTTCCAATTTAATCCTCATTTAGTTTTACACCTTCAAATTTAATGCACCTTTAATGTACGGCTTAAAATCTGCCGAAAGTCTTTGTTCTATTTCAGCACTGGGCAACCTAATTTCACCGCCGTTGTGCTTTTTTATTTCATTTAAGCATTCGTCATATTCTTCTTCGGTTATATGCCCATAAGCATATAACCTATCCAAGATGCCTAATGTACCAATAACGGTAACAAATTCTTTTTTCGCCGCCGCACGCAACCTTCCGTCGCCTGTTAATAAGGTGATTTTGCGATTTTTTGCTATCGCAAGAGCGATTCTATCGTATATTGAAAGTTGCTTATATTTTAAGGCGTATCCTGCAGCTAAAGAATACTCAGTTAAATCAAGTTCAACCTTTTTAAGCCCTAGACTTAAAAGATTTTGTTTTAGGCTAGCAGGATTTAAAAGTTCGTCCTCAATAGCATCGCTATTCATTATGTAGGTGTATGGTAGGCGAAAAGGCAACGCCATCTTATTTATTGTTAAAAAATCAATCCAAACATTCGTGTCACTGCTGATATATTCCATATTACCCCTCATTGAAACAACACTTGCTTGCTACTTGTGCATATGGAATTTTTAACAATTCAGCACCACGTTGAATGCTGATTTCATTTTCATTAATTGCTCTATAAACAAACTGTTCAAACAACAATGGCTTTTCTGGAGCAATACGAGAAGGCTCATTTTTTCTCCATCCGAGCTGAGACGCCAAAACATAAAAATGCTTTAAAGCAAAAGATGAAATGACACTAGAAATTTCAGCTCGCTTTGCAAGCATCATCATAGAAATGCCGTATTCCTTAGCAACCATAATCATATCACGAGTAATGCCACTACGACGAATTCCAAGTTCTCTAATCACATCTACTTTAGGGAATAAGAATGCACCACCTATTGCAGTAGCGTATTCTTCAATTTTATTCTCATCGTAATTTGAATTAGTCCAATCAAACATTAAATGAGCTAATTCATGAACCAAAGTAGAACGATTGCGTTCCACGGACATTTTTTTATTTAGCATAATGTATGGTCTATCATTAACAAAACCATTTATACCAGAGAACTTATCATCTTCAATTTCATGAAGAAATATTAAAAAACCTTTATTTTCCAATTTCCCAATTAAATCTTCGATTGGCCCATCTAAAGCAAAATTTAAATGGTTTCTTAAAGCTAATGCATCTTTTTCCGCATCACCACTAATTTTTAAGGTATGGCACTGAGGAACATTAGGTAAAACATCTCCACCTAAAATCTCTACCGAATCCATAAAACGACTGAAATATTCTTCGACGCTTTCACGAACAAGTTCCTGTTTTTCTTTACTTAAAGTCGCTCCTTTACGGAACTCGTTATGACAAAATTTAATACCTTCATTTCTGACCACAAGAAAGTCTGCAATGCGGACATCTAATACTTCTGCAATTTTTTTCATGATATCCATTTCAGGTATTCTATTGCCACTTTCATAATTAGAAATTGCCATAGGAGTCACTTCTACTTTATTTGCTAATTCTTTTTTACTCAATGATTTCATTAATCTATAATATTTCAAATTCTTACTAAACATTTTAAATACCTCCTACTGTTTATATTATAGCATATTTTTCAAAAAAGTAAACACCTTTTATGATATTTTTTGAAAATAATTAGAAATTTTTATAACTTTTTTGCCGTTGTAATACTTTGACCCATCATTCCCGAATTGACAAAGTACTTGTTACCGCCTTGTTCTTCTGGAATAGGAGGCAAGTCTTCAAGTTCACGAATATCGTTTGCAGACAACCATCCGTTTTGACGACCTATGCCATAGCCTTCCATTCTGCTTTGATAATCCCCACGAAGCAAACCGTCCACGTTAAATCTCGCATAGTACACGCCACGCTCTTCTTCATTTAACAAACATCGCGTAATTGCTTGTTCCCAACGAACCAACCAAGGGCGTACCGTATGTACGACAAACTGAATGCTCTGATGTTCGATATTAGAAAACGTTGCTCGGTCTAAATCTCCAACCATATGCGGAGGAATACGGAAAATTCTACAAATTTCTTCGACTTGATATTTCCTTGTTTTTAAAAACTGTGCTGCGTTAGGTGATATCCCTATTGACTTATATTTCATACCTTCTTCCAGCACGGCTATTTTATGCGCGTTAGCTGAGCCTTGGTAAACTGCGTTCCACGATTCTCTAATTTTGGTCGGGTCTTTAACGACACCAGGGTGTTCTAGCACTCCGCCAGGATTAGCGCCGTTGCCGAAAAACTTTGCGCCATACTGTTCAGCTGCAAGCGCTAGTCCGATTGCGCTACTTGCTTGCTCGATAGGGCTCATACCACGAAGACCGTCAATAGGCGTTGTTCTCAAATGGAATATTTGTTTAGGGGTATAGGTGTACGTTTCATTCGTAGTGTCATCGGTATACGTATAAACTATTTCGCCAGTATGCATATCCCTATCCACGACCATGTACTGCGGTTTTAGAAACCATAATTCCGTTACTTGTCCTAACATATTGCGAATAATACGTGCGTAGGCGTTCCCCCATAAAAGAACTGACGCCATCATAGATTCTCTAAACTGAAAACTGGTCATTTCTTCGTTTACTGCCGAGTATAAACATTCGGCAAGTGGATGGTCTTCTACTTTTTCAGGACTACCGTTGCCATTCCTGCGATATAAGTGCAAGGGAAGACTTGCCACCGTTTCAGATAATATTCGCACGCATGCGTTAACGGCAGACATTTGCATTGCGCTAAATTCGTCAACCTTAACCCTGCTTGATGTAAGACTTCCATCTTCGTCAATGCCCTTAATAAAGTCTTGCAACTGTTTGCTGGGTACGTTTCTTTTTTCTTTCTCTTGTTTTAACTTTTTCATTTTAATTACTCCTAATAACTTGATTTTAGTCGTTCCTAACGGCAATAGCGTTGTTCGTGGAAAATATCTCACGCTAGGCGCTACCATCCGTTATTTTGAATTTATTTGATTTCTACGAATTTTTGATTATTTTTGATTTTTCTACGCTTGATAATCAAAAATCAAAAATGTTATTTTATATGTTTTTCAGCTCTTTTCAACGGTTTTTGTGCTATTTTTGACAGTTTTGAAAAACAATTTTGATTTTGCGCTTTGATTTTTGATTTTGCGAAAATTTGCGCGCGACTGGGGGCCCGCTTATTAGCGTTTCTCTCTAGAGATTTGAGCCCCCTGGGGCAAACACAAACGAAAAATCTTACAACCCCGCCAACCATCATCACTCCTGCTTACTTCGATACTCTTCTTGGAATGCATAGAAGTCGCTTGCCCAAGCGGGTGGTTGAAGGAACGCGAATTGATTATCAGTTGAATCATACAACTCGGCAACAAACTTTTCTCCTGCAACGCGCTTTTGTTTTGCTCTTGTAATACGCATTACGTCATCTCCGTTAAACTCAAATTGATAAGGACACATTTCCATTAAACGCTGAACCACGCGTTCTTCGTAATTCTGTTCTTTTACCAGGTTTGCTCTTGAACTGTTGGAACTACAAATTACAGGTTTTTCGTGTTCGTAGCGATAGTTGATGATTTCGTATATGATGCCTTGATACCACTCGGAGTCTTTCTTGATATGTTCTGCGCCGATATCGTCTAGGAATAGAATTTCCACTTTTTTGAGTTTATCCTTTAACTCTTCCTGGGCATTAATATCCGTGAAATTTTTACGGAGTAAGTCGAACAGTTCCACAAAACTTGTATAGTAAATTTCACAAATATCATGTTTAACAAACTCGTTAGCAAGCGTATAGAGTGCATGCGTTTTCCCCGTACCAGGCGTTCCCCAAATATACATACCAAAACCCAAACTGACGTTTTTATAACTGTTGTCAAAATAGTCTTGTAGCATTTTAAATAATGCCTTGTTTTGCTCGGTTACCACATAATTGTTAAACGCTGCGAACTGATACTTTTTCGCCTTTAAGTTACTTTCACGCTTGCGTTTAAGAATTTCCTTTCTGTGCTCGTTGAAATAATTTAAGTCCATAATCAACCCATCAATTTCGTCCAACTTTTTCTTTCGGTAGATTTTGTCCATGCATATTTTTAAGTAAGCCGTGTACACGTCATCGCTATGCAGAGAAAAGAATAGCTCTTCCTCTACGATAGGGATAAAAAACGCATCGTTAGTGTTAAAATAATCCGTTAAAATAGTCTTGTTTTCTTCCATAATTTCCTCCTAATCTAAATATGAATAATCTTTTTTCTTGGGCGTGGTAGGTTCAACCATATCCGCGCTTTCCATCTTTTGTAGCGAGGTAATATAGCGTAGCCTACACCCGTACTCATTAATCTTGATTTCTACTTTTATAAGCCCACGCTCTTGTAATGCTTTTACGTTACGGCTTATGGTTCTACGACTGACGCTGTATTCTTTAGCAAAATACTCGTTGGTGGCAAAGCAAACGCCGTGCTTTTTGGCAAGCGTGCTTATATCTCCGTAAAGTAATTTTGCTAGTGAAGGTAGCGTTTTGTCGTTCTTTATCTCCCTAGTAAGGGAAATATAATAGTTCTTGTCTTCCTTTTGCATGTTTTCCTCCTGTTTTAATTTTTTTGTGATTTGCTTTGGATTTTGTTTACATTGGTAACACCTCCTGAAAATGAAAAAACCGCAAAGACGGTTCTTTACGGTTTCTCTTGTTTTATTATTTATAAGGGGAAATAAATTAAGGCTGTCGGTAATGCTCGGTTCTGCATTACACGCCAACCTTTTCTAAATCCCCAAAATAATTTTTTCTATAAAATATAAATTTTCTATATTATTTATTTTTATATTATTCTAGCAACTTTTGTCTATACCAAACGCATAAATTTGTCTATACCCACTTGACAAATTTGTCAATACTTTTGACACGAAAAAAGCAGAGACGTAAATCTCTGCTTGAAATCTTTTTATTCTATTTGTCATGCGCTTGCACCTACACTTATATTATACACCCGTACAGTGCATTTTTCGGTCTTAATGTGTCTATTTTTGTAAGGCATTGTAAGGACTTTGTTCACGCTTGTATGCATAAACCGTGTTAATTGCTCTCCTCAATATTATCATATCACATATTTTGGTTCGTTTTGGCTCTATATGGTTCACTTTTGTAAGGGATTATATTTCATCTTGCGAGCAAATATACATAAGGTCTATAGCGCGTTTTATAATATTGTTTAATTTTGTACGGCTAAATTGCCACTTACGCGCTATTTTACGAAGCGATTTTAACTCACAATAATGTTCCGTAACCACAATTTTTTCATAAAGAGGTAAGCATTCAATCATATCGTCTATTTGTTGCATTTTTAGAACAAGTTCATCTTCTTCCAACCCGTCATTAAGACGTTTTTCTGTTATAACGTAATACTGGCGATAGTTATCTAAAAAATCTTTAATCTCTTCTTTAGTCATTTTTATCATATATCGTCTCTAAATCCTTCATGCAAATTTCTATATACTCAAGAGCCTTATTTATTCGCTTGTATAATGTACCTTTTGCCATCCATGGATACAGCCTTTTGGGTGTTTTGTGGATATATTTATACTTTATTACTTCGTTCAAATAATCTGGCAAACAATCTATGCAAAGCATTAAGCGTTCAAACTGTATCGCAAAGGGATCGTCCTCTTTGCCTTGCATAGTTCTTAAACTTGCGCGCATTCGATTTTCATCATAGTTTTCAAGGTATGCTTTTATTTCTTCTCTAGTCATATCAGCCACCTATTTTATCAGAATAACACGCCACCAAATATTTTACGGCTAATTGAATTTTATCGTTTACCGTTGTGTGCGCTAAATTTACTTCCTTACCAACTTCACGCAACGACTTCTTTTGAAAAAAATGCATCTTAATAATTTTATTTAATTCAATCGGCAAAGCGGCAACGAATTTTTCAAGTTCAAATACGCGCTGATACCAAGAACCGTCACCACGACGTTGCATAAAATTATCTATTTGTGCGCGCATTTTATATAACTCGTAATTCTTGAGCATTTCTAATATTTCGTCTTTTGTCATACGCGCTCCTATGTTTTTGCATTATACTTTTGAGTTAAAAGTGGTTGCAATTAGTCTAATTTTGTAAGGTATAATAATTATACTCATTTTTAATAAAAAAGTCAATGCCATAATGTCACCGTTTCACGACTTCTTCCCACAAATATTCAACTCCACCGAACGGGTGCTATGGTTTTTCTAAATTACTACGCTACTTATCATTCGTTATGGACACGCTAAAGCACCCCAAGTAGGGGTGCTTTTTGCGTGGCGAAGAACAGTCTTTTCGCCTACGGTTCAATCGCTCGCCGCGGACGGCTATCCCCTCGTCAACTTCGTTGACACTCCCCTTATCAAGGGGAATTACCTGTTCTCTCCGCCAAATGTAACCTAATCCAAATTTAGTTCTGGGTTAGGTTATTTTATTTATGTAAAGTCCTTTTGTAAGGGCTTTTTTCTTTTTGCAAAAGTGAGCCGACTTGTATTAAGACAAGCACACGCCGTAGTGCCAACATAATAAATTTTAGTTCAATTTTATATTGTTCTAATATCTAAAGAGATTGAAATTTTTGCAAAAATGTGTTATAATAAAGTATATTTTTTCGGGAGTTTGTTATGGAATTATTTTCAAGATTATTCGGAAAGAAACAATTAAATACTACTAAAACAAGTTTTCCCGAGTTTACACAGGCTGAAAACTTTAATTTTGAATTACAAAAATTATTGTCTTTAGACTCATATTTGGCACGCAGTAATTATGCCTACTTAATTGATAAGTATAAATCAACTTATGATTTTTTCAATAACAATAAGAAAGCAAACACTTTGCAGTATTATTGCAAGACTAATAAACTTAATGAAAGTATAGTTGTATCTTTTTTGAACAACTATGAAAATATTTTAGACTTAAAAAGTGGCTCTAAAATTATTGAAGAACACAACGAAAACTATATTAAAAATCACTTGGCAATCGACAAACAATATCTAGATAGTATTTTAAGTGAAGTTGACCCTAAAATACTTTTAGATGAAGAACAACGTAGGGTTATACTGTCCGACGAAGATTACTCTCTTGTAATAGCAGGTGCTGGTGCGGGAAAAACTACAACTGTCGCAGCCAAAGTACGTTATTTGGTGGAAAAACAAGGCGTTGACCCAAAACAAATACTTGTTATTTCATTTACAAATAAAGCTGTGGGCGAATTAAAAGAAAAAATTAACGAAGGTCTTTTAATCCCTTGTCCTATAACAACTTTCCATAGTTCTGGATATGCAATTTTACGCAAACAAGAAGACGAAAAGAAACAAATTGTAAGTGACGGATTTTTATTTAACAAGGTTAATAACTATTTAAAAGGTAACATTTTAGAACAGCCCGAATTAGTAGATAAACTTATTATGTTTTTCGGGTCGTATTTTGACGCTCCTTACGAGGGTAATGATATAAACTTATTCTTTAACTATATTTCAAAAGCCGATTTCTCTACCTTAAAAGGAAACGTTGATGAGTATAATGCACAAATAATCGATAGGCGCACAGGCAAAACTACTACTATTAAAAATGAACTTGTACGTTCAATTCAAGAAGTTCAAATTGCAAACTTTTTATTCTTGCATAATATCGAATATAATTACGAAGAAACTTATCCATATCATATATTAAAGGCAAAAAAGCCCTATACCCCCGATTTTTGTATAAAGCAAGGAAATAATATTGCTTATATAGAGCATTTTGGTGTTACCGAAAGTGGACACCATAGTTTTTATACGCCTGAACAGTTAGCAAAATACAAGCAAGAAATAAACGATAAAATAAGTCTTCATAGAAAACACGGCACAAAACTTATACATACTTTTTCATCTTATAAAGATGGTAGAGATTTATTAACTCATTTAAGAGAAAATCTTGTTAAAAATGGTTTTGAATTAACGCAACGTCCGTCTGAAGAAGTATTCGAAAAGTTGGTAAATACCGAAGAAAATAAATATATCTTAAAATTAGTAAAATTGATTTGTGTGTTCATAAGTAATTTTAAGACAAATGGTTATAATATTGACGATTTCTATAGATTTGAACGTTCAAATGCCAACGTAAGAACTAAATTATTTTTAGATATTTGTAAAGTGTGTTATCTTGAATATCAAAAGAAACTTGCACAATGTAATGCTTTAGATTTTCAAGATATGATAAACGACTCAGCAAGAATATTGAGAGAAAAGCAACTTGCAAAAGAAGTTCTTGATTTTAAATATATCATTGTTGACGAATATCAAGATATTTCAAGACAAAGATTTGACCTTACTAAAGAATTATCTAAACTTTGTGACGCTAAAATAATTGCCGTAGGCGACGATTGGCAATCGATATATGCGTTTAGTGGCTCGGATATTACTTTGTTTACTCATTTTTGTTCTATAATGGGTTATGGAAAAGAATTAAAAATAACTAAAACGTATCGTAATGCACAAGAAGTCATTGATATTGCAGGAAATTTTGTGCAAAAAAACGAAAGTCAAATTAAAAAATCTCTTATTTCTCCAAAGCATATTCAAAAGCCTGTAATAATTGACACTTATAGCGAGGAATTTGATAGAAAAGAGGTTAAAGGTAAAGGCGGTAAATATTATCATTTAGGTAAAAAAGTGGAAGAAATTATAGGCACTATTTTATCAAATAATAAGCCTAATACCTCTATTTTGCTTATTGGTAGATATGGTTTTGACGCAAAAAATTTATGCTTTTCTAACGATTTTATCTATGACGAACAAAACAATAAAATTATAAGCAAAAAATATAAAAAGGCAAAACTTGAGTTTTTGACTGCTCATAGTTCAAAAGGCTTGGGCTATGATAATGTTATTATCGTAAATGCAAGAAATGAAATTTACGGTTTTCCCTCAAAAGTAGATAATGACCCTGTTATGCAGTTTGTTGTAAAAGACGATAAGTCTATTGAATATGCCGAAGAAAGAAGACTGTTCTATGTTGCAATGACAAGAACAAAAAATCGTGTTTTTATCGTCACGCCTGAACAACACCCATCTGAATTTATTTTAGAGTTAATAAAAGATTATCCAAACATTACACTTAATGGAAAAATAGATAAGAAAAATTCCACAAATGTAGGTATGATTAAAAAATGTCCTATTTGTGGCTACCCATTACAATTACGTTGGAAAAAGAATTACGGATTAAAACTTTGGATGTGTACAAATGAGCCTGAAATTTGTAATTATATTACTAATGATGTAGGTGGCGGTGATTTATCAATTCAAAAATGTGATAGGTGTAAAGACGGATATTTAATTGTTAAAAAAGGTACAAGTGGTGCAGTTTTGGGCTGTACTAACTATAAATCCGACGGTACAGGTTGTGATAGACTTATGTCACGTGATTACTATTTAAGGTGGTTAACTACGGGATATGAAGAAGACACTTCAGTTGATAAACCCTCTTTTGCAAAGGTCATAGAGCCGATTATTTCCGAAGTAAAACCTGTAAAAAATACACCTGTTAAAGAGGAAAGAAAGAAGCCCCAAGTTCATACTGTTAAATATCAAGAAAAATTTATTGAAAAAGACGGTTTTTCAGTTGTTGTTGATAATGAAGGTCAAATTATTACGGATATGAAACTATTATCACACTTGAGAGGTTTGCGTATGCAACTTGCTCAAAAAGAACAAAAAGCACCTTATATGATAATTAAAAACAAAGGGCTTGTAAGTTTGGCTACATATCGTCCTACAACTAAAGAAGAGTTTATAAACTTAAATGGATTAGGCGAAACAACTTATAATAATTATGGCGTTTTGTTTGTAAATGCTATAAAGGAATTTTATAACAACTAGTTTTAAGGCGAGCAGTTAAATTTTCGCCTTTTCTAAACCTATCGGGAGGGTTGCGTAAACCTATAAATTTTTATCTTATGGGTGGGCTAATTTGCATTATTTTACTCAAGTAGTTTTACGCACCTAATCTTCCGCCAGCGAAAAAGGACACCGTTTCGGGTGTCCTTTTTTTACTAATTTATAATTTGTTGTATTTAACGGTTTATTATTTCTTTTCGTCAATGCCGAGTTCTAAGCCCTCGTACATGTAGTCGTTCCACTTAAAGTTTTTGTAAAAGTTTACGTGGTAGCGGTGCATTTCTTCAACGAGTAGACTAAACTTTCCTACCGTTTGGTGTTTGGGGAATATATCAAAGTACTCGCCTTTTAAGTAGAAGTTAAAGAAACTTGAATCTACTTCGGTGATAAGCGTGTATAAATTTTTATAGTCGGCAGTGAATTCGTACGGCTCGCCGTTGCGCGTGCCTTTGTAGTGAAGACCGCTGTGGTCAATTCTAATCTTGCCTTCGCCAACGATAAAACTCGTTTTGTTTTTGCCTAAAAGTTTATACTCGTCTAAATTACCTATTTGGCACTCGTCTTCAAAATAGTAGTCGGGATTAGCGCGAATTTCTTTAATTATATCCATGCGCTCTTGTTCAACCCAGTCAAACGGCGACTCTGGAATAACCGCACCGTCAAAGGGGTGGAACTGATAATAATCGTCCATCATAGCGCCGTTACCACAGTTAGAACAAGTAATTTTATCGCCTTCGCCCTTCATAGTAAATTCCATACCGCACTTAGGGCATTTGTAACAAAAATCTTCTAAGCGGTGGCAAATTCTGCCGTGAGTTTTCCACTTGATTTTCTTTTCAGCGTTCCAAGCATACTCGTTGCGCCTAAACTTTTCGTTAATGATATCGTCCATCTCGTCAACGGATAAACGCTCAACGTCATCTTTTGAAAAGAGTAGCGACATAGTAGCGTGGGTTTCGCCAAAGCGCTCGTCTAAGCAAACTTTGGTGTTTTGTAAATACTGCCCTTCAAGATAGCACATATAAACGGGCACTTTGAAGTGCTTAAACATTTTGCTAGTGCCGGGAACTATCGGTTTATTTCCGCCGTAGTCACTTGCTAAGCCTTCGGGCGAAAAGGTTACGCAACCGCCTTTTTTAATTACTTCGCTAATGCCTTTTATTGCAATTCTATCGGGCGAGTAATTCTTTTTAGGAATAACCTTATCAAGCCAAAAAATAAACGAGAATTTTTTACGGTAAAATTCGCTACAACCCGCAACCATGTTGGTAATTCTTGGATACGACGCGCCCATTACGTACATATGGTCAATTCTAGATAAGTGGTTAAATATTACGAAACAAGGTCCGTCACACTTGCTAACGTCATCAATAATATGAAACTTAGGTTTGTATTTGCGACCTATAATATCTACCATTAAAAACTTGTAAATACCTGCAATAAGCCTAGGCGCAGGGCGATACTTTCTTTTAGCGAGTTTTTGCGCTATCGTTAATTTTTTTGCCATAAAATCTTCCTTTGTATATATTATGCTTACATTTTACCTTTTTACTTGAAAATTGTCAATATTTTTATTTTGCGTTTAATATTATATGCACTTGCACAAAAGCCGTACGTTTTACTTTTTACCATTAAAAAACCGCCTTATAGAGCGGTTTTTATTATAAGCACATTTTGTAAATTGTTTCGATATCTTCTTTATATAGGGGAACGAACCCGTCAATAAACCTGCCTTTTGATGCGCCAAGCGCCATGGCGGATATATTTTCGCTACCGATACCCACCTTTTCAAAGGTATCGCTAAGCCCAAGCGTTTTGTATAAGAAGTTAGAAAGCATTTCTATTGCCTTATTTGCAATTTCCATTTCACTTAAGGATTTATCTATATCAAAAACATTAACACCGAAAGAAACGAACTTATCAACCGTTTTGTCGCTTAAACAATATTTCATCCACCTAGGCGTAAGTATCGCTAAGCCTAAGCCGTGGGTTATGCCGTAGTACGCGGTTAGTTGATGCTCTAAGGGGTGGCAACTCCACGCCTTTACCTTTCCGCCTAATATAAAGCCGTTAATAGCCCAACTAGACGCCCACATCAAGTTTGCCCTAGCCTCGTAATCGCAGGGGTTTTCAAGTGCGATAGGCGCGTATTTTACAACCGTTTTCATAATGCCTTCCATAACCGTATCAAGCATAAAAAGGTCGTCGTCTTTTGAAAAATACGTTTCTATTACGTGGCTTAAAATATCCGCCGAGCCACACGCCGTTTGATACCTATCAACGGTATACGTTAGCGTTGGGTCTAAAAACGAAACTTTTGGATAAAGTGGCTGAGCGAGTTTTCCTACCTTTTCTTTGGTTTCGGGGTTAGTTACCACACCGCAACTATCCATTTCGCTACCCGTTGCCGAAAGCGTTAATATAGATATTATAGGAAGCGCCGAGAGAACGGGGGCGTTTTTAGAATAAAATTCCCACGCGTCAAACTCAACTTTTGCACCGCCCGCTATCCACTTAGCACAGTCGATAACCGAGCCACCGCCTACGGCTAAAATAACGTCAACTCCCTTTTCTTTTGCGATTTTAACGCCACGCCTAACCGTGCCTATTTCGGGGTTTGGCTCAACGCCAAAAAGTTCAAAAACTTCAAGCCCAGCATTATTTATAAATTTAATTACACGGTCATATAGCCCTGACTTTTTAATCGAACCGCCACCGTACACGAGTAGAACTTTTTTATAAGTTTTTAACTCACTAACTAAATTTTCAAGTTGATTTTTTCCAAAATAAACCTTGGTTGGAATATCGTAAATAAAACTATTCATAACTCACCTTTTTTATAATTATAACATAATCTTACTAAAAATCAATAAGTAATTGACATTACCACCCTTTTAATGTAAAATATTTTTATGGATTTATCCGCATTACGAAACCAGATAAAATCTCAAAGGCTAAGCCTTAGTAAAAGCGAAGTTATTTCGTTGAGCAAACAGGTTGAAACTTTACTATTTAGCCTTGATTTTATCCGTGAAAAGTCTAACTTTTTTATATATAACTCAATAAAAAACGAAGTGGAAACTAGTGGTATTATATCCACCCTTACCGCCCAAGGCAAAACGGTAGCCTTTCCGCTTATTAGCGGGGAAAATTTAATTTCTGCAATACCCAAATCAAGCGAGTTCGTTCTTGACCGTTTTGGGTGCAAAACCCCCGCCTACTATACCGTTATGAAATCGGTTGACGTTGCAGTTATTCCACTACTTTTGTGTGATGAAAATAAAAACCGCGTAGGCTACGGCAAGGGCTATTACGATAGATTCTTAAAAGATAAAAACTGTATAAAAATAGGGCTTGCGTACGACTTTCAAGTGGTAGATAGTTTAACCCCAAATTCGTGGGACGTTCCGCTTGATATCATAATTACGCCAACCCGTATTATAGGAGATATTTTATGAAAATTTTAGCAATCGGAAACAGTTTTTCGCAAGATGCAACTAGGTATTTAAGAGAAATAGCAAAATCTAACGGCGATAAAATTAAGGTTATTAACCTTTATATCGGCGGTTGCCCACTCTATAATCATTACCTTAACATTTTACAAAATAAAGAGTCGTATAATATTCAAGTTGACGGCGAGAATATATCCTTTTTAACGTCTATTCAAAAAGCACTCGCAAGCGACAGGTGGGACGTTGTTACCGTTCAACAAGCAAGTTACGAATCGCCTTTCTTTGAAAACTACGAGCCGTATTTAGACCTTGTTAAAGATACTATTAAACTCTACTCCCCCGAATCTAAAATTTACGTTCATCAAACTTGGGCATATCACAACGATTCGCCAAGGCTTGAAACAATGGGCTTCAAAAACAGCGCCGAAATGTTTGAAAAGGTTGAAGACGCGTACAACAAAATGGCAGAGTATATAAAAGCAGACGGTATTATTCCATCTGGCAAACTTATTCAAAAGTTGTTTGACGCGGGCATCAACCACACGCATAGAGATAATCACCACATCTCGCTTGGCATTTCTAGATACGCAGTAGCGCTTCTTTGGTACGGTATGCTAGTTAACAAAGATATCGATAACGTTCCGTTCAACGATTTTGACGAAGAAGTTACGGAAGAAGAAATCGCCCTTGCTAAAAAATTAGTAAAAGAACTTATTTAAGGTAAAAGACTGAACTTCCGTTCAGTCTTTTTTTTGCGCCGATATTGACAAGTTTTGGCTATTTTGGTAAACTAAAATAAAAAACGAAAGGAGAATTTTTATGGCAAACGTATGTGTAATAACAGGTGGCGGTAGCGGTATGGGTTTTGAAGCCGCTAAGTTTATGCCCAAAGACAAAATTATCGTAGTTTCTGGTAGAACTATGTCAAAACTCGAAGGTGCGGTAGCACAACTTAAAGAGTTAGGTTTTGACGCTTACGCTAAAACGTGTGACACGTCTAGCAGAGAAAGCGTTAAAGAACTCGTTGAATTCGCGCTCTCGCTTGGCGAAATTAAAAACGTAATCAACTCGGCAGGCGTATCTCCTGCAATGAAAGGCACGCCCGAAGGTATACTTAAAATCAACGCGCTCGGCACGGTGTACGTTAACCAAGAGTTTTCAAAGGTTATGAAACCGGGTAGCGTTATCGTTGACGTTTCTTCAAACTCAGCGTATATTCTTCCTTCGTTCATTATTCCTAAAAAGGCGTACGCCCTTGCGGAAACTGACGAAGATAAATTCGTTAAAACTCTCGTTAAACGCGCTAGTATGGCAAAGGGCGAATACCAACAAAAAGGCTTTGCTTACTCGCTTTCTAAAAATTTCGTAGTTTGGTACGCTAAAAAGTGCGCGTTTGAGTACGGCTTAAAAGGTATCCGCGTGGTATCGCTTAGCCCTGGCCTTATTGCAACCGATATGGGCAACCTTGAAAAGGAAGACGGCGGTATGCTTATCCCCTTCTCAGCCGAAGAAAGAATGGGTAAACCCGAAGAACTCGGCTACGCTCTTGCAACCGTAGCGGACGAAAGAAACGGTTATCTTGCCGGTGTTGACGTGCTTTGTGACGGCGGTAGCACCAACGGTATGAAAGAATTTAAGAAAAAGAAAAAGTAATATATAAAACCACTAAAAAAGCGACCTATCGGTCGCTTTTTTATGTATAGTACAACAAATATTAAAAACGGCGGATTATTCAATCCGCCGTTTTTTGCTTAGATAAATTTTCTTACTTTATCAATCGCCTGTGTAATTATAAGTAATCGTATAATTGCCTGTATAACTGTTCCAATCAGAAGCTTTGCTTATAGCCGACCATTGTGACTGACTTCCTCGATATTTAATACTAGTGAGTGAATCGCAATCATAGAACGCAGAATCCCCTATACTCGTTACACTATCGGGGATTACTATACTTGTAAGTTTGTTGTTATTATAGAAAGCGGATTGATGAATTTTAGTTATATCATTTGGCAGTGTTAACTCAGTTTGTTCACCAACGTATTTAACTAAAATCTTATCTTCACCCTCAGTATAAATAACGTAGCCGTTACTATTGGTTGAAAATCTATTTACGTAAGTATCACCACTATTAAATACTGAAAGTGCGTAATATCCTAAATAACCATTATCCTCTGAGCCTTTTTCCACCGTTATATTAGACGAATTATTTATTACCTCTACAAGTTTATAGCAATACTCGAACGCAGAATCACCTATACTAGTTACACTATCGGGGATTACTATACTCGTGAGTGAATCGCAATAAGCGAACGCAGAACCACCTATACTAGTTACACTGTCGGGGATTATTATACTCGTGAGTGAATCGCAATAACAGAACGCACCATAACCTATACTTGTTACGCTATCGGGAATTACTATACTTATAAGTTTTCTGCAATAATAGAACGCCTCATAACCTATATTAGTTACGCCGTTACCTATAGTTACACTCATAAGTGAAGTGCACCAATCGAACGCAAAAGAACCTATACTTGTTACACTGTCGGGGATTACTATACTAGTGAGTGAAGTGCAATCAGCGAATGCCCAATCACCTATACTAGTTACACTATCGGGGATTACTATACTCGTGAGTGAATCGCAATTATAGAACGCATAACTAGATATTTTTGTTGCTGACGTTAATATCGCTTCTGCTACAAGCAAGTCATTTATATATAGATTATCTGCATAATATATCGGGTTTGAACTAGCGTCATCAAACTCTATTTGAACCCAACTATCTATTGTGCCTAAATAATTTACTTTTGTGAGTGAATCGCAATCATCGAACGCACAATAACCTATACTTGTTACACTGTCGGGGATTACTATACTAGTGAGTGAAGTGCAATCAGCGAATGCCCAATCACCTATACTAGTTACACTATCGGGGATTACTATACTCGTGAGTGAATCGCAATTATAGAATGCAGAAGAACCTATAAATTTACAATTATTATCAATAGTAGCAGTGGTTATAGAGTTTGAAGTTGTGCCTGCTAAGTATAAATAAGGATTTTCACTATTACCTAAATATCTAAGATTGTCTTTTACGTTATATTTAAGTGAATCGCAATTATAGAACGCCCTATTGCCTATACTAGTTACACTGTCGGGGATTACTATACTCGTGAGTGAATCGCAATACTCGAACGCATAAGAACCTATACTTGTTACACCGTTACCTATAGTTACGCTCGTAAGTGAATCGCAAGAATAGAACGCAGAAGAACCTATAATTGTTATACCATTTTCTATCGTTACGCTTTTTAATGCTCTGCAATATGCGAATGCATTATCATCTATTCCTTTAACTGCAACCGAACGATAAGTTGAGGGAATAGTTACGTCATAAAGCGTTTCACTCTCACTATTCATGTTTATTCCTGCAACAGAATAACCTTGCAATTTCTCACTATAAACGTATTCTAACTCATAGTCTTGCGTAGCGTTATCTTGATTATCGTCTTCAGTCGCACCAGAATTTCCATCTTCTTGATTATTATCTCCGCTAATTCCTCCTGATTGACCGCCTTGCTCGCCATTAACAGCAAATATTGCATAATATGTGTTGTAATCAAAATAGAAATCAATCATTTCAGTTTCGTTGATATTAACAATATAGCTCCCGTTTTCGCTTGATGACCAACCAACAAACTTATATCCTTCGTCAGCTATTGCTTGTATGTAATAAATTGTCTCTAAGTTTGTTGGTGGCTTTATATGCAACGTAATTTGACGTTCTGCAGTTACCTCTTCGCGATTTATAATTTTTCCACCAGTAGTTGCAATTACGTTAATTTCTCTTGCAAAAACTGCTTGAACACTTGTATCTCTTGTAAGCACATCAGTTCGAGTTTCAGTTTTTACTCCGTCTTTCCACTCAACGAAAACCCAACCCTCGTCGGCTATTGCCGTTGCAGTTACAGTATAATTATTTGCATAATTTGCAGTATCTGTAGAAATTTCTATTCTTCCACCATTACAATTTTCTGCATAATACCTAAACTGTGGTTTGAATATAGCCGTTACGGACATATTGTCTTGAACGTTAAGGTCTGTTCTTTCAGCAGTTTTTACACCGTCGCTCCACTCTATAAATTGATATGGATAATCTTCACTATGTAATCTTTTGTTGGGAACAGCTGTAACCTTTGTTCCGTCTAAACCTTGAAATAGCGTTTGAGACAGTTCGCCTTGTAAAGTTCCACCGTACGTACAAGTATATGTGAGCGTATATTTAGGCAAAGCCTCAACAAAATTTGCCGTTACTTCTATGTCAGAATTTACGTTTGATTCTTTTCTTGTGGCTGTGGTAACCCCATCGCTCCAACTTGCAAAAGCATAGCCGTAATTTGGAACTGCGGTGACCTCAGTACCATTTTCGTTTTCTTTAACCGATTGTAACGTATTGCCTTCAATTGTTCCACCTTCTTCCGCATAGTACTCTATCGCATATGAAAGTGGCGCAAACGAAAACTTATGTCCTTCACCAGTTTCTTTTTGTAGAAATAAAGTAGGGGTTTCATTATAAAAATCATAATAAATCCATAATAAATTTGCACATTGCACTTGCGAAACGTATCCTATATTATTTAAATTTATTATACTTTCATAAAAACCAGTGCTTTTAATTGGCGTCAATTTTAACTCGTAAATTGCTTGCATTGTTTCCGTTTTACGTGGTTTTGCAAATTTTTCCATAGAATAATTGCCTATTTCCGTTACGTTAAAAACGTTATAGTTTTGATGTCCACTCATAACTAAATTATAAGTTCCTGTTTTGTTAAGACGTAACTCAAGGTCTATTTCTCCCATAGTTAACTGCATATCAAGCGTATAATTTCCGTAATAATCATATTTAGAATAATCTATGCTATCACTTGTGCTTCCGTCCGAACTGTCTTCTTCACAAGCAGTTAGCGTGAATAAACACAAACACAATAGCATAATGGAAGTTAAAATTGTGAGTAGTTTAGATTTCATACATAGCCTCCTTATTCTTGATATATAATATTATTATAGTCATTTTTATGAGTATAGTCAAGTAAATGATTATAATATATACTTTAAGTATGATATCTTACAAACCTTTTTTCGATACGTTAAAAAAGAAAAACGTTTCCACTTATACGTTAATTTATAAATACGGTATTAGTTCTGCAACAATTGATAGAATAAAAAAAGGCGGTGGAATAACCACCGCTAAACTAAACGATTTATGTGAGATTTTAGACTGCAACGTTGAAGATATTATAACGTATATAAAAGACAATTAAACCACTAAAAAAGCGACCTATCGGTCGCTTTTTTCTTATTTCGTCATTTTTTCTTGTTTTACTTTTTTGTCGATTACGTGGCGTGAAGATAGTTCTTTGTGGATATCTTCAAGGCTAATTCCTTGCTCTATCATAAGAACGAGCGTGTGATAGCAAAGGTCTGCAATTTCGTAGATAGTTTCCTTTTTGTCGTTAGCTTTTGCGGCGATAATAACTTCGGTACACTCTTCGCCCACTTTTTTAAGAATTTTGTCAAGTCCCTTTTCAAATAAATAAGTTGTGTACGAACCTTCGGTTTTGTTTATCTTTCTACCCTCGATAAGTTTCATTAAAGCGTTAAGAGAAAACTCTTTAAGTTCGTCATTTTCAAAAACGGGGTTGAAAAAGCAAGACTTTTCGCCCGTGTGGCAGGCAGGACCGTCAGGCTCTACTAATACCATAAGCGCGTCGTTATCACAGTCCGCAGTGATAGACACAACGTGTTGATAGTTGCCACTCGTTTCGCCTTTAAGCCAAAGTTTTTGTCTTGACCTAGACCAAAAACAAGTGAGTTTTTTCTCCATTGTAATTTGCAAACTTTCTTTATTCATATAAGCAAGGGTTAAAACTTCCTTAGAAATCGCGTCAACTACTATTGCAGGAATAAGCCCCTTTTCGTCAAATTTAAGATTTTCAATATTTATCATATTCTCTCTCCTATATAATTCTAACGGGAATACCGTTTAATTTAAGTTGTTGTTTTAGGTCTTTAATACTAACTTCGCCAAAGTGGAATATCGATGCGGCAAGCCCCGCGTCAACTTTTGGTAAAGTGTTAAAAAGTTCCACGAAATGCCCTATATTTCCAGCACCGCCAGACGCGATTACGGGAACTGAAACTATATCGCAAACGGCACTTAACATTTCGATATCAAAGCCACCTTTCACTCCGTCGGTATCTATCGAGTTAAGAACTATCTCGCCTGCGCCGTTATCTACGCCACGCTTTATCCAGTCAAGCGCGTCCATCCCCGTATTTTCTCTACCGCCTTTTGCAAAAACTGTAAACTTGCCGTTTACCCTTTTTACGTCAGCGGATAGAACTACGCATTGATCGCCGTAGCGCTTAGCGGCCTCGTATATAAGGTTTGGGTTTTTAATTGCGCCAGAGTTTACAGATACTTTATCCGCCCCGCATTTAAGCACCCTATCAAAATCGCCCAAAGTGTTTATGCCACCGCCAACGGTGAGCGGTATAAATATGGTAGATGCTACTTCCTTTAATATATCGGTAAAAATTGCTCTACCGTCACTACTAGCGGTTATGTCGTAAAACACGAGTTCGTCCGCACCGTTATCGCTATAAAACTTTCCTAGTTCTACGGGGGACGAAACGTCAGACAAGCCTTCAAAATTAACGCCTTTTACGACTCTGCCGTTTTTCACGTCTAAACACGGAATAATTCTTTTAGTTATCATTTGCAACCTCTATCGCGGTTTTTAGGTCAATCGCCTTTATATAATAAGCCTTGCCTATTATCGCGCCGTAAACGTTTTGATTTTTAAGTTTTGAAACGTCTTCTATCGAAGAAACACCACCCGACGCTATTACGTTTATTGATAATTCTTCGCTAAGTTTTTTGTATAGGTCGTGGTTAGTGCCTTGCATAGCACCGTCTTTCGAAATGTCGGTACAAATTACCGTTTTAACGCCTATATTTTCAAGGTCTTTCATAAATTCGAAAGCGTTAAGCGTAGACTTTTCAGTCCACCCCTTTATTGCAACGAACCCGTCTTTAATGTCAACGCCAACGGCAATTTTATCGCCGTAAAGTTCTAGCGCCTTTAACAAAAACGCTCTATCTTCTACTGCGGAAGTTCCAAGAATTACCCTTTTTGCGCCTGCTTGAACGTACTTATCTATTACTTCTAAACTTCTAATTCCACCGCCAACTTCAACGAAAATACCAACGTTTTCTATGATGTTTTTAATGGTTTCAAGGTTGGGCGTACCGCCCGTTTTAGCCCCTTCAAGGTCAACGATATGCATATATTTTGCACCTTGGCGCTTAAAGTCAAGCGCAATTTCTACGGGATTGTCGCTATACACGGTCATCTCGTTATAATTGCCTTTATAAAGCCTAACGGCCTTTCCGCCGTATAAATCTATCGCAGGAAATAACTTCATTTACCCCTCACTTTCGCAAAACGCCTTTAATATTTTAAGCCCAACTTCTCCACTTTTTTCGGGGTGGAACTGGCAACCGTAAACGTTGCCGTTTTCAACCGCGGCGGTTAGCGTTGCGCCGTACTCGGTTGTTGCACTAACACTACCCAAACAGTTAGCACCGTAGTATGAGTGAACGAAATAAACGCAGTCACCCTCGTTTAAGTACTTGAAAATTTTACTCTTTTTAGTAAAGGAAAGCGCGTTCCAACCTATGTGCGGAATTTTAAGGTTTTTGGGTAAAACGTCACTTATAGGGCGGATTCCGCCACTAATTAAGCCCAAACCTTTATGCTCGCCGTACTCGTAACTTTTATCAAATAACAGTTGCATTCCTAAACATATTCCAAGTAGCGGAACGCCCTTTTTCGCTTGGTTTATAACGACTTCCGCTAGCCCAGACGAAAAGAGTTTATAAGACGCGTCTTCAAACGCGCCAACGCCAGGTAGAATAATTTTATCAGCGCTTTTTATAACTTCTTTATCGCTTGAACATATCGCGTCAACCCCGATAGCCTTGAACGAACTTTTTAGCGAGAATAAGTTGCCAACGCCGTAATCAACGATAACTACCATTATAAAACTCCTTTTGTTGACGGAATTTCTCCGTTTAGAGTTTCGTCAATTTTAACGGCACATTTTAGACTTCTTGCAACCGACTTAAACGCACCTTCTAATATATGGTGGGTGTTTTTGCCTGCAAGTTGGGTAACGTGCAAATTAAGCCCCGCGTTTTGAGTAAAGGCTATAAAAAATTCTTCTACGAGTTCAACGTCAAACTCGCCTACTTTTTTAGCGCGCGGTTTTAATGAGTAGCCCAAATAACTTCTACCCGAGATATCTACTGCGGATAGAATAAGCGCCTCGTCCATAGGAAGTATGGTATCGCCGTAACGGGTGATGCCTTTTTTGTCGCCTAGCGCCTGCTTAAATGCAAGCCCTAAGGTTATGCCGATATCTTCGGCGGTGTGGTGAAAATCAACCCAAGTATCGCCACTGCACTCAACGGTTAAATCAAAGCGCGAGTGTTTTGAAAACAAGGTAAGCATATGGTCTAAAAAACCGCTACCCGTGTTTATGTTTGAAACGCCGGTACCGTCAAGGTTGATAGAAAGTTTAATATCGGTTTCTTTGGTTTTTCTTTCAAGGTATGATTTTCTCATAACTACTCTCCTAAAATCTCTTTAAGCGCGGTTATAAGCGCTAAGGTTTCTTCAAAACTACCAACGGTAATTCTTAGATAGTTTGAAATTCTTTCTTTATCGAAATGGCGAACTAGAACGCCCTTGTCTTTAAGTTTTAGATACAGTTCTTTACCGCTAACGCTTTCGTGCTTTATAAATACGAAGTTGGCGCGTGAACAAGTTGCCGTAAAGCCGAGTTTTATAATTTCTTGCGTTAAAAACTCTCTATTTTTAATAATTTCAGCGCAGTTATCTTCAAAATACTTTTTATCTCTTAACGCGCCTATACCCAAAGCGGAAGTTACCCTATTTACGTTATAGGGGTTAGTTGAGTATTTAACTGTGTTAAGGTCTTGAATAATTTTTTCACTAGCAACGCCAAAGCCTAGCCTTGCGCCCGCCATTGAACGCGATTTTGAACAGGTTTGAGTAACTAGCAAATTGTCGTACTTAGAAATAAGCGGTATTGCGCTTTCGCCACCAAAATCTACGTACGCCTCGTCGATAACAACCACGCGATTTGGGTTACTTGCAACGATTTTTTCAATCTCGCTTATAGGCATATTGATACCCGTTGGCGCGTTGGGGTTAGCAATAAATATAACGCCCTTAGAGTTTATATAATCGCTTGCGCTAATAGTAAAGTCGCTATTTAATGGAATTTCTTTATACGGAACTCCGTTCACGCCCGCAAAAACCTTGTAAAAACCATAAGTGATGTCGGGGAAAACTGCGGGGTTATTATCGTCACAATACGAAATGAAGGCAAAGTTCAAAACTTCGTCAGACCCGTTTGATACGATAACGTTTTGCGGTTTTACTTTTACCGCGTTTGCAATTTCTAAAATAAGGTCTTTACAGTCTGGGTCGGGATATAAATTCACCTTTGAAAGTTCTTCATTAGCAAGGCTAATTGCAAGGCTTGACGGTGGGAACGGCGACTCGTTAGTGTTAAGTTTTATAAACTTGCGTTCTTTGGGTTGTTCGCCCGGAACGTACGGGGTTAAGTTTTTAATTTTATCGTTAAGAAATGTACTCATATTATTTTTCAAATCTAATAGTTGCGCTTTTTGCGTGTGCGGTTAAGCCCTCTTTCTTGGCAAAAAGGTCGATTTTATCGGCAACTTGTGAAAGCGCGTTTTCGTCGTAGTAAACGTACTGCGTTTTCTTTATAAAATCGTCAACCGATAAGGCGCTAGAAAACCTTGCCGTACCGCTAGTAGGTAGCGTGTGGTTACAACCAGCCAAATAGTCGCCAACCGCCTCTGGGGTGTATCTACCTAAAAATACCGAGCCCGCGTGCTTGATTTTATCAAGATAACTAAAAGGGTTATCAAGGCAAAGTTCTAAGTGCTCGGGCGCGATAAGGTTAGAAACTTCTATCGCCCTTTCAATGCTACTTGTTACGATAATTTTACCGTAATCGTCAATAGACGACCTTGCAATATCCTTTCTTTCAAGATTATCTAGTTGAAGTTCAATTTCTTGCTGAACTTTTTTAGCAAACTCTATATCGTTAGTTACTAGTACCGCGCTTGCCATTTTGTCGTGCTCGGCTTGGGATAAAAGGTCCGCCGCTACAAAACGGGGGTTAGACTTATTGTCCGATACCACGAGTATCTCGCTAGGTCCTGCTATCATATCGATAGAAACTTCGCCAAACACCTGCTTTTTAGCCTCGGCAACGAAGGCGTTACCAGGACCTACTATCTTATCTACCTTTGGAATACTTTCCGTTCCGTACGCTAGCGCTGCTATCGCTTGCGCACCGCCTACTTTATAAATTTCGGTAACGCCCGCAATTTTAGCAGACGCTAAAATGTAAGGGTTTATCTCTCCGTTTTTATTTGGCGGAGTTACCATTACAACCCTACTGCAACCTGCTACGATAGCGGGTATCGCGTCCATAAGCACGGTTGACGGGTATGACGCAGTACCCCCTGGAACGTATATGCCAGCGCGCTCGATAGGTATTATTTTTTGACCTACTATAACACCGCCGTCACGCTTAATTTCAAAGCCGTTGCGCTTTTGTTTTGAGTGGAACTCGTATATGTTTTTAGACGCGAATTCCAGCGTTTTAATAAACTCTTTTTCTACCTTGTTATAAGCGGTTTCAATTTCTTCTTCTGATACCTTTAAGGTGGTTAGTTTTGCCTTATCAAACTTTTCACAAAGTTCGATAATCGCCTTATCGCCCTCTTTTTTAACCTTTTCAATAATTTCGGTTACTATTGAAGACACGTCGCGCTTGCTTTCTTTTGCGGAAAATATTTCTTCTCTTTTACTAAGGTCTTCTAAGACTATTTTAATCATAATTTATCTACTTCTTTTGACAGTTTTTCTTGAACGTCTACAATGATTTCAGTTTTGAACTTAAAACTTGATTTATTAGCAATAAGCCTTGCGCTTATAGGTAAAAACTTTTCAATGACTTCAAGGTCGTTTTCTTTTAAGGTTGAGCCCGTTTCAACGATATCTACGATAACGTCGGACAAACTGAGTATAGGCGCGAGTTCTATCGAGCCGTTTAGGGCTATAACGTCTATATCCCTACCGTGTTCAGCGTAGTATTTTTTAGCAATATTTACAAACTTAGTTGCAACTCTAAGCGTTTTATTTCTATCGTCTTGAAACCCTTTTTTACCTGCAACCGCCATACTGCACTTGCCGATTTTAAGGTCTAATAGTTCGTAAACTTCGGGGTTATATTCGCATAATATATCTTTACCCGCAACGCCTATATCGGCAGCGCCACGCTCTACGTAAATAGCAACGTCACTTGGTTTTACCCAGAAAAACCTTACCTTTTTATCTGCATTTTCAAATATGAGTTTACGGCTATTTTCTTTAATAGACGGGCAAGAATACCCCGCGCGCTCGAACATATCGTAAACCTTTTCGCCAAGCCTACCTTTTGGGAGAGCAACGTTTATAAACTTATCCATATTATTCCCCCTTTACCCTTGAAACTTCGTCAAGATACACGGCAAAACCGATAGCACCGTAACGCTTGTTCATCTTCTTCATCAAATTGTCGTACTGACCGCCAGATAATATCCCCGTGGGAACGCCTTCTATAAACCCCTTAAACGCTATGCCGTTATAGTATTTCGCGTCGTTCACGACTGAAAAGTCTATCATAAGTTTATCCGCAGATAACCCAAGGCTAACGCTTTTTGCTATAACCGATTTAAGTTCGGCTACCGCGGTTTTAGTAGCGTCGTTCACCACGAAACCGTCAAGCGCGTTCAAACTAGAATTTACCTTGCCGTACACGGTAACTAGCATAGTTACAAGGTCGTACGCCTTACCTTGAACGCCGTTTGCCACGAGTAATTCTTTAATCGCGAATAAATTTTTATCACCCAAAAGTTTAATAATTTGCCCTTTTAAGTCGCCTGCGATATTTGCGTAACTTAATACGGCGGAAATAAGGTTTAGGCTAGACACCGCTAAAACGTTGTTTTTAGAAATGAGTTCTAAACTACTTCCCGCTAGATATAAAACTTCGGATATTATATCGTTTGAAATCTCGCCTATACACTCTAAGCCTAGTTGCGATATTTCTTTGAAACTAGCCGTGCCTTTTGAAACGCGGTAAACCTTTTCATCGTAATATACCTTCATAACCCCGTCGATATCTTTGCTGTTTTTAACGATTGACAAAGTTACGTCCGGTTTAAGGGCGAGAAGTTTTCCGTTAGTGTCAGTAAACGTTATAACGCTATCGGAAACCAAAAAGTCTTTATTTTTAACGTATAAGTCGTACTCTTCAAACTTGCTCATACGGTATTTTTGATACCCTTTACCACTGTATAGAGAGCGCAAAGTTAAAGATATATATTCTTCTTGTGATAAAACTTTAAGTAAATCGTTCATATTAGTCTTCATCCTTTTTAACTACTAGTTTATATCCACCCGAACCGTAGTTTAAGCACCTTGAAACCCTGCTTATGGTAGCCGTACTAGCACCCGTCGCCTTTGATACTTCTTGATAGTTTTTACCGTTTGATAAAAGATTTGCCACTTCTAAGCGCTGAGAAATATCTAACACTTCTTTAATGGTGCAAATATCTTCAAAGAATTTACGGCAATCTTCAACGGTTTCAAGTTTTAATATGGCTTTATATAGGTTTTCACAATATTGTTTTTCAAGTTCGTTCATAAAACACACGTCCTTAAATTATTTATTACAGTTTAGCACGCTAAATTGATAAAGTCAAACGTTTTTATATGAAATTGCAAACTTTGCGCTTAAATAATTTGATTTTTTATAAAGTTGTGATATAATTTGCTTGTTTTTGTAAACGAAGGATAACTATGCACTTAACTTACCACCCTAAAAAACGTATAGACCATCATTTTTTAGACGGCATTTTTCATTTTTTGAAAGACAACGCCGTTTTATGTATCGCGACCTTGCTTGCGATAATTACGTCTATTATAATTCCGCCTGACGATAAATATCTAGGCTATTTTGATTTTAAGACGCTTACTTGTTTATTTTGCGTTCTTGCGGTAGTAAACGCACTTAAAGGCGTAAGGTTTTTCACCGTTTTAGCAACTAAGATAGTAACGGTATTCAAAAACACGCGCTCGGCAATTTTAGCGCTCGTTTACGTTACGTTTATAGGTTCTATGCTAATTGCCAACGATATGGCGCTACTTACCTTTTTACCGCTTGGGTATTTTGTTTTAACGTCTACTAAAAAAGAGCGTTTAATGGCGTTTACCTTTATTATGCAAAATATTGCGGCAAACCTTGGCGGTATGCTTACCCCGTTTGGAAACCCGCAAAATCTATACCTTTACACGTATTTTAATATAGGCAACTTAGAGTTTATGGGAATAATGCTAGTTCCGTTTTTTTTATCGGTTGCGCTAATTACCGTTTGCTGTTTATTCGTTAAAAACGAACCACTTAGTATTGAAGATGCTCAAACTAAACTTCCAAAGGCAAAAACTATAATATATCTACTTCTTTTTGCGCTGTCTATTATTATAGTGTTTAGAGTAGTTAACTACCTTATAGGTCTATTTATTATCGTTACGGTGCTACTTTTTATGGACAAAAGCGCCCTTAAAAAAGTAGATTACGGCTTACTTTTAACTTTCGTTATGTTCTTTATATTTGCAGGCAATACGGCAAGAATTCCCATTATTGAAAAGGCGCTTTCTTCTTTAATGGAAAAAAGCCCCTTGCTAACACCCGTTATATCTTGCCAAATTATAAGTAACGTTCCAACGGCGATACTACTTTCTAAATTCACCACTAATTACGGGGCGCTACTTGTCGGCGTAAATATCGGCGGTGTAGGAACGCTTATATCTTCGCTTGCAAGTTTGATAACGTTTAGAGAATACATAAAACACAACCCCGATAAAACGCTTAAATACGTAGGGCTATTTTCACTTTTCAACTTTGCATTTTTAATAATTTTAACTACGGTTATGCTATTTATTGTATAAAAAAATCTCCGCGACTTGCGGAGATTTTTATTTTGATTTTGGATAGTTTTTCTTTTTTATATTTGCATACGGAACTACCGTATGAACCGGTAAACTCTTTGCAAGTAAAGTTATTTCTTTTTTTAACTCTTCAATAATTCTTTCTTTTTCAAGTTTATAATCGGCTGTGCTATCAAACTTTATAGGTTTACCGTAAACGACTTTATGTAAACTAGGCGCGATATAACAAGGCGTAAAAGTAATTTCCTTTTTAGTTGCTTTATAGTAAACGCGCGCCACGTCAACGAAGTTTTTTTGAAAGTCGTTAACAATCTCGTTATACTCAGTTCTACCTTCTGGGAAAATAACCACGTTATTGCCTTCTTTTAGCCTTAAAACGGTGTTTTTGAAGGTGTTTGCTATCCTAATATCCTTATAAACGCCTATGCCTTTTGCATTGTTGAAAATATAGGAAAATAGCGGTGCTATAACGTAGGATAACCCTTTATAAAACCACGCTACGCTTTTGGGTTTTAACCGCCAAAAATCTTCGTAGGCGTAACTTGGAATTTCTTTTACCGAAAGCATTTCGCCCGTTAGCCAAATGAAAGTGTTTTCGGGCATATACGCCTCGGCAACGATAGGCCCGTGCATTTGCGCGTGGTTACCTATAATTATGGTAGGCTCGCTAGGTAAATTTTCAACCCCCGAAAATTCGGGGGTTTTGTAGAATAATTTAACTATGCCTTTAATGATTTTGAATAATATTCCTTGCTTTTTCATTAAATTTCTTTTATCCAACAACGACGGCGCTTGTGCTGACGAACGTCGTCAAAATTCTTCCATAAACTCTGCACGTCTTTATTCGTTTCAAGTTCGGGACCCGTTTCGCAATACTTTATGCCATTTTCAATGCAAACGTTAATCATCTCGTTAATTAAAATTACGGGAATACCTTTCTTTTGATACTCGGGCTTTATCGCCACGAAGAACATTTCAAGCGTGTCGTTCCTGCCTTGAAGTGCCCTTAACAACCTAAACATACCGAACGGCAACAATTTGCCGTTAGACTTTTTAAGCGCCTTTGCTATTGAAGGAACTAATACCGCAAACCCTATAATTTCGCCCGACTTATCCTTTATAGACGTTATATATTTAAGGTTCATCATAGAAACGTTGTCTTTAATCGCTTTGTCGATAACGGCGTCAGTCAGCGGAACGGTGCCGTATAAAATTGAAAACGCCTCGTCGATTACTTTGAAAGCCTCGTACGCGTCCTTTTCTAAAACTTTACGGTCGGTGTACCTTACGAGTTCATAGTCAACTCGCTTTGACAAAAAGTCGTTAAGTTTTTGGAGTTTGGGGTTAATTTTTTCAGGAACTTTAAGTTGAAATTCAACCCAGTCAATATCCTTTTTGAGCCCAAGCATTTCCATATGCTTAACGTAGTATGGGTAGTTGTAAAAGGTTATTGACATATTGAGTTCGTCAAACCCTTCAACTAGCATACCTTCGTGGTCCATATCGTGAAAACCGATAGGTCCTACGATTTCGCTGTACCCAAAAGACTTTCCCCACTTAACAATTTCGTTAAACAACGCTTTTGAAACTTCAAAATCGTCAATAAAATCAAATCTTGTAAACCTAATGCGGTTTTGCCCCCACTTTTTGTTGGCTGCGTGGTTTATTATACCGCCTATTCTACCAACTATTTTGTTGTTGCGATACGCAAGAAGTAATTTTACGTCACAATACTCGAAGGCGGGATTTTCATCTATTGTAAAGGTAGAAATCTCGTCAACCGTTAAAAAGGGAACGTAGGCAGGTACTTTTTTGTACAAAACGTTTGGAAATTTTACCCACGCTTTAAGTTCTTTTTTAGTTGTAACTTCTTTTATTATTAAACTCATAGTAAATTCTTTTATTAAATCTTAGTAATTAAATAAATTCAATAATCGACTTTCCGTTGATTTTTTTAGTAACCAAAAGCCCCATAGTGCCAGGACCACAGTGAGCGCAAACGTTGATAGGAATTATGCCTTTTACAACCTTTTGCTTGCCGATTTTATTTTGTACGTAGTCACAAATGTAATTATAAGTTAACTCGTTAACGTCAAAACTAATTACGGTGTAATCGTAATCGCTAGGCGGAAATTTAACAACGAATTCGTCAGCCCTTTGGGTAAACGATAGTTTAACCTTTCTAGTCATTTCGGTTTTTTCAAGTTTACCGTCAATTAAATAAATAACAGGCTTTATGCCGATAGTGTTACCTATCATAGCAATCGCAGGGGATATTCTACCACCGTTTTTAAGAGCGATTAAGTTTTCGGGAATAAACACTACCGTATCGCCATTTTTCCTATCTTCTACCGCTTTAACGATTTCTTCTACCAAGCTGCCGTTTTGAGCCATTTCATACGCGGTAAAAACCTCAGCAAGCATAGGAATAGAAAGCCCAAGCGAATCAATTACCGTAACTTTTCCTTCAAAGTTAGTCTTAGCAACGTTAGAAAATAAATCGTTCATTGAAGAGAGTTTACTAGATATCGTAAAGTGAATAATATGGTCGTAACCCTTTTCAAAAAGTTTTTCAAAATACTCGATAACTTCGCCAAGCGGTGGGGTTGACGTTTGTATTTTTTTATTTGAACGCATAGCGTCTCTAAGTTCATTTTGATTGATAGTAATACCGTCTAAATACTCTTCTCCATCAATAATAACGTTTAACGGAAATACGCTTATATCGTATTTTTTTAACGATTCGTAGTTTATTAAACAAGAAGTATCAGTCGAAATTAAAATTTTCATAAATCTTCTCCAATTTTATCTTATATATTTAGTAAAAAAGTATATGAAATTGTCAATAAAAATTATACAAAATACAGCCTATTTTGTCAAGCGTATATATTTTTTGACAATTATATTGTATAACTGCACAACAATTTAGCTTTTTCTTGATTTTTGTATTTAAGTGGCGTTACGCCCTTTATCTCTCTAAACACTCTACAAAAAGTTTTGGCCTCGCTAAAACCTACTTCCATAGAAATATCAGTAACAGACATATTACTTTGAGTTAAAAGCCCAACCGCAACTTCAACCCTTCTTCTATTCAAAAAATCGTGAAAAGTATATCCCGTAACCTTTTTGAAAATTTTACAAAAATTACTTTTTCCGTAACCGGTTACCCTTGCCCCGTCGTCAACGGTAATGGGCTCAAAATAGTTATAATACACTAATTCTAACGCCTTATCAAGCGCCTCAACTTGCGTTAAATCTTCAATTTTAACCTGGTCTTTAACGCAAAGTTTTTCAAGCAAAAAAGCGCATATTCTATATAGATTTGACGTTAATAACAACTCAACTTCTTCTCCGTTTTTTTGCGCTAATAAAGAAGTTTCTAATAAAATTTCTTTCATTTTTACGTCTTCTTCACTACTCGATAGCGAATAAACGTAGGATAAAAACTCCCTTTTAGTAAAAGGCGTAAAAAACTTTTTTAGCAAACTTACACCAAACACCGCCATAAAACTCTTGTTGTTTTCACTTTGAAGCACCCCCGTGTGATTGCATAGGCAAAACCACCGCAATATCCCCGCTTTTAAGCCTATATTTTTTCTTGTCTATCACAAGGTTTGCATATCCTTCTAAAACGTAGTGAATTTCAACGTCAGCGTGGCGATGTTCTATAAAAGCGCTAAGCCTACCCGTTTTAGCAATATAAGGCGTGTTATCGTTAAGAATTTTTTGGTAAATCATTTATAAAACTTCCTCTGCAATTTTATCAATTTTGGCATAAATATCGCTAATTACTATGAAAATTATAACATAAGCGCCACAACCCGTCAATGATTATAGTGAATTTTTGGGTATTTTAGTAAAATAAATGACTTGCAACTACCACTTGCGCGTTGTACAATAAATTTACAATATTATGGGGGGTGGATTATGTTAGCAATTCAACTTTACACTATTAGAAAATACACTAAAACTTTGGAAGATGCGGAAATGGCCTTAAAAAAACTTAAAGGCTTAGGGTACGACGCTGTTCAACTAGCAGGCGGAATAGAAACTATTGAACTCACCGCAAAAGCATCTAAAAACGTAGGCATAAAGGTTATAGGCGCGCTTTGCAATCTTACCACTTGCGAAAATTATACGGATAGGCTTTTTGAGGCGTTAAGGCTTTCTGGCGGAACGGATATAGGTATTAGCGCTGACGAAACGGGAGACGATGCCATTTCAATGATAAATCGCGCGAACGAATTTTGTAAAATTGCTAATCAAAACGGGTTCACTTTTTCTTATCATAACCACAGCCACGAGTTTATTAAGGCAAAAAGCGGTAAAAGGGCTATTGATTATATCGTAAGTGATTTTGACGGCGACCTTATGCCCGACACCTACTGGCTACAACACGGTGGTGCGGACGTTATCAAGTTTATTAAAGACAACGCTAAAAAGATAAAAATTTTACACCTTAAAGATATGCAACGAACGGTTGACGGCGTAACTTTTAGTGAAGTTGGTAGTGGCAATATGAATATGCAAGGCATTATCCAAACGGCAAAGGAAGTAGGAATTGAAAACCTAGTAGTCGAGCAAGACGTTTGCCTGGGTGACAGTTTACTTTCGGCTGAAATTAGCATAAATTACCTAAAAGGAATTATTTAATATGAATACTGAAAAGTTATTTCTTGGCGTATCGCGTGAAATTATAACACCAAAAATCGGTTGTAATTTATACGGATACGACCCAAATTTATATTCGACTAGCGTCAACGACGATTTAACTGCAACCGCTTATTATTTTAAGCAAAATAACACACAAGCGCTTATTTTGAACACAACGCTATGCTCTATCAATAACGCTATCACAAACACTCTTTTGAAAGAGATTAGTATAGCAACTGGTATTCCCGCTGAAAACGTACTTATCCACTCCACCCACACACATTCCGGTCCAAACGTATCGGGAAACTCTGGCTGGGGCGACGTTGACACTAATTACGTTAGCGAGATTTTAATTCCAAATCTAGTTAAAGTTTGCATTGGTGCAAAATTAAACCCAACCCCCGTAAAAATGGGCGTTGCATCGGGCAAAAGCCTAGTTGGCATAAACCGCCGACAACTTAACGAGCAAGGCAAAATTAAACTTGGGCAAAACCCCGAGGGCGCTTTTGACCCTGATATGACGGTAATTTCATTTGCTAATGAAAACAAGCAAACGCTAGGCAATTTTATTCACTATGGCTGTCACGGTACGGCGAGCGGTCTAAATACTGAAATTTCGCGCGACTGGTCAGGCCCTATGGTTGACGCTATTGAAAATATAAGCGGTGGTTTAACTTCATTTTTTAACGGACCTGAGGGCGATATTGGTCCAAGGCTTAAAAACGGCAAAACAACGGGAGACAGGTCGGTTAAATACGCTTTGGAACTTGGTGAAATAGCATCGAAAGACGCATCTTGCATTTATAAAAACATAGTTGATTATACCGTACCTAAACTAAGCGTTAAAAAATATATAGTCAAGTTACCGTACGATAAGCGCATACCGTTAGAAGATGCGATCGAAGGATATAAACAATATGAAAATAAAACCGAAAATATCTACGTTGCTAAGCGTACGTACTATGAAAACGTTATTAAATCGTATAGCGACAATTACGTTGAAACTGACGGGGAATATTTTGAGCAGACTATCATAGCGCTTGGCGACGTTGCTTTCGTAAGTTTCCCATACGAACTTTTTGCCGATATAGGTATTAAAATTAAAAACGCAAAAGTTTATGAAAAGACGTTAGTTCTTGCGCTTTGTAACGGAAGTAAGGGCTACTTCCCAGCCCGTCAAGACGTGCCTTTTGGCGGATATGAAGTTAATTCTTTCAAAATCAAAACTATTCAACCCATAAGCGATAATGCCGACGAATACGCAATCGTTCAAACGGTTGAAAATCTTAAAAATCTTAAATGTAAGGAGTAATAATTATGTATAGAATAGGTCAAGAAGAAATAAATGAAGTTGCTAAGGTTATAGAAAGTAAAAAACTTTTCAAAATCAACAACGCTCTTAAAGAAACGGAAAACGCCGAACTCGAACTTAAACAAAAGTTTGAGTGTAATCATACGATTTTAATGACGAGTGGTCACGCAGCGTTAACATCGGCACTTGTTGCGTTAGGCGTTGGCCCTGGCGATCAAGTTATAGTTCCAGCGTATACTTATATTGCAACTGCAATGGTGGTAGTTGCTGTTGGCGCAATACCCGTTCTTGCAGAAGTTGACGAAACGCTTACGTTAGACCCCGTTGACTTCGAACGAAAAATAACCAAACACACCAAAGCCGTTATACCCGTACATATTCAAGGTTTCCCTTGCGATATGGACTCTATTATGAAAATTGCTAAAAAGTATAACGTAGCCGTTATTGAAGACGCTTGCCAAGCAGACGGCGGTAGTTACAAAGGTAAACGCCTCGGCACTATCGGCAACGCTGGTGCGCTTAGTTTTAACTATTTTAAGATTATTTCTTGTGGTGAAGGCGGTGCGCTTTTAACTAGCGACAAAGGCGTATTCGAGCGCGCGCTTATATATCACGACAGTAACGCCGTAGCGTATTTTGGCGATCAACTAAACGGTGTAGAAGAAAGGCTATTTTGTGGTAGCGAGTATAGAACGAACGAAATATCAAGCGCAATACTTAGAAAGCAAATTGAAAAACTCGACGGCATTTTAGAAGATTTAAGAAAATTCAAAAAAAGACTTATAAACGATTTAAGTGGTCTTTATAACTTTATTAAATCTAACGATATAGACGGTGACTGTGGTACGACCTTAGCAATTAGATTTAACAGTTACGAAGAGTCAAAAGCGTTTGCCGAAAAAGACGGCGTTAACGGTTGGACTCCTATTGAAACGGGTAAACACGTTTATAAAAACTGGACTCCTATCATGAACAAAGTTGGCGCGTTCCACCCGCTTTTCGATCCGTTTAAGATGCAGGCAAACAAAGATATCATCCCCGACTATAAAGAAGATATGTGCCCTGCAACGTTAGACCATTTAGCAAAAACGGTATATATTGCAATCAACCCCGACTGGACGGAAGAAAATTATCAACAAATACTCACCGCGCTTAAAAATGCAAGATAAAAAAAGCACCCGACAGGGTGCTTTTTAATTTGATTTTACGTTTATTTAATTTTAATTTTATTGAGTTTAGCGTTAATCTTTAAGAGTTCTTCTTTGGTAAAGGATACGTTAACCATACTCATAAGGCCGGTCATACGAAGGAGAGTGAAACTCATCATCATCTCTTTCATTTCGGGGCTAAGTTTCATACCGCCACCTTTTTTACCGCCTTTCATACCCTTCATAACTTTAAGTAAAACTTTACCTAAAATAAGTTTACCGCGGAAAGATTTAGAAATATCTCTAAGTTTACTGTTAAGACTAAGCCTGCCTTCAACTTCGGTAATGTCGAACCAGTTAAGAACGGTCGTACCTTCTTTCAAGCGATAATCTTCGTTGAATTTATCAACCTTTTTGATAACGCTTTCGTCTTTACAGTCACCTGCAACGGCAACGAGTTTGGTTTCGCCTTCGTTTTTAACTTCAAAGCGGAAGAAGTGGTCTTCTGCTTTAACCTTTCCTACCGAAACGCCGTTAGCAAAAAGTTCAACTTCGGGAAGGTTAGAATAAACGGTTATTTTAACGACGTCTTCTACCCTATCAACGTAGCGCTTAGAACAAAGGTGAACGAACGGGTCGGTAGTAAGCCACGCTTTGTAAGCGTAGAAAGAGTCCTTTTTATACTTTCTATCAAAGGTAACTAAACCCTTGTGGTTTTGACCGTTTTCACCGCCTTCGGCTCTCGCGTCTGCACCAAAGTCAAACATATTCCAAACGTGGGTAGCCCACATATACTTTCTAGCAAAGAATTGTTTGATAAGTTCTTCGTGATAGTACGCTTGATATTCTTCGGTGTAGTCGCCTTGTTGGGGGTTTGACGTGTGCCAGTTAAGTGCTTCGCAACCGTATTCCGAACAGCCGATAGGCTTGTTTGGATATTTCGCGTGGAATTTATCGAACCAAGGTCCGTTCATATCCGTTTCGCCACCGTACCAGCCAAAGTAGTGATTATATGAAACAACGTCTGGAATATGAACGTACTTTTCGTCCATATCAACTGCGGTTAAGCAAGCCATAGTGGTAAGACGCGTTTTGTCCATCGAGTGAACTAAGTCGTTAAGGATATAGTGGTTTTCTAAAAGGTCGGGGTCGTTTGCACCGCTCATCGTAATTTCGTTAGATAAGCCCCAAACGATAATAGACGGGTGATTGTAGTTTTGAACGATAAGTTCTTTCATTTGAGAAATAGTGTTTTCTCTACCGCCCGGCATATGTTTTGAAATATAGGGAATTTCCGCCCAGATAACTAAACCCCTTTCGTCACAAAGGTCGTAAAAATACTGGTCGTGTTGGTAGTGCGCTAAACGGATAGTAGTTGCGCCCACTTCACAAATTAAGTCCATATCTTCTCTGTGATGTTCGGGAAGAAGGGCGTTACCTAAGCCCCACCTGTCTTGGTGGCGCGATACACCCCTTAAAGGATATTCTTCGCCGTTTAAGATAAAGCCGTTTTCAGGGTCGATTTTGAAACTTCTGCAACCAAACCTAACCGAAACTTCGTCTAACACGGTATCGCCGTTTACGATTTGCGCTTTTAAGGTGTAAAGATACGGGTTTTTTCTGCCGTGCCATAAAATAACGTCTTTAATTTCTAAAACGGCTTCTTCGCCAACGCCGGATACGACTTCTTTACCTTCTTTATCGTATACGGTGAGTTTAACTTCTTGCCCGTCTTCCATATTAACGGGGTAAGTTTTAACAGCAACGTCCGCATCCGCCCCTTTAATTTCGGGGGTAACGGTTACGCCTAAGCCACCGAAAAAGTCAAGGTCGAAGTGGGTTTTGTTAACGCAAACGATATTTACGTTACGATATAAACCGCCGTAAAAAGTAAAGTCAGCCATTTGCGGATAAACTTCTTCGTTTGGCGAGTTGTCAACCGCGATAACTAACAAGTTTTCGTCTTTTAAGTAATCGGTTATATCTATTCTGTAAGTAGAATAGCCACCGTCGTGCTTTCTTAAATGCTCACCGTTTAAGTATACGTTAGACGTTGAGTTTGCACCGTTGATTTCAAGATAGTATCTCTCAGAATTAGGAAGTTCAGATTTTACGATATTTTTAACATAGTAGCAAGTACCACGGAAATAGTCGTTCCCGCCGTCTTGCCCGTCAATATTATTCCACGAATGCGGAACGGAAACGATTTCAAGACCTTCAAGTGAAGTTGGAAGTTCTGCTAAACCTTTTGCAAAACCCCAGTTTTGATTTATGTTTATAATTTGCCTCATACACATAATCCCCTATTATCATTTATTGTGATTAAATTATAATATAATTTACAACTTTCGTCAATACATATTTTACAAAAAAAAGTAGGGCTACCTTTTCTTAAATTACCAAGGTTAGCCCTGCTATTATTAGTATATGAACGGGATAAAAGGCGTAGAAAAAATACTTCAATTTTTTACTGCCCCTTTTGCCGTTATAAAGTAGCACTAGCGGAATTGATAAAAGCGAATAAACTATTATTTCTTTTAAGTCGCTTTGAACAAAATATATAATTGCGCCTATTACAAAAAGTAGTTTTTTCAGCCTTAAATTATACTTGCCATCAAAATCGAAAAGCGAGCAAATAAAGGGTAGCATTATTCCCATAAACCCATAGTCGAACGCGATTTTTTCAGTAACGTAATAACACCCCAAAATTGATAAAAAAAGTAAAACGGGTGCTAAAATTTTAAGGTATAACTTTGACTTTTTTATAAAAACCGTTTTACATTGTTCGAGTAAGTATATAAGTATAATGGATAGAGAAAACGTCAACAAAATACCGAGATATACTTGGTTTTTATAAACTAGGTCAAACCCTATTTGGCAAATTACGCCAAGCGTAAAAACGGATAGAAAATACCTAAGTTTATTCTTGGTGTAATAGCAGCCTTCGGATATCAAAAACGCAAAGATTAAAAAGGCAACTCTTCCTATACACCTAAGCCAAATTTCATTAGGCAGTAACATCAGCCCAACGTGGTCTATTAGCATTGATATACACGCTATAATTTTAAGCGCGTTACCGTTTAGCCCTAACTTTTTATACATAGCAATCTTTCAGCGTTTTTATATAGAATTTTTTCTTGAATTTCAGCGCCTAAACCGTATGACTTTATAACTTCAACGTCGCTATCAAAATCGCTCCACGGAAAGTCGCTAGCGAACAAAATTCTGTCTTCACCGTGTTTGTCAAGAACGGAAACAAAATCTTTCTTGCTTAGCGTTTTTAGAAGATAAGCCGTGTCAAAATACACCTTTTGCCCTGCTAAATGCTCTAAGACTTCACTAGTTTGCTCGTTACCGCCAAAGTGGGCAAGAACGAACTTTTCGTGCCCTATTTTATCTATTACTTTTCTCGCTAAAATAGGTGGGCATTTTACCGCTTTATCGCGATAGCCCGCGTCGACACCTGCGTGGGTAACCACTATTAAATCAAGGTCTTTCGCGCATTTTAATATTTCTAAATACCCGTCGTCATCAATAAACGTATCTTGATAATCGGGGTGAATTTTTACGCCTTTAAGCCCTAGTTCTTTTACGCGCTTTAACTTGCCCCTTATATCGTCGCACCTTGGGTGAATTCCGCCAAACGATATGATTTTTTTATCGCCCTTTGAATAGGTTTCGTTAAGTGCAACTACAAAGGATAAAACGCTTTCAAACTGTTCGGGTTTAGTAAGCACGGGAAGAGCCACGGCAACGTCAACACAACCGCCTAAAAGGCGGTTGTAAAGCCCAAATACAGTCCCGTCTGAAAAGGGTTCGTTACCGCTTTTTTCAGCGAGAAAATCTATGGTTTTTTTGGCAATTTTGTCAGGAAAAACGTGGGTGTGAAAATCTATTATCATATTACATTTTCATAAGTTCGTCAGGCGAGATAGTTTCAACGCCGTTAGCCTTCAAAACTTCTTCCGTTTTAACGGCGTTTGACGATTTAAGCACGACGTACGCTTCCGCCTTTTCAATGGATAAGCCGTACATATACTCAACGTTGATGTCCGCCTTTTCGATAAGTTTAAGAAGTTGTTGTAAACTTCCCGATACGTGTGGGATTTTTAATATCATAACGTCGGAAAGAAGGCTTGAAAAACCTGCGCTTGATAACTTTTCTTTACCGAGTGCGGGATCGTTTACGATAAGGCGTAAAAGACCGTATTCGGTGGTATCTGCTAGGCTCATTGATAAAATGTTTACGCCGTTTTCTTTAAGCACGTCTAAAACTTCTGAAAGCCTGCCCTTTCTATTTTCAATAAATACCGATAATTGTTTAGATGTCATAATAAATTCTCCTATAAATCAATAAAGTTTACGTTTATCAATAACGTGAACGGCTTTGCCTTCGCTTCTAACAAGAGTTTGCGGTTCAACGATTTTGATTTTTGCCGATAAGCCTATCGCTTGATTTATTACGTGGCCGATTTTCTTGGTCATTGCCTCGATGCCCCTAATTTCGTCGGTGTAATATTCGCTTACAAGTTCTACTTGAATTTCTAAGGTGTCAAGATTGTTAACTCTGTCTACTATCATCATATAGTGCGGAGTTACTTCTTTAACTTCGCAAAGCGCCGCTTCAATTTGGCTTGGGAATACGTTTACGCCACGTATAATAAGCATATCGTCAACCCTGCCTTTGAAACGCGAAATTCTAGCGCTAGTTCTACCGCACTCGCACTTTTCGTGAGTGATACTAGTTAAGTCTTTGGTTCTATAACGGATAAGCGGTATACCTTCTTTCGTGAGCGTGGTAAATGCAAGTTCGCCAAGCACCCCGTCTTCAACGGGAGTTAAGGTGGCGGTATCTAAAACTTCTGGGTAGAAGTGGTCTTCGCAAACGTGTAAACCTTTGTGGAACTTACAGTCACAAGCAACACCCGGGCCCATAATTTCAGAAAGACCGTATATGTCGTGCGCGGTGATATGTAGCCTAGTTTCTAACTCTTCGCGCATTTTTTCCGTCCACGGTTCAGCACCGCAAATAGCCGATTTGAGTTTGATTTTATCGAGTAAACCTTCTTGTTCCAACACTTCGGAAATGTATAGTAAATACGACGGGGTACACGCAATAGCCGTTGCGCCGAAGTCAACCATCATCGTGGTTAACTTTTTAGAATTACCCGTACTCATAGGAACTACCGTTGCGCCTATTTTTTCAGCGCCACCGTGAGCGCCTAAACCACCCGTAAATAAGCCGTAGCCGTAGGCTACTTGAATTACGTCGTTCTTAGATACGCCCGCCATAGTCATACACCTTGCAACGCATTCTGACCAAACGTCAAGATCGCGCCTTGTGTAACCTACTACGGTCGCTTTGCCAGTCGTTCCGCTTGACGCGTGTATTCTAACTATTTCAGAGTTGGGTACGGCAAATAAGCCGAAGGGGTAATTATCACGAAGGTCGTCCTTTGTAGTAAATGGAAGTTTAGTTATATCTTCAATACCCTTAATATCGCTCGGCAACATACCGAGTTTTTGCATTTTTTTACGATAAAACTCTACGTTGTGATAAACGTAATCAACGAGTTTTTTAAGCCTTGCGCTTTGAAGATTTAACATCTCGTCACGCGACATACATTCTTTGGTTTCGTTCCAAATCATAAAACAATCTCCTTAACCGTTATATCCGGATAAAAATGCTTTCACGTTGAGTTCCACCGTCTTTTGTGGAACAGTTTGTTCAACCGTTTTTATAACCGTTTCTTTATCAATGCCTAAATGCCTAGTGGCATAGCCCAAAACTACTGAGTTTAGCACTTTGCTGTTTCCTAGTTCTTTGGCTATTTTTTGCCCGTCGATAGAATAAACCGTATAGTCTTTTTCAAGGGTTTTAATAATATCTTCGGGATAGGTCATAGCGCCGGTAACCACCGTCATAGGGTCGATACGACAGTCGTTCACGACTATAACGCCACCCTTTTTAAGAAAGTGCGCGTATCTTAATGCTTCAAGTCTTTCAAACGCAATAATAACGTCCGCCACGCCTTCTTCAACGACGGGCTCGCTAACCTTTTTGCCGTATCTAACGAAAGTTACTACGCTACCGCCACGTTGCGCCATACCGTGAACTTCACTTATCTTAACGTCATACCCGAGCGCTAACGCCGATTTACCTATAATTCTACTTGTTAAGAGCGTACCTTGTCCGCCTACGCCGACTATCATAACGTTTTTCATCTTGATTTTACCTCAATTGCTCCAAATTTACAATAGTTAAGGCATAAGCCACAACCGTTACACATAGTGTCGTCAATAACCATCTTGCCGTCACGCTTGGAAATCGCAGGGCAACCTATCTTCAAACACATACCGCATTTTTTGCACTTCTCGTCGTCAATAACGTTGTACGTTAAAAACTTTTGACCTTTAAGTAGTGCACACGGCGCTTTTGCTATAATTACGGTAAGAACGTCACCTAAAACGCTTTCTTTTATGGTTTTTTCAAGAGTTTGAACGTCAAACGCGTTAATCTCAACAACGTTTGGAACGCCAACTGCTAAACAAAGCGATTTAAGGTCTACGGCGTAAGTTTCTTCTCCTTTTAAGGTCTTGCCAGTGGCGGAGTGTTCTTGATGCCCCGTCATACCCGTAGTTCTGTTATCTAAAATTATAACCGTACCCGTCGCTTTATTATAAACCATATTGATAAGCGAGTTTACGCCCGTGTGAAGGAAGGTAGAATCGCCTATTACCGCCACCCAGTTTTTAATAAACTCTTTACCGCCTGCCTTTTCCATACCGTGAAGGGCGGAAATACTTGCGCCCATACAAACGGTGGTATCTATAACGTCAAGCGGGGCAACCGCGCCGAGCGTATAACAACCGATATCGCCCGATGCGTGAATTTTAAGTTTTTTAAGCACCGAGAAAACGCTTCTATGCGGACAGCCCGGGCAAAGTATAGGCGGGCGGTTGGGCGCTTGTTGTTTTTGGTAAACTTCTTGGGTTTTACCAAATAAAACCTTTCTTAAAAGATTAGCCGAATACTCGCCTTGGCGGGTAAATAATTCTTTGCCTAAAACTTTTAAGCCCCAACTTTTAACCTGTTCTTCAATAACGGGTTCTAATTCTTCAAATACGTATACCGTTTCTACCGACGAAACAAATTCTTCAATAAGTTTTTTAGGCAACGGATTTACAAGCCCAAGTTTAAGTACGCTTGCTTCGGGGCAAACTTCTTTAACGTATTGATATGCAATACCCGAAGTTATAAAGCCGATTTTACTATCGCCATTTTCTATCTTGTTAACGGAAAGGGTGTTCGCATCTTCGCTAAGCCTTTTTTCACGCTCTTCAACGTAAACGTGCCTACCGATAGCAGACGCCGGCATCATAACGTATTTTTTTACGTTTCTTTCGTATGGTTTTAAGGGAACTTCTACCCTATCTTTAATTTCAACCACGCTTTGCGAGTGCGCAAGTTTAGTAGTTGTTCTAAGTATGACGGGGGTGTCGTACTTTTCGCTTATTTCGTAGGCTAAAACGGTAAAGTCTTTGGCTTCTTGGCTGTCAGACGGTTCAAGCACGGGAATATGCGCCGAACGCGCTATCATGCGCGTATCTTGTTCGTTTTGCGAACTTGCAAGCCCCGGATCGTCCGCCACCACGATAACCGCGCCACCCGATACACCCGTGTACGCAAAAGTGTAGATAGGGTCACTTGCCACGTTTAATCCAACGTGTTTCATACAAGCAAGAGTTCTAGCGCCCGCTACCGACGCGCCAAACGCAACTTCTACCGCAACTTTTTCGTTGGGTGCCCACTCGGTATAAACTTCGTTATATTTGCAAAGTATTTCACTAATTTCCGTGCTTGGCGTTCCAGGATACGCGCTCGATACGGTTACGCCCGCTTCGTAAGCGCCCCTTGCTATTGCCTCGTTGCCAAGCATTATAACTTTATTGCTCATTATTTACTCCTTAAATCTTTAACGCGTTTTGCTTTGCCTTCAAATCTTTGTAAGGTGTTTGGGGATACGAGCGTAACTTTCGCGTCAAGCCCAAGTACGGTGCGAAGTTTACCCCTTACCGCGTTTGCAATTCTTTCAAGTTCACCAAAAGAGTCCGTTTCCACGTTAAGTTCAACTCTTACGGTAAGTTTGTCGTTGTAACCTTCTCTTTCAACTATAATTTCGTAGTGTGGGCCGAGTTCTTCAAAGCCGAGTATTACTTCTTCAATTTGGCTTGGGAATACGTTTACGCCACGAATTTTAAGCATATCGTCGCTACGGCCCGAAAGGTTTTCCATTCTACAAAAAGTTCTACCGCATTTGCACGGCTCGTAGATAAGGCGCGTAACGTCTTTCGTTCTGTATCTTATAAGCGGTAAGCCCTCTTTTTTAATGCAAGTAATAACGAGTTCGCCCTTTTCACCGGCAGGCAATACTTCGCCCGTTTCGGGGTTTATGATTTCGGGAATAAAGAAGTCTTCGTTTATGTGCATACCGTCAAGATACTCGCACTCGCCCGATACCCCCGGGCCCATAAGTTCGCTCATGCCGTAGTTTGAAGTAACTAACATATCGCTACCCCAGTACTTGTGCATTTCTTCGCGCATTGCCTCGGTTAAAAGTTCACTGCCAACAAGCCCTATTTTAACGTTTAAGTCCTTTTTAGGGTCTATGCCCATACTCCTTGCAACTTCGGCAAGCCTAAGCGCGTACGACGGGGTTGCCACGAGCAAAGTAGTTCCAAAATCTTGCATATACATTATTTGCTTTTCGGAATTACCCGTTGACGACGGAACGATAGTAGCGCCTATCTTTTCAAGCCCGTAGTGAAGACCTAACGCGCCCGTAAACATACCGTAGCCGAAACAGATTTGGCTAACGTCTTTCTCGGTTGCGCCACCCATACAAGCAATACGGGAAACGCACTCCGTCCACGTTTCCAAGTCACCTTGGGTGTAGCCTACTACCGTGGGTTTTCCAGTCGTTCCACTCGATGCGTGAATTCTCACGAGTTTATCTTTTTCTACTGCAAAATATCCAAACGGATAGTTATCTCTTAAATCTTGCTTAGTAACAAAGGGGAGTTTAGCAAGGTCTTTAAGCGTTTTAATATCTTGCGGTTTTACCCCCATTTCGTCCATCTTCTTGCGGTAAGGCGCTACCTTTTCGTATACGCGGTTTACCGTTTCTTTTAATCTTTCAAGTTGTATTTTTTCAATTTCTTCTCTTGAATACGTCTCTACCTTTGACCAAATCATAACTTTATCCTACTTAATTTCATTTTCAATCGGTTTTTCAAACGCGTTGTACAAAACGCTGTCGTCGGGCTTTTTAGTGAACAGGCTAACAACCACCGTTATAATAAGCGAAAATACCATACAAATAACGCCTATCATCGGCGAAACGCCTATACCAGACTTAATAGCCGTGCCGAGCGGACACGCCCACCCGTTTTTATCGTAACCGAATATTATTACTAAGCCCACCGTTAAAACTAGCGAACTTATTATTGACGACCACACCGCAGGCTTGGTAACGCCTTTCCAAATAACGCCTAAAACGTAAGGCCCCATAAAACAGCCTGCAAGCGTACCCCAACTTATGCCCATCATATAGGCAATTGCGGTAATATTAAACTTTTCGTTGAGAATTGCAAGTACTACCGATATAACGATAAACACGATGCAAAGCACTCTCATAACGATATTTACCTTCTTATCGCTAACGCCTTCTTTACTGCTTCCATAAATATCCACCGCCACGACTGACGCGCTCGCCAACGATACCGAAGAAAGCGTAGACATACTTGCCGAAAGTATAAGCACCGCAATTACGCCCGTTAACCCAACGGGAATTGCTACGTTTAACATCTCTGGTATAACCTTAGAGTCGGGAACGGCTGAAACTTCTGGAAAAAGTACGCTGAGCGCACCCGTGAAGTAGGCAATAAAACCTATAATTAGCGCAAAAGCCGTGCTGACTACTACGCCTTGCATTATCGCCTTTTTATCGCGAATAGCGTAGTATTTATGTACCGTTTGCGGAAGTGCCCAAACGCCTAACGACGTTAAAAGTATAAGCGATAAAAGCGATACCGTGCTACCGTAAATACCCGTGTTTGACGACCCGAAAGTAGTCCACGTGAGTTGGGGGTTATTTACTATTGACGATATATCCCAGTTTACGTTTTCATGATTTAAGAAACAAATTATCATCAAGATAACGCCTATAATCATTATTATTCCTTGAATAAAGTCGGATAGCGCGGTTGCAAAATATCCACCGAAGAACAAGTATATTGCAGTTAAGGTTGCAAGCGCTATCATAACAATCCAACCGTCGATATTAAACACCGTTTCAAAAAGGGCGCTTAAACCGTTGTAAACGGACGCTGAATACGGTATCAAAAACAAAAAGATAATAACGGCGGTAACGGTTTTAAGGTTTTTACTGCCGTATCTTTTTTCAAAAAAGTCAGGCATAGTTTTAGATTGTAAACGCGCAGTCATATTCTTAGTTCTTTTAGCGAGAACTAGCCAAGCAATAAGCGTGCCGATTATAGCGTTACCTATACCTATCCAAACGCTTGCTAAACCGTACGCCCTACCAAACTGACCGGCATACCCTATAAATATAACCGCCGAAAAATACGTGGTGCCGTAGGCAAAAGCCGTCATCCACCCGTTAAGCCCCTTTTTGCCCGCAAGCAAAAAGTCGTTAACCGAACCCGAACGATTTTTAGTATATATTGCAACGCCTATCATCATAAGCGCGTAAATTATTAAAACGACGTAATCTAGCACCATAAAACACCATTGTAATTATAATAGTATTATAATTATACTGCTACTCAACTACGTTGTCAACAAAGGAAAACGAAAAAAGCGTGTAATATACACGCTTTTTTTTACTTTATAATTTTATTGAGAAATTACAGCCTTAATTCTCCTTACGCCGGCGGACGAACTCTCTTCCTTTTTAATCTTAAACGAACCGAGTTCACTAGTGCGCTTTGCGTGTGGACCACCGCAAATTTCTTTTGAATAACCTTCAATGGTATAAACTTTAACGTTTTCGCCGTACTTATTTCCAAACACGCCTATCGCGCCAACTTCGCGCGCCTTTTCTACGGGCATTTCTTCTAAAACTACTTCGATATCGTCTTTGATTGCTTGATTAACGATATCTTCAACCGCTTTTATCTCCTCAGGCGTCATCTTTCTATCAAACGAAAAATCAAATCTCAATCTTTCGGGAGTGATGTTACTTCCCTTTTGGAAAACGGTATCGCCTAGAACTTTTCTAAGCGCGCCGTTAAGAAGGTGCGTTGCCGTGTGAAGACGAGTGGTTTGCTCGCTGTTATCCGAAAGCCCACCCTTAAACTTTTGGTCTGCGCCTTGGCGGGATAGTTCTTGGTGTTTTACGTAGTGCGCCTTAAACCCGTCAACGTCAACTTTAATACCCCTTTCGCTTGCGAGTTCTTCGGTGAGTTCTATCGGGAAACCGTAGGTGTCGTAGAGTTTGAAAGCCATTTCACCGCTAAGCATTTCGCCCTCTTTTACCCCGTCTAAGAACTTGCTTGCAATTTTAATGCCTTGGTCAAGCGTCTTAGAGAAAGTTCTCTCTTCGTCTTGAAGTGATTTTTCTATAAACGCTTGATTTCTTTCAAGTTCGGGATATACCCCCTTAAACTCGTCTACTATTATTTTAGAAATTTTAACCATAACGCCGTCGGGATTACATAGTCCTTTTAAGTGGCGGTATACCCTACGAATAAGTCTTCTTAAAACGTAGCCTTGGTCAACGTTAGAAGGCGATACCCCTTTATCGTCGCCTAATATAAAGGTTATAGCCCTTAAATGGTCGGCAAGAATTCTAAAAATTCTAAGGTTTTCTTCGGTAATTTCAACGCCCGTTGCCTGTTTAAGCCCGTCCATTATCGGTTTGAAAATTTCGGTATCGTATACTGATTTTTCGCCGTTTAATATACATAGAACGCGCTCCAAACCAAGCCCCGTATCAACGTTGTGAATTTCCATTTTTTTATAACTGCCGTCTTTTTGCTTGTTGTATTCCATAAACACGTTGTTCCAAATTTCAACGTACTTACCGCAGTTGCATTGAGGACCGCAAGTGTCTGAGCATTTGGGTTTTCCCATATCGTAGAATATTTCGGTATCGGGACCGCACGGACCGGTTTCACCAGCAGGACCCCACCAGTTATCTTTTCTACCTAAGAAGTGAATTCTCTCGTCTGGATATCCTAACGATTTCCAAGCGTTATACGCCTCTTCATCTCTTGGCACTTCGCTATCGCCCGCAAATACCGTAACGGATATTTTTTCTTGTGGAATACCTAAAATTTTAGTTAAAAACTCATGGCTAAAACCTATCGACTCTTTTTTGAAATAGTCGTTGAGCGACCAGTTGCCCATCATTTCAAAAAAGGTCAAATGGCTAGCGTCACCAACTTCGTCGATATCGCCCGTTCTTAAACATTTTTGATGGTCGGTAAGCCTAGTGCCCGACGGGTGCTTTTCCCCAAGAAGATAGGGAACTAGCGGGTGCATACCAGCAGTGGTAAAAAGCACGCTAGGGTCGTTTTCGGGAATAAGCGACGCAGACGATATTTCCTTATGACCTTTCGACACGAAAAAGTCTATATATTTTCTTCTAAGTTCGTTTGCTTTCATAATAATCTCCTAAAAAAGTCCGCTGATAACACCGTCTTCCGAAACGTCTATTCTCATAGCCGAAGGAACTTTTGGAAGACCTGGCATCGTCATAATATTGCCAGTTAATACTACCACGAAACCTGCGCCTGCCGAAAGTTTAACCTTTCTAACCGTAACTGTAAAGTCTTCGGGCGCGCCGAGTAATTTTTGGTTGTCAGAAAAACTGTACTGCGTTTTTGCAATACATACGGGAAGTTTATCGTATCCGTTTTTGGTAAGAAGGTCGATTTGCTCGCTAGCCTCGTCGGTAAACTTAACGGCTTTACCACGATATACTTTTTTAACTATTTGCTCGATTTTTTCTTTGATAGGTAAATCTAAATCGTAAGCAAACGTAAAGTCGTTTTCACTATCTGCAATTTTTACAACTTCTTTTGCGAGTTCAATCGCACCGTTACCGCCTTCCGCCCACACGTTAGATAAAATACTGTTAACGCCTAGCGCCTTACACTCTTTTTCAACTAAATCTATCTCGTTTTGAGTATCCGTTGGGAAACGATTAACCGCCACCACGCAAGGTAGTTTATAAACTTCTTGAATATTTCTAACGTGGCGAAGAAGGTTGGGAATACCAGCCTTTAAGGCGTTTAAGTCTTCTTTATCAAGGTCTGCCTTTTGAACGCCACCGTGCATTTTAAGTGCTCTAACCGTAGCGACCATAACGACAGCCGACGGTTTAAGGTTAGCCGACCTACACTTAATATCTAAGAACTTTTCAGCGCCCAAGTCCGCACCGAAACCCGCTTCGGTTATAGTGTAGTCCGATAGTTTCATAGCCGTTTCAGTTGCGATAACCGAGTTACAGCCGTGAGCGATATTAGCAAAAGGTCCACCGTGAACGAACGCAGGCGTTCCTTCAAGCGTTTGCACGAGATTTGGCTTAATCGCGTCTTTAAGTAGCGCGGTCATAGCACCAACTGCGCCAAGATCCCCTGCCGTTACGGGCTTTTTATCCATATCGTATGCAACCACTATTTTTGAAAGCCTTTCTTTAAGGTCGGTAATTGATGACGCTAGGCAAAATATCGCCATAACTTCGGTGGCAACCGTGATTTCAAACCCGTCGCCACGTTTTATGCCGTTTACCTTCTTACCTAAACCGTCAATCACGACTCTTAACTGCCTGTCGTTCATATCAACGCATCTTTTTAAGGTTATAGAGCGCTTATCGATATTTAAGGCGTTGCCTTGGTAAATATGATTGTCAAGCATAGCGCAAAGAAGGTTGTTTGCCGCGCCGATAGCGTGAAGGTCACCCGTGAAATGAAGATTTATATCTTCCATAGGAACTACTTGCGCGTAGCCACCGCCACAAGCGCCCCCTTTTATGCCGAAAACGGGGCCCAAGGACGGCTCGCGTATAGCAACGACCGTTTGCTTGCCTATTTTATTGAGCGCGTCTGCCAAACCTATGGTAGTAGTGGTTTTACCCTCACCCGCAGGAGTGGGGGTAATTGCCGTTACTAAAATAAGTTTTGCTCTTTTTTGTTTATCTTTTAATCTAGATACGTCAATCTTTGCCTTGTATTTGCCGTAATACTCGATATCGTCTTCCGAGATACCGCATTTTTTTGCTATATCTAAGATAGGTTCAAGTTTACAAGATTGAGCGATTTCAATATCTGATAAGTATTTCATACCTTATCTCCATTTAAGTAAAATTATTTGTTAAAGTATTTTACGGCTGACTCGAAGAGTTTCATATCGTAATTTCCTAAAACGTTTTTGTATAAGCCGTAGCCCTTTCTTTCGCTGTGGCCCATTTTACCAAATACTCTACCGTCGGGCGATAAAATACCTTCTATCGCGTGAACGCTACCGTTGGGGTTAAATGCAATATCCATAGTGGCGTTGCCGTCAAAGTCAACGTACTGCGTCATAATTTGACCGTTAGATGCAAGTTCTTTAATAAGGCTATCGCTCGCGATAAACTTACCTTCGCCGTGCGAGATAGGAACGTTATAAATATCCCCTACTTTTACGCCCGAAAGCCAAGGCGAGTTAGTCGACGCCACTTTTACCCTAACTATTCTAGACTGGTGGCGACCGATATCGTTATAAGTTAAGGTTGGGCAAGTTTCGTCGGTATCGATAATTTTACCGTAAGGCACAAGCCCAAGTTTAATAAGGGCTTGGAAACCGTTACAAATACCGCCCATCAAACCGTCACGCTCGGATAAGAGTTTAGTAACTTCTTCTTTAACCGCGCCGTTTCTGAAAAACGCGGTTATGAATTTACCCGAACCGTCTGGCTCGTCACCGCCCGAGAACCCGCCCGGAACGAATATGATTTGACTTTCGCTTGCCTTTTTAGCAAACTCTTCAACCGATTTAGAAACCGCGTCTGCCGAAAGGTTTTTAATAACGAATATATCTGCGTTAGCGCCAGCGTCTTCAAACGCTTTTGCAGTGTCGAACTCGCAGTTCGTACCCGGGAATACGGGAATTAAAACTTTGGGTTTAGCAACTTTTATATTGCATTTAAGCGTTGACTGTTTATCGCTAGCAAAGTTGCTTGCCGTTTGTAATTTATTTTTGATGTTGCACGCAAATACCGGCTCTAACTTATCTTCATACGCCTTTTGTAAAGTAGAAATTTCCAACTTTTCGTCGCCGTAAGAAATAGCCTTTTCGCTAGTAGTGTAACCTAAAAGTTCACCTACGTTTTCATCACCGCTAAGTTCTATAACGAACGAGCCGTACGAGTATGCAAACATATCTTCAACTTTAACCGATTTATAGTAGTTAAAGCCGATTTGGTTACCGATAGCCATTTTAAGAACGGCTTCTGCAACACCGCCGTAGCAAGGCGTGTAAACTGAAAGCGCTACACCCTTTCTTATAAGGCTGGTAACTACGTTAAAGTTTTCAAGTAAAGACTTGGTTACTGGAAGTCCGTTTTTATATTCGGGCTTTAAGATAACCACCTTATTGCCCGCTTTTTTGAATTCTGGCGAAACAACTTCGTCAACTTTACCCGTGGTTACCGCAAAAGATACTAGCGTGGGCGGAACGTCAATATTTTCAAACGTACCACTCATAGAGTCTTTACCGCCGATAGCGGCAACGCCGAGTTCAACTTGCGCTTTGTACGCGCCGAGAAGCGCGCTTGCGGGTTGACCCCAACGCTTAGCGTCCTTTTTAAGTTTTTGGAAATATTCTTGGAAAGTTAAGTATACGCTTTCGTATTTTGCGCCCGTTGCGATAAGTTTAGATACGCTTTCTACAACGGCAAGGTAAGCGCCGTGATAGGGGCTTTTTTCAGCAATATACGGGTTACCGCCCCAAGCCATATACGAAACGGTGTCGGTATGACCTTTTTCAACCGAAACGAGATTAACCATCGCTTGCGGTGGGGTTTGTTGATATTTACCGCCAAACGGCATAAGTACCGTGCCTGCGCCGATAGTAGAGTCAAACCTTTCAGAAAGCCCACGCTTAGAGCATACGTTTAAGTCGCTAGCAAGCGCGGTGTATCCTTCTACGAAGTTATTAACTTGTTGCTTTTGATAGTTCTCCGGCTTTGCAGTTTGAACGTTAACGTGCTTTTCTGCGCCGTTGCTATTTAAGAAATCTCTTGAAATATCTACGATAGTTTTCCCGTTCCAACTCATAACTAAGCGCTTTTCTTCGGTAACGGTTGCAACTACGGTCGCTTCTAAGTTTTCCTTTTCGGCAAGGGCAATAAATTTATCTACGTCTTTTTCTTCAACTACTACCGCCATACGTTCTTGCGATTCGGAGATTGCAAGTTCAGTACCGTCAAGCCCGTCGTACTTTTTCTTAACGGCGTTAAGGTCTATTGAAAGCCCGTCTGCAAGTTCGCCGATAGCAACCGATACACCGCCTGCGCCAAAGTCGTTACAGCGCTTAATCATAAGCATAGCGTCTTTATTTCTAAATAAGCGTTGAAGTTTTCTCTCTTCTGGGGCGTTGCCCTTTTGAACTTCCGCACCGCACGCGGTAAGAGATTCTAATGTGTGTGATTTTGACGAACCCGTTGCACCACCGCAACCGTCTCTACCCGTTCTACCGCCGATTAAAATAACTTTGTCGGTTGGGGCGGGAACTTCACGCCTAACGTTTTCTTGTGGAGTTGCCGCAACTACCGCGCCTATTTCCATACGCTTAGCGGCGTAGCCCTCGTGGTAAATCTCGTCAACTTGACCGGTTGCTAAACCGATTTGGTTACCGTACGAAGAGTAACCCGCAGCCGCAGTAGTTACGATTTTGCGTTGGGGGAGTTTGCCTTTAAGCGTTTCTTTAACGGGGCGCAAAGGATTAGCAGCACCCGTAACGCGCATAGCGGAATATACGTAACTTCTACCAGAAAGCGGATCTCTTATCGCACCGCCTATACAGGTAGCCGCACCGCCGAAAGGTTCAATTTCAGTGGGGTGATTGTGGGTTTCGTTCTTGAAAAGAAGTAACCATTTTTGGTCTTCGCCGTTAACGTTTACGTTGATTTTAACCGTACAAGCGTTAATTTCTTCACTCTCGTCAAGCCCGTTAAGAAGCCCACGTTTTTTCAAAAGTTTAGCCGCCAAAGTGCCTATATCCATAAGGTTGATAGGTTTAGTGCGGTTAAGTTCTTCACGCGCGTTGAGATATTCTTGGTACGTTTTTTGAATTTCTTCGTCTTCAAAAGAGATACTGTCTATCGTGGTTAAGAAAGTGGTGTGACGGCAGTGGTCAGACCAGTAAGTATCTATCATCTTAATTTCGGTAAGAGTTGGGTTTCTCTTTTCTTGACGGAAATATTTTTGACAAAATTCTATATCGTCACCGTCCATCGCGAGCGCGTAGTCGGAAACGAATTTTTCAAGACCTTGCCTATCAAGGTCGATAAACCCGTCAAGCGTTTTAACTTGTTCGGGTACGGGTTGTTCAATTTTTAAGGTTTCAAACTCTTTAAGTTCCGCTTCTCTACTCTCTACGGGGTTGATAACGAATTTTTTAATAGCCGTTAAATCGTCCATAGTTACGTCGCCGTAAACAGCGTAAACTTTTGCCGTTCTAACGGTGGGGCGTTCCTTTTGCGAAATAAGTTGAATACATTGTGACGCAGAGTCCGCCCTTTGGTCGAATTGACCGGGGAGATATTCTACCGCAAACACCTTTGCGCCCGATAGGTCAACGCTATCTGACGCGGTATCCATTTGCGGTTCGGAAAATACCGTTTTGCAAGCGTAGTCGAAAAGTGATTTTTCGATATCTTCAACGTCGTAACGGTTGATAACTCTAATATTTTTTACGCCCTTTATTTCAAGCAAATCTCTAACTTCTGAAAGTAATGAGTTTGCCTCGTGCTGAAAGCCTTCTTTTTTTTCTACGTAAACTCTGTAAACCATTTTGCTCCTACTTTTCAAGGCGCGAAAGCGCGCGTTTTCCTATGTCTTTTCTGTAATATGCGTTTTCAAACGAAATTTTATCTACAACGCCGTAAGCCTTTTTAATAGCGTCTTTTAAGTTGCTTGCCGTAGCAACCGCGCCTAAAACTCTACCGCCCGCCGTCTTTAACGCGTTACCGTCAAGTTTAGCGCCTGCAACGAACACGTTTTCGTCAGCCGAAAGGCTACCAATTTTGATTTCGAAACCGCTTTCGTATTTTTGCGGATAGCCGTTTGACGCCATTACCACGCATGTTGCAGCCCCGTCTTTCCACTTAACCATTTCGGGCTTTAACTCGCCTTTTGACGTTGCCATCATAACTTCTAACAAATCGCTTTCAAGTAGCGGTAAAACGACTTGTGTTTCAGGATCGCCAAAACGACAGTTGTACTCGATAACCTTAGGTCCTTTCGGGGTAAGCATAAGCCCGAAATACAAGCAACCTTTGAAAGTTCTACCTTCTTTATTCATTGCCTCAATAGTAGGAACAAAAATCTTTTCCATACACTCTTTGGCAACTTCTTCGGTGTAGTACGGGTTTGGTGCAACCGTACCCATACCGCCGGTGTTTAAGCCCTCGTCCCCGTCTTTTGCGCGCTTGTGGTCCATAGACGATACCATGGGAACTACCACCTTACCGTCGGTAAACGATAAAACGGAAACTTCGGGGCCGGTTAAAAATTCTTCAATTAAAATACTGTTACCGCTTGCGCCGAACACTTTGTCAAGCATAATGTCTTTAACCGCGGTTTCAGCCTCGATATAGTTTTGAGCGATAATAACGCCTTTGCCTAGCGCCAACCCGTCCGCCTTTATAACGGTTGGATAATCGGTAGTTTTAAGATATTCTATCGCTTTATCGGGGTCTGTAAAAGTAACGCTATCGCCGGTTGGAATACCGTACTTTTTCATAAGGTTTTTAGAAAATACTTTACTGCCTTCAATAATAGCGGCGCATTTTTTAGGCCCGAAACACGAAATGCCCTTTTCTTCTAACTTATCAACGCAACCGAGAACGAGTGGGTCATCAGGCGCAACTACGGCGTAGTCTACCTTTTTTTGAACGGCAAACTCAACGATTTTATCTATCTCGGTAGCCTTGATAGGATAGCATTCTGCATCAAGCGCGATACCGCCGTTGCCAGGGAGAGCGTAAATCTTTTCTACCTTGTCGCTTTTTAATAAACTTTTGATAATGGCGTGTTCTCTACCACCGCCACCTACAACTAAAATCTTCATAAAAACTCCTTAGTGGTGGAATAATCTCATACCGGTAAACGCCATAGCCATACCGTAAAAATCAGCCTGTTTGATAACTAAATCGTCACGCACCGAACCACCCGGTTGAGCAACGTACGTTACACCGCTTTTTGCAGCCCTATCAATATTGTCAAAGAAGGGGAAGAACGCGTCACTACCCAAAGATACGCCTTTTATCGTTTGAAGATACGCTTTCTTTTCTTCCTTAGTAAAGGGTTCGGGGCGAACTTTGAAGTTCTTTTCCCAAACGTCGTCGCCGAGAACTAAGTCGCTCTCGTCGTCTGAAAGATAAAGGTCGATAATATTGTTTTTGTCAGGTCTGCCAACCCCGTCTGCAAATTGAAGGTTTAACACCTTTTCGTGTTGGCGTAAATGCCATAAATCTGCCTTTTGCGCTGCTAAACGAGTGCAGTGAATTCTAGATTGTTGCCCAGCGCCAACGCCTATTGCCTGCCCGTCGTAAGCAAAGCACACCGAGTTAGACTGAGTGTATTTTAAGGTTATAAGCGCGATAATAAGGTCGATTTTCTTATCGTCGGGAATATTTTTGTTTTCGGTAACGACGTTAGATAAAAGTTCAGCATCAATCTTAAAGTTGTTTCTACCTTGCTCGAACGTAATGCCGTAAACTTGTTTCTTCTCGATTTCTTCGGGAACGTAATTTTCGTCAATTTTAACGATATTATAAGTACCCTTTCTCTTTGCTTTTAAGATTTCAAGCGCCTTTTCGGAGTAGCCTGGGGCGATAACGCCGTCACTAACTTCTCTTGAAATTATTTTAGCGGTTACTTCGTCACACTCGTGAGATAAGGCTATCCAGTCCCCGAAAGACGACATTCTGTCCGTACCCCTAGCCCTAGCGTAAGCGCAAGCGAGCGGGCTATCGTCAAGCCCTTCGATATCGTCAACGAAACAAGATTTTTTAAGGGCTTGGGAAAGTTTTTTACCAACCGCAGCCGAAGTTGGAGAAACGTGCTTGAAACTCGAAGCGCACGCCATTCCCGTAGCGAGTTTTAACTCTTTAACGAGTTGCCAAGAGTTAAACGCGTCTAAAAAATTGATGTAGCCGGGCCTACCGTTCAATACTTCGATAGGTAAGTCCGCACCGTTTTCCATATATATTTTCGAAGGTTTTTGGTTGGGGTTACAACCGTATTTTAACGCTAAGTCTTTCATTGTTTTCTCCTTATTCTGATTTGTGAACGTTATAAGTTACGCTTTCTACCTCGCCCGACTTTAAGTCGATATATCTAACGTGAAGAGCGATTTTATTATTGCCGTCTAAGTTAGTCCAAATTTCGTTTGCAAACTCGTCGATATCGTTTGGAATACTAACTCTTTCAGGCTCGCCCATAAAGGTAGGAAGGGGGTTGCCGTCGGTTACGTAGGTGTGAATAAAGTGACCTACGCCACTTAATGCTTCGTAATCGTAAAAATAACGGTTGCAAGCCGAACCGTTTTCGTCGGCGCTTTTGAGAATTGACATCTCGTAACTAAATTCCTTGCCAAGATGAAGTATACCGCTAATTCTAGGGGTGAAGTTAGGCGCGTCAGGCTCGAATTTTCTAGTTTTAAGCGCGCGCTTAAAGCACTCGCCCTTTTTCAAAAATTCTTCAACCGTGTCCGTTTGGTCGCCGTTCGTAACGATAACGTCACTACCAACTTTTTTAACGGGGGAATAAATAATGAGCGACGGATCTTCCACCTTACTTGGATCGTAAGGATATATCGTTACTTCTTCTCCGTTTTCAACGAAAACTCTATTTTTACTGTTTTCGCTTCTACCCATAATAAAGTAGGCAAATACCGCCTTTTCGCCGTCACTCGACTTGCCTATCACGATACCCCTACCAACGTACGGGTTACCAAAAATTCTATCTTTCATTGACAAGGTTTGATAAGTCATAATTTCTCCTTTAATAACTTTGCAATTTTTTGTACTGACTGTGGAAGTATTATCCACTCAGCCTCACGCATAACGCGTTTTTGTAAAACTTCGGGGGTATCACCGTCTTCAATATATACGGCTTTTTGCATTATAATCTCGCCCCCGTCTGGAATTTCGTTGACGAAGTGAACGGTAGCGCCCGTTACTTTAACGCCGTATCTTAGCGCCTCTTCGTGAACTTTAAGCCCGTAAAAACCCTTTCCGCAAAAAGAAGGGATAAGCGACGGGTGAACGTTTATAATTCGCCCTGCGTATTTTTTAGTGAAGTTTTCAGAAAGTATTGACAAGTAACCTGCTAAAACTATGAGTTCAATGCCGTTTTCTTGCAAAACTTCTATCGCCTTTTCTTCTCTTTGTTCTATGGTTTTATATACCGCTTTATCAATGCAAACCGCCTTAACGCCAAAGTTTTTAGCCCTTTCAAGCGCGTAGGCGCTGGGGTTGTTTGATAAAACGAGTGAAATCTCGCCGTCAGGGATTTCGCCCCTTTTTTCGCTTTCGAGTATAGCTTGAAGATTAGTTCCGCCACCCGAAACGAATACGGCGATTTTAGTTTTTTTATTTAGCATAAGATAACGCCCTCGTCACCTTTAACGATTTCGCCAAGAACGTAAGCGTCTTCCCCGTGAGCCTTTAAGATATCAAGGGTTTTAGATACGTCGTTTTTACTAACGATAACCGTCATACCAACGCCCATATTGAAGGTGTTGAACATATCTCTTTCGTCGATACCGCCAACCTTTTGTAAAAGTTTGAAGATAGGAAGAACTCTAACGTCAGATTTATTTATTTTAACGCTTAAACCCTTTTTGATAGCGCGTGGCATATTTTCATAGAAACCACCGCCCGTTATATGCGATACGCCTTTAACCTTAACTTCGTCAAATACGGCAAGCATAGGTTTAACGTAAATTTTGGTGGGGGTAAGTAAGGTTTCGCCAAGCGACTTGCCACCAAGTTCTTCTACGGGAGATTTAAGGTCGCAATTTTCAACGTCGAACACCTTTCTAACGAGTGAGAAACCGTTAGAGTGTACGCCCGACGACGGAATCGCAATCATAACGTCACCTTCTTCCATAGAATTTTTATCAACCACTTTCGACCTATCTACGATACCTACCGAGAAACCTGCTAAATCGTATTCGTCAATAGGGTAAAAACCGGGCATTTCAGCCGTTTCGCCACCGATAAGTTCACTGCCAGACTGAACGCAACCTTCCTCAACGCCTTCTACGATAGACGCGATTTTTTCAGGGAAGTTTTTTCCGCATGCGATATAGTCAAGGAAGAAAAGCGGTTTTGCACCGCAACAAATAACGTCGTTAACGCACATTGCAACGCAGTCGATACCAACGGTGTTGTGCTTGTCCATTAAAAAGGCAAGTTTAAGTTTAGTACCTACACCGTCAGTCCCCGAAACGAGTACGGGGTTTTTATAACCAGTAAGGTCAAGCGGAAATAAACCGCCGAAACCACCGATATCGTCGGCTTTGGTGTTTATAACCGTTCTTGCGATGTGTTTTTTCATAAGTTCAACCGCTTTGTAACCCGCGGTTATATCTACGCCTGCTTTTGCGTAACTTTCTGACTTAGATTTGTCGTGCATAATAATCTCCTAAATGATTTTTTTGTTTTTATCTTTTTTCGTAGCCTATTACGTCTCAATTAAGACGTTAGAAACAAGCAAGACAAGGCTCGCCTAGACGGGTGGTTACAATAGACCTTTTTGGTCATTGTAGACACACGGCGACGGCAGTAACGCAGTATTTGCGCCGTTTATAACGGATTAATTTTTTTTGCCTGTCCAGCAGTAAGTACAAAGTTTGCACTTATCAATGCCGATAGATTCTTGTAAACCTTCAAGCGACTGGAAATCAAGCGTTTTACAGTGGAATTTTTCAGCGAGTGTTTTTCTTAAATTTTTACCCCTTTCGGTCTTACCGTCGGCATACTCGCTAATGTAGTTAAGCCCGTCTTCACCTTCAAGTTCAACGATAACGCTTCTTGCAATAAGTTCCATTTCACCAGTCGAACGGGTGAAGTTTAAGTATTTGCAACTGTAAAAAATAGGTGGACAAGCCGAGCGAATATGAACTTCTTTCGCTCCGTTTTCATAAAGAAAATCAACCGTGCCTTTAAGTTGTGTACCCCTTACGATACTATCGTCAACGAAAAGTAGGTTTTTACCTTCAATGAATTGATGTACGGGAAGAACTTTCGCCTTTGCAACCTTGTTTCTTTCAGACTGCTTTGACGGAGTAAAACTTCTAGACCAAGTCGGCGTGTATTTTACAAAAGGTCTTGCAAACGGAATACCGCTTTCTTTTGAGTAGCCTATCGCGTGGGGCGTACCGGAGTCGGGAACCCCCGCAACGTAGTCTATATCGTACTTTTTAATCTCGTCAATTTCGTCTCTCGCGAGTATTTCGCCGTTTTTATATCGCGAATACTCAACGCTCACCTTTTCGTATTCGGATGCCGGATACCCGTAATAAGTCCAAAGGAAAGAACATATCTTCATCTCTTCTTGTGGCTCGCTAAGTACCGTCACCCCGTCCGCCGTGAGTTCAACGATTTCGCCAGGGCCTAAATCTCTTTCAATCTTATACCCCACCTTTACCGCTGCAAAAGATTCGAAAGTTACACAATAACCGTCGTCCCCCTTGCCGATAATTACGGGAATTCTACCACATTTATCTCTTGCAGTTATAATACTCCCGTCGTCTTTAAGAATTAAGATTGATGCAGACCCGTCAATAACGCTTTGAGCAAATTTTATACCTTCAACGAAACTGTCTTTATGGTTAATTAGCGCAGTTACGAGTTCTGTTAAATTAACTTTACTGCCAGATAGCGTGTCAAAGTGACCACCGTATTCGTCAAGATATTCTTTAATTAAATCTTCGGCGTTGTTAATTTTACCTATTATACAAATGGCAAATTTACCAAGTTTTGAACGTATAAGTAGCGGTTGCGGATCGGAATCGCTTATGCAACCGATTGCCGAGTTGCCGTACATATCGTCAAAGATATCGGCAAACTTAGTTCTAAAAGGGGAATTTTCTATGTTGTGAATTTCCCTTTGAAGCCCGTCTTTTTGATTGTATGCGGCTATACCACCGCGCTTAGGTCCAAGATGCGAGTGATAGTCGATAGCGTAGAAAACGCTAGATATAACGTCAGACTTACCAACCGCCCCGAAAAAGCCTCCCATAAAATAATTCTCCTAAAATTTATTAGTTTTCAAAAAAGAGTTTGGATAAGGTCATCGGGTCGATATACTTACCGTCTTTATAAACTCTCATATTGCCCGATGCAATTTCGTCAATAAGCATAACCGAACCGTCTTTATCATAACCGAATTCGAATTTAATATCGTATAAAACTAAACCCTTTTCTTTAAGGTCGTCAGCCACGATTTGAGTAATTTTTTGAGTCATTTCTTTTATGTCTTCATACTGTTTGTCAGTCATAACGCCGAGAACGATAAGCCCGTCTTTGGTAACTAACGGATCGCCCTTTTCGTCGTTTTTGAAGGTCGTTTCAACGTATGCGGGAAGGTCTGCGCCCTCTTCGATATAGTCACCGTATCTACGAAGGAAACTACCAACCGCTTTATGACGGCAAATTACTTCTAAACCTTTACCGAACGGCTTTGCAGGAAGAACTTCCATCGTGGTATTTTTAAGGTCGGCAGATACGTAGTGAGTTTTAATACCTGCTTGGTTTACCTTTTCGAAAAAGTAGATAGACATACGAAGATTAACGTCACCAACGCCGTCAATCGTTAAACCTACCGAGTTTTCACCCGGATCAAACACGCCGTCTTTTCCGGTGCAATCGTCTTTGAATTTAAGCATATAATTGCCGTTTTCAAGTGCGTATACGTTTTTAGTTTTGCCAGTGTAAACAAGATTTTTTTCCATAATAATTCTCCTTAGAATTAAGATTTTTTATATTTCAGCAGAAATCTTAGCGTCTTTTTCAAGAGCCTTTAATCTGTCGCTTTCTTTTTTTGCTTTAAGTTTAGAGTTTAATTCGCTATCTGCAAGCGCAAGTATTTGAACTGCTAAAAGCGCCGCGTTAGTAGCGCCGTTAATCGCTACCGTTGCAACGGGAACGCCAGACGGCATTTGTACGGTTGAAAGAAGCGCATCCATCCCGTCGAGCACGGAAGACTTGCACGGAATACCTATAACGGGAAGCGTAGTTCTTGCCGCAATAGCGCCGGCAAGGTGCGCCGCCATACCGGCAGCCGCTATCAAAACGCCAAACCCGTTTTCTTCTGCTTTACTTGCAAAAATACCCGCTTCATCAGGCGTTCTGTGAGCGGAATAAACGTGAACTTCGTACGGTACGCCAAAATTTTTAAGAACGTCCACCCCTTTCTGAACGATAGGTAAATCGCTATCGCTACCCATAATAATTGCAACTTTTTTCATAATATACTCCTTAAAATTAAAACAAGGCGCAACTATCCTTATAACTTAGGAAAGTGCGCCCAGACGGTCGGCTCAATCAAGAGATTGTTATAATTTCTGCTCCACTATGGTAAACCATAACTATCCGTCAGTAACAGAAATCCCGAATTACAAATATTTATTTGTAATAAGTATAACATATAAAACGGTTTTTTACAAGCGTTTTGAGTTATACATTTTAATTTTTATCAATAGATATTTTTCATATGAAAAAAGCGTAGAAAATTACGCTTTTAGTTTTGTTTTAATTGCAACCGCCTTAACTCGTTAAAAACGAATACTAACTAGACTGGTGGTTTTTGGGCAAATGCTTTGAGAAAGGCTTCGCTATACCAAAAACGCTCCGAAACGTATCAAGTTTCGGAGCGTGTGCTTTTACAGTATTATATTTTAGTGTCTTCAAAAGATGGCTCGTCGGTCATAGATGCGCCCCGCGTCATAGGTGGGCGAACGAACCAATGATAAGCGTAGCGTACAGGATCGTCGATCTCCTGCGCCTTATACAACCTAATCAGTTCTAGCAAGAAATCCTGAGCTTTTTGATCCTTCTCTAAGAATCTGCGCCAGAATCGCATATTATTCACCTTATGCAAAGGCCAACCAGCTTCGGCACAGTTGCGATAACGTACCATATCCAAGTAAGCACGTATGTAAACGATCCGCCAACGCCAGTACTTTTGAGTATCTTCCGAAGCACCCAAATTCATCTTCTCCGCCAGTTCCCAAGCCATTTCGCTAAAAGACAAGGGGCACGGCTTGCGGTCGAAACGGTTAGTGTACAACTGACTTGCCTCGATCAGGTCGATAAGGCGAATCAGATCGGTGGGGTTAATACCCTTGTATTCGTAGCCACAGTAATCGGTAATAGACTCATCCGTGGAACGCTGACGATCCCAATATTGACCTAGCATAACGACCTTGTTCATATCGTCAAAAATACCCTCTGTGTACAGGTAGCCACCGTCACAATGTGGTGCGAAAGGTTTTTCCTGTCGTTTTATCAACGTAGGGGTACATATGGCGCCCATACCGCCCCACGGCGTAAGACCAGTCATAGATATTTCAGGGAAGGTTAACAGTTTAGTGTGCGCAGTAGGTTGGCCGTGCTCCACGGGATAGTAGATTTCAGGATAATAATCTCGGGTTTCCATCAACAGATAGTCAGCCCAGTTATCGCCTTTGGCAGCATCCTCTTGCAAACGGCTATAAAGCATAGGCCACTCTTCTTTTTGGACGTTGAGTCTACCCATATACCAAGTAGCCAACCAGATTTCGATTTTGGGATAACGGCCCTTAACGTATTTGGATATACGATGAGCCATATTGTAAAATCCCTTACCACCCCAGGGCCAACACTTATCGCAACTACAACCGCCTTCGTCATAGGACCAAATGGTGATGAAGTCTAGCCCACCAAACTCATCGGTGTAATCTAAAATCTTTGCCAGTATCTGTTGATAATAGGCAAAGCCTTCCTCGGTAGAGGGACAAATCAAATTGCCGGTCTGAGAACACAAATATTTTTTGTCTGCGGCGACGTCTTTTCTCGGCTCCATAAAGTCAACATTACTGTACTCAATGCCGATTTTTAGTTTCAATTCGCGAGCGGCGCTTAGCGTTTTGCGGAACAGTTTCACCAACTCGTCTAGGTTAGGATCATTCCAACCGGTTAGATTCAAACAGGAGAACACGGAAACCACGCCGTTGATGCCCCAAAGCACCAAATCCTCAATGTGCTCACGGATCTCTTCGGCAGAACAACACTGATACCAGTTGTAGAAGTGCTGTGCGAAGAAAATCATACGTTTGGAAGCCTGTGGCACGCTTTCTCCCCGCCAGTCAGTAGGGATAATTCCCTGAGCCGTGTAGTGAGATTTATGTAAGAACTGACCCGCGCCGTACATCAAGGCTAGAAAATCTGCACCGCTGACCACGACGCCATTACCCTCAACCGCGTCTACAAGACGGAATCCTTCGGCAGGCACACTCTCATCTAAAACGAATCGCAAAACGAAAGATGCAGTAGCGTCGTTAGCCGTACAACGGGTGGCACAACGATCCTCAACGCGCTTTTTTACAATATGGAAGATTTTTGCGTACGCAGACTCCGTTATCGGGAGCGCAGAAGTGTCAATGGATAACGTCTTGATACAGTCGCTCATAATTTATTACTCCTTTATTTCAACATCTTAGCCACCTATTTACAAGCAAGACAAGGCGTATTTTTTACTCACTATTTATTTTATAATAAATAAACCGCCTTGTCAATACTTGACCAAAGCGGTTTTTATAGTTTTTTTATCGTTTTACGGTAATTTTGTCGTTGCCTTCAAGAACGGTTATATATTCGCCAAAACCTTTAACTCAAAGCCTATTGCAACTTGTTTTAAGGGCTTAGTTACAAGTTAGACTAAACACTAAACCTTATATTTAAGACCTTAGAAGCAAGCAGAACAAGGCTCGCCTAGACGAGTGGTTACAATAGACCTTTTTGGTCATTGTAGACACTCGGCGACGGCAGTAACGCAGTTATGCGACGCTTATAAGACCTTAAATTAGGGGAGGTCAATCTCATATAAATCTTTCGACGGAATAGCCTTACTTGACGTATTTACAACCTTTTCGACTTCTTTTTGCGCTTTTACGATAGAAATGTTAGTGCCTGCACCCGCAACGCAACCGCCGGGGCAACCCATACCTTCGATTAAGCAACCGTTTTTCTTGCCCGCCTTTGCTAAAAGTAGCATCTTTTTGCACTCGGCAAGACCTTCGGCGTGTTCGATTTTAACTTCAACGTTAGGATAATATTCTTTAACGCACTTTTCTATTGCGCTTGCAACCCCACCTGCTACCGCATAGCCTCTACCGGCACCTGTTGCCTCGTGAATAGACCTTTCGCCTTGATATTTAGAAAAATCTATACCCTTTGCGTCGAATATGCCGAAAAGTTCTTCAAACGTGATAACGAAATCAACGTCACTTCTAACTGATTCTCTTGACGCTTCAAGTTTTTTAGCCGCGCAAGGGCCTATGAATACCACCCTAGCGTTGGGCGTTTTTTGTTTGATTTTTCTAGCCGTTGCCACCATAGGCGTTAGCGCTTGGGAAACTTCGCCTATAAGGTCGGGGAACTGCTTTTTAGCAAGCATAGCCCAACTTGGACAGCATGACGTAAGCAAGAAAGGCAACTTTCCAGAAACCACTTTATCAACGTAGGCGTGCGCCTCGGTTGAACAAGCAAAGTCGGCACCGCTAGCAACTTCGTGAACTTCCTTAAAGCCAACGTCTAAAAGCGCGCCTTTTATCATAGCGATAGTTACGTTTTCACCAAACTGCCCAACGATAGCGGGCGCGATTTCAGCAACAACGTAGTCGCCCTTTTTAACCGCTTGTATCATTTGGAAAATCTGCGATTTATCGGCAATTGCCGCAAACGGGCAACTAACCATACATTGACCGCAACCTAGACATTTATCGTTATCTATCTTTGCACGACCGAGTTCGTCAGTAGATATGGCGTTAATTCCGCACGCTTCCGAGCACGGGCGAACTTTGTGCGCAATAGCGTCGTACGGGCAAGCCTTTTTACACTTTCCGCAGTGGATACACTTTTCTTGGTCGATAACCGCCTTGCCGTTTTCAAAAGAAATGGCGTTTTTAGGACAAGCCGCCACACACGCCTTTGCAACGCAACCCCTACACTCGTTAGAAACTTCGTAAACGTTATCTTTACACTTATCGCACGCGGACGGAATTACTTGCATTAAAGGCGGTTCGTAGTATTTATCTGATATATTACTTTCGTCAACGCCTTCGGTTATGTGAACGGGCTTGTCTTGTGGGCGCAAACTCATACCCATAGCAAGCCTAACGCGTTCGCTAGCAACCGCCCTTTCGCGGTAGATACTATCTAAGTATTTTGGAACTTCGGTGGGCGTGATTTTATAAGGTATTGCCTCAATACCGTCGTTAACCTTATCGGGCGAACACTCAAACGCCACTTTTGCAACTTCTCTAAAAACTTCACGCCTTAATTTTTTAACCGACGTAGGAAGTTCTCTCAACTGACCAGCCATAATTTTATCCTTTAAGTTTTTTATTATTATATCAAATATCGCCTAAAAAGGCAAGTTTATAGTATCTTATTTAGTATTTGTTCTCGCTCGAAAAGGGCTACGCCGTAAGCCCTTGGCGGAGTAGTTTTTAACGAAATATCAAGGGTTATTTCACCGCCGTCTAAAACCAAAATTCTATCCGCTACAACAAGCGCTTCTTCCACGTCATGAGTTACTAAAATTGCCGTTTTTCCCGCTTGTTTTAGCATTTTTACAAACTCGTTCATAAGCGGAATTTTAGTGGATAAATCAAGTGAAGAAAAAGGCTCGTCAAGTAAAACCACGGGGGCATTATTTAACACCGCGCGCAAGAAATTTACGCGCTGTTTTTCTCCGCCCGACAGTTTTGTTGGGCGTTCGTTTTGCTTGCTTTTTAGATTAGCCATTTCCAGCCCTTTTTCAATATCTAATTCCCTACAACCTGCAAATAAAAGGTTTTCTTTTACCGTTAAGTTAGGGACGAGCCGTGGCTCTTGAAAGACCATAGAACAAGGTATTTCTTCGCTCGGTTTTACGCTACCTAGCCCTGCAATATAGTTAAGCAAAGTAGTTTTTCCAACGCCCGAACGCCCTAAAACGCAGGTTATTTCCCCGTCGTTAAACGATATGTTTAGGTTTTCAAAAACCTTAGTTTCTCCGTATGAAACGGTTAAATTTTCTATCTTCATACCAGCCTTTTCTCCGCCTTTTCAGATAGTAATTTCGCCATAAATTCAACTAAAACGCCTAAAATACAAACTATTAACGTAAGGGCAAAAAGGTCAGAAGTTAACGTGTAGATAGACGCTTCTTGTAATATTCCCCCAACGCTTCCGTAAACGTTTGCTAAAATTTCCGCCGACACGATAAGTTTTATTCCAAACGAAAACGCACCGCCCGCATCTAGTAAAATTTTAGGTAGTATTTGCGGAATATACATTGAAAAAACTTGCTTTTTTACGGGAATTTTATAAACGGTGCACATAATTTTAAGGTCGTTAGGCACGCCTTTTAGCGAAGTGTAAACCGCCGTGTAAATTATAGGAAAAAGCGATAAAAAGCACACCACAACGGGCGCAAAACTACGGTTTGTAAACAATAAAATTATAAGCAGTACCGCAAGCACGGGAAGTGAGCGCAACAGCCCAACGATTACTCCAAAAACACCGCTAAACCACTTATAGCGATAGGCTAAAACGCCGAATATAGCGCCTAATATAAAGGATATGATAAAGGCGATAACAACCCTTAAAAGCGTTGAAAATAGCGCCTTATAAAAACTTAACGATAAAAGCGTTTGAAAAAACTTTTCTAATATTTTTAAGGGGCTAGGTAGCACGTATTCGTTATTACACGTAAAATAAGCGGTAATATATATTACTACCGCCACCAAAAAGCCACAAAATAGGCATATTAGGTTGTTTTTAACGCTTTTTGTCATAGACTTTCAAGATAATAAAACTCAGGTTCTAAGGCGTTTACAGCCCCTTGTGACACTGATTGAATTTTAGTTATAAACTCGTCAACTTCTTCGTAACAGTCTTTACTAGGAACGAACTTTATAGACGAATTTTTAATAGACGTTTCACTTAGGTTATTTTGATTAAACGACGGGGTAAGCCCACTTTCTAAACAATCGCTTATAGTGGTGCAGATGCTAGGTATTTCTTTTTGCAAAAGATAACTTTCAACTCCGTCAAGGTTAGAAATTAGGTTTTTAACGGCGTTTATATTATTTTCAAGTACAGCCGTTTTGCAAACGACTATCGCCTGCGGAAAACCGCTTTCGCCGTATAATGATTTAAGGCTACCAACAAAATTATAGTTAAGGGCTTTTGCCTTTACGTCAACCACGGGTGACGGGGCTAGGTATAAGTCCACGTCTAAAAAACCGATTTCAGTTGGAGTTATAGGAAGAAGATTTATCTCGTTTTGAGATTTTTGCGCACCATTAACGAGTTCGTTATACGGAACTTTCAAATCTTGTAAAGTTGCTTTTAGAATAAGCCCTGCGATACTGCCTAGTTGAACTACGCCTATCGTTTTTCCTATCAAACTCCCCACCGTTTGACGGGTTATTTGAAAATCTTCATTAGAGATAAAATAGAAGTTGCCGTGGGTTATAGCGCCTAGCATTTTATAGTCGCTCCCACTACCTATAAGTTTACTTGCAAGGTTTACAGGAAGTATGCAAATATCCGCTTTTTTATCCCCCGTTACTACCGTTTGAATAACGTCAGCCCCTACGATATTAAAGTCAAATCCCGAAGAGTTTTCTATCGCCTTAACTAGCGATAGCGCAGGCGCACCGTCAGGCGCGTAGACGGAAAGCGTATCCCCCTTATCACAAGCGGGAAGTAATAACGATAATATTAAAGCACAAATAAGTGATACGAGTTTTTTCATTGTAAAATGTTAAGACCGGGTTTTATTTCTATCGTTTCGCCATTTTTAGTAGCGTAAACCGTTACGCAAGACGGGTTATATACAGACTTTTCGCCATCTGAAATAACTAAACTCTTAATGGCGGTTAAATAATCGTAAAGTTCGATATTAGTAGCGTACCAAATATCGTCACGCTCGGCTAAAATATCTAGCGTTTCGGTTAAAATATTTAAGTTGTTTTCCCTAGCAAACTCGTAAGAATGCCCCCAAATATATAAAATGGGAAGTTTGGTATACGGTTTGAGTTTTGTAAAATTTGTAGTGCATTCGATCGCGTCTTTATGATGGCAAGTAGGTTGCCACGTTAAAAAGTTTTGCGGGTGCTTAAACCCCTTGGTATTTTGCGTAGCCCTAGAATAGCACACGCCAAGCGCCTTTAACACTTCAAGGTTTTTATCGCTATACGTACCGTTTGGATATGCCATACCCCTAACGGGCAAACCCGTGATTTTTTCAAGAGCGCGCCTACACTCGTACACTTGCTTAACAAACTCGTCGTTAGGAATTTGTTCCACCCACGGGTGCGACTGAGTATGTATTGCTATTTCGTGGGTTTTAGAAATTTCTTTAACGTCATTATCGGTTAAAAAGTTATCGCAATTTAGCCACTTATCTATAAGATTAAAAGTGCATTTTGCGCCGTATTTATCAAAAACCTTTACAAGTTCAAGGTCAAAGACGTTGCCGTCGTCATAACTAAAAGTTACAGCCTTCTTTTTACCGTTTGGAAATAAATCGAATAACATAACTACTCCTTTTTAATAATTTTACCATAATTCTACGCTATATACAAGCGTTTTAATTTATTGAGCAGTTGTAAAATATTCATAAAAGTTGTAAAATTTCACACATAAAACCTTGACTTTTATCTTGTAAAAGAGTATCATTTTGCTATGAATTCATTTATTTCTTGTTCTTATACACTTGGCAACACACAAATACTAGATAACTCGTGGAACTGGAATAACGTTTTAATTCCCGACAACAAGTTATACATCGTAGAAAAAGGTGAAATTGAAATTACAACGGATAGTGAAGTTTTGCTTGTAAAAGCGGGTGAAATGGTACTTATTCCAGCGCTAATTAGTCACTCGTTAAGACTAGCAAACGGCAATAATTTTACTAAAAAAACTTGGATACATTTTAGTATGAAGTCTGGCACGCAAGACTATTTTTTGAGTTTTAAGCGCCCCGTTAAAATATTACTTCCAAACAAAAACCACGCCCTTAAAATTATGAAGGACGTTATTAAAAACAGCACGCTTTCAGAGCCTAATAGGTCGCTACTAACGTCGGCGGGGATATTTGAACTTGTTTCTATCTTTTTAAGCGAGTGTGCGCCCCTTAAAACCCCCGAATTAGAGACTGACGTTGATAGAGCCGTTTCTTATATAGACGCGAATTTTACCGAACAATTAACCCTTAACGCGCTTGCTGATAGGTTTGGTTGTTCACCTAATCACTTTATTAAAAAGTTCAAAGAACAAACGGGATACACGCCTATTAAATACCTTGCAATAAAAAAAGTTGAGGCTGCGAAACTTTTACTTGAAACCACTAACCTTCCTATAAGTGATATAATGGAAAGAGTTGGGTTTTACGACGCGTCTTACTTTTCTAAACTGTTTAAGAAGACGGTGGGCTACTCTCCGCGTGGATATAGAGATAATCTAGGTGAGTGAGGGGTTATGAACGCAAAATATACTAGAAATTTAGAAATAACTTCGTCGAAGGTGAATATGCTACATCAACTTCGGCACGATGCAATACTTAATATTTTTCAAGACCTTGCTACCGCCCACGCTTCTGAAATGGGTATGGGGTTTTACGACCTTAAAAAGAGTTCTAACGCTTTTTGGGTGCTTTCTAAAATAAGGTTTGTAAAACAAGGTAATATTTTACAAGGCGACAACGCGCTTTTAGAAACTTGGCCACTTTCCCCCACTCCGTATAGGTTTGTAAGAGATTTTCAAATTTCTAGTAGTAACGGCAAAGTTCTTGGCAGTAGCGAGTGGTGTATTCTCGACTGGGACTCGAAGTTCCCAAGAAAATTCTCGTCGGTTAAATACCCTAGCGATTTAACTCATCTAGAAACAAGGTCGGGTACAGGCGACTTTTCAAGATTAAAAGTTGACGTTTTAGATGAAGATTTTAACTACGAATATAAAACCGTTTACACGGATATTGACTGTAACGGTCACGTAAATAACGTAGCGTATAGCAAAATGGCGTTAAACACCTTTACCCCTACTGAGTTTGACGGGCTTAATTTCAAGGCGTTTGAAATACACTTTATATCTCAAACTTACTTTAATGACGTTATTAAAATTTATAAAAAAATGGTAGATAACGGCGTATTTGTGTCTGGCACGATGGGTGATAAAATCGTATTTAAGGCGTTATTTGAATATTAAAAAGAGAGGTAAGCCTCTCTTTTTTTAAGTGATATTTGCCTTACGGCAAGTGATATAATTCCTACGAAATTGTGATATGCTACTTGTAGTAGCGTGATATTTTGTCTACGACAAAGTTGTGGATAAATTTTTAATAAAATTTTAGTAACGGTTAAATTATTACATAAAAAAGGCGGAATTTAATTCCGCCTTTTCTTTGTGTTATTAAGTTTTACGCTTGAGCGCCAACCCATACGAGTTCGCCTTCAACTACGTTCCACATGCCGTTGCCATCTTCACCAGTGAACGACGAGAAGTCATTATCAACTGCCTTCATGTCTTCGATAGTGTCGTATTTGTAAACGCCAAGGAATCTAAGCGTACCGTTGTTAGCATTCCAAGTTTGAACGCCTTCAGTCTTAGGTAAGTGTAAGGTCCATTCGTAAGCAACTGCTTGACCGAAGCAACCTAACGCCCCGCCAGTTGCAGCAACTAACGTGCCTTCACAAGTAACAGCATCTTCACCTTCACCGGTAACGGTCGTACAAGCGCCACCCACCGTGCCAACTAAGGTAGATTCGCCACATACAGGGCAGTAATAAATTGAGCGACTCGAAATGTTGGTATTAAGAGTTGCGTAATCGTTAGTAAATTCAGTAACGATATTTTCTCTCATCTTGTAAATTACAGGAATTCTACCAAGCGTTTCGTTTTCAGCGTAAGCATAGGTCTTATAGTTAGTAGTTGATACGTTAACGTTTTTAGTGAAAGTACCACCCAAGTAACCGCCTTCTTTATAAATAACGGTAGTGCCGTTTCTATAAACTGAATAAGAGTACGGATACTGAGTTTCGTTGTAATGCGCAATAGGAAGTTTAGATACTACGTAAACGTTTTGTTGGTTGTTTGCACTAGAAGTGCTCTTATATAAGTTACCAAACAATGCACCGTTATATAAAGTACCCTTGTAAAGAGGATTCAAATATAAACCGTCGTCAACCGTAACGCCTTCTCTTTCATAGAATCTATATTGATCGTTAAGGTTGATCATATTGTGAGTATTGTTGTTAATAACGTAAACGTTATTTAATCCATTATAACCTTGACCAACAAATCTAAGAATACCACACGAACCAGTAGATTCAGAAGAGTAGTTTACGTAAATATTTCTAAGTTTGTGGTTTCCACCCGTTGCCTGTTGACCCATATTCCTAGCAATTACGGGTTTATCGTTAGCAGTAATAACGTTTTCAAACGCAAGGTTTTCAATAGTTGCTGCATAACTAAGTGATATACCACTACCAGGCTTAGCATAATGGTTAATTGTGTTAAATAAACCTGCAGTAGTAGGAGCAAAATTCAAAATTGAATAACCCATACCATTGAAATAACCATTGAAACCGCCACCCTCGCTTGATTCGCCGAGTTCACTAGCGTATTCAATACCGGTTTTTTCCATATCTATGTCAGTAGTAAGTTTATAAATACCAACGTTGAAAGTTGTAATCTTGTTGTTACCATTTATAACTTTAACAATATTACCTTCGTAAGTATGAGTACCCTCTTCAGTACCCGCAGTATCAGCAACAGGAGTATAATCTACATTAAGTGCTTCAAGAAGGTCTGCCTTGTCATAAATGATTTGCGACCAGTATTGAACGTTATTTATGTAAATAATTTTCTCTGCAGTTTCAATAACGATATTGCAAGAAACCAACCTATTTTGTCCATTACGAACGTATGCGATACCTGGAAGTGTGTCACTCGCACTAGTCTTAGCGCGGATACCAATAAAGTTACCGTCTTCATCAACTACTAAACCACCGTTTTCTTCAGCGGTAAGTTGAGCGCCGTTTAAGGTAACTTTTTGAATAGTTTCCCCTGCCCAAGCGGTAGTTTTAAGTTCGCTAGTAGACGCGTCATAATCAACGGTAGAAATAATTTCTATGTCTTTTATATTGCCTTTAGCCCAAACTAATGCACCATTATCCATTTTCCACATATCGGTATTTAAGAATGCAGAAACGCTATCTGGGTTATTAGCAACCATTTCTTCTAAAGTATCGTAACGCTTAACGCCACTCCATACTCTAGTTTTACCTTGTTTCATACTTTGTTCGTCAACGATAACTTGGGTATTTTGAACGGTTTGTGCACCTTCTTCTAAGCCAAGACCAGGTGCGGTAGCATCGTCGGTCGCGTTGTGGAAGTAGTCAAAGTCGTACCATACCTTAGTTTCGTTTTCGCCATATGCAAACCAGTTTTTCCAGTCTGATACCGAGCCTTCAGTATAAACGGGTTCAGCCATTAAACCAGTACCGTATAAAACGAGCGGAAGTTGCGAAATAACGTGAACGTTATTCATATTATTAACACCTGCAGATTCTATCATTCTTGCAAGATAAGTTCTACCCCAAGCGGATGAGTTTGCGTCAATCCAAGCATCAACGTCTAACTCTTCATCATAAGGTGCTTCGATAATAACGTTATTTAAGTGACCTATTTTAGTGTACATAAACATTTGTTGAGATTCACTACCATGCGCAAATCTAACGTAAATGTTTTCAACCGTACCACGTAAATTTTGTCCAAACCAACCGTTATTTACGTTATAACCTACTGAACTAAAATTATCAAACGCAATATTTTTAATAACGGCATTATTGCCTAAATCACCAAAGATAGGTGCTGGGTTTTCAGTAGTGTTTTTAACAAAGTTAGAAATTACATGACCACGACCGTCAAAATAGCCTTTGAAAGCAGTAGAAGAAGACACACCATAATCGCCTGAAACGGTGCTCATATCAACGTCATTAGCAAGAACGGTTACTTCGTTATAGTGAGTAGCGTCTTCCGCCCAAGTAGTTTTATCAAAGAAATTTTTAACGTCTTCTGCCGTTTTAAGTACGTTGTTAGCATATAAAACGTCAACCGCGTGGATATAGCCGTTATCTACAACGTAAACGTACTCGGGAGTTGCACTTGCTTGAAGTTCGCCAGTTAAAATGATGTTACCTTGCGCGTCAAGAGTGTAGTCTTCACCTAAAACAAGAACTTCACCGCCTACTAAAAGAGCGGTTTCTTCACTTGCTTGGAAACCTTCAACACTGTCAACAACTACGGTATTATCTTTAACTGAAACGTATGCAGATTGTACGGTAGAACCGCTAATACCAACGTATTGAGCGCCCAACATCATAAGATCTTGGTCTTCGTTTTCAATTGCGAGTGCAACGGTTTTAAGCGCGGTGTTATACATTGATTCACTATAAGCGTCAGCATAGATAACTTCGTTACCTAACATTGCGTAAGGAATAGCCGTGAAAGACTTCTTGTAAAGGTTTGCAAGAATTTCATCAGCAGATACCGTGCTACCCTTTTCAGCAAGGTAATCAATTACTACTTGTTCGTCATAAATAATTGACGCGGTAAATTCAAAACCTTCTGAAAGCGCTTGTTTTTGAACGGCAATAATATTATCACCATCTAAAAGGTCCATATTCTCGGTAGGAGTTTTAGTGCTATCGAACTCGCCAAGTTTATCGGTAGGAGCAATAAGCGTACCAAAAGAATAGGTGCTTGCTGAGTTTTCACTAAGCCAAGCATCGGTTACCTTCGTAGTAAAACGAAGACCCGTAAGCCCGTCAGCCTCGCCGTTACGAATACTAGTACCAACAACTTCAAAAGAAGAAGGTTCACTAGCAGCGCCTACAACGTTTGCCTTTGGCATAGTTGCAATTGCAAAAGCAGCGCATACGGCAAAAACGCAAGCAAAGAGTTTTACAAGATTAGATTTAACTTTACTCATAATTCCCTCCTTATTCGCCTTGACCTAAATTAAGCCATTCGTCATCAATCCACGAACCTTTGATAGTTGTGTAATCTTTGTCGTTGATTGACGCAGTTACTATGTCAACTTGGTTGTATAAAACAACGTCAATTGACGGTGCTAAATAAGATTTTTTCATAAAAAACCCTCCTTATCAGTCTACTTTAACGCCTAACTAAGTAAGCAAAATTTACTGCCCGACAATGATGCTTGATATTATATTTATATAATATTAAAGCCTACCTTATGGGTACACTTAACTATTATACAAATAAATTATATCATAGGCAAATTTCACTGTCAATACACAATTTGAAATTTTTTTCCTTATAAATAATATGTTTTTAACGGCAAATTTAGTTTGCAATTTTTTATACAATAAAAAAAGTGCAGGTATAACCTACACTTAATTTATTTGTTTTGCTTATTAAAAGCACCATTTTAAGACCTTAGAAGCAAGCAGAACAAGGCTCGCAAAGTTTACGGGGTGAGATAGACCTTTTGGTCATCGAAGTCCGTAAACGAAGCAGTAACGCAGTTATGCACCGCTTATAAGGGATTAAAAATTATACAAGTTCAATGATAGCAACTTCCGCTGCATCACCACGGCGTTGACCTTTAAGATATTTTCTGGTGTAACCGCCACCTTGACCGAGTTGTTCTTTTCTCTCAGCGTATTTGGGAGCGATTTCGTTAAATATCTTTTCGATAAGCGGGTGATTGATGCCTTTGGTTCTTGCTCTAAAATCAGCCTTAGATTCGCCGTTTTCTTTTACGAATTGCAAATCGTAGGTAAGACTCATAATTTTTCTTCTAGCATTGAGTTTCTTAGGACCGTCTTTAATAACTTTTTTAGTTACTTCTTTACCCTTAGCATCTTTGGTGGTAACGGTAGTTTCAACGGTATCGTCGTAACTGTTAACAGCCAAAGTAATAATTTTTTCAACGTAAGGTCTTAAAGCTTGAACGTGCCCTTCGGTAACTTCAATTCTTCCGTACCATAAAAGGTTAGAAGCCTGATTTCTGAGTACTGCTTTTCTTTGAGTAGTAGTTAAACCCATTCTTCCCGGCATTGTATTATTCCTCCTGTTCCTTTAATTTAAGACCGTAACCGTTAAGTTTCAAAATAACTTCGTCAAGCGATTTTTTACCTAAGTTTCTAACTTTAAGCATATCGTCTTCGGTCTTTTGTGTTAAATCTTCAATAGTGTGTATTCCTGCGCGCTTTAAGCAGTTGTAAGAACGTACCGATAAATCCATTTCTTCAATGCTCATTTCGAGTATCTTCGGAAGCGGATCAGTAGGCGGAGCAACAAGTATGCCAAACCCACTCATAACGTCCGAAAGGTTTACGAAGATGCTGATGTGTTCTTGTACGATCTTAGCCGCTAACGAAACAATTTCCTTACCGGTGAAAGCGCCGTTGGTCCAAACTTCTAAAATAAGTCTATCCCTATCAAGGTTTTGACCAACTCTCGCGTTTTCTACGTTGTAACTAACCTTGGTAACGGGGGTATAAATAGAGTCGATAGCAATATAACCGATTTCACCGGTTTTATTGTTGTCAGCGTTTTTATAGCCCCTACCTCTACCGATAGTTAAGTCAACGTCTAAAACACCGCCTTCGTCAACAGTACAAATGTACTGGTCGGGGTTGAGAATTTCAACTTCCGCGTCGAGTTCAATATCGCCCGCTTTAACTACTTGGGGACCTTCTTTTCTAAGATTTAATATCTTCTTAAATTCAACGTCCGTAGTAGCGGTTTTGATTGCAACCGACTTTAAGTTGAGAATTATTTCAGTAACGTCTTCTTTAACGCCTTTAATTGTTGAAAATTCGTGTTTAACGTCAAGACTCGGTGCGAATTTAATACCTTGTATTGCAGCGCCTGGAAGTGCCGACAATAAAGTCCTTCTCAAACAGTTACCTACGGTGATGCCAAACCCTTTTTCAAGCGGTTCAACAACGATTTTCACATAACTTCTGTCTTCGCTTTCTTCTACCGAAATCTTAGGCATTTCTATTTCCATCATGGAAAATTTACCTCCTAAATTTTTGTTAGTATTACTTAGAATACAATTCGACAATCATTTGTTCCTGAATCTGTAAGTCAATGTCTTCTCTCTTTGGTAAAGCGATTACTTTTCCTTCGAGTTTTTCAGCGTCAAATTCAAGCCATTTAGGAACGTTGTTCGATTTTTGCGTTTGCTTGAAGGCTTCAAAATATTTGTTGCCCTTTTTGTTTTCTTTAACTGCAACTACGTCACCAGCCTTGATTTGGTAAGACGCAATGTTTACGTTCTTACCGTTAACGGTGAAGTGAGCGTGAGTTACGAGTTGACGTGCAGTCGAACGAGAAGGTGCAAAACCTAAACGGTATACTACGTTATCAAGTCTTCTTTCTAAAAGAGATAACATATTTTCACCCGTTACGCCTTTCATTCTATCGGCTTCAACGTAGTAATCTTTGAATTGTTTTTCAAGTACGCCGTAAATTCTCTTTGCCTTTTGTTTTTCAGCAAGTTGAGTGCCATACTCTGAAACTTTGTGTCTGCCCGCACCGTGTTGACCAGGTGCTACAGGTCTTTGTTCAAACGGGCAAGTGGTTTTATAGCACTTTTCGCCTTTTAAGAAAAGTTTGCAACCAGCCCTTCTACATAAACGACATTTTGCGTTAGTATATTTAGCCATTTTCTTATTCCCTCCTTATTAAACTCTGCGACGTTTGGGCGGACGGCAACCGTTGTGAGGAATAGGAGATACGTCTTTAATAAGGGTAACTTCTACACCGCATACGCCTAACGCTCTGATAGCCGATTCTCTACCTTGACCGGGGCCTTTAACGTAAACCTCAGCAGATCTTAAACCGTGCTCCATAGCAGCCTTTACTGCTACCTCAGCGGCTTGCTGAGCAGCAAAAGGAGTGCTTTTTCTCGAACCTCTGTAACCAAGTGCGCCTGCGCTTGCTTGTGCAATAGCGTTACCAGCCATATCGGTTACGGTTACGATAGTGTTGTTGAAAGAGGACTGAATATGAACTTGACCTTTATCAACTTTTTTAAGTTCTCTACGCTTTTTAGTAGTGGTTTTAGCCATTATTTATTCCCTCCTTCTTACTTAGATGCAGTCTTTTTCTTAGCGACTGTACGACGCGGACCTTTTCTGGTACGTGCGTTTCTCTTTGAACTTTGACCTCTAACGGGAAGACCTTTTCTGTGTCTTACACCGCGGAAACAACCGATTTCCATAAGTCTTTTTACGTTGAGGTTAACTTCGGTACGAAGTTCGCCTTCAACTTTGTAGTTGTGGTCGATATATTCTCTAAGTTTAGAAATATCTTCCTCAGTTAAATCCTTAACTCTCGTGTCAGGATTGATTCCTGTTTCTTTCAAAATTTTGGTTGCAGTCGGTCTACCGATACCGTAAATATAGGTGATACCGATTTCAACGCGTTTTTCTCTTGGTAAATCTACACCGGCAATACGAGCCATTTTTTTAACCCTCCGAATTTGTTAAATGTTTTTTTATTTTTTGGTGTTAGTTGTAAGAAGTAATTAACCTTGTTTTTGTTTATGGTTTTTATTCTTTGAACAAATAACCATAACCTTGCCTTCTCTTCTGATGACTCTGCATTTGTCGCACATAGGTTTTACTGATGGTCTTACTTTCATTTTTTATTTCCTCCGATTATTTTTTGATTATAAAAATCAGTTTTTACTGCGCCATACGATTCTGCCTTTCGTTAAATCGTAGGGACTCATCTCTATCTTAACGCCGTCTCCCGGGATAATTTTAATGTAGTTCATTCTCAACTTTCCCGATATATACGCGGTTATGATAAATCCGTTTGAGAGTTTAACTTTGAACGTTGCATTTGGTAAAGCCTCGACGATAACGCCTTCCGCTTCAATAACGTCGTTTTTAGACACTCTTTATACCTCCATTTTTATAATCGATGTATCGTCTTATATGCCCGCTTCTTCCTTAAGGCTTAAAGTTTACGCTGTACCACCAGCATTTGGCATATAGAAGAATTTTTTTATAGCGTTAATATCTCAACGCCGTTGTCGGTTATTACAACCGTGTTTTCATAGTGCGCCGACGGCTTTTTGTCCCGCGTGATGCAGTCCCACCCGTCGATATCCACTTCGAACGTTCCCATATTTATCATAGGTTCGATCGCAAGCGTCATATTCTTTCTTAGCCTTACGCCCACACCCTTTCTTCCATAATTTGGAACTTCCGGGTCTTCGTGAACGTTACGCCCTATCCCGTGCCCTACCATTGCGCGAACAACGGAAAATCCGTTCTGTTCGGCGTGGGCTTGGATTTGAGCGCCTATATCGCCAAGAGCACTACCTATCATTACGCCTTCAATACCCTTGAAGAAACACTCTTCGGTTACCCTTACGAGTTTTTCTTTTTCAGGCGTTGTCTTGCCGATTATGAAACTTCGTGCACCGTCCCCGTGAAATCCGTTAAGGCACGCCCCAACGTCCACCGAAACGATATCGCCTTCTTTTATTACGCGGTTACCGGGAATTCCGTGCACTACTTCTTCGTTTATTGAGATGCAAGTGCTTTTAGGAAAGCCGTATAACCTTAAAAATGAAGGTTTTGCTCCGCAAGAAATTATATAATCGTGTAAAACTTTATCGAGTTCCCCAGTGGTCATACCCGCCTTAACCGTTTGACCGGCAAGTAGCAATACGTCTCTAACCACTTTGCAGGGCTCTCTCATAAGTTCTAATTCTTTGTCCGTTTTAATAATTATCATTTCAATTTGTTGACAATTTCTTCAAAAACTTCGTCAATCGCTTTATCCCCGTCTATTACCACGAGTTTACCCGCTTTTTTGTAATAGTCGATAAGCGGTGCAGTCTGTTTTTGATAAACGGAAAGTCTTTCGTTAACCGTTGCTTCGTTGTCGTCCGCCCTTTGATAGAGTTTACCGCCACAACGCGCACACTCGGTTTTGCCTTCTAAAAAGTCAACGTGGTAAGATTCACCGCATGCGCACACGCGCCTACCCGTTATTCTTTTCAAAAGTTTTGTAAAGTCTACTTCGATATCAATAACCTTTTCAACGTTAGAAATTTTATCAAGTTCTTCGGCTTGATAAACGTTTCTTGGAAAACCGTCTAACAAATAGCCTTTTTGGCAATCGGGCTCGTTAAGCCTTTGTTTTACGATTTCAACGGTAACTTCGTCGGGCACAAGTTGACCTTTATCAATGTAAGATTTAGCAACTATGCCGATAGGAGTTTGGTTTTTGATATTCGCTCTAAATATATCGCCCGTCGATACGTGCGGGATATCGTACTTTTCTGCAAGCCTTTTCGCCTGAGTGCCTTTTCCCGCACCGGGTGCTCCAAGTAATATAATCTTCATATTATTTCAAGAAACCTTTATAGTTTTTCATCATAATTTGCGATTGAAGCGCAGTGTTAAACTCGATTGCAACCGAAACTACGATAAGCATACCAGTTGCCGTGAACACGCTGTAACTAGTAGGATCAATCGCCTTAAATACGATTGAAGGTACGAGTGCGATAAACGCTAAGAATATCGCGCCGAACAACGTAATTCTTCCGCTAATCTTTTTAAGATATTGAGCGGTCGGCTTGCCCGGTCTTATACCCATGATAAAGCCACCGTTTTGTTGGATGCTTTTGGATATATCTTCGGGGTTGAACTGTATCGACGTATAAAAATATGCAAAGAAGATGATGAGTAAACTAAGAATTACCATGTAAAGCCATGAACTAGTACCCATCCATTGTGCCCACCAAATACCGAAATCACTGTTAGACCAGCCAAATAGCGTCATAATGAGTTCGGGGAAACTAAGAATTGAGAAGGCAAAGATAAGCGGAAGTACGCCGTTACTGTTAACCTTGATAGGAATAACGGTTGATTGACCACCGTACATCTTTTGTCCTCTAATTTGCTTAGCGTATTGAACGGGAATTTTTCTCTCTGCAAGTTCAACGGTTACGATGCAAACGAATACTACGATAATTGCAACGAGCATGAAGATAAGTTTCCAGAAGTTATTAAGGTTGCTACCGTCAGTTGCCCAAATGTTGCCTATCATAGGTATAAGCGCTTGACCCGCGCTTGAAATAATACCTGCAAATATAAGGAGCGATATACCGTTTGAAACGCCGTAATCGGTAATTCTTTCACCTATCCACATAGTAATCGTCGTACCAGCGGTGAAGAATAAAATTACAACGACGTACGCAAGCCATTCTTGACCGAAAAGCATATTCGCAAGCGGAGTTTGATTGTCTGCCGCAACTAACGTATCAGAATAGTTAAGTAAGATACCGGTTGCTTGGATAACCGCAAGAATAATCGTTAAATATCTCGTGTATTGCGAGATTTTTTTACGACCTTCTTCGCCCTGCTTTGAAAGCCTTTCAAGTGAAGGAATTGCAACTGCGAGAAGTTGTATGATAATGGACGAGTTAATGTAAGGACCGATACCCATTGCGAATAACGTACCCGTTTGTAACGAACCGCCCGTCATCATATTCATAATGTTAAGGTAAGAAAGACTGTTTACCGTATCGCTTGCTATAAGCGAAGTACCAACGCCCGGAACGGGAATATAGCAACCAAGCCTATAAACTAATAAAAGTGCAAGCGTAATCCAAATTTTAATACGGATTTCTTTTACCTTAAACGCTTGTTTTAATGTTTCAAACATTTTCTACCTCCAGTCTTTTAAGTAAAAGGTAAGTAATTAAACTAATTCAGCGGTACCGCCCGCTTTTTCAATTGCGTTTTTCGCTTGTTCAGAGAACTTGCTTGCCTTTACGGTTAACGCAACGTTTAATTCACCGTTGCCTAAAACTTTAAGACCGCACGCGTTCTTAACTTCTTTGATAAGACCTGCACAGTATAAAGTATCGAAATCTACTACTGCATTTGCTTCGAAGTTGTTAAGTACGTTTACGTTTACGATTGCATAAACTTTTCTGAAACGGTTGTTGAAACCGCGTTTGGGAAGTCTACGAGTAAGGGGCATTTGACCGCCTTCAAAACCGGGTCTAACACCACCGCCACTTCTTGCCCATTGACCTTTGTGACCTTTACCGCTGGTCTTTCCTTTACCGGAACCAATACCACGGCCAAGTCTTTTTGCCGAAGTTCTGCTACCTTCAGCAGGTTGTAACGTATCAATTCTCATTGTGCCACCTCTTAAACGTTTTCAACTTTTACAAGGTGAGATACAACTCTTAATTGACCTTGTAAAGTCGCACTGTCGGCAAACGTTTTGGACTGACCGATTTTTTTAAGTCCTAATGCCTGAACAGTTCCTTTTTGGGCTGCGGTACAAGAAATAGTGCTTTTTACAAGAGTTACTTGAACTTTATTTGCTTTTGCCATAACTTAGTACCTCCTTAACCCATAATTTCTTCAACGGTTTTACCGCGAAGAGCAGCAACTTCTTCAACTGATTTAAGACTGTAAAGTCCTTCAAGCGCTGCTTTAACCATGTTGATGGGGTTGGTAGTTCCGTGAGATTTGGTTCTAATGTTCTTAACGCCCGCTGCTTCCATTACGGCACGAACGGGACCGCCAGCGATAACACCGGTACCTTCTTCAGCGGGGAGCATTACGATAGAACCTCTACCAAATTTACCAACCGTTTCGTGAGATATAGTGCTACCTACGAGCGCAACCTTTCTCATAGACTTTTTAGCCTGAGCCGATGCTTTATCAATTGCTTCGGGAACTTCGTTTGCTTTACCCATACCGCAACCAACTCTACCGTTTTCATCGCCTACTACAACAAGCGCTGCAAATCTCATTTTACGACCGCCCTTTACTACTTTCGTAACGCGGTTAACGCATATGAGTTTTTTGCAAAGGCCGTCTTTTTCTTCTTGTCTTCTTGGAGATTTATTTTCTCTTGCCATATTCAAGTTTCCTCCTATTAGAATTTAAGACCGGCTTCTCTAGCGCCGTCTGCTACGCTTTGAACACGGCCGGTGTAAAGGTAACCGCCTCTGTCGAATACTACGGTTTCAATACCTTTATCAAGCGCGCGTTTTGCAACTTCTTGTCCAACGACTTTCGCCGCATCTTTCTTAGATAAATCTTTTACCATTTCGATAACGCTCTTTTCAACGGTCGAGCATGCTACTAAGGTGTTGCCTGCTACGTCGTCAATAATTTGCGCGTAAATGTGGTTAAGACTTCTGTAAACGCAGAGTCTGGGGCATTCAGCAGTGCCGGATACCTTTTTTCTTACTCTTTTATGCCTGTTAATTCTATCGGCATTTTTATCAATTTTAGATATCATATCGCGTTACTCCTTATTTACCCGCCGTCTTACCTTCCTTACGTTCGATTACTTCGTCGCTTAAACGAATACCGTAACCGTGATAAGGTTCAGGCTTTCTGATGGCTCTGATTTTTGCTGCTTCTGCGCCTACGAGTTCTTTACTGATACCCTTAACTTGGATTTCAGTAGGAGAAGGACAAGCAAGCGTAATGCCTTCTACTGCTTTGAAATCAACAGTGTGGCTAAGACCTACCGATAAAACGATGTCTTTACCGTTTTGGGTAACCTTCCAACCTACGCCGTTTACGATAAGGGTTTTAGTGTAACCACTCGTAACGCCCGTTACCATGTTGAAAAGTAAAGCCCTATATAAGCCGTGTTTAGACTTAGTAGCGTTTTCTTCGTTTTTACGAGAAACTACTGCTTCGCCGTTTTCAACTTTGATTTCAATAACGCTTCCGTCGTAATCTTGGGTAAGAGTTCCTAACGGACCTTTTACCGTGATAAGATTAGCGTCAACTTTAACTTCTACACCTGCGGGAATTTTAACGGGTGCTCTACCAATTCTTGACATATGCTAGCCCTCCCCTTACCAGATGTAAGCAAGAACTTCGCCACCGTGGTTGGCTTTTCTTGCCTCTTTATCAGTCATAACGCCCTTCGGGGTAGAAATAATTGCTACACCTAAACCGCCGAGAACTTTGGGAAGTTCGTCGTGACCAGCGTAAATTCTCAAACCGGGCTTAGAAACTCTTTTAAGTCCGTTGATAACCTTTTCGCCGTTAGGACCGTATTTAAGCGTTATAACGATTTTGTCTTGCACTTCTTGTTCAACGATTTCGTAAGAAGTGATGTAACCTTCCTGCAATAAAAGTCTTGCTATTTCTTTTTTCATGTTTGATGCAGGAACTTCAACCACGTCATGTTTAACGATGAGCGCGTTTCTGATTCTAGTGAGCATATCTGCTATTGGATCTGTCATTTTCTGTTCCTCCTTTTACCAGCTTGACTTTTTAACGCCAGGAATTTGACCTTTATATGCTAAATTTCTAAAACATATACGGCAAATTCCGTATTTACGAAGTACAGAGTGCGGACGACCGCAAATACTGCATCTCGTATATGCCCTCGTTGAGAATTTGGGGGCTTTTTGTTGTTTGTTAATCATTGCTTTCTTTGCCATTACCGTAAATCTCCTTCAATTAGGCTCTGAACGGCATACCCATTGCTTTGAGCAATTGATATGCTTCTTCGTCGGTTTTAGCGGTGGTTACGAAACAAATATCGAAACCTCTGATCTTCTCTACTTGGTCGTATTGAATTTCAGGGAAGATAAGTTGTTCTTTAATACCCATCGCGTAGTTTCCTCTGCCGTCGAATGACTTTTCAGGTACACCCTTGAAGTCTCTAACGCGGGGAAGAGCAATTGAAACGAACTTGTCAAAGAACTGGTACATTTTGTCGCCTCTTAAAGTAACTTTGATACCTACGGTCATACCTTCTCTTACCTTGAAGTTAGCAACTGATTTTTTTGCTTTGGTAAGTACGGGTTTTTGACCGCTGATAAGAGCGAGTTCTTTTTCAACGTTTTGAACACTTTTAGCGTTGTCCTTAATATCGCCAAGACCACCGTTGATGGTGATTTTTACGAGTTTAGGAACTTGATTAACGTTTTTATAGTTGAAATGCTTCATAAGGTAAGGTACGACTTCACTTTTGTACGCATCTCTTACTCTGCAAGCCGAATCGGTTGCAGCTACCTTAGCAACCTGAGTCTTTTCTGCCATAATAAGTTCTCCTTATATTATTAAGCGTTTTCCGCTTCTGCCGATTCTTTAACGGCCTTTTTTCTCGTAGAAGTCTTCTTTACCGTTTCGGTTTTAACTTCTTCGGTTTCGGTTTTCTTTTTTCTAGTAGTTGCCTTTTTGGGAGCAGCTTCTTCTTTAACCGCTTTCTTGCTTGCCTTTTCAAACTTAGCGTCTAAACTAGCACCGCACTTTTTGCAAATTCTTGCCTTCTTACCGTCAACTTCGGCGTGAGCAACTCTCGTTGCCTTGTTGCAAACGGGGCAAATTACCATTACGTTAGATGCGTCAATAGCGCCTTCTTTCTTGATAATTTGGCTAGTTTCGTTTGCCGAACGAGCCTTTTTGCTCTTAGATTGAACGTTTACGCCTTCAACTAAAACTTTGTTTGCTTTGGGCATAACGGCAATAACTTTACCGGTCTTTTTCTTATCTTTTCCCGTAAGAACTACTACGTTATCGTTTTTCTTAACTTTCATATCAATCTCCTTACAGTACTTCCGGTGCAAGAGAAATTATTTTAATAAATTCTCTTTCACGAAGTTCTCTCGCAACGGGTCCGAAAATACGGGTTCCTCTGGGCTGTTTTTGGTTGTCGATAATAACTGCTGCGTTATCGTCGAATTTAATGTGAGTACCGTCGGCTCTTCTTAAACCTTTTGCACTTCTAACGATAACCGCCTTTACTACGTCGCCTTTTTTAACTGCGCCACCGGGAGTAGCGGTCTTAACACTTGCAACGATAATGTCGCCGATGTTACCACTTCTTCTGAAAGAACCGCCTAAAACTCTAATGCACATAATTTCTTTTGCGCCTGAGTTATCCGCAACTTTTAATCTGGTTTGTGGTTGTATCATTTTCGCTTCCTCCTCGTATTACTTCGCCTTTTCAACGATTTCGGAAACTCTCCAATTTTTGGTTTTGGAAAGTTTTCTGGTTTCAACGATTCTTACTTTATCGCCGATACCGCACTCGTTGTTTTCGTCGTGCGCCTTAAACTTAATGGTTTTCGTAATGGTTTTCTTGTAAAGAGGATGTTTTCTCTTGTCAGTAACTTCTACTACGACGGTTTTGTCCATCTTGTCAGAAACTACTAAACCAACTCTTTCTTTTCTCAAATTTCTTTCCATATTACTACACCTCGATTACGCCTTAATTTCTCTTTCACGAAGTATGGTCTTAACTCTTGCAATATCCTTCTTAACGCTAGTTATAACGTTGGGATTTTCGAGTTGACCGGTTGCGTGACGGAAACGAAGGTTAAATAATTCTTCTTTTAACGACGCGAGTTTTGCAACTAACTCGTCGTTAGTCATTTCTTTAATTTCTTTCGCTTTCATTAACCTTCACCGCCTTCTTGACTTTCTTTCTTAACGAATTTGGTCTTAACAGGTAATTTGTGACCTGCAAGACGCATTGCTTCTCTTGCAACCGCTTCGTCAACACCGGACATTTCGAACATTACTCTACCCGGTTTTACTACTGCTACCCAGTACTCTACTGAACCTTTACCTGAACCCATTCTGGTTTCAGCAGGCTTTTGAGTGATGGGTTTGTGGGGGAATATGTCAATCCATACCTTACCGCCACGCTTGATAAATCTGGTCATTGCGACACGGGCTGCTTCAATCTGGTTGGAAGTAATCCAAGCAGGTTCCATAGCAACTAAACCGTATTGACCGTATGCTATCGTGTTACCTTTGTTAGCCTTACCGGTCATTCTACCGCGATGAACTCTTCTTCTTTTAACTCTTTTAGGCATCAACATAATTACGCTTCGCCTCCTTCGTTAGTCTTCTTGCCACCCAAAACTTCACCTTTGTATATCCATACTTTAATACCGATAATACCGAAAGTGGTGTGTGCTTCTGCTAAACCGTAGTCGATATCGGCACGGAGAGTTTGAAGGGGAATTGAACCTTCGTGGTATTGTTCAGAACGCGCGATTTCCGCACCGTCAAGTCTACCGCTAACCATGATTTTGATACCTTTAACACCAAGTCTCATAGCTCTCGATATTGCTTGCTTCATAGATCTTCTGAACGACGCTCTCTTTTCAAGTTGAGCCGCTACGCCCTCAGCAACGAGTTGAGCGTCACTGTCGGGTTTTTTAACTTCTACGATATTGATAGCAATTTGTTTACCCTTTGCAATTTTTGAAAGGTTTTGTTTCATTACTTCGATTTCAGCGCCTGCTTTACCGATTAAAACGCCCGGTCTTGCAGTGAATACGGTTACGGCAACTTTGTTAGCCGCTCTTTCGATTTTAATCGAAGAAACCGCTGCTTGGAAGTAGGTTTCTTTAACGTACTTTCTAAGTTCGTAATCTTCTTTAAGATTTACGGAGAAAGCCTTTTTATCAGCATACCATTGAGTATCCCAATCTTTAATTATTCCGACTCTTAATCCATGCGGATTTACTTTCTGTCCCATAATATCCTCCTACTTACTTCGCCATCGCATCAAGAATAATCGTGATGTGACTGGTGCGCTTCAAAATTCTGAAAGCTCTGCCGTGAGCCATAGGTCTCATTCTTTTAAGAGTAGGACCTTGGTCAGCGTAAGCAACTGCTACTTTAAGATCGTCTTTATTCATACCCAAATTGTTTTCTGCGTTTGCAGCAGCGGATAAAACGACCTTTTTAATAGGATCAGCGCCTGCTTTCGAGGTGTTTTCAAGTATTGCAACGGCATCGTTTACGCTTTTGCCTCTAATAATATCAAGTACAACTCTTACTTTGTAGGGAGAAATTCTAATAAACTTCGCGGTTGCCCTAGCGCGTTTATCTTTATTTTCCTCAATACGTTGAGTTTTTAATTTCATATTTTTAGCCATTTCAATTCTCCTTATCTACCGCCGGTAGTCTTAGAGCCTGCGTGGCCCTTGAACGTTCTGGTGGGAGCGAACTCACCGAGTTTGCAACCTACCATATCTTCGGTAATGTAAACGGGAACGTGCTTTCTACCGTCGTGTACCGCGATGGTGTGACCTACCATTTGCGGGAATATAGTCGATGCTCTCGACCAAGTTTTAAGAACGGTTTTTTTGTTTTCCGCGTTAAGAGCTTCTACTCTTTTTAATAATCTTTCTTGGACGTAAGGTCCTTTTTTAACACTTCTACTCATTTATCGTTCCTCCCGTCAGTTAACTCTCTTCAAAATGAACTTATCGGTTCTATTTTTCTTCTTTCTGGTCTTGTAACCAAGAGCAGGTTTACCCCAAGGGGTAACAGGGCCGGATCTACCGATAGGTGCTCTACCTTCACCACCACCGTGGGGGTGATCGCAGGGGTTCATTACAGAACCTCTAACGGTAGGTCTAATACCCATGTGTCTAACCTTACCAGCTTTACCAATTCTAATAATTTCGTGGTCAAGGTTACCAACTTGTCCGATAGTTGCTTTACATTTTACGAGAATAAGACGCATTTCGCCACTAGGCATTTTAACTTGTGCGTACTTTTCGTCTTTCGCCATAAGTTGAGCGGCAGCGCCCGCAGATCTTACGAGTTGACCACCTTTACCCGGTTGAAGTTCGATATTGTGAATCATCGTACCAACGGGGATATTTTCAATAGCGAGTGCGTTACCCGGCTTAATATCGGCTTTAACGCCACTAACGAGTTTATCGCCAACGGTTAAGCCTACGGGAGCGAGAATATATCTCTTTTCACCGTCTTCATAGCATAAAAGCGCAATGTTAGCCGTTCTGTTGGGATCGTATTCGATAGTTTTAACAACTGCTACGATATCGTCTTTATTTCTCTTAAAGTCAATGATACGGTATTTTCTCTTGTTTCCGCCACCGTGATGTCTAACGGTGATTTTACCTTGTGCGTTTCTACCCGCTTTGTGCTTTTGATCTTCAAGTAAAGATCTTTCCGGGGTGGTACACGTAATTTCTTCAAAAGAACTTACGGTCATGAAACGACGTGCGGAAGAAGTAGGTTTATATCTTTTAATACCCATTACTTAATCCTCCTTAATTACGCTAAAGAATCGAAGAACTCGATGCTCTTGCTGTCCGCTTTAAGTTGAACGATGGCTTTTTTGTAAGAAGGAGTGTAACCTTCGTATCTACCCATTCTTTTGAGTTTGCCACGGCAGTTAGCGGTGTTTACAGAATCAACCTTAACGTCGAAAAGTTTTTCGATGGCAAGTTTAATTTCCGTTTTGTTTGCCTTTTTATCTACGATGAATACGTATTTCTTAGTTGCGATATCAGCGTAACTCTTTTCAGTTAAAAGAGGTCTGATAATAATATCTCTTTCTTTCATTATTCTCCGTAAACCTCCTCTAATTTTTCAACGGCGCTCTTAGCAATTACTACAACGGCGTTCTTAACTACTTCGTAAGTACTTAAAGTATCAACCGAAATCGTAGAGAGTTCGGGAATGTTTCTTGCCGCTCTTATAACTTGAACGTCGTTATCGCCCATAACCATTAAAACGGTTTTGTCTAACTTGAACGCGTCAAGGAATGCTACCATTTCTTTGGTCTTGCCATTTTCAACTGCTAAGTTATCGATAACGAAGAATTGTTCGTCTTCAATCTTTTTAGAAAGCGCGCTGAAAAGTGCAACTCTCTTTGCGGTTACGTTCATCTTCTTCGAGAAGTCTCTTGACTTAGGTGCGAATACTACGCCACCCTTAGTCCATTGAGGTGCTCTCGTAGAACCTTGACGTGCGCCACCAGTACCCTTTTGTCTATAAGGTTTCTTACCACCACCGCGAACTTCCGATCTCGTTAAGGAACTCTTCGTGCCTTGACGTTCGTTTGCAAGACGTGTAACTACTGCCTGGTGAATTAACGGTTCGTTGTATTCGATAGCGAAGATTTCGCTAAGTTCCATCGAGCCGGTTTCTTGACCTTTCATATTGTAAACTTTAATGCTTGGCATAACTAACTCCTTTAAGCCTTAACGCTCTTGGATATCGTAACGATACCGCCTACTGCACCGGGGATAGCGCCCTTAATTAAAAGAACGTTTCTCGTCGTGTCGACTTTCACGATTTCAAGGTTTTGTACGGTTACTCTTTCGCTACCGTAGTGACCGGGCATGTGCTTGTTTTTGAATACTCTCGACGGGTCGCTTATAGAACCCATTGAGCCTACTTCTCTGTGAACGGGGCCGGTACCGTGCGTCATTTTAAGTCTGTGTTGATTCCATCTTTTGATAACGCCTGCGAAACCGTGACCTTTCGTAATACCTGCAACGTCAACTTTGTCGCCTTCGGCAAAAACTTCAACGGTTACTGCCTTGCCTACTTCGTAAGCCGAAAGGTCGTCAAATCTAAATTCTTTCAAAACTTTTTGGCAAGCAACGCCTGCTTTTTTGAATTGACCTGCTTCGGGCTTGTTGAGTGCGCCTTCTTTTACTTCGCCGAAACCAAGTTTAACTGCAGCGTAGCCATCTTTTTCAACGGTTTTAAGTTGAACGATCGGGCACGGACCTGCTTCTACTACGGTTACCGGGATTACTTTTCCGTCTGCGGAAAAGACCTGTGTCATACCTAATTTTTTTCCAATGATTGCTTTATTCATCGATAAAGTTCACCTCCAAATTATTTACAAATTAAATTGTATTTTGTTTTTAGTTTGAAAACCGTAAAAATTACAGTTTAATCTTAACGTCTACGCCTGCGGGCAAATGAATACTGTCAAGTATCTTTGCGTTAGTCGAATAGATGTCAATAAGTCTTTTGTGAGTTCTAATTTCGAACTGTTCTCTACTGTCTTTGTACTTGTGGGGAGAACGTAAGATAGTTACGATTTCCTTTTCAGTAGGAAGGGGGATAGGACCGCTGATCTTAGCGCCTGCTTTTTTCATCGTTTCAACGATTCTTTCAGTCGCTTGGTCAACCATCTTGTGGTCGTATGCCGCTAACTTAATTCTGATTTTTTGACCTGCCATTTGTTTTTTACTCCTTTTTTTATACTAACTATTTAATGTAGTCAACATTGCCGTGTGTGTCGCGCCTTTTGAAATAAAAAAATCATTCGCTACTGTGTTTTTTTGCTGCGAATGACGTAATTATCCCTGGGCACGGTTAGTCGCAAGAGTTATACTCTCACATTTGTCAACGAAAATTATCTTCTTCAAATTTTAGCGATTTCCGGATTCGCTAAAACGAAAGTTTAAGTAACTTTTCGTATCAACCCTATAAACACAGCCTACTAATAATAATATATTTTACAAGTATTGTCAAACGATTTTACGCTATTTTTGAAAAAAAATTTTTGCTAAAAAAAGTTGATTTTTAGGCGCGTTTTAAGGTATACTAAAAGAAAAACGGAGGTGCGGTTATATGAGTAGTGACGCGGTCAGTCGACAACCACAACATATAGTATTTTTATCTAACGTAACTGCACTTTTAAGGTTCTTTTAATACGTGCGCGCGTACGCGTATCCGTATATAATATACCCTTGCCCGCGGTTACGTCGGGTTTTTTTGTGCAAAAAAATAAAAAGGAGTAATATAATATGGATATGAAAGAACAAAATTTAGTTCCGCAAATTCCCGAAAAAAGAGATTACGAGGCGGAACTTATTGAAATTATTAAAAGCAACCTATCAAAAACCGAGTTAAAAGAAAGGCTTAGCGAATATCACGACAACGATATTGCAAAGGTTTTTCCGCTTATCGCCCCTAACGAGAGAAGAAAACTCTACAAGGTTTTACCAGACGAAGAGATTTCTAATATCTTTGCCTATCTTGAAAACGCATCTGATTACGTTTCGGAACTTGACAACGAAAAGGTTGCCGACATTATTGAAGAAATGGATGCCGACGACGCTATCGACCTTCTTTCCGAACTTGAAGACGATAAGCGACAAGATATTATAACTCTTATCGAGCCCGAGGCAAAAGCCGACATTATACTTATTGATTCTTACCTAGAAAGCCAAATCGGTAGTATTATGACGACTAACTTTATCTCTATCGATAAAGACTTTACCGTTAAACAAGCCATGCGTTCGGTTATAAAACAAGCGGCGGACAACGATAATATCTCCACCATTTACGCCGTTGATAAGACGGGGGCTTTCTACGGTGCAATAGAACTTCGCGACCTAGTTATCGCACGTGAAGGCACTCCCCTATCCGATATAATTTCTACTAGTTACCCCTACTTTTACGCGCTTGAAGAAAGGGCTGAGTGCATTGAGCAATTAAAAAACTATTTAGAAGACTCTATTCCCGTACTCAATAAAGAAAATAAACTCATAGGCGTAATAACGTCGTCAGACCTAGTTGAAGTGGTTGACGAAGAACTCGGTGACGATTACGCAAAACTAGCAGGTCTTACCCAAGAAGAAGACTTGGACGAACCCGTTCTTAAAAGTATCGGAAAGCGCATACCGTGGCTTATCATACTTTTAATACTCGGCGTGGGCGTTTCAGCGGTAATACAAAGTTTTCAAACGCTAATACCGCCAACGCTTATAATTCTTTACACCTTTCAAAGCCTAATACTAGGTATGAGCGGTAACGCCGGCACGCAAAGCCTTGCAGTAACCGTTAGAGTTTTAAGTGACGAAGATTTAAGCGCAAAGCAAAAATTTAAGTTTATGCTTAAAGAACTTAGGGTAGGCTTTATGAACGGGCTTATCGTAGGAACGCTTGCGTTTTTAGTTATAGGGCTTTACGTTCAGTTTTTCGAGCCCACTTTCGTAAGTACTTTCGGCATATCGGGTTTTTCAGTTTCGGCTTGTATAGGGATATCCCTTTTAATCTCTATGCTAATTGCAAGTTTAGACGGAACGCTTATCCCTATACTGTTCAAGAAAATAGGCGTTGACCCTGCGGTAGCATCAGGCCCGCTAATCACCACGATTAACGATTTACTTGCCGTTATCGTCTATTACGGCGTTTCGGTAGTAATGCTAGTAAATTTACTTTCAATCGCATAAAAAAACCTTGCCACGTGGCAAGGTTTTTTATTTTACTTTTTGATTTGACCGTTAGCAAGTTCAGCTTTTACCTTGAATATGGTGTTAGGAAGAACGAATACGTCTTGCATATTCTTAGCGTCGTTAAACTTTTGATATTTATCGTAATCGGGGTCACCTTCGTTTGCGTAAACCATTTTTTCATAATCGCCGTCAACGAGATTGTAATATTCCTTATCCGCATCAAAATAATAATCAAAAGCGTTATTAGTAGTCAACACACCGTCAACTCTATCACCAACGTATTTTGCGCGATAGTAGTCGCCGTTTGCAGAGTTGTCTATAAACGCTTGTTGTAACGCTTCAACCGAGTCCATATCCATAAGACCAAATACGCAGAACTTATCGCTGTCAAATACGCTAGTATCTGCAAGCACGATTGCAAAACTTGCCTTTGCAGTATCGTATTTAGCGTCGCCTTCTTCCGAGTCGAATTCTCTAAGCATTACGAGTGCGCCTATCTGAACGTTTAACTTAGATTCTCTACCTGCTGACGTAAATTCGCCCTTTAAGCCTTCGCCCGTGTACGCTTTTTGAGTATAGTCGCTAGCGTAGTCGAAACCGCCTACCACGATATAGTCTTGTTGCTTAGAAAGAACGAGAGCAGTGTCGTTATAAAACCCTTCTTTAATAAGGTTAATCACCCTATCGCACGTTTTTGGCGCGAAAGTCTTATATAACGATAAGGTCGAATTAACCGTAGTGGTTTCTCCGTTTACCGTATAAGAAACGTCAAACTTAACGTCTTGAATAACGCTACCGTTTTTAGTATAAGTAGTGCAACCTACTAAACTGAGCGACAACGCCATCATCACGGTTACCGCAATCGTTTTGATAAATTTTTTCATAGTTCCTCCAAAAGGGGTTAGCCCCCGAAATGATAATATAAAAATCCTATAAGCCCGACTAAGGCTATCCCTAATAGCACGGCAACAAGTACCCTGAGCGGAGATACGGGCGACTTGCCCGCAACCTTACCCGTGTTGCCGTTTATATGTACTGAATAAAGTTTCTTGCCGTACCTGTAATTTAGGAGATATACGGGAAGTAACACGTATTTATAAGTCACGTCCTGATGCGTAGTTGAAACGTTTAGGTAACTAACCACGTCGTATACGTATCTTGATAATATTCCACGCCTAATGCTATCGTCGATTAGCGACTTAGCATCGTCCCAACAACTCTCAACCGTTCTATCCGAACGCTTTGCCATATACCCCGTCAAATACTCGTCACCATAAACTTTGATGTCAGAATAATTAAAAGGCGATATTTTATTTAGGGTGTTTTGCGAATAGGTAGTATCGCCGTTAATTAAAACGTCGTTAAAAAATTCGTCGTACGTGCCTGAAATATCACGCCAAACGATATAAGTTTCGGTACGCCTATTCTTTCCTGAACCCACCGTTCGAGTATGGCGCTTACCTATTCTACCGTGGTAAACTGAACGCGTTTGACTATCAAACGTGAAAGAAGGCTGGTAAACCCCTCTAAAATTTTCTTCACTTAAATTCTTTTTGAACTTTCTGGGTGCAAATAATTTTGATTTAGCCCACTTTTTAGAAAATTCAAGTGCGTTTTGCCTAGAAACGGTAAACGGGTACACGGCGTTGGGTTTAAGCCCTGCCGTTTCTTCCGATTTAACCACGTGTGACGTTTCACAATACGGGCATCTTGTTGCCGTTTGCCCGCTTGCAAGAACTACCACCGCACCGCAGTTTTCACAACGATAAACGGAACTATCGTCCTTCCACGTTTCACCGTTACTAAAAGCCTTCAATACGTCAATCTCCTCAACTACGTTAGACTTTTCAAAATCTTTAACGCTACCGCAGTGAGGACATTTAAGCATTTGGGTTTCGGGGTCGAAAACCATATTCGCACCGCAACCGTCACACTTGCTAGTTACGGTGTCCTTTTCATTTTCAAACGGAATTTCTTGCATATAATAAATTATTTGTTAAGGTCTCTTAAAAGGTCGTTTACGTCAATACCGTGAACTTGCGCAGCCTCGCCGATAGTTTCACCGTGAGCAATTGCGCAACCTAAACAATGCATGCCGTAACCAAGTAAAATTTCAGGTGCGTTGGGGTTTTTTTCAACCGCTTCCATAATTAAAGTGTTTTCAGTAATTTTGTTTTCCATAATAATCTCTCTCCTTATTTAAGTTTTTTTCCGCACGACGGGCAGAATTTAGCGTTAGGTGACACTTCTTCCCCACACTCCGAGCAGAAAGATTTAACGTTTAATTTTTGACCGCATTCGGGACAGAACTTTGCTGACGGCGAAACGTTTGCACCGCACGACGAACAAGTTTTACCACCGCCGTTTGACGTGGGCGCGCTTTGGGTTTTGTTTGCACTCTTAAACGCGTCTGCAAATATTTGACCCATACCAAGCCCAGCGCCGATAGATACACCCGCGCCTGCCATCGGGTTGCCTTCGTTTTTGGCAGCGTCCTTCATAGCCTCGGCTGCGGCAACCTTCATCAAAACGTCCGTCTTGTCGCCCAAGATACCGAGTTTACTTCTCTCGTCAAGCGCCTTTTCAACTTCTGACGGAACGGACATATTTTCAATAAATAAATTCGTGAGTTTTAAGCCGATTTCGTTAAACTTGCTTTGAATACTTCTTTTGACGATTTCGTTAAACTCTAAGGTGTTTCCCGCTAAATCAAGTGCGGAAACCTTGCTTTCTCCAAGCGCGTCGGTAAGCGCGGAAACGAGCATAGTTTTAAGATATGATACGATATCTTCCGTCTTAAACGAAGAAACCGTGCCGAAAAGTTCTTTCAAAAATACCGTAGGATCGTCAACCCTGAAAGCAAATGCACCAAAGCCTCTAACTCTTATAACGCCAAATTCGGGGTCGCGCATCATTATTGGGTTTTGAGTGCCCCACTTAACGTCGGTAAACTGTTTGGTGTTTACAAAGTACACGTCAAGCGTAATAGGCGTTTCAAAAGCGTACTTCCAGGATGCAAGTTTTGTAAGTATCGGGAATATATCCGTTTTAAGGTCGTAAAGCCCCGGACCAAACACGTCCGCAATCTGACCTTTATACACGAACACCGCACACTGCGACTCTCTTACCGTTAAAGTCGACTTATTGTTAACTTCTTTGCCAGATTTTTTGAAAGGATACTTGTAAACTAACGTGTTACTAGAACTGTCAGCCCACTCGATATTTAGACGAAATAATGCCATATTGTCCTCCTACACATAAGTAAGTAATATTTACTATTAGTAATTATAACATACATTTTCGCGCTTTACAACAACATTTTTGCATTTTTTTGTTCCTTTAACGAATTGATTTGACAATAAAAACTCATAGTGTTATTATAATTGTGAAAACTGTGTGAAAATTTGAATTCTTAACCTTTAATTTCACACGGATAAAGATTTCATTTTTTTATTAGGTTTTATTAAATAACCGCCCTATAACGCCGTTTTGAGGCGTTTGGCTTTATATTAGGAGTGCTATGGAATTTTTAGGTCAAATAATTAAGGTACTAGATTACTCTATTGAAACGCCAAAACCATACGGTGCGTTTCACTTAACCTTTTTAATTTTAACCGTGTTTTTATCTGTTTATTTAAGCGTTAGATATAAAGATGCGAGCGATAAAACGTATAAGAAAATAGTTTTTATTTCTTGGATAATAATGGTCGTGTTAGAACTTTATAAGCAGTTTAACTACACTTTTTCTTACGACGGAACGGTAATAACTAGCGACTATCAGTGGTACGCTTTCCCCTATCAGTTTTGTTCTACACCGCTATACGTATTTCCGTTTATCGTATTTTGCAAAAATAAAAACGTATATCAAGCGGTGGTATCGTTTACGATGACTTTCGTGTTCTTTGCGGGCGTTGCGGTAATGCTTTATCCTAACGATATTTACATTTCAACGCTTGGAATTGACGTGCAAACGTCAGTCCACCACGGGTTACAAGCAGTTATAGGTAGTCTTACTATTTGCAAGTATAGAAAACACCTTAAAGATATTAAGTTTTACCTTAAAGGTATGATGGCGTTCGTAGTTTTATTATCAGTAGCGTTTATTCTTAATCTTTTAGCACCGCTATTTACTGACGAAACTTTTAATATGTTCTATATCTCGCCATACTTTAACTGCCATATTCCTATTTTATCTATTATTAACGAAAATGCGCCGTATATCGTATTTTTACTTTCTTACGTTTTAGGCTTTATGTTAGTTGCTTTAATTATATACCAATCGGCTAACTTAATATACAAACTAATAGTTAAAAACTCTCGCGAAAAGTGAGAGTTTTTTGCTTTATTACAGCAACAAAAAAAAGGATGGAAAACCATCCTTTTTTTATGCTTAAATTATTCAGCAACAGCAGTAGCGCCTGCTTCTTTAAGTTTAGCAACCATCTTGTCTGCTTCGTCTTTTGCAACTGCTTCTTTAACGGTGCCAAGTTTTTCAACCATGTTTTTAGCTTCAACAAGGCCAAGACCGGTAAGTTCACGAACTGCTTTAATAACGGCGATTTTGTTAGCGCCAACTTCTTTAAGAACAACGTTGAATTCAGTCTTTTCTTCAACTGCTTCTGCAGCGGGAGCTGCTACGCCTGCAACAGCAACGGGAGCTGCTGCGCTAACGCCGAATTCTTCTTCGATTGCTTTTACTAAACTGTTAAGTTCCATAACAGTCATACTTTTAATTTCTTCTATCATTTTTGCAATATCTGCCATTTTTAATTTCCTCTCTTTATAAATTTTGTTTTTTTAAGACGGTTTATTTAATTATTCGCCCATCTTTTCGGCAACTCTGTTAAGAGCAACTGCCAATCCGCGAACAAAGTTCGAAAGCGTACCCGCAAGCATGCTGTAAAGAGCATCTTTTGAAGGAATTGCCGCTAACGCTTCTACGCCTTTTTTGTCAACGTATTCACCGTTAACGTAAGCGCTTTTTGCCACAAGTTTATTTTCATACTTCTTAGCGTTATCAATAACGATTTTTGAAGCACCCGTTTCGTCACTACCGAAAGCAACTGCGGTAGTACCGTTAAGGTCTGCATCAAAACTGTCAACGCCGAGTTCGTTAAACGCTCTTTTAATAAGAGTGTTTTTAAGCACTTTGTATTCAACGTTGGCTTTTCTGAATTCGTTACGAAGTTCAGTATCTTCTGCTACGGTTAAGCCCTTGTAGTTTACAAGAACTACACTCTTAGCGTCCGAAATTTTAGCCTTAATGCTTTCAACAACCTGCTTTTTAGCCTCTAAATTTGCTGACAACTTCTTTACCTCCGTTTTTATTTTTGCCATATAAAAATCCGCTTTCTACCGAGCATGGCAAAAAGCGGACCAAAAATACGTCTACTATTTTACACAAACCTCGGCAGGTGTAACCTAAGTTACTTAAAAACCGGCTTTCTTCGGCTGATGTTGTACGGTAATTTTAGCATACCGTAATTTTTTTGTCAAACGATTTTACTTAAAACCGTTAAAAATCTTTCCTTATATAATACGCACGCGCGCATATACAACACTCTAATGAATTTAAGCCGTTAGAAACAAGCAAGACAAGGCTCGCCTAGTCGAGTGGTTACAATAGACCTTGTTGGTCATTGTAGACACTCGGCGACGGCAGTAACGCAGTACTCGCGCCGTTTATAAGGGCTTAGTTACAACCATTTTAAGGCGTTAGTTGTGTAACCTTTTAAGGACTTAGTTACAAGTTAGGCGAGGCGTTTGGATTTTTGTGGAAGGGAGCGACCTTGTTGGTCGCAGGAATTTCACAAAAAACAAAGAACAAAGCATAACGCCGTAAATAAGTTCTTAAAAAAAGTTAGTTTTTAACTGCAACCTTTACACCAGGACCCATAGTGCTTGCTAAGGAAATACCTTTGATGTATTGACCTTTTGCAGCAGCGGGTTTTGCTTTAACGATAGCGTCAAGTAACGCGTTGTAGTTTTCGATAAGTTTTTCTTTACCAAAACTCTTTTTACCGATAGAGCAGTGAATAACTGCGGTTTTATCAAGCCTGTATTCTACTTTACCTGCTTTAACGTCCTTGATAGCCTTTTCAACGTCCATCGTAACGGTACCAGACTTCGGGTTGGGCATTAAACCCTTAGGACCTAAGAGTTTACCGATTCTACCAACCATACCCATCATATCGGGAGTGGTAATCATAACGTCGAAATCGAACCAGTTTTGTTGTTGAATTTTAGCAATCATATCTTCTGCACCAACGAAATCAGCCCCTGCCTTTTCAGCGATATCAGCCTTTTCGCCCTTTGCGATAACTAAAACCCTAGAAGTTTTACCAGTACCGTTAGGAAGAACGATAACGCCTCTAACTTGTTGGTCTGCTTGTTTCGGGTCAACACCAAGTTTGGTGTGGAATTCAATAGTTTCGTCAAATTTTGCTTTCGCGGTGTTAAGTACGATATCCATAGCCTCTGCTACTTCGTACTGTTTAGTTTTTTCAAACGCCTTAATACTGTCAGCGTATTTCTTTCCAAATTTCATTATTAAAACCTCCTCGTGGTACGTGCGAGATTAAAAATCTCTCCCACTCTCCTTTTTAGTCTTCGACGGTAACGCCCATACTTCTTGCGGTGCCTGCAATCATGCTCATGCACGCTTCAAGGGTGTTTGCGTTAGTATCTACCATCTTGATTTTTGCGATTTCCTCAACTTGAGCCTTAGTAAGTTTTGCAACTTTGTTCTTGTTGGGGGCAGCGCTCGCAGTTTCTATACCGCACGCTTTTTTAATAAGTTCGGGTGCGGGTGGGGTTTTAAGAATAAACGTAAACGAACGATCCTGATAAATGGTAATAACAACGGGGATAACGTAACCGAGTTTGTCTTGCGTTTTAGCGTTAAACTCTTTGGTAAATCCCGGAAGGTTAATACCGTAAGGTCCAAGCGTTGAACCAACCGGTGGGCCCGGGGTTGCCTTGCCTGCCTGTAACTGTAACTTAACTACAGCGGTAACTTTTTTTGCCATAATAAATTTCCTCCAATGGTGGTGTTTGCGTGGCGCTATACAAATTTAACGCCTCTCCCACATATTCTAAAAGGCAATTAGCCTATTAGTTCACTTTTTTGAGTTGAACGTACTCAACTTCAACTTCCGTTTCGGTATCGAACATAGCAACTCTAACTTTTGCCTTTTGGGCAGTGTCGTTAAGGTCAAGCACTTCGCCAACGAAACCGTCAAGCGGGCCTGCTACTATTTGAACACTGTCACCTTTAACGAAATCAACTTCTTCAACCCAAGTATCAAGGCGCATGCGCTTAACTTCTTCGTCAGTAAGCGGAACGGCTTTACCTTGCGGACCTACGAAACCCGTTACGCCACGAGTGTTGGTAATTAAATACCAAAGTTCGTTCGAGTAAACGAGTTTAATAAACACGTAACAAGGAAGAATTTTACGAAGAACTACTTTCTTTTTGCCGTTAGCCTTTTCTTCAATGGTTTGTTCCATCGGAATTTTGATTTCGAGTATTTGCTCTTGAAGGTTACTGTTTTCAATCAACTTTTCAAGAGTGTTTTTAACCATCGCTTCATAACCCGTATTGGTATGGATTACGTACCATTTTGCAACTTCTGCCATAGCGCGCTCCTTAACCACCGATGTTAGTTAACAATTGCAACAACGCACCAAGACCTAAATCCATAAGCGTAATTACAATCATAAACAATAAAACGACACCCAAAACCACAGCCGTTTGTTTAACGATTTTGTTAAAACTAGGCCACGATACCTTTTTAAGTTCGGAAAAAACTTCTTTGAGTTTTCTACCCATACGCTTAAAAAAGTTTTCTTTTTTGTTTTTGGGTTGAACTTTTTTGTCTTCAACTTTTACAACTTTGTTTTCTTTCATTTTACACCTTTAAGCAAGAACTCAAATAATTATTTAGTTTCCTTATGAGTAGTGTGCTTTTTGCAGAACGGGCAATATTTGCTAAGTTCAATTCTGTCGGGCGTGTTCTTTTTGTTCTTATAAACGTCGTAATTTCTTTGTTTGCACTCGGTGCAAGCAAGAGTTATTCTAACTGCATTTCCTTTTGCCATTTTATAATTCCATCCTAAAAAATTAACACCCCAATTTTCGGAGTGCTACACCATTTTACACTACCCAACCGTTCTTGTCAACGAATTTTAAGCGTTTTTCTAAAAAAAATTATATATTTATATATAACGTGGGGTTTTTAATGGTTATACGAGCAGAAAACTTCAAAAATATTGTGTTTTTTTTCAAAAAGTGGTAAAATAGCCGTAACGTGAATACGTTTTTTAGGAGGTTTCCTACTTAAAATATGAAAGTTATAGTTTCTGGCTGTGGCAAAATAGGCGCGGCTATCGTGGAAAGTTTACTTAAAGAAAAGCACGACATCACCGTAATTGACGTTGACAAGGAAGTTGTCGAAAGGGTAACTAACCGATACGACGTTTTAGGGTACTTAGGCAACGGCGCAAGTTACGACGTTTTGCTTGGCGCAGGCGCGGATAAGTGCGACTTATTTATTTCGGTTACCGCGTCGGACGAGTTTAATATGCTTTCTTGTTTCGTCGCTAAAAAGGCAGGCGCTAAAAACACCGTTGCGAGAATTAGAAATTCCGAGTACAATAACGACAGTTTGGAGTTCATTAAAAACGAACTCGGCTTAAACGTTATAATAAACCCCGAACTTTTGACCGCACAAACTATATTTAACGTTTTAGAACTCCCTTCCGCTACCAGTATTGAAGTATTCTCGTCCAGCGAGACGGAGATGATTGAACTTTCTCTTAAAGAAGGCTCTAAGGCGCTAGGCATACCCCTTTACGAACTCAGAAAAAAACACGATTTTAATTTCCTAGTATGCTTAGTTAGTAGAGACGGCGAAGTTTATATTCCAAACGGCCACTTCACTCTTCAAGCGGGCGATAGAATAGGCGTTTTCGTATCAAAGTCAAACACACGCAAACTATTAAAGGCTTTCGGGCTTGAACACAAACCTATAAAGTCCGTTATGATAATCGGCGCCAGCAAGACTGCGTATTATCTATCTAAACTGCTTACCGATGCAAAAACTTCGGTTAAACTCATTGAAATCGACAAGGATAAATGCGAAGAATTTTCAAGCGTTAACGACAAAATTAGCGTTATCAACGGCGACGGTATGAGTCAAGACCTTTTGCTTGAAGAAGGCATTTTGGAAGTAGACGCTTTCGTTACCCTTACGGGAAAAGATGAGCAGAACGTTCTAATGTCGGTTTATTCGCAAGGTAAAAACGTTCAAAAAACGCTTACAAAAATCAACCGTGAAGAAATTTTAGACATTTCTAAAAGCATCGGTCTTGAAACGGTTATCAACCCTAAAAACTTGGTGGCGGACGTTTTAGTTAGATACGCCCGCGCACTTGAAAACTCAAAGGAGAGCAAAATCGAAACTCTTTACAGTTTGCTTTCAGGCAATGCAGAAGCCGGCGAGTTTAAGGTTCTATCTGATTTTAAGCACACGAATATTCCGCTTAAAAACCTAAAAATCAACGAAAACATTTTAATTGCAGGTATTATTCGCAACCGCGAAATCATTATTCCTTGCGGTGAAGACGTTATTCTTGAAGGCGATAAAGTTATAGTTATAACGGCAGGTCTTTCTCTTATGGACCTTGGCGATATTATTAAGTAAAATTATGAATTACAAACTAATTTTAAGCACGATATTAAAAGTTGTTAAGGTTGAGGCGGTACTTATGATTTTACCGCTTATAGCGTCGGCAATATACCGAGAAACCACGGTATTTTACACGTTTTTAATAACTATGGTATCGGCGTATTTACTATCATTTATACTTGAACGGCTAGTAAAACCAAGTTCGCAAGGTTTTTATTCCAAAGACGGGTTTATCACCGTTGCGTTTTCTTGGATAGCGGTATCTATCATAGGCTCACTGCCCTTTTATATAAGCGGTGAAATCCCTTCGTTTATAGACGCGCTTTTCGAAACGGTAAGCGGTTTTACAACCACGGGCGCATCAATACTTAAAGACGTTGAAAGTTTAAGCCACGGTTTACTACTTTGGCGAAGTTTCACTCACTTTATAGGCGGTATGGGCGTTTTAGTATTTATTATGGCAATAACTTCTAAAACGACGGATAGACCTATCCATATTTTAAGGGCGGAAATGCCTGGACCTATCGTAAGTAAACTCGTTCCACGCTCAAAAGATACGGCTAAAATACTTTATCTTATCTATATCTCCTTGACGATAATTTGCATAATATTTCTACTCTTTGGCGGTATGGACTTGTTCGAGGCTATACTTCACGCGTTAGGAACGGCGGGCACGGGTGGTTTTGGTATGAAAAACAACAGTATTGCCGGTTACAGCCCGTATATTCAATGGGTTCTCGCTATATTTATGCTACTTTTCGGCGTAAACTTTAACCTTTATTATTTACTACTTATTAAAAAGGTTGGCGCGGTACTTAAAAGCACTGAACTTAAAACTTACTTTATTATCGTTTTAGTTTCCATAATTACAATCACCATAAACGTTTATTCTCTTTACGGGAACTTTATGGGGGCGCTAACCGCATCGGTGTTCCAAACGTCGTCAATCATTACTACTACGGGATATTCTACTGCGGACTTTAATTCATGGCCAACCCTATCTAAAACCATTTTATTTGCGTTGATGTTTATAGGCGGTTGCTCAGGCTCGACGGCGGGCGGTATAAAAGTATCACGCGTGGTAATACTATTCAAAAAAATCAGGCTCACCCTTAAAAAACTCATTCACCCCAACGCCGTTTCAGTAGTTAAATTCGAAGGCGAAAAAATTGAAGACGGCACGTCGCTTGAAATAGGCAACTACGTATCGCTTTACTTTATTTGCTTTGCGATAATTACCTTACTTTTATCGTTTAACAATTTTGATTTTGAAACGACTGTTAGTTCCGTTGCAGCGTGCTTTAACAACGTAGGCCCAGCCTTTGGGCTTGCAGGTCCTATATCGAGTTACGCAGATTTTAACGGTTTTTCAAAACTAGTTTTATCGTTTGCTATGCTTATGGGAAGGCTTGAAATTTACCCCTTACTACTCGCGCTTTCCCCGTCCACTTGGATTAAAAAATAATTAAAAAGTGCACTGAAAAGTGCACTTTTTTTAATTTATTTCAAAGCCTATTACAACTTACGTTTATGTCCTTAGAAGCAAGCAGAACAAGGCTCGCCTAGACGAGTGGTTACAATAGACCTTTTTGGTCATTGTGGTTGTTTTTCTCAAAGTTTATTACAACCCTTTTAAGACCTTAGAAGCGAGTTAGACGAGGCACAAGATTTTTTACCGCCGAGATTAACCTTTTTGGTTATCGAGGTGGTAAAAAGTCGCAGTAACAAAGTATAACGACGCTTATAAGGGCTTAAATTGAAACTATAAATTCAGAACCTTTTTGTGGCTCGCTTTTGACAGAGATTTCCGCGCCTACTAGTTCGCACGCCCTTTTAACGATACTAAGCCCTAAGCCTAAACCTTTTCTAGACTTGGTACTTTCGGCTTGATAGAATTTATCAAATATCTTTTTTTGGTCTTCTTGGGATATGCCTACGCCTTGGTCTTTTATAGACACCACGTATCCGCCTTTTTTATTTTTTGATAACGTTACGTAAATTTTGCTACCTTTTTCACTGAACTTTATGGCGTTAGATATAAGGTTTATCCAAATTTCTCTTATTAGATACGGGTCGTTTTTAATTCTTGCGGGGCAGGTTTTAAGTTCTAACTCTATCCCCTTTTCTTTAAGCCCGTTATCTAGTAAAAGCACGCACTCTTGAAGTTGCCCGTCAAGAGAGAACTCTTTTTTTTCGGTAACTAGCGTTTGGCTATCAAGCCCGGCAAGTTTCATAGTGTTTTCGGCAAGCATTGATAAACTTCCCGCTTCTTCAATTATAATTTTAACGTACTCTTTTTGCTCGCCAGTTAAATTGTCGCTAGCATCTAGAAGTTCGGCAAACCCCTTTATCGACGAAACTGGGGTTTTGAACTCGTGAGTGAAACTCGATATAAAGTCGTTTTTAAGCACGGCTACCGAATTTAACTGCTTTACCATTTCGTTAAAGTTGTGAACTGCCGAGTTTATGTGCGGGTTTTTAGTTATAGGCGTTAATCTTGCGGTAAAATCGCCTTCTGCTATCTTGTTTATGTTTTCGTTAATTTCGCTTATGACTTTCATCGTCAAATGCGTTATTAAAAACGCCAGCGAAACACCCATTAAAACCGCCGTTGCGATATACACTATAACTATCCAAAAGTTTCTGCCTTCTTCTTCGATAACGAACCGCGAAATCAAAACGTTTGCGACGTTACCAAGCACCAAACCCGTTACCCAAACCGCGAGTAATCCTATCGTTAAAACGACGGGGGAAACCACGCTTTTTCTTTTATTATTTTGTATCTTCATTTTTAATTCCCCTATAACCTATCCCGCGAACGGTCTCAACGTCAATCTCGCTAAACGGCTCGATTTTATTTCTAATTCTGTTAACGTAGACCTTTACTATATCTTCTTCGGTATCGCTATCCCAAGACCAAAACTCTTCAAAAAGCGCCGTTTTTGAAAAGGAACGCTCTGGGTACGATAAGAGTTTATAAAGTATACCGAACTCCTTTTTGGTTAACGAAACTTTTATATCGCCCTTGCTAACGGTAAGCGTTTCATAGTCTAAAACCACGCTACCTACGTAAATTTTTCTATCACTTACGATTTTAGCGCGCCTTAGTACCGCCTTTATTCTAAGCGACATCTCAGAAAAATCTATCGGCTTTACCATATAGTCGTCTACCCCAACGGAAAAACCCTTTTGTTTATCGGCAATCGTACCGCGCGCCGTTATCATAATAACGGGCAAAGCGCTACCGCTATCTCTAACTTCTTTAACGAACTCGTAACCGTTCATTTTAGGCATCATCGCGTCAACTAGCGCAATATCTACATGGTTATTAAACAAAATGTCAAGCGCCATAACTCCGTTTTCGGCAAGAAGAGTTTTGTAGCCTTCCGCCGAAAGTTTTATATCCATAAGTTTTCTTAAATTTTTGTCATCTTCAACGATTAAAACTGTAAACATAACCGCCTCCACCAACTATTTTAACATAAAAACTACAAATCTTCACTATTTTAGCGCCCTTTTTTATAATTTTAATATTTGGGCTAAAATATTGTGGGCGTTTGAGTTTACCAAATCTTGTTTACATAATATAAAAACTGTGCTAAAATATAATAACTTAGGAGATTTTTATGTATCCAGACGAATTGTTTTTAGGTATTCATTTATACGGCGTTTTTATCGCCGTTGGCGTGCTTGCTTGCCTTCTCGTTTTATTTTATATGGGAAAGCGCAAAGGTGTTAACCCAAGTTTTGTAGATTTCGTTTTCTACAACGCGATAGTCGCTATCGCGCTAGGGTTTTTGGCGGCAGCGCTTTTTCAAGCAACGTATAACTATATCGAAAACCCCGAAAAGGGCTTTAAGTTAGGCGGTGGCATAACCTTTATAGGCGGTCTTATAGGCGGTGTGGTATCGTTTTTGGCAGTTTACTTTATTTTCCGCAAAAAACTATCGGGTAGCATTTTAGATATTATCGCTATCGCGCCTTGCTGTATAACTATCGCTCACGCATTTGGGCGTATCGGTTGCGCCTTTGCAGGTTGTTGCTACGGTATGGAAATAGAAAGCGGTATCGCAATGTACAACCACGGCGCTTGGCGCGTTCCCACCCAACTTTACGAAGCAACCTTTTTGTTTATCTTATTTATAGTATTTTTCTATCTCGTTTTGAGAAAGGACTTTAAGTATACCTTGCCACTTTACTTATTTTTCTACGGCGTGTTTAGATTTATTATCGAATATTTTAGAGACGATGCTAGGGGTTCGGTTGGAACTTCACTTATATCCCCGTCACAGCTTTGGTCGATAGTAATGGTTGTGGCAAGCGTAGTAGTATTTTTGATTTTGAAATACGCGTTTGAACGCAAAAAAGTGACTGATAAGGCGGAAAATGAACAAGTTTAAGACTATATTAAAACTATTTTTTACAATGCTTAAAATCGGGCTTTTCACCTTTGGTGGTGGCTACGCTATGGTGGTACTTCTCGAACACGAACTCGTTGATAAAAAGGGTTGGATAGAAAGAGCCGATTTTTACGATATGCTTGCAATAGCCGAGTCTACCCCAGGGCCTATTGCAATTAACTCGGCAACGTTTATAGGCTACCGATTAGCGGGGGTTCTCGGCTCTATATTTGCAACGGTTGCCGTGTGTATTCCGTCTATTGTAATTATATATTTGATATCGCTGTTTTTTGACGCGTTCTTATCAATAACCCTAGTCGGTTACGCGTTTAAGGGCATTCAAGCGTGCGTATCGTATCTCATACTATCAGCAGGTATTAAAATGATAAAAAAACTCGATAAAAACGCCCTTTCGGTTACTCTTATGGTACTTTCGCTTGGCGTGTTTATCGCGTTTACGCTACTATCTATAAGTTTTTCGTCAATATTTTATATCCTTATAGGCGCGGGCGTATCGCTTACCGTTTATCTTATCTCTCTTGCGAGTAAAAAGTTCAAAAAGGGGGATAAAAAGTAATGCTACTCGATTTATTTTTAACCTTTTTGAAAATAGGCGCGGTATCGTTCGGCGGTGGCTACGGTATGATTTCGCTTATCCGCGAAGAAGTTTTACTTCACGGTTGGCTAACCGAGGCTGAGTTTATGAACTTTATTGCCGTTTCCGAATCAACGCCGGGGCCTATCGCCGTTAATATGGCTACGTTTATAGGCAGTTCTCAGGCGGGGCTTTTGGGTAGTTTAATGGCAACGCTTGGGGTGATACTCCCGTCGTTTATTATTATATTAATAATAGCGTCAATCTTTACTAACTTACTAAAACTTGCAGGCGTAAAATGGGCGCTAAGCGGCGTTAAACCCGTAGTTGCAGGGCTTATAACGGGTACCGGCTTAACCATGTTACTATCTTGCATTTTAGGAACGAAAACGATAGGCACCCCTATCTCGTTCGATTATAAATCGCTTATTATTTTTACTGTTGTTTTCATAACCGCAAACGTTTACAATAAACTCACTAAAAAGAAGATTTCACCGATACTACTTATAATTATATCGGCAATTCTTGGAATTTTACTTTATGCTTTGTAATTATCACACTCACACCAAAAGATGTCACCACGCCGTTGGGGAAGACAGAGAATACGTTGAAAACGCCATAAAAACGGGAATACAAGTCCTTGGCTTTTCCGACCACCCACCTTATATTTTTGACGATGGGTGCAATTCTTGCTACCGCATTGATTTTAATATGATAGACGATTACTGTAACTCAGTTCTATCACTTAAAAAAGAATATGCGCGCGATATCGACATTAAACTTGGGTTTGAACTTGAATATTATAGGGGTTTACACGAGCGCGAAATGAAGTTTTTACGCTCATATAACCCCGATTATATAATCTTAGGTCAACACTACGTAGGCGGTGAAGATACGGGCGTTCACACCTACGCCTTTTCAAACGAACAACTTCTTACCCTTTACGTTGACGAGTGTATCGAAGGTTTGCAAACGGGCGATTTTACCTTTCTTGCCCACCCCGACCTTGCAGGTTTTAGATGCCCAAGTTCCGTTTGCGAAAGAGAGTATACTAGGCTACTTGCTTTTGCAAAAGACAATGATTTTCCTATCGAACTTAACGGATACGGCTTAAATATGCAAAGGCACTACCCCGACAGGCGCTTATTCGAACTTGCCGAAAAAATAGGCAATAAGGTAATTATCGGGATAGACGCGCACGACCCAAGTAATATTTGCCCCCAAACTTATCAAAAAGCATACGCCCTAATTAAAGGCTTAAACCTTAACATAATAAATAAACTGGATATATAAAAGCACCAAAAAAGGCTTGCGGTTTTAACCCCGCAAGCCTTTTTTTATATTTCTTTTTTTCCCACTAAATAATCAAGTGATACGTCGTATATCTCGGCAAGTTTCAAAAAGTTTTGTAACGTGGGATACGATATCCCCCTTTCATACGCCTGATAAGACTGGTAAGTTATTTGAAGCATTAAAGCAACGTCACGCTGTGTCCAACACTTCCCGTCTTTATTTACGGTGTTTTCCCTTAACTCGCGCAACGTTTTTGCTAACGTTTTTAGTTGTTTTTGAACTTCTTTATCCATACTTGACATTACACAGTTTGTAGTTGTATAATAGTAAATATACAGTTTGAAACTGTGTGGAAATCATCAAATATAATAATTGTCACTTGTTATATAAGTAGAAAAGGCTTAACAATGTCAGTAAATATTTCAAAAGAAAAACGCGAAAAACTCGTAAATAAAATAAAAGCAATTAAGACATATATTGCCACTGCCGAGCAGGATGAGAATACGGCACAATTACTCACGTTCATTGCTGAAATTGAAAAGGATATAAAAGGCAAAAAATACGGCCTTGTTTTTGAAGAACACCGTGAAAGCATTGACGAAACGCTTGAAAGCAATCTTCCCGTTTTAGTGGAAAACGAAAGCCTTTTTATTAGTAACGGCGGACAAATAAACTTTCTTATTGAAGGCGACAATTTAGCAAGTCTTAAACTTCTAGAAAAAACGCATAAAGGTAAAATTGATTTAATTTACATAGATCCCCCATACAACACAGGACACGAGTTTGTTTATGACGATACTTTTGTGGGGTCAGAAGATTCTTATCGACATAGTAAATGGATTTCATTTATGCAAAAAAGGCTTGCCATTGCAAAGAATTTATTAACTAATAACGGCGTTATTATTATAAGCATTGATGACAATGAACAAGCAAATTTACGATTGCTTTGCGATACAATTTTTGATAATAACAATTTTATAGGAACTATTATTCATCAACGCGCAAAAGGCGGTGGACAAGCGAAACATATTGTAAAAGGACACGATTATATCCATATTTACGCTAAAAATATTACCAACGCAAGTCTTTCAAGGAAAAAAGAAATTGAACTTACCCCTAAAATGAAGTTGATAGATGGTAAATATTATATAAAAAACGACGATGTAATTAGAAAGTCTTTTGGTAAATATGATAAGTCTATGGATAGGCGTTGTTTTTATGAAGAACTTATACAATACAAAGGTGAAAAGAAAAAGCAACAAGTTGACGAAAAACTTGCAAAAGGCGAATATTTCCTTGAAGAACGGAATGGTATGCACGTTATATGTGAATATCTACCCGTAGAAGGCGCAAGAGCAAAATTGTATTCTATAATAAAAGTG
>JAFVQM010000009.1 GCA_017504795.1 Clostridia bacterium | reverse complement strand
GCCATGTTTTGCCTGAAAATCGCCCTTTTAAGTGAGGGGTAAAAATTTTTACACTAAAAATGAAGATTTTGACCCCCATAAACGTCAAAAATAGCCCATTTATATGGAGAGAAAAAATTTTTTTAAGAAATTTTGAATTTTGCCTTTACTTTTTGCTCTAAAAAGCCCTTTTAAGTGAAGGGTTAATTTAATCAAAATATTTTCAACATTCCAATCGCTTGACAAGTAAAAAAAATATTTTCGATTTTAACCTAAACTTTTGTGCCAATTTAGCCCCTTTAAGTGAGGGCAACTTAAAATAAGGAGAAAAATAAAATGAGAAATTATTATCAGTATTACCCGTCTTAAAAGACGAGGAAACTTTGTAAAATGAATTCTATCGAGAGCGTTTTGCACTTAGTAAAAATAAAGCGGAAAACACCAAAATCCTAAGCAGGTTAAGAAAACCGCTTAAAAAATTATTTTGTTGCAATTCTACCGCTTTTTCAAAGCAGGTAAAATGAATTGCCAAAATCGCGCTTTTGACCTATCCAAACAATCGGGAAACCCGATTTTTGCTCTGCTCACCACTAAAACACAAGGAGGAAAAAAATATGTAAAAAAATTTTAGAATTTTATAAAAAAGAGCTTGACTTCTTTCGCAAAAAGTGATATTCGTATTAATACGACAATACACTACGGTTAAGGAGATTTCAAAATGGAAGGTTTGACGTTAGAAGAAGTAATTGAATATCAGCGTTCGCATCCACCCGTTAAGCACGTTTACAGCAGATGGGGAAACTTGAAAAAGCAATATCTTATTGACACAGGTAGAGATTGGTTGATTGAAGATTTACCCACCTATCTTCACGGCATTGACAAAGCCGCCGAACAAATTTGGGAAGTTATGAGAGAAAAACTTTTGAAACGCCCCGAATATCAAAAGACGGGAAATTTTATGCACGACGTTAAAATTGAAACGGAAATCAAAAACCGCATTGACGAAGAAATCTTAAACGAACTTATTTATGTGGATTAAAGGAGTATCACTATGGAAAGAAAACAAGACACACCTATTAGAATCAGTCGCAGAGTATACGAAGCAAAGCACAAAGAAGAACGCAAAAAACAGAATAAAGTTTGGGGTACGAGTATTCCCCGCAGGGAAGCAAAAGAAATTGATGCTTTCTTGTTGAGTAAAGGTCTTTCAAAGGTTCATTTGATTATGGCGGGCTATAACGCTTTAAGAGAACAGTTTGAAAACCGCTCGGATAACGTAGAAGGTTAACTACTGCATATAAACCCGTTTGACTTCAAAAGGATAAGTAAGATAGAAATAAGTTTAATGAAATAGGAAGCAAACGTTGATTTTACTAAGAATATAGCTTCGGGGATTGCCATTGAGAATATATGTTAGGCATCGAAGAAAAACGGAGAAATCCCGATACTCCAACTTTATGGAGGAAAATATATTGCTTAGAAGTGTAAGAAAAGCATTAGAGTTAATTCAAAAGGACGACAAAGACACAGCTGTTACCCTACACGCCATTAGAACTTGGTGTAAAGAAAATAAAGTTAGAAACGTAAAAGTAGGTAATAAAATTTTAGTTGACCTGAAAAGTCTTTTGAATTACGTAAATAACGATTAAGGAGGATTATAATGGCTTATTTTAAGATAAGCACGGATAAGAAAGGAAAATTAAAAGCAAAGATACAAGCATTAGGGCGTGACCCTGAAACAGACAAGCAAAAGGTTTGTTATAAATTAGTCAAAAACGATAACGACTTTACCCCTGCTAAGTTCCATAAATACGTAGAAAAATGCGCCATCGAGTTTGAAGAAGAACTTGCAAAGGCTTATGAACTAAAAACGGACGTAAAGAAATTAAAAGTTCTAACTTTTGACGAACTTGCAACCGAGTGGCTTGAAAGCGTTAAAAAGTATTGGTCGATAAATTACTACCTAAAAGGAATACGCATTACCAAGAAATTTAGCGACTACTTAAAGAACAATAGGCTTTCGTATAAACCTGTAAACGAGATTACGGTTAGGCACGTGCAAATGTTCTTAAACAGTTTTGAGCAGAAAAACGGCAAGCAAGACAACACCGTTTGTCTTAAAAAAGATTTGCCAAAGTCTATAAGTTTTAGGGCGCTTGCAAGAGACGGCGTGATAAACCGTTGCTCGTCTTACGGACTCAAAAAGAAAGGCAATTACATAGTACGCGAAACGGCGGAGAAAATTTGCGAAATTTACAACCTTGATTTTGACGAATATTTTAAGCCTAACGAACGAAATAAAGGTTATTCAGCCGAAACCATTAAAGGTTATAGAAGATTGCTTAGAACGGTATTTAACGAAGCCGTACGCTACGATTGGATAACAAAAAATCCCGTATGCGCCACGAAAGTAGGTTCGGGCAATAGCAATTCATCGCTTCGCCCCGTAAACGAAAAGGAAGTTTATTCAATAGCCGAAGCCCAAGAATTTATGAAGGCGCTTGACGAACTTCCCGAAGATTTGATTTACAAGCGTGTGCCGATAAAGTTTATGTTACTCACAGGCGTGCGTGCAGGCGAACTTAACGGACTTCGTTGGTCGGACATTGATTTTGATAAACAAGTGGTACATATTCGCAGAAATCGGCTTGTAGCGAAAGGTTACGGAATCTATGAGAAAGAACCTAAAACAAAGACTTCGACGCGAGATATACCCCTTCCAACGCCTTTAATTGACGATTTGAAGGAATATCGTGAGTGGTTTAGAGTAATAGACGACGATTTTGATAACAACGTGGACGAATACTATTTCGCCGTTAATATCTGCCGTGAACCTGTTTATCCACATACGGTTGGTGGTTGGCTTAAAAAGTTCCAAGACGACAAAGGATTCAAACGAGTTTGTTGTCACGGGCTACGTCATACCTATTGCAGTTTACTTTTATCGCAAAACGTTCCTTTACAAACGGTTAGCAAGTATATGGGACATAGTGACTCAACCATCACCTTGCAGGTTTACAGTCACTTTATCCCCGACACACAAGAAAAAGCGTTGAACGCACTAAACAACTTATTTTAGGAATAAAAATGGGATACCTACTTGATTGTGGGTATCCCTTGATTTTTACGCCGCTAAATCGCTAAATACTTTTCTTTGGAATTGCAAACACGTTTTTATATTGCTTAACGAATTAACATCGTGTTTATTGAATTGTCTTTCATCGAAAGAAATGTTATTTGCTTCTGCCAATTTATTTGAGTAATCGTAAACAACTTTAAGTAAAGATTCAAATTGTTCAATCGAAATCTCGATTTTTATATCTTTTCTATCCGCATTTGTTTTTATAAAATCAATATGAGCAATTAAATCATCTAAAAGTTCAATACTCAAATCTCCTGTTTGGATGACTGTTAAATAATTTTTCATAGCTTCATTAAATCCATTAATAAAATCTGACTGTTTTTGCTTTGATGATTTCTTCTTGATTGTGTTGTAAGCTATAATAGCACCTGAAGCGATTACCGCCACAACACCTAAACCAATAGCAACTCCTTTCCAATTAAATGTGGATATAGCAGATTTTGCACTTTCTTCTATATTGTCATTTGAAGGAAGTTCTTTCAAATGTTTTACAATAGTGCCATCTGATACTTTTCTAATAACGCCACCAACTCTTTTGTAAATACCCATCAAAAGCCCATTTTCAATCTCGGGGTCAATATAGAAAGAAGGTTGAATAACTGCCATAAAATTTCTCCTTTGTTCAGTAGCTCTATTATAGCAAATTCTAAAAGTTTTTTCTACTGTTTATATACTCTAAATTAATATTAGTGGGTGGATATAGTGGAATAGTTCAAAATTATTCCAAAAATGCCTATATTTTGTGCTAAAAATAGTAAAAACCACAAGAAATTGTGGTTTTTTTGGTAGTCCCTGCGGGAATCGAACCCACAACTAGCCCTTAGGAGGGGCTTGTTATATCCATTTAACTAAGGAACCAAAATGGATTAAATTTATTTTATTTTTATTCCTAAAATTATTCCTAAAACTTTTCAAGTCTTAAAAATTTGCTATTTTTACCCGTTTTTACCATAAAAAGCATTGATTTTAGGTATATTAGACGGATAGACCAAGCGTTTAGGAGGTTCCCGTTATATCCATTTAACTACAGGGAGATTTTAATGTTTTAAAAGTTATTTTACGATACAAAATATACCAATTTTATACCACAATACTGCACGTTTTGAACGCAAAACACAATACATTGTGGTGTATATGATTATATCTTATTATATTTAGGGATAAAGGAGCTCCTTTGTTATATCCATTTAACTAAGGAAGCAAGTATTAAGTTAAAGCATATAAACCGCTAGCAAATTGCGTGCAACTTTACGCGAAAACTATCGCTATCGTGTTAACCACATAATTTTACCACACAACGAAAAAAATATCAACAAAATAACTAATAATAAGCAAAATCATTTTACTTTTAGTATTGACCGACAGCAAATTTAGCGATATAATAAAATAAAAAACACCTTAAAGGAGAAAAATTATGGGTCGTTTAGATGGAAAAGTTGCTATTATCACCGGTGGTAATTCAGGCGTTGGCGCTGCTACCGCCGAACTCTTTGCAAAAGAAGGCGCAAAGGTAGTTATCACAGCGCGTAGAGTTCCTCAACTTGAAGAAGTTGCCGAAAAAATTCGTTCGCAAGGTGGCGAAGTTTTACCCGTTCGCTGTGACGTTTCAAAAGTAGAAGACGTTGAAGCAATGGTTCAAGAAGCCGTAAAAGCGTACGGTAAAATTGACGTTTTGGTTAACAACGCCGGCGTTTTAGAAGCAGGGCTTAAACCCATTGACTGCTGTACTGACGAAGACCTTGAATACGTTCTTGGCATCAACACCAAGGGTTGCTTATACTGCACTCGCACGGTAGTTAAAGAAATGATAAAACAAAACTCTGGTTCAATTATCAACCTTGACTCGGTTGCCGGCGCATTTGGTACGGGTGGCGCGTCGTACGTTACAAGTAAAGCAGCGGTTATTGGTCTTACCAAGCACACCGCTCTTAGATTTACCGGCACGGGCATTAGATGCAACTCGGTAAACCCCAGCACTATCGTAACCCCGATGACTATGACTACCGACCCCAAATCCCTTGACCCAAATATGATGGGGCAAATGAATAAGCATATGAACTTATCCGTTAAACCGTGTATGCCTATTGACGTTGCCAACATTTTATTATTCCTTGCAAGTGACGAATCTAGGGCAATAACCGGCCAAGTAATAGTTTCGGACTTCGGCGCAACTTTATAACATAAACCAAGCGGTTGCGTTAGCGTAACCGCTTATTTTTCAAAGTTATGAAACCTAAAAACGAAAAACTTTCACAACAAAACATACCCTTTCCGCACGGCGATTTCAAGATAATAATCGGCGGTGGTAAGTCGCGCGCGTTTGACAAAGCCTTTCACGAAGAAATTGAAATAAAGTACTTTTACGAAGGCGTTTCAACGCTTATGATAGATAAAAACGTTATCGTTGCAAACCCTGGTGACGTTACTATCGTAAACCCGTATGAACTGCACGCCAGCGTCGATATCGGCCACACGAAAGGTAAATACATATCGATAATTTTAAGCATTGACTTTTTGAAAGAACTAAACCCCAACGGCTTAGACCTTAGGCGAGCACTTATTCTAAAAGGCGTAAGGTTTCACAACCACGTTCGTGGCGACGAAAGATTGCAAACGATAATCAAGCGCGCGTACGACGAAATTAGCGAAGAAAAAGAAAACTACCGCCTAGTAATTTACGGGCTTATGACGGAGTTCTTCGTTTTACTGCTTAGAGATTACGTAAACACCGAAAAATCCACCTATAAGGCGGATACTTACACAAAGCGCGCCGAAATTATATCGCCTGCGCTTTCCAAAATTTTCAAGGATTACAACAAAAAGATTACGGTTGACGAACTCTCTAAACTATGTAGCGTTTCTAAGTATTATTTTTGCAGGCTATTTAAGGAAGAAACCGGGCTTTCAGTTATTCAATATATAATATCGTATCGAATATCGATAGCCGAAACAATGCTTAAAACAACGGATAACAGCGTTGAAAACGTAGCGTATTTATGCGGTTTTGACGACGTTAGTTATTTCTACCGCACGTATAAAAAACTCAAAGGCATATCGCCTATGAAGGCAAGAAAACAATAATTTTAGCCCTTACTGAACAAAGTAAGGGTTTTTTATTGTCATTTTTTACTAATTTTATTAAAAGAGAGCAATATTGTCCAATAAACAAGCAAAATCACCCATTACTTTTTTTGGGCAATAATATAAAATAGATATAAGGAGAAAAGATATGGACGTTAAAAAAGTCAAAAAAATAGATATACACGCTCACGCGATACCATTTCCTGAGTACGCGCCCAAGTGGAATATGGAACACACTTGGATAAGTGGTGACGACCTTATTGAAATTTACGATAAGTTGAACGTTGAAAAAGGCGTACTTTTGCCCCTTTCTTCACCTGAAAGCCACTTTCAAACTTTTAACACCACGGAAATCAAATATCTAGCAGATAAGCACCCCGATAGGTTTTTATGGTTTTGCAACGTAGACCCGCGTTCTTGTTACAACAAAGACACGGCGGATTTATCCTTTTTGATTAACCACTACAAATCACTAGGTGCGAAAGGCGTTGGCGAAATTACCGCTCAACTTTATATTGACGACCCTAAGATGGATAACTTATTTTACCACGCAAGCGAGTGCGATATGCCCGTTACCATACACATTTCGCCACGCATGGGTTACACCTACGGTATGGTTGACGATTTAGGTTTGCCAAGGCTTGAAGCAATGCTTAAAAAACACAAAAAACTCAAAATACTTGGTCACTCGCAAGCCTTTTGGGCGGAACTTTCGAAAGACGTTGAAAATAAACAGCGTTCAGGATACCCCAAAGGCAAGGTAATAGACGGTAGAGTTGCCGACCTTATGCGAAATTACGAAGGTTTATATTGCGACTTTTCGGCAGGTAGCGGACTAAACGCGCTCTCGCGCGATCTTGACTACACCGCAAGGTTTATTGAAGAGTTTTCCGATAGAATTCTTTGGGGTTATGACGTTTGCGCATCGTTTAACACCCATCAATACGAAATGAACGCCTTTTTAGACAAGTTTTACGACGACGGGTACATTTCAAAAGAAAATTACTACAAATTTGTACGCGGAAACGCGATAAAATTATTAAATTTAGAAGATAAATAAGGAGATTTATTATGGCAAAATTAGCACTTGTAGGCGGTAAGCCGTTATTTGAAGAAAGACAAGGCGCACCTAAGGAAGAATACTTTAAGTGGCCCATTATCACTAAGGAAGACGAAGATGCCGTTTTAGATATCGTTAGAAAAAATAAATTTTCAGGCACGGATATAACCATTAAATTCCAAGACGAATTTGCAAAATGGCAAGGTAGAAAGTATGCTTTGGCGTTTACTAACGGCACTATGTCTCTCACCGCGGCAATGTTTGCAATAGGCCTTGGCGTTGGCGACGAAATTATATGCCCTACCAAAACTTACTGGGGTAGCGTTTCGCAAGCGATAAACTTTGGCGCATCGGCAGTATTTTGTAATATCAACGAGCATTTGAGTTTAGACCCTGACGATTTAGAGCGTTGCATCACCCCCAAGACCAAAGCGATAATGGTAGTACACTATCTTGGATACCCTTGCGATATGGACCGTATTATGGAAATTGCTAACAAGCACAACCTTTACGTTATTGAAGACTGTTCGCACTCACACGGCACTTTATATAAAGGTAGAAAGGTAGGTACTTTCGGTCACATCGCGGCAATGAGTATGATGAGTATGAAGACTTTTGCTGCCGGCGAATTAGGTATGTTCGTAACCGACGATAGAAAACTTTACGAACGCGCTATTGCGTTTGGTCACTACGAAAGAAACAACGATAAGTTTATCGTTGAGTGCGACGACCTTAAAGATTACTTCCATATAGGTGTCGGCGGTTGCAAAGGTAGAGCAAACCAAGTAAGTTCCGCACTCGCGCTTGGTCAACTTAAATACTACGACGAAAGAACTGCTGAAATCAGAAAGGCAATGAATTACTTCTTTGACTGCATTGAAGGTTTACCAGGTCTTACTCCGCTTAGAACGAACGAAGAAGAAGGTTCTACTATGGGTGGTTTCTACTGCCCCGTAGCAGTATACGACCGCACTAAACTCGGCGGGCTTTCTTCAAAGCGTTTCTGCCAAGCGGTAACTGCTGAATTTAATAAGTGCTTTACAAGTTGGGAGGGCGTAAACTTCTGCTTACATACCCACAAATTCTTCAAAACCTTTAACCTTATGAACACCGAAAAGCCTAGCCGTATCGCATTTTCAGGCCGTGACGTTAGACTTGACGACGATAAGTGTACGCCGTCTGAATATATCGAGTGCGTATCCGTTCCGCGCTTTATCAAATACAACAAAGAGTGGATTGAACGCTACGCCCAAGTTTACAAAAAGGTTTGCGACAACTATCTTGAACTTTTAGAAGGTGACGTTGATAAGACTTCTGGCGGTAGATGGCACGGTGCGGAAAACGCTGAAGAACAACAAAAAAAGAAGAACTAAGTTTTATGAGTACTCCTAAACGTAAAACTAGATTCGGCATCTTAGGATGCGGACTAATAGCGTCGGTACATGCTGACGCTATTAGCCATATCGAAAACGCAACCCTAGTAGGCGTTGCCGATAATAAATATGAATTTGCTGAAAGTTTTGCTCAAAAACGAGGCGTTAAGGCGTTTAACGACTATTTTGACATGCTTTCTTGCCCTGAAATTGACGTTATATGTATTTGCACGCCAAGTTGTTTTCACGCGCAAAACGCTATTGACGCGCTCAATCACTCAAAGCACGTAGTTCTTGAAAAACCGATGGCTTTATCCACGAAAGATGCGGACCTTATTATTGAAACTTGCAAAAAAACGGGTAAACTTTTAACGGTAATTTCGCAACTTAGATTTTCCGAAGATATCCTTCGCGTTAAAAATTTAATAAGTGACGGTGCGCTTGGTAAGATTACGCTTTGCGAACTCAATATGAGATATTATCGTAGCCCCGAATACTACTCGTCAAGCCCGTGGAGAGGCAAGTTAGCGTTTGACGGTGGCGGTGCGCTTATGAACCAAGGTATTCACGGCGTAGACCTTTTCGAGTACATGATAGGCGATATTAAAAACGTAAACGGCGTTATCAAAACGCTCGTTCACGATATCGAAGTTGAAGATTCGGCAGTTGCTATCGTAGAATTTTGTAGCGGTGCGCTTGGTACTATAATGGCATCGTCTTGCGCGTACCCCGGGTTTAATAGGAAAATTACCATAAACGGTAGTGACGGTTACGTAATTCTATCAGAAAACAAAATAGAAAAACTTGTTATTAAAGACACCGTGCGCGAAGAATACGACCTTAAAAACCTATCGATGGCAAACGACCCTGCCACGTTAAAATACCTTGACCACAAGCGCCAAATTGAAAACTTAATATCGGCAATTTATGGCGAAGAAGAACTTTTAATTGACGCAAGCGAAGGTAGAAAGGCAGTAAAAATTATTGAAGAAATATATAAAACTTCAAATGAATTTAATAAATAAGGTTATTTTTGTTAAAGCAAAAGTATTAAAACTGTATTTACTTTTGCTTTTATAATGCTATAATATATCTATCAAAAGGAGAGATATTATGGACGTTAAAGGCATTAAAAAGATAGATATCCACGTACACGCAACGGCATACCCTAGTTATTCGCCAAAGGTTTACGAGGGCACCCCAAAACTCAGCGCCGAGCAAATTATTGAAATTTACGACAAGTTAAACGTTGAAAAGGGCGTTTTAATGTCGCTAGTATCCCCTGAAAGTTCGTCGGAAATCGTAACGAGTGCAGACGTTAAAAGCATAGCCGATAAGTATCCCGACCGCTTTTTATGGTTTATGGGCTTAGATCCGAGAATGTGCGGAAATTCAGCAGAAGCCGACCTTTCTAAACATATAAACTACAATAAAGAACTCGGCGCGAAAGGTATAGGCGAACTCACCGCCCACCTTTATTGCGACCACCCTATGATGGATAACCTTTTTTACCACGCAAGCCTTTGCGATATGCCCGTTACTATCCATATAGCACCGGGGCTTGGTAAGGGCTACGGCATAGTTGACGATTTAGGTCTTCCTAGGCTTGAAAAAATGCTTAAAAAACACAAAAACCTTAAAATTTTAGGTCACTCGCAGTGTTTTTGGTCAGAAATATCTAGTGATATTACCGAAGAGTATCGAAACCGTTACCCAAAAGGCAAAGTAACCGAAGGTAGAATTGCTAATCTTATGCGCGATTACGAAGGGCTTTACTGCGATTTCTCGGCAGGTAGCGGATTAAACGCCTTTACGAGAGACCCAGAATACACCGCAAGGTTTATCGAAGAGTTTTCAGATAGAATTTTGCTTGGATACGATATGGTATGCCCGCTTAACACTCATCAGTATAAGTACGACGATTTCTTGTTAAAGATGATAGACGACGGGTATTTAACCCCCGAAAATTATTATAAACTCGTTCGCGGTAACGCGATTAAATTACTTAAATTATAGGCAAATCATTATTATACAAACCTTGCCTAGGGAGATAAATTATGGCAAAATATAAAGTAGGTCTTATAGGTACTGAAAACTCGCACGCCAACTCTTTTTGTAAAGCGTTTAACGTTGCAAAAGAAGACGGTAGTTTTAACTACCCCGATTTCCACGTAAATTTAGTTTACGGCGACTACCCCGAATCAAACCAAAAACAAGTTGACAAATTCAAGGCGGACGCTATTGCCACAGGCGTTGAACAAATGGTAAACGAGTGCGACTGCGCTATGATTACTTGCCGTGACGGTAAGTTCCACGCTAAATACGCTAAACCGTTTATCGAAGCAGGTAAGCCGTGTTTTATAGATAAACCCTTTACCACTAACGTTGATGAAGCGGTTGAACTCGTTCGCCTTGCAAAGGAAAAGGGCGTTCCACTTTGCGGTGGCTCGTCACTTAAATACAACAATCACGTTTTAGCACTTAAAAAAGCCAAGGAAGAGATGGGCGAAAAGTTCCGCGGTGGCTACGCTTCTGCACCGCTTAGTTTTGAAAACGACTGGGGTAACTTCTGGTTCTACTCATCTCACCTTGCTGAAATTTGCTTAGAAACTTTCGGTTGGAAACCCTTAGCAGTTACCGCCGTTGAAAAAAATAAAAGCGTTCTTGCAATAGTTGAGTACGAAAACTTTGCAGTTAACCTTGAATTTGCTGAAAACTGCTATTTCTCGTACTGCGGTTTGATAACGGGCGAAGAAAAATCAGTATTTGAAAAAATTGAACTCGACTACGGCTACAAATGTGAAGTTGACGTGTTTGACAAAGTTGTTAAAGAAGGTTTTATGCCCCACTCGTACGACCAACTTATCGCCCCCGTTATATTGATTGATGCAATTATTAAATCTTACGAATCAGGTAAACGCGTAGAAATAACCTACCCCGAAATTTAAGGAGAAATTATGAAAATAGCATTTGCAGGCTTTCGCCACGGGCATATTTTCGTGCTTTACGAAATGGCAAAAAACCATAGCGACTATGAAATTGTAGGCGCGTTTGAAGAGTTAGATAGCGCTAAAAATACAGCCATTGAAAAGGGCGTAACCTTTAATTATTCGACTTATAGGGCGCTTTTAGACGATAAAAGCGTTGAAGTAGTTGCGATAGGTAGCGCTTATGGAGATAGGGGGCAAATGGCGATTGAAGCGCTAAAAGCAGGTAAGCACGTTATATGCGACAAACCGCTTTGTACGAGCCTAAGTGAACTCAACGAGATTGAAAAACTCTCTAAGCAAAACGGCTTAACCGTTAGTTGTATGTTCACTATGCGATTTGATAAAAAAATCGCTTCGGTTAAAAAACTAATAGAAAGCGGAAAACTCGGCAAAATCAACAACGTGTACTTTGGCGGGCAACACCCCCTTCAATACGGTAGAAGGCCTTCTTGGTACTTTGAAAAGAATAAGCACGGTGGCGTTATTAACGACATAGCAATTCACGGAATAGACACGCTTTCATACTTATTCGGCGGTAAAGTTGAAAAGATAAACGGCGCAAGGTGTTGGAACGCCTACGCCAAAGAAGAGCCCGAATTTTTAGACAGCGCGCAGTTTATGTTAACGCTATCAAACGGCGCGGGCGTTATTGCAGACGTTTCTTACGCTATTCCCGACGGGGTTGAGTTCAAACTCCCCTACTACTGGCAATACTTTATTTGGGGCACGGAAGGTATGATAGGCTTTTCACTATCTGAAAAGCAGTTCAAATCTGGTGGCGAAGAACAACCAGCCTTTTACTACGTTAAAGGTAACGAAAGTCCTATCCCCCTTGAAGAGTTTGACGTAGGCGATTACTTGACGGATTTTTTAAGGGTTGTAAACGGAGAAGATAACCAAATTCTTCCTATGAGCGAAGTGTTGTCTTCAACGAGAGCAACGCTTGAAATTCAACGAAGGTCAAACGATAACTAATTGATATAAAGCCCAAAAGATAACTGCTTTGGGGCTTTTATTGCAATTTAGTTTTCAGCGTGTTATAATATGCGCACTAAGGAGAACGTTATGGCTAAAATTAGATTTTTAGGTACTTGTTCGGGTACTGAGCCTATTTTGGGTATGCACCACACTTCTTTTATATTAGAAACAAACGGTGTAAATTATTGGTTTGACGCGGGCGAAAACTGCTCGTATTACGCCTTTACATCTAGCGTTGACGTTATGAACACCAAAGCCCTTTTTATCTCACACACGCATATCGACCATACGGGTGGGCTTGCAAATTTATTGCACTCTATTAGAAAACTTATAGTTAGAGAAAACAGAAGTTTAATAAATGAAAAACTCAAAGTTTTTATCCCTAAAAAAGAAATTCTTGACTGTGCCGTAACCTTAGTAACTAACGGTAGACCTAACGACTTTGATATCGTAGAGTATAATAGCGTTCAGGACGGGGTTTTGTTTGAAGACCGAAACGTAAAAGTAACTGCCCTTCACAACCGCCATCTAGGGGAAGACGGTTCTAACGGTTGGCACTCGTACTCGTATCTTATAGAAGTTGAAGGCAAAAAAATCGTGTTTAGTGGGGACGTTAAAAATTCTGTTGAACTTGACGAACTTATAGGCTCTCATTGTGATTTACTTCTTCACGAAACGGGGCATCACAAGGTTGAAAAAGTGCTTGATTACGTAGTTTCTAAACCCGTTAAGAAAATGCGCTTTATCCACCACGGTAGAGAAATTATTAACGAGCCTATTAAATGCGAAAACCTTTGCGCTACTTATAGCGAAAAGTACGGCGTAGATATAAAAATTGCACGCGACTTAAACGTTGAAGAAATATAGCAAAAAGCACCTTCAAGGTGCTTTTTAAGTGCCGATATTTATAGTTGTTTATTTCATAAAAAAAGCGCAGGCGAAAGCCTACGCTTTTTTGTATTTACCGTTAGTAAAATCTGGGAATTCTACTATTCGCTTTTCCTTAATTGACAATTCGCTAAGTGGCGTAACTGCCATAAGCACTGCCATATCGTAAACGTCTATCGGCATAGGCTCGCCCGACCTTAAATGCTTGAAAAAGTCGTCAAACACAAGCCAGTCCATACCACCGTGGCCAAGTTCTTTAATTTTTGCTTCGTTTTCGGGCGACCACTCTTCGGGAACGTATTCCTTGTACTCGTCAAGTGATTTACTCTTTTTCATCTCGTCGTCCCCGTCTAAAAAGACTTCGTCATAAAGTTGGGTATATCTACCTTTCGTGCCTGCAATATGAAGTTCACGCGAGTATGAGCGCGGGAGAGTGGTATCTAGTTTTATTTGAACTAAACTACCGTCTTCACAAGTTATGGTGGTTAAGAATATATCGCCTTGCGCAAAAGTTTTACCTTCAACTTCTTTATCGTGCTTTTTGCCTGCTTTTATATATTCGTTAATACCCCTTGCGTTGCTTGACATACTTACAAGCGACGTAAAGCGGTTACCTTTGTTTATATTGAGAATTCTAGCAATAGGGCCGAGTTCGTGAGTTGGATAGTTTTCGCAGTTTCTAGTTAAATAGTTAACTTCGCGATAGTGGTGCTTTTCAACGCCCGTGGTAACTTCTTCTCTAAGGTCGTGCCCGTAAGCACCGCTACAATAAACAACGTCGCCAAAAAGACCTGCTTTGTGCATATTAAATACGGTCATTTCTATCTTGTTATAATAGCAGTTTTCCATAAACATAAGCGGAGTTTTGGTTTCTTCGTACACTTTAACTAGTTCAAAGCACTCGTCTAAACTGTACGCGCCACCTACTTCGCACGCTACAGGAATGCCTTTTTTAAGCGCCTCGATAGCAACTTCACAATGCTTTTCCCACGAACAAGCGATATACACACAGTCAAGTTCCTTGCAAGCAAGGGCTTCTTTATAATCGGTGGTAACTAAAACGCCTTCGTCCTTCCCGTCTTCTTTAAGCCAGCCCATAACTTTATCCATAAAGGGCTCATAAGTGTCACAGATTGCAACGACCTTAACGTCTTCTCTCTTTTCAAGAACGCATCTAAACATTGAACGACCGCGCTTACCACAGCCAATAATACCTATACGAATTTGATTTTCCATAAAAAACTCCTTAATCGTTTTTTTAATTATAAACCCGTTTATATACCTATCGTTATGCTTTATTTAATTTGTATTTGTATTTTTTTAATCTACAAGATAAAATTTTGCCTTTACAAACGACGAAGTTTATAGTATAATATCCATATGAAAAAATTAGTATCTTTTATTTTAACACTTTCATTAACTCTTACGCTTATATCTTTTTCAGCGTGTGAAGAAGTTGAGTATGCCGACGCGACCGCCGATGCAAATTACACTGAAGCCGATGCAATTACCGAGGTAGCGTATGCTTTTTACCGCCAAGGTCTTCAACAAAACTTCAACCATACAATGTCAAGGCAAAACATTAACCCCACACCAGAAGACGCGACTTCGCAACATATGATTTTCCTTGACTGTGCATCTTTCGTAAACGCCGTATACTATGAAACTTTCGGCGAAAACGTTATGTATTACGACACGGAAGAAATGATTCCCGACTCGCTTAACTTTTGGAATTACGCATTAGAAAACGAATATAGTGCGGAAGTTATCGGCGCATGGAAAAATAGAGATTATAAAAATGAAGATGCGCGCGCTGATTTATTAAACTCTATAAAAGAGCAACTTGAACCAGGTGACGTTATTAACCTTCGTAGAGGTGCAGCAGGTCAAGCGCTTCTCTACGTTGGCAACAATACCGTTTTACACGCTACTGGCAACAATTTTTATGAAAGTTCTCGCCCCGAAGTAACTCACGAAGGTCAAACCACCCAAGAACTTAACGGTGCCGTTCAAATTATGACGCTTGACGAACTTTTCGTTAAAAACAGTTCTACGAGATACCTTTTCTACTTTAATATAACAAGTTTCTGCGTTCTTAGACCTATGTCGCGTAATCTTGAGCTTACCGATAATACTAAGGCGCGTATGCTTGCAAAGGGGCTTGACGGGGAAAAAACTTCAAATAAAGGCGTAAATACGGCGCTAACTAAGGGGGAAGAAGTAACTTACACCCTTACCCTTAAAAACCACCGTGACTTAGCGTACAAAAACGTTGAGATTAAAGACGTTTTAGATAATAACCTTACCTTCGTTTCGGGAAGCGACGGGGTTTCATGTAACGGTCAAACTGTTACCTTTACTAAGGAAATTAAATCGGGAGAAACCCTAACCGTTTCGTGGACGGCAAAAGTTAAAGATACCACTCCGTCCGGCACGGTTATTGTCAGCGATAAAACCACCGTTAACGGCGTTAAACAAACCACTATTAAAAACTCCGTTTCGGGTTATACCGCTAGCCAATTAACCTCAGTTGCAAATAAGGCAAAAGAATACGCAAGCCAAGGCAAAGTTTTTGAAAACCCTATCGATATGGTAGAAAGTTTGTATAAAGACGCACTTAACGTAGAACTTTTCGACTATGAAAATTTATCCGACGTGCTTAGCGATATTATTGACGACGAATACTACATGCTCAACGACAACTCCGTAGCTGATATGGTTGCACCAAATCTTTACGGCGGACAAAGTGTAACCAAACTTTACGATACTGACGTAGAAATAGTAAGGCTTATAACTACTCAAAACTTATCCGTTGGCGATATAATTATTGCTGAAAACGACGATTTTGTTGGAGGTCAATTATATCCAGACAGAGTAGTCTACGTTTACGTTGGCGATATGCAAGTAGTTGCTTGCACTACTAACGGCACTACTAACAAAGGCAAATGCTTGCTAGTTACTATGACTAATAATCAATACGAAAAAGAACACGTTTTAGTAACCATATTCTCTTACAAGCATTACGCCGTATTAAGACCGTCGCAAATTGCATAACTTTTAATATATAAAAGCGCGTTTTATACGCGCTTTTATATTTGTATTTTTTAGAACTACGTATATATTCAAACGTTGTTTAACGACTAATTTTATCCATCATTTTGAACTTTTGTGTTTACAAAAACGTTCACGTGTGCTACAATTAACTGTATGAAAAAATTACTATCTATTATTTTAGCACTTTCACTAACGACCGCGCTTATATCTTTTTCAGCGTGTGACGAAGTTGAATATGCGGACGCGTCAAAAGACGCTAACTACACCCAAGAAGACGTAGCCGTTGAAGTTGCCTACGCGTACTATCGCCAAGAACTTCAACAAAATTACAGCCAAACTATGTCAAGGCGAAATATAAACCCGTCACCAGAAGAAGCAACTAATCAGCATATGATATTTTTGGACTGTTCGTCATTTGTAAACGCCGTTTATTACGAGGCGTTTGGCGAAAACGTTATGCCGTATCCCACGCTTGAAAAATCACCGCAAACGGGCAACTATATGAACTACGCGTTTGAAAATTTATCAAGCCCTGACGTGGTCGGCGCGTGGTATACCGCAGACTACACTACCGAAGATGCGCGCGCAACCCTACTTAACTCAGTAAAATCTCAACTTAAACCTGGGGACGTTATCGATTACCGCTCCGCGAGTGCCGGCCACGCACTTATCTACGTGGGTGACGGAAAGATACTTCACTCTATGGGAAACGACTTCTTTGAAAGTTCTCGCCCCGAAAGCACGAATGAAGGGCAAAAGGGAAAGGAACTAAACGGCACCGTTCAACTAATAGACGTTGACACGCTGTTCGTTAAGAATTCGTCAAACAGATATCTCTTCGGCTCGGGCAAGGTTAGTTTTTGCGTTCTTAGACCGATAGCGCGCGGTTTAACCACCACCAAAGAGAGCCAAGCGCGTATGCTTGCTAAGGGGCTTGACGGGGAAAAAACTTCGAATAAAGGCGTAAATACCGCGCTAACTAGGGGGGAAGAAGTAACTTACACCCTTACCCTTAAAAACCACCGTGACTTAGCGTACAAAAACGTTGAGATTAAAGACGTTTTAGATAATAACCTTACCTTCGTTTCGGGAAGTGACGGGGTTTCGTGTAACGGTCAAACGGTTACCTTTACTAAGGAAATAAAAGCAGGCGAAACGATAACCGTTTCGTGGACGGCTAAGGTCAAAGACACCGCTACCGTAGGCGCTATTATCGTAAGCGACAAAACTACCGTGCAAGGCGTAACGCAAGCAACCATAAAACACAGCGTTTCAAAACTTTCTAGCGCAAATCTTCAAGCGGTGGCAACTAAGGCAAAGCAGTACGCCACCGAACAAAAGGTTTTTGCAAACCCTATCGATATGGTAGAAAGTTTGTATAAAGACGCGCTTAATCTCACCCTATTCGACTATGAAAATTTATCGCTTGCATTAGACGATATTATTGATATTGAAAACGCTAGCCTTAAAAATACTAGCCTATCCTCAATGGTAGCGCCCGACCTTTACGGTGGGCAAAAGATAACTAAACTCTACCGCGCTAACAAGGATATTATAAGACTTATAACCACCGAAAACCTAAACGTTGGCGATATAATAATTGCCGAAAGCGACGATTTATATGAAGGTCAAACTCTACCCGACCGCGTCGTATATATCTACGTTGGCGATAAGCAAGTCGTATCTTGTACTACTAACGCAAACGGCAAAGTTAAACTCGTTACCATGAGCGATTCTCAGTACGAAAAAGAACACATTTTAGTAACTATATTTGCCTACGAAAGATATGCGGTACTTCGCCCGTCAATGGCTTCTAACTAAATAGAAAAAGCGTGCTAGATAGCGCGCTTTTTTATTTGTATTTTTTTAATCGATATGCTACAATAAAACTATGAAAGATTATAAGTATTGTTTCTTTCCCAACAAAAAAGAAGGGGACGTAGTAGTGGTTGGCTACGGCTACGAAACGTTTGAAAATAAGCAAAGTTTTAGCCTTCTTCATAAAATTAGCCATTATTCCGTTCACTACGTAATAAAGGGCGAAGGCACGCTTTTTATTGAAGACAAGGCGTATCCGCTTAAAAAAGGTGCTATGTTTTTATGCCCTAAAAATACGCTTATGGCGTATCACACGTCAAAGGAAAACCCCTACACTTACTACTGGATAAACTTTACAGGCGATAAAGCGGAAGAAATTTTAGGGGCGCTAAAACTATCAATAAACTCACCCGTCAATTACCCCGAAAACGCCGAAGATATCAAAAGCACTTTTTTCAATCTGGTTTGGGAAAATGATAAAACTAGCGAGTATTTAACGCTTTCAGCCCTATATAAAATCACTCATCTAGTTCAAAATAAAAACACGCTAGCACTATCTACTTCTAAAACGTACTGCGACAAGGCGATTGAGTATATTAAACTCAACTACAAAAATTACGACCTTAAAATTTCGCACATAGCAAGCACCCTGCACGTTACCCCACAGTATCTTAGCAAAGTGTTTTCGTTAGAGCGTGGCGAGAGTATAGTTTCTTATTTAATATCCTATCGTATGAACGTTGCGCGCGAACTTTTACTTGGCGGAAAAACCGTGACCGAGGCGTGTTTTGAATGCGGTTACGTTGATTTAAGTAATTTTTCAAAAACGTATAAAAAAACTTTCGGCATAGCGCCTAGCGAAACCCTAAACGAAGTTACTAAAATTAAAGAATAAATTACGATTATTTATTTACTTTTATAATAACTAAGTATATAATATATATATCACAAGGAGAACTAGTTATGAAATCATTTATCAAAGATAAACTTAAAGTAAACGTATATGAAAACCGCACGCTTATGGGCGAGGCAGCAGCAAAAGATATTAAAGAAAGAATTATCGCTTTATTATCACAAAAACCCGAAATCAATATGATTTTTGCGGCAGCACCTTCGCAAAACGACGTGCTTAAAGCGTTAGTTGAAGATAAAGAAATCGAGTGGAATAGAGTTAACGCTTATCATATGGACGAGTATATCGGGCTTGACAAAAATGCACCCCAAGGCTTTGGCAACTTCCTTAAATCTCACATTTTTGGGCTCGTTCCTTTCAAGAGTGTAAACTACATAGACATTACTACCACTAATCCTGACGCGGAAGCCGAAAGATACGGCAAACTTTTGCTTGATAACCCCACCGATATCGTTATTATGGGTATCGGCGAAAACGGGCATATCGCGTTTAACGACCCACCCGTTGCAGACTTTAACGATAAAAAGGTAGTTAAACCCGTTAAACTTGACGAGATTTGCCGTCAACAACAAGTGAACGACGGTTGCTTTAAGTCAATAAGTGACGTTCCTACCCACGCTATGACGCTTACTGTTCCCACTCTCGTAAAAGCGCCGTACCTTTTCTGTATAGTTCCTGCGCCCACCAAGGCAAACGCGGTGTACGAAACGCTTAACGGCTCGATTGACGAGCACTGCCCTGCAAGTATTTTAAGGCTTCAAGAAAACGCAATACTCTATCTTGACGACCAGAGTTCAAAACTTATATGATTAAAATTAAAAGTGATAAAATTATAGTAAACGAAGACCTTTTCGACGGGTTTTTGTATATAGACGGGGATAAAATTTCAAAAGTTACCAAAGAAGATTTATCAGCGGACGAGTTTTTTGACTTCACTGGCTATTACGTATCCCCCGGCTTTATTGAAACACACAGCCACGGCACGGGCGGTTACGCCTACACCTACGCCACGGCGGATGACGTTATTAACGCCTGCAACTTTCACGCTAAGTTCGGCGTTACTAGTATTTGCCCAACTTCGTCGGCTGCGCCATTTCCCGTTATGAAAGAAGCGGTTGAAAACGTTTCTATCGCTAAAAAAAGTGGAAAGGTTAAACCCAACCTTATAGGCGCGCACTTAGAAGGCCCGTACTTTTCTAGAAAACAAGCGGGGGCACAATGCCCAACTCACATTACCCCACCCGTTAAAAAAGATTACGAAAGTTTGATTAGCGAGTATGGTGACTGTATTTCAAGGTGGTCTTACGCGCCCGAACTTGACGTGGGCGGTGAATTTTGCAAGTATTTAACTAGCCATAATATTATAGCGTCCGCCGGTCATACCGACGCGACTTACGAAGATATGAAAGTGGCTATTGAAAACGGCTGTAACTTAGTTACGCATTTATATAGTTGCACTTCAACCGTAACGCGTGACAAAGGTTTTAGAATTTTAGGCGTTATAGAATCGGCTTTCTTGCGTGACGAATTAAGCGTTGAACTCATTTGTGACGGAAAGCACCTTCCACCCGACCTTATTAAAATGATACTTAAAATCAAGGGGACTGACAAAGTTATTTTAACTACCGATAGTTCCTACGTTGCAGGCTCGAATATAAAAGAAGGCAACTTAACTGGCACGCCCTTTATCGTTGAAGACGGGGTTTGTAAACTTCTTGACCGTTCGGCATTTGCCGCAAGTTGCGCAACCGCTAACGTTCTTGTAAGAACGCTTAGTCGTGACTGTGGCGTTTCTATCCCAACGGCAGTAAAAATGCTAACTAAAAACCCTGCTAAACTACTATCGCTTAACAAGGGCGTTTTAGAAAGCGGAAAAGATGCAGACGTTATCGTGTTTGATAATGATATAAACGTTTCAAAAGTATTCGTTTTAGGAAAAGCAATATAATAAAACAAAATGCAAGGCAACTGCCTTGCATTTTTTATTACTCAAAAAATTTAGAGTATATTTCGATTAAATAAACGTTATTCTCATTTTATAACCATTTTGCATATAATTTAGTTTCTAATCAAATTTTACCATAACGTACAACGTTACACAATACGTATTTTATACAAACTAATTGAAATTTGCGTGAAAAACACGATTTTATCTTAGAAAAGCCCACCGTTTTTGAAAAATGCAAAAACGGTGGGCTTACTTTCGTTAGCAAAATCAATTTTTAGTTTCTTGTGACGGGGGGTATCCAAACTCGGTTACGTACTGCTTGTAAAAAGACGTGTAGTTATCAAAACCGCAGTCAAGATACACGGCGGTGGGCTTTTCGCCTGCGCGTAGTAAGTTCTGCGCGCGAAGTAACCTTTTGTTAATAATGTATTTTTTGGGCGAAATTTTAAGTTCTTGCTTAAACACCCTAAAAAAGTAGTTTTTAGATACGAATAACGCGCTACTAACTTCAGATATATCTTTTATCTCGAAAAGGTTGGCGTTTATATAATCGATAGCCTTTTTAATAATATCGGGTAACGGTTTGTAAGGCTGAACGGACGCGTCGTTTTTATACTTTAACTTATAACAAATTTCAGTAAGAAGTGAACACGCTACCTTTTGAAATTCTTCTTCGCTGTAATTTTCTTCGTAGAAATCAAGTTTTTTGAAACTGTCTATAATAATAGGGTCGTCAGCGCAGTTAATAACGTCAACGTCACTACTTATCGAACTTAAAATATCGGCGTACTCACCGCTAGGCGAAAGTAAAAAGTTATACCTATCATACTCGCACGCGCTATTTATTATAAGGTTATGAAACACCGCCGGGCGGGTAATAATTAAATCGTACTTTTTAAGTTGGAACTTTTTGTTTTCAACGGTATAACTAACGTCGCCTTGCATAAAAAAAATAAGTTCGTACTCGTTGTGCGAGTGAACTTTAAGATAAAAGTTTTGGTGGGTATATTTGTGGCTATACACAATTTTTCCAGCGTTTGATATTATTTCGTGTCTTTTCATAGTAGTACCTTTTTTAGTATTTTAGCATATCTATTTTATCATATCAAGTGTTTTAGGTTATTTTTAGAAAACTTTTGTGTGTTTATTGCTATAAACATTTATAAAAAAATAGTGTACAATAAAACCACAACTAAAAGGAGTTTGTTTATGAAAAAATTAAATCTTGCAATAATAGGTCAAGGTAGAAGTGGCAAAGATATTCACGGTAGATATTACGTATCTGATAAAAACGTTTACTACAATATAAAATACGTAGTTGAACTTGACGAGCATAGGCGCGAAGTAGCAAAAGAAATGTATCCTAATTGCGAAGTTCTTTGCGACTATAAGGAACTTTATAATAAAACGGATATAGATCTCGTTGTGAACGACACGTATTCCGACCTTCACTTCCCTATAACCAAAGAACTTTTGGAGCATAAATTTAACGTTTTATGCGAAAAGCCGTTCGTTAGAAACCGCTACGAGTGTGACGTGCTTGAAAACACGGCAAAAGAAAACGGCGTTGTGCTTGCAGTTTTCCAACAGTCTTTATACGGCCCTATGTTTGAAGACGCGCTTAGAATAGTTAACGACAAAGTCGTTGGCGAGCCTTTACAAATTAGCATTAGATACAATAACTTTGCTAGGCGTTGGGACTGGCAGACTTTACAAACCCGTATGGCGGGCAACGTGTTCAACACCGGGCCTCACCCCCTTGGCATCGGTCTTGCACTTATCGGGTTTGACGAGAACTGGGAATTAAAATTTGGCGAAGTAAAACTCTCGCCCCTCAGTAGCGGTGATGCGGACGATTATTGTAAGGCAATAATTTCCGCTCCCAACAAGCCCGTAGTTGATATCGAAGTTAACTCGATGGACGCTTTCTCAAATTACAACATAAAAATTCAAGGCACACGCGGAACGTATCAAGCAACTAATACGAACTGGAAGATGAAGTATATAGTGGACGGCGAAAACGAAGAAAGACCCGTTAAGAAAAACTTTATCGTAAACGCTAAAAATAACCCCGCATATTGCAGTGAAAAACTTATTACTCACGAAGAAGAAGGCGAGTTTAACGGCACCGCTTTTGACGTTGGCACGGCTAAACTTTACGAAGAGTTATATTTCAAAATTACAAAAGGTAAAGAAATGTACGTTAACGTTGACAAGGCGCGCCACACCGTAAGGCTTATTGAACAACTTCAATCAAAAAGCAAGGCACACGTTAAATATTTATAAGAAAAAACGACCTACAGGTCGTTTTTTTATATTCTTAACAACACCACTGCGAGCATGCCGAAAAGTATTGATAGATAGTGGTTGATTTTAAATTTTTCCTTAAAGAAAACTCGCCCAAATATTACGTTGGTAGCGATAGTTCCTGCCGTTAACGTAGGAAATAATATTACCGCCGACTGCATACTAACCAGCAAGGTTGTACAAAAGGTAACCGTTGCCGTTGCAATGCCTGAAATAACGCCGAAAAATTTTTTCTTGCTTTTTTTGAACTGCCCTTTTGCCTTTATAATAGTTAACGCTAAGTAGATTATAAAACAAACTAGCATAGCAACTAAAGTAAATTCTATTGAATATACGCCGTTTGCTTTTAATTGATAAATTTTTTGGGTTATTGAGCACAATCCATTAACTAAAAAGTTCAAAGTAACGTAAAACACCCATTTTTTATTTATCTTTTCACCAGTTTTACCATTTATATTAAGTACGATTATAGAACTTGCTAAGCATAATAGTCCAACTATTCCAAAAACACTTAAACTTTCGCCTATACACAAGCCGAATATTAAGGGCATCGCCACCGAGAAAGAAGTTATCATTCCCGAAAGCGCCATAGGCCCGTGTTTGAGAGCGTTAAACCCCGCATAGTTAGAAACAGCAAGTAAAAACCCGTAAATTACACCAAAAATTATCGTAGGTAGATTAAAATTTATTCCAAATGCAAGATAAATAAGCAACGGCAAAAGAGACGAAAGGGCAACTATTAAATTAAAAACGTAAACGTCGCCACCCGTTTTATTATACGATTTTGTACTAATAGTGCGAGCAACCGTAAAAGACAAAGCAATGCTAAATATCAAAATGTCCATAATTAATTAGTTCTTGGGAAAATTTCCTTTTCGCTCCAGCCTGATTTTTCGTAATCGCCGTCAACGAAGTAGCACTTTCTAAGCAAGTTAGCGCACTCTACAACGTGATTTGGCGCATTGTACGAATAACAGAGTTTACCCGATAAATAAAGCAAAGGGTATCCCGTAGATAAAGTGTGCCAAGTGGTGTGAATAATACCGCTAAACCCGTCCTTTGCCGTGTTTACGCACGCTTTTACTTGATTAACGCCAACGTCAAAGGGGCAAATTAAAGTATTAAAGCCTGCATTTTTGAATATATACGAAGTTTCTATAGGATATTCGGGGCTACAATACTGCCAATCTGCAATACAAATATTTTTATCTAAATTGTTAAGGAAAAATTCTTCCGTTTCAAGCGATTTTGAATTTACGGTGTAAACGTTGTTTTTGTTAAAGTCTTCGTGCTTTGCAACGAACATATCCCCCCAGACTATTGCCTTTCTACCCGTTTTATTAAGTTCGGCAGATAACTCGTTAACGTACGAGCAAAACTCCGTCATACTTTCAATAGAAAAATCAAATCCGTACGCCTCGTCGCACCCGATATGAAAATAATTACCCTCGCCACAAAGTTCTATAAGTTCTTGCCTAATTTTGGCGTGCAACTCCTGCGTTTTAGGGTTTTTATAGTTCCAACACCACCCGTCGTTAGAAAAATAATACTGCAAAGCAGGGTTTTGATTAAGAACTACGTGTTTACCGTGTTTTACACGGCTAGCCGATGCGTGACCCCAATGATTAAACATAGGAATTACTTCTACGCCTAAATCGTTAGCAATTTGAAAAATTGGGCGAATTTCTTCCTTTTTATAAGCGTTTTCCCAAGCAAGTTCTTTAAGTGCATCAAACTTAAGCATACCCCAAAACTCAACTATAACGTGGGTGTATTTAAGCGCGCCTACAAACCTTATAAACCTTTCAAGTTCGTATAGTTTAGTATCGTGAAAAACGCAAAAATGCGCCATTCTAACTTCTATTAAAGGATTTTCTTTATAAACTCCACACTTTATATACGCGTTGCCGTTATAATCCATTTTAATTAGGTTAAAAAGCGTTAAAACTCCCCTTATAAGTTCGGCTTTACCTTTTGCGGAAATAAATACGCCCGTTTTTTCAACGTTTATAACGTATTCGTAATTATTATCTTCTACTTTTTTAGCGCTACCTAATGAAAATATAAACTCTTCGTTAGTTAAAACACTAAGTTCGCTAGCCATAAATGAAAAATTGTGAAAAAAATCTTTGATAATTTGGGTATCTAAACAAGCGTTAGTCGTTGCCGTTACTTTTTTAGGTAAATAAAAGTTATCCATAACCCCTCCTTAACTAAATTATACTACTCTAAATGATATCAATAAACTAAATTATCTTTCAAATTGGTGGACTTTTCGCTCACTCTATAATATAATAAAAATATGATATATAATTACGACAATTTACTTTTTAATCTTATTACGGCAAAGGTGTATTTTCACGAAAACGGAACTTTCAACGTAAAAGAACGCCCGTTTTCAGCACTATCAATTAGAACCAAAGGTTATGGAACTTTTGAAATTAACGGTAAAACTTATAATACTGAAGTTGGCGATTTACTGTTTATGCCTGAAAACACACCTTATATAGTAAAGTATGACAATTCCGAAAGCATAGTGGTTCATCTAAGCGACTGCAATTATAAAGAGGTTGAAAAAATTACGCTTAAAAATTTTGAAAGGTATAAATTGCTTTTTAAGCATATTGTTGACGAACTAAAAAGTGGATTTTCCGTTAACGGTGCAAAATCATTTTTATACGGTTTTTTACAATCGTTAAATAACGACTTTAATCCATTACTTTCCGCCGAGAGCGATAAAGCGTTTATTGAAGTTATAAAATATATTAACGTTAACTTTTCAAATTCTAATCTCAATTACCAAGATATATGTAAAAGGTTTTTTATTAGCGAAGCAACTTTAAGACGTAAGTTCCAAAGGTATTTTAATATATCGTTTATTGATTACCTCACAAAACTTAGGCTTGATAAAGCGTTTTCTATGTTATCAAGCGGCAACGTTACCGCAACCCAAACTTGTTACGAATGCGGATACGTAGACCCTAAATACTTTTCTAGAATATTTAAGAAGAAATTTAATATACAACCTTCTAACCTTATTAAATAATTATAGATTTGTTTTATATAGAAAAAAGCGTAGGCATAGCCTACGCTTTTAATATTATTTTGTTTATTCAAAGCGATATTTTAAGGGCTTAGTTACAAGCATATCAAGGCTCGCAAGGGCTTGCGGACAACACTAACCTTTTTGGTTGTGGTGGTCGTAAGACCGAAGCAGTAAACGAAGATATACGCCGTAAATAAGACCTTAAAATTTTAAGACCTTAGAAACAAGTTAGGCTAAATCCTAAATTTATGCTAAGCGATATTTAAGACCTTAGAAGCAAGCAGAACAAGGCTCGCGAAGTTTACGGGGTGAGATAGACCTTTTTGGTCATCGAAGTCCGTAAACGAAGCAGTAACGCAGTTATGCGACGCTTATAAGGGCTTAAACGTCTTTGGGTTGCATACCACTAAACCAACACTTAATAGGACTTGATAAGCCTTCAAGCATATAGCAAGTACCTTTACCAAGACGAACGATAGACGACGGGCATTCCTTAGAGATAGGGCCGTAGTTCTCGATACGGGTAATCATTTTTTGCCAAGACGAACCGTCCGCATTTAAGCAGTCGTGAACGACAACTCTTTCTCTTGCATTAACAACGTCGCTAGGTCCGATAGTAGCCGCACGTGGGGGAACTGCCCAACAGTCACCCGCTTTACCAACTTGTGAGAAAAGTGAGTTTTCACAAGTGCTCATAGGATTTTGAGTAACTAAGCCAGATTTTAAGGTGATAAATTCTTCTAAACTATCTGCCTTAAATTCTTCGGTATCAGGGTCGATAAACGCAATGTGACCTGGCCAACCGGTAGCCGAATAAATAACGTCAGCACCGCCACCGCCACAGTCTTCAATCATACGCGAGTATACACCGCGTTCTTTAACGTCGTTATTAAAGGTGTGCCATTGTGAAACGTCAGGACGTAAATCTTCACGGATACGACCGTAGAAGTTATTCATAAACGAATAGCCAAGACCGGGCGCGTAGGTGTTAGGGCAAACGTTACCGTCTTCATCGGCAAACTCGTCCATCGCGAAAGCGTGAACGTTTCTACAACTAACGCCGAACTTGTTAATCATTTCAACGAGTGAAAGATATCTTATAGCCCAAGGGTTAGGGCAAATCATAGTGAGTTTAGTGTCGTTAACGTCACTCATAACGATACGATAGAACATATCCATCATAGCGCACATACCGGGGTTTCTAACAAGTTTTACTTGATAGCCGTTTTCGTTAACGTATTCCATTTCTTCGCGTGGTAAATTTCTAAGCCTTTCAAGGTCTTCAAGCGATAAATGTTTGCTCGGCAACCACTTTGCAGGTTTGAACTTAAATCCGTCGTAAATTCCCATAGTTTTAATTCTCCTTAAAATTGTTATTAAAATTTGATGCCGTAAAGTCTACAAGCATTATTGCACATTATATCTTCAACGTCCGCCCTACTTAGGTTTAAGTCGCTCGACGCTTTCATAAACCCACGAACAATCTCGTAGGTAAAGTTTGAAATCTCTCTATCGTCTTCCACTTCACGCATATGGATATCATTAGAAACGTCACCGTATATCCCTTTTGGAATAACGTTTATATACACGCCGTTTTCAACTACGCGTTTCATACGCATTTTGGCAATAGGAAGGTCCGTGCCGAACAACACCCTTTTTACGCCTACCGTTTCGATACACCTTCTTATAACGTCACCGTTGGTGTTGGCGGAAAAATCAAACGTCATATTCTTGGTGTTTTTAAGTTCGTCAAGCGCGGTGCCTAAATCTTCGTTTGCGTACGCCCTACCTATATGCGCTACCGTGAGTTTAACGTTTGGATACTTTTGTTCTATCTCTAAAAGTTCTTTAACGTTATCTTTATTTTTAAGCCTATCGTTTTTAGAAACGTGTAGTATTACGTTAAGCCCAAGTTTATCGGCAACTTCTAGGTGTTTGTGCGGTAAAAAATCTAAAATATTAGCATCACTCGGTTTTACGCCTTGTCTGCAACCGCCAAGATACGGTTTTAAGCCACTAAAACCACCTTTTATAACTTCTTCTTCTAAAAATTCAGGTGTCATATCGTAGGTCGTCCAATACATAGTTGGAAAACCGTACTTTTCTTTAACCGACTTTACGTAGGCGTTGTGCTGGGCGCATCTTTTAACGGAATTGCCAAACACTACGGGTATAACTTTTTTGCCCGGAAAGAAATCTTTATACGTTTGAAGTAGGTCTTCTATCGGGCATTCGCCAGCCACTCTATTAGTCCACTTTTGTGGAAACTTCGACCTGTCAAACTCATCGTCTTGAACGCGCCAAATATGGGCGTGCGCGTCAACGATATTATCGGGTAAAAAATCTTTTAGTTCAGTTTCGTAAACTTTTTTATCGTAATCAGTCTTTATATATCCAAACATAATTTTCTCTCCGCATAGTATTTTACCACAAAAAATCACGCGTGTAAATATCATAATCACGCTTAAATTTATCAAAATGCAATATTTTACTCTTGCATAAACGTTAAAAATATGATACATTTTAATAAATAGAGAAGCAAAATCTTGCTTTTTGATAAGGAGAATGCCTTTGAGTAAAATTATACAAGTTGAACGCTCTATACACTATTCAATGCACGACTATCACGGCAAAGCCGATTTTGAAAAGTTAACCCCTATGTTTTTGGGCTATAAAATAAAACACAAACTAGGGCTTACAGGTCCTTTCAAGCGCTTTAATTACGTTATTCATTTTCTTAAAAAAGGCAACGATATTTTTATTGAAAGCGGAACGCAACACAATCTCGTTGCGGGGGACGCGTACATCGTTAAACCGCACGTTCCAACGTACTATCTTCACGAAAACACTGAAATCGAGTACGCGTGGATAGGGTTTTCAGGCCCGTACGCCAAAAAACTTGACGACGTGAACGTTGTTCATCACGTTAAAGGCAATTATTTTGACTCTATTAAAGAACTAGTTGACCAAGAAGAAACCGTTTACGCCGAACCCGTTATTGAAATATTACTTTCGGCTATCGGCGAGATTTTGAGTTCCGACTCGAATAGCGTTATAAAAGACGTTAAAGATTACCTTGACAAATATTATTACGAGCCCTTGCAAGTAGAAACGGTTGCAAGACAGTTTTCTTATACGAGAACGTATCTCAGCAACGTTTTCAAAAGGCAATACGGCGTTACTATTAAAGAATATATCTTAAATAAGCGTTTGTCAGAAGCGCTTAGTTTGATAATCAACGGAACTAGCGTGAGCGACGCGTCCGAACAAGTTGGTTTTAGCAACGTTTATAACTTTTCGCGCTCGTTTAAGGCAAAGTACGGGGTTTCACCAAATAATTACTTAAAAAAGGTATAAAACGCCTTTTTTTAAGTCAATAATAACTAACTGTAAAACCACTTTACAAATAAGCAAATTTATGGCATAATGTATAGGTAGTATATAGTAGCCTTTAACGGAGTTTCAATGATTAAAACCGCAGAAAAACAATATATTTTTTCAAACCTACCGTTTTTCAGTTGGATAAGCGCTTTTATCCGCTCAAAATGGTTCGTTTTTTGTTTGGCGGTTTTTTGCGCCGTTTCTAACGTTTTAGGGTACGACTACTATTTTTATATGGCGGTTGCAGGTATTGCAATTTATATAAGCGTTTTCGGTAAAGATTATCTACCGTATATTCCGCTTATGATATTTTCATATATCGCGCCAAGCATAAAAAACAACCCAAGCAAATCGGAAAATTCGATTTTTTTACTTGATAACGGCGGTAAAACCCTTATAATTATGGGTTGCGCCGTTGCCGTATTTTTACTTATTAGGTTAATTTTCGATAGAGAAATAGGTTTTAGTAACGCGGTAAAAACCAAGTATAAACTGCTTGGCGGTATGGTGTTTTTAGGAATTTCTTACCTTATATCAGGGCTAGGTAGCGCTATGCTTGAAGGGTTTGAAACCAAAAACCTAATTTTTGCAGGTATTCAGTTTTTAGCGATGGTTATTCCGTATCTCGTAATTTCTTTTGGCGTTAAGTGGAACAAAGTCGTAAAAGACTATCTTGCGTTTACGGTAATTTGTTTTAGTTTAGTGGTTTCAGTTCAAATAATTTTTGCATATCTTACAAACGGCGTTATAGTTGACGGCAAGCCCGAAAACGCGTTCATTATTAGCGGTTGGGGTGTCAATACTAATATGGGCGCTATGGTAACGCTTGCTATCCCCTTTGCATTTTACTACCTTGCAAAAGACAAAAACGTATTTTTATCAAATATTATAATATTACTTTTATTCTTTGCAAACGTTTTATCGCTGTCTAGAAACTCTATTTTAGTTGGCGGTTTACTCTACGTTATTTGCCAAATAGTAGTATTTTCAAAGAGTAAAAAGATTTCAACTAAGATAATAACCGCTCTATTTATAATTTTACTTTTAACAGGCGTTTACTTGTTTAATCACTACGTGTTTAATATGTTTGGTTTTTCCTTTGCGAACGGGCTTAACTCTAACGGGCGTGACGAGATTTATAAGCACGCCGTTGAAACCTTTTATTCATACCCCTTGCTTGGCGGTGGGTTCTACGGCATCAATAGTACCCTACACCCCAGCGAAGTTGGTTGGAACGCCTTTTTCCCACGTATGTGGCACAACAATATTTTGCAAGTTTTAGCAACGGGCGGGCTAGTTTGTTTTATAGCGTATTTAGTTCACAGAATACAAACTATAAAACTCTGCAAAAAAAAGCCCACGATAGAAAACGTGTTTATAGCGCTATCTCTTCTTGCTCTACTAATTATGAGTTTGCTTGACTGTTACTTTTTCCAACTAGGGCCTATGCTGTTTTACTCTTCGGCGCTAGCGTTTATCGAACACCGCAAACCGCACGTTAAAGAAGAGCCTTTTGAAAGGTTTATCTTTAAGCGCAGGCGTGAAAAATTGAAAATTAAAAACAATAAAGATTAAAAAAAATCTCCTTGAAAAAGGAGATTTTTTTATTAGAATTTAAGTAACGCTTTAACGTTTTTAGATAAGATTTTTTCGTTTTCTTCACGGCTTAGGTTAAGCGAGAAAAAGTAGTTAAGTTCTTCGCCCGCGTCCCACATAGGATAGTCTGAGCCAAATAGTACTCTATCCACTCCGTAGCGGTTTATAATCTCTTTTGCCACGGGTTTTTTAAGCGCGTAAAAGGAAGACGAACAGTCTACGAACAAGTTTTCGTATTTGTTTAGTTTTTTGCTTGCGTCTTCATAAATTGACCAACCGCCAAAATGCGCGCCTATGATTTTTAGGTCTTTGAAAGTTTCAAGTACGGGTATTAAACGGTTGGGGTTCGAGTTGTCGTACCTAAAATCGCCCGTGTGCATTAAGATAGGTAAGTTATGCTTTTGACAAAGTTCGTAAATTTCAAAATATCTTTCTTCGTCTATCTTGAAATTTTGTATATCAGGGTGGAGTTTTACGCCTTTAAGCCCAAGTTCTATAAGGTGCAAAACGTCTTCTTTCATAGTTTCGCTATTTTGGTGCAAAGTGCCAAGACCTATAAGAAAATCGCCGTATAGGTCGATTTCTCGCGCTACGAACTCGTTTATGCTCTTAACTTGGTGTGGCGTTGTTGCCACCGATTGAACTACGAATTTATCTATACCGCTACTTTCTTTTTGGCTAACTAAGTCCTTAAACGTGCCTTTGTGTTTTGAAACGATATCGTAAAAAGTATCCGTTCCGTGCACGGCGCGTTCGGCAATTTTATCGGGGTATATGTGACAATGCGCGTCAATAATTTCGTATCCTTTTACCATAATTATTTTTTAAGCCCTAATTTTATTGCGGACTCTTCTCTCATCTTGTATTTAAGAATTTTGCCCGCAGCGTTCATGGGGAACTCGTTAACAAACATAAAGTACTTTGGAACTTTGTGCCTTGCAATAGACGCGTTTCCATACTCTTTCATCTCGTTTTCGTCAGCCGTTTCGCCCTTGTGGAGTATTATCCACGCGCAACACTCTTCGCCGTACTTTTCGTCGGGAACGCCTACTACTTGGATATCTCTTACTTTTGGGTTTGTTAAATAAAACTCTTCAATCTCGCGGGGGTATAAGTTTTCGCCACCGCGAATTATCATATCTTTAAGTCTGCCCGTTACTTTATAGTAACCGTCGGGCGTTCTCATACAAATATCGCCTGAGTGGAGCCACCCGTCTTTATCTATCGCTTGCGCGGTTGCCTCGGGCATTTTATAGTAGCCTTTCATAATGTTAAAGCCACGCGCAACGAATTCGCCACTTTCACCATCAGGGAGTTCTTTGCCCGTTTCAGGGTCGATAATTTTACACTCAACGCCGGGGAAAGCACTACCAACCGTTTCAACGCGGTGGTCTAAGTCTTCGTTAACTTCACCCATAGTACAGCCTGGCGACGCTTCCGTTTGTCCGTAAACCGAGATGATTTCACGCATATTCATTTCAACCGACGCGCGCCTCATCAAATCGGGTGGACAGTTAGCCCCCGCCATAATACCCGTTCTCATATACGAGAAGTCAGTCTTAGCAAAGTCGGGGTGGTTAAACATCGCGATAAACATTGTAGGAACACCGTTAAAACAAGTGATTTTTTCATCGTTAATGCACGCGAGTGACGACTTTGGCGAGAAGTACGGAATAGGACAAAGCGTTCCGCCGTGAGTCATCATAGAAGTCATTGAAAGCACCATTCCAAAACAGTGGAACATAGGCACTTGTATCATCATGCGGTCGGCAGTTGATAAATCCATTCTATCGCCGATAGTTTTACCGTTGTTTACGATATTGCGGTGGGTAAGCATAACGCCTTTTGGAAAGCCCGTCGTTCCAGACGTATATTGCATATTACAAACGTCGTCTGGCTTTACGAGTGATGCGCGCCTTCTCACTTCTTCTTGCGGGATAAGTGATGCGCGATTAAGCATTTGCTCGTACGTTAAGCACCCGTCCATCGAAAAGCCTACCGTTACTACGTTTCTAAGGAAAGGCAAGTTTTTAGAATATAAGGGTTTTCCAGGTTCAAGCGTTTTGAGTTCGGGGCAAAGTTCACTTATTATTTCTTTGTAGTTTATGTCTTTTGAATACTCTATCATAATAAGAGTATGCGTGTCAGACTGCTTTAACAAATACTCGATTTCGTGAATTTTATAAGCGGTGTTAACGGTAACTAGTACTGCGCCGATTTTAGTAGTTGCCCAGAAAGTTATATACCACTCTGGCACGTTAGTTGCCCAAACGGCAACGTGGTCGCCTGCCTTTACGCCTAAGGATATAAGCGCTGCGGCGCACTCGTCAACGTCACGGCGGAACTGCTGGTATGTTCTAGTATAGTCGAGCGTAGGAAACTTAAACGCATACTGGTCGGGATAGTTTTCGACCATAGTATCTAACACTTTTGAAAAAGTTGCATCTATAACGTCGTACTTTTTCCAAACGTAAGTGCCCGTTTTTGCCCTATTATAATACTCGCCACTAGTAGTTGTTTTTTCACGGTTAAGCGACGCTACGTAGTTAGAAAAGTGGGTTAAAACGATATCGGCATCGTTGATTTCGTCGTTCCAAGCGGCGCAGATAAACCCGTCGTAATTAAGTGACGATAAAGCGTTTATAAGTTTTTCAACGTCGAGTTCGCCCTCGCCGATTAAAACGGTTTTATCGCCTTTCATATCACCAAGGCGAACGTACTTTATATACGCGCCCAAAGTTTTAATGGTCGACTCGGCTGACTCTTTTGCCGTAAAATACGTGCCCCTAACGTTCCAAGAAACGCCTATCACGGCGGACGAGAAGTGGTTTATTATCTCTATTACGTTTTCGGTGTGGCAAAGATACCCTATCGTTTCGAATAAAATATTAACGTCTAACTTCTCAGCCTTTTTAACGGCAGATAAAAGTTTTTCGTCTAAAATAGAAAAATCAACTTTATTTTCAACGTAAACTATAACGTTTTCAACACCCGAAACGGACGCCATTTCCACGTACTTTTCAACGGTACTTGCCGTAGTTTCTTGGCTGTCGATAGCGGTGGGCATTCTAAGTGCGGAAACTGAAAGCCCCCTATTTACGAGTTTTCTTTTAGAGTCGGCGATACGGTCACGGCGCAAAATACTATCGTGATGATTTAATCTTTCTTTAATCGCGTCGTATATCTCAAAACCCTTAAATCCGTAATCGTAGGCGTAACGACAGGTATCGAGAAAGGACGAACGATTTACGTTTTTCGTAGAAAATACAATTTTCATATTAAGCCTCCTCGGCTACGATTTTGTTAACGGCGTTTATATACGCCCTAATACTAGCGCCAACGATATCGGTCGAAGTGCCGTTGCCAGAATAGAGTTTGCCGTTATTTCTAAGTCTAACGAGCGCAGAACCTAATGCTTCTTTACCTTCGGTTACCGATTGAACTTCGAAGTTATCAAGTTCGTAGTGATAGCCTATGCATTGTTCGATAGCGCGGAAAGCAGAATCGATAGGACCGTCGCCCGACGCTACACCACAAATAGTTTCGTCACCCGTTTTTAAGGTCACTTGCGACATTGATTTTGACAAGTTGCTACTAGTCGTGGTGTAACTTTCAAAGTGATAGGTTGACGGCGCTTGCATAGCGTTACTTGCAATAAGCGCTTCAAATTCTTTTGCGCCAACCGTTCCCCTTTTTTCGCAAACGGTGATAAGCGCTTTGTAAACGTTGCCACAGTCGGCGTCGGAAAGGTCGTAACCAAGTTTGATTGCCGAATTCATAACGTCGGCTAACGTAGACTGGTCGTCAAGTAAAATTTGATTTCCGTCGTCAATGCTTGAAGTTGTTTCGTAGGACTTGTGGCTTATTTTAGAAAGCAAATCGTCGATACTTGCGTGAATTTTAGTGCTTTTAAGTTCTATTTCAGCACCTATTTTTGCACCGCAAACACTCATCGCGTCAGAAATTTCGCCAGAGAGTAACACGTCCTTTCCTATCATAGCGCACTTTAATCCGCAAACGCCTTTTGAAATAGACTCTATCGCAGACGCTACGCCCATATTTATACGGTCGGAAACAGATACATATACGGGAATTGAAACGGCGTTTATAACCGTTTCTACTAAACTTGCAAAATCGCTAGGCATTGACGTACCCGAATTATCGCAAATGCTTATAGACGTTGCACCGCTTTTTTCGGCTTCTTGAACGGCTGAAACTAAAAAGTCAACGTTAGCGCGAGTCGCGTCAAGTGCGGAAAACTCAACGTCACTGCAATAAGATTTTGCTTCTTTTACAAGTTCAGCAATTTTTACAAGCATTTTTTCTTGCTTTACGTGATATGCGTATTCCATTTGAATAGTAGATACGGGAAGTTCTACTTGAAGGCGTGGGTTTTTAGCAGTTTTAATGCATTCCCAAGCGATAGAGACGCCTTCTTTACTAAACCCAACGGGGATAGCAAGCGTTGCATTTTGAATATTTTGCGAGATAGATTTATAAATGATAGAATCTTCGCGATAGTTTTTAACCGCGGGAAGTTCAATAGCGTTAGCACCTAGTAGTTCAGCGTTGTTTGCAATTGCCGATTTTTCACGGAATAAAAGCGATACTTCGCGTTCTTCACTGAGTTTTTTAAGCGTAACGTCTACGATTTTGATTTTTTTCATTTTATAATCTCCTTTATATATAGATTAAGTTTAGTTTTTTGTTTTATATTGAACCGTTTAGGACAATACAATAGACCTTTTTGATTGCTTGTTATAACTATTTTAAGACCTTAAAAGCGAGTTAGACCAGGCTCGCCTAGACGGGTGGTTGCAATAGACCTTTTTGGTCATTGCAGACACACTGCGACGGCAGAAACGCAGTATAACGACGCTTATAAGGGATTAAAAAATCCCTAACTCGCATCTAGTTGCAAGTTAGGGACGATTATTATCACCGTGGTACCACCCTATTTCCCCGAAAATTATATTCGGGCTCAAATCGAGTTCAAACAAACTCTATGCCATGATAACGGGGCAAGCCGAAGTTTCCTACTGTTAGTTCAAAAACTCTGCTCCGGAACGAGACTTAAAAACTCAGCCCTATTGACTCACACCTACCGCCAACTCTCTGAAAGCGACTAACGAATTTTCAATAATTCCATCACTGCATTTATAAAAAATATTGAAATAATTATATCAATACTTTTACCCATTGTCAAACAATTTTTAGGGTATTATAAAGTTTTTTAATTACTTTTTAGTTAAATCAAAATCGATATTGCTAAACGTAATACCAATTTCAACACCAAGTTCTTTTGAGAGTTCTGGTATTTTTTTGGTTATAAGCGTGCGAAATTCATACTTGTCGTTCTCCCAGAAATCAGCCATTTTTTCACGCTGTTCAAGTGTTAAAGGTTTTCTTTTTTGCTTTTTGAATAAACTAAACATAATGTCTCCTACTGTCTTACAAAATAATAAAATTATATTTCTTAAATAGTTGGTAAAGTTACAAAAAAGATAACACCGCCAATTATAATTGCAAGAAATATTATACCAATAACCGCTGGAATTGATGCTATAATATTAGGTAAAAATTTTGAAAGTAAAACAACCACACCAATTATAGCAAAGAGAATTAAAATAGACGTCATATATGTTCCTCCCGTGTGAAATATGTTTATAATATACTCTCAATTATTGAGATTGTCAAGCATTTTTCTCAATTATTGATACAATCTATTTAATAGGGGTATTGATAATGAATTTTTGTGATAATCTAAAATCTTTACGTAAAGCAAATAATCTTGACCAAAAGACATTTGCTAAAATATTAAATATTTCTCCAAAAACAATATCGCACTGGGAAACGGGATACACAGAACCATCAATATCACAACTAATAGCAATTGCAAATTTTTTTGATATAACCCTTGACGAATTATTAGATAGAAAGTAACTAAAAAAGCCTTATAGTCAAAATGACTATAAGGCTTTTTATTATTAAATCTCTTTATCAAATTTGTGTTATTTAGTAGACTTTTACATCATTTTGTGATAAGTTAGGTATATGAGAGTTGCAGATAAAATCGGCGCGAACTTAAAACAAGCAAGAAAAGACGTTAAATTAACGCAAAAACAAGTTGCCGAAAAGTTTAATATGACACAACAGCAATACAGCCGTTTTGAAAACGGTGTATTTGAACTTAACTACACTCAAATATTAGAACTTTGCAAACTTTATAACATTACGCCTAACGAACTATTTTCATTAGATTAAAATAAGTCTTATAGTCATTTTGACTATAAGGCTTTTTATTATGCTTTTTATATGTAACAACTCCCGTTTATGCAAACGGGAGTTGTTTTATTTGTTAACAAGCCTATTACAACTTACTTTTAAGACGTTAGTTTGGGTATTAGGCTAGGCTCACGAAGGCGATAGGCTGAGTTAGACCTTGTTGGTCAACGAAGTCTATCGACTAAGTAGAAACGACGCATAATGCCCGAAATAACGGCTTAAAAAAATTAGATTTTATATACCCAGCCGAACGTATCTTCTACCTTACCCCATTGAATACCAGTTAAGATATCGTAAAGCATTTGAGTAGTTTCGCCGATTTTACCGCCGTTTACGGTGTATTTAACCCCGTCGTACATAAGTTCGCCGATAGGCGAAATAACGGCAGCAGTACCGCAACCGAAGGCCTCTTCGAGAGTACCGTCTTTCATAGCGGAAACGAGTTCGTCAACCGATAAAAGCCTTTCTTCAACGTCAAAGCCTTTTGACTTTAACACTTCGATACAACTCATACGAGTAATACCTGGGAGAATTGAGCCCGAAAGCATAGGCGTAACGATTTTGCCGTTTATTTTGAACATAACGTTCATAGCGCCAACTTCTTCGATATACTTTCTTTCAACACCGTCAAGCCACAATACTTGCGAGTAACCTTTATCTTCGGCGCGCTTACCTGCTCTTGTGCTTGCAGCGTAGTTACCACCGCATTTAGCATAACCCGTACCACCGCGAACGGCTCTAACGTCTTCATTTTCTATCATGATTTTAACGGGGTTGATGCCTTCTTTGTAGTAACTGCCAACGGGCGACGCAATAATCACGAATTCCGCGTTGTGTACCGAGTGAACTCCGAGAGTTTCGTCGTTACCAAACATAAACGGTCTTAAATAAAGGGAAGTTCCTTCGTTTGACGGAGTCCATTCCTGTTCAACTTCAACAAACTTTGTTAAAAGTTCAAAAGCCATATCTTCGGGGATAGTGGGAAGACAAAGCCTTTCAGCCGAACGGTTAAGTCTTCTAACGTTTTCGATAGGTCTAAACATTTGAACGCCACCGTCTTTTCTTCTGTACGCCTTTAAGCCTTCAAATATTTCCGCGCCGTAGTGAAGAACGGTGCTTGCAGGGTGGATAGATAAATTTTCAAACGGAACGATACGAGCGTTGTGCCAACCCTTTTCTTGCGACCAAGTCATCATAGCCATATGGTCTGAAAAATATTTGCCGAACCCCAAAGTGCTAGGTTCGGGTTTAACTTTTTTGTTTTGAGTTTTAACTATTTTAATTTCCATAATTTTACTCCTTATAATCAGCGCCGATTTGCATTGCTTTTTTGTTAACTTCAAGCATATCCGCATGCTTTGCAGATATTACTTTTTTAAGCGTTTCGTCAATAATTTCGCTACCCGTTTCGCCTTCAAGCGCTAAAAGTTTACCTACGATTATCATATTTGCAAGCGTTGGCATACCGTTTTCACTTGCTAATCTAGTTGCGGGAACGTAAACGGCGTTAACGTCAGTTCTTTCAACCTTTCTATCTATAAGCGAACTATCTAAAACGATAGTACCGCCAGAAACCACCGTGCTTTCGTATTTATCGAGCGAAGGAAGATTCATTGCAATCAAAACGTCAGGCTTGTCGATAATAGGCGAGCCGATAGACCCGTCAGATATAATAACGCCACAACTTGCCGTGCCACCGCGCATTTCGGGGCCGTAAGAAGGCAACCAACTAACGTTTTTGTCAGCAGTAAGACCTTTGTAGGCTAAGAATTTACCCGAAAATAGTATACCTTGACCACCAAAACCAGAGAATAAATATTTAGTAGTTTTCATATCAGTTATTCTCCTTATTACTTCTGTCTTTATACACGCCTAAGGGATAGTACGGAATCATCTTTTCGTCAATCCATTTAAGGGCGTTTTGCGGAGTCATACCCCAGTTGGTTGGGCAGGTAGATAAAACTTCTACGAGAGAAAAACCTTTCTTATCAATTTGATTTTGGAAGGCTTTTTTAATTGCCTTTTTAGCGTTTTTAACTGCTTTTACGCTGTTTACGGTAACTCTTTCTAAATATTCTGGACCTTCTAAGGTAGAAAGCATTTCACACACTTTAACGGGGTAACCGCAAGCGTTAACGTCACGCCCGTAGGGGGACGTTTGAGTTACTTGCCCAGGAAGTGACGTGGGCGCCATTTGACCACCCGTCATACCGTAGATGGCGTTGTTAATAAAGATTATAGTTATGTTTTCGTTACGAGCCGCAGCGTGTACGGTTTCAGCCATACCGATTGACGCTAAGTCGCCGTCACCTTGATAGGTAAATACGATATGCTCGTCAGGATTTGCTCTTTTAACACCAGTAGCAACGGCAGGTGCTCTGCCGTGAGCGGCTTCTATCATATCGCAATTAAAGTAGTTGTACGCCATAACCGAACAACCAACGGGCGCGATACCGATAGTTTTGCCTTCGATACCGAGTTCGTCAATAACTTCGGCAACTAAGCGGTGAACTATGCCGTGGGTACAACCGGGGCAATAGTGCATAGAGATATCTGCAAGTGATTTAGGTTTATCAAATACTACCATTTTTTATTCCCCCCTTTTAGCGTATTTTTTAATTTCTTCTAACACCTGTTCAACCGAAGGTATCATACCACCCGCGCGGTTGCAAAGCGTTACGGGAACTTTACACTTGGTTGCAAGCATAACGTCTTCTATCATTTGCCCCATTGAAAGTTCAACGGTAATTATATGGTTAACTTTTTCTGCCGCTTTTTCATAGGGCGCTTTGGGGAAAGGCCATACGGTTATAGGTCTAATTAAACCTACCTTTATACCCATTTTGCGCGCTTCGTCAACGGCGTTTTTGGTTACTCTTGACGCAATGCCGTAAGCAGTTACTGCAATTTCAGCGTCGTCCATCAAATACTCTTCGCACAACGCTTCCGTTTCTTCGATAAGTTTGTATCTTTCGTATCTAGCGAAGTTAAACTTTTCAAGTTCTTCGGGAACGAGCGATAAAGAGTTAGTTATATTGTGCTTTCTTTGCATTTTAGTACCGTTGGTTGCCCAAGGTTTTTCGGGTGCGGGCGCAACGTCGAAATCAAGTTCAACGGGCTCCATCATTTGCCCCATAGTACCGTCGGCAAGAATCATAGCGGTCATTCTATACTTGTCCGCAAGTTCAAAGCCCTTTACGGTGAGCGACGCCATTTCCTGAACGCTACCGGGCGCTAATACTATCATATGGAAGTCACCGTGACCACCGCCACGAGTTGCTTGAAAATAGTCTGACTGGCTAGGTTGAATATCACCAAGACCAGGACCGCCACGTTGAACGTTTATAACAACCGCGGGAAGGTCCGCACCTGCTAGGTAGGATAAACCTTCGCTTTTAAGCGAAATGCCCGGGCTTGACGAACTAGTCATAACCCTATAACCAGCCGAAGATACGCCGTATACCATATTGATAGCGGCAATTTCACTTTCCGCTTGTAAGAAAGTACCGCCGATTTTAGGCATCTTTTTAGCCATATAAGCGGCAATTTCCGTTTGCGGAGTTATGGGATAGCCAAAGTAGTGTTTGCAACCTGCTTTGATTGCTGCTTCGGCAATTGCTTCGTTACCTTTCATTAAAACTTTATTTGCCATAATATCACCTTTCTACCTTAATAATGCAGTCGGGACACATAGTTGCGCAAAAAGCACAACCTATGCAACTTTCTTCTCTAACCGCTTCTACGGGTTTATGCCCTTTTTTATTGATTTTATTTGGCGAGAGTTCCAAAACGTTTTTGGGACAAACGTCAACACAAAGACCACAGCCTTTGCATTTTTCAACGTTAATCGTAAGTTTTGCCATAATTTTTCTCCTTAAATCTTTTTTTGTAAGTTAAGTGGGTAAAGATTTTCAATTTTACCGCTAAGACTTTTATATAAGTCACTTTTTACCGTGGTGTATTTTACGGGAATTTTCATAAGCGAAGAAATTTCTTGCGCGTAAGACAGCGAACTTAAAACGTCTTCTTCACAAGTTAAATCTCCAAGGTTGGAGTTGTTTACTATGCCCGTAAACTTTATTTTGCACGCCGACTCTATCTCCCTAGCAACTTCTACCGTAGAACTAGCGTTTGGCGTTAGTGGGCGATAGCAGTTTATAACTAGTAGCATTTCATAGTCGTTTTCCGCAATGATTTTAGGGGTTAATCTACCAAGCGCTAACGCGCCCCTATCGTCACCGCCAACGTCAACTACCATTTTGTAAGTAGTATCGTCGGTTACGGCGTAAATATCTTGCGGAAGTGCGGGGATATCTACGTTGCTATTTGCGTACTCTGAACATATTAACCTTATCCCTTCTCTTTCAAAAAGGTCAAGACTGTCTTTGGTTCTAAAATAGGGGTTTACGATATCAAGGTCGGCTACCGCAACTTTGTCGTGCCTTTTTTTAAGGTCGGTTGCAAAGTTAACAGCAATATTCGTTTTACCGCTACCGTAATGCCCGCTAAATATGATAATTCTCTTTTCCATTTTTTAATGTAGTTTTTTTATCTTATATTTTGCCTATTACAACTTGCGTAACGAGTTAGAAACAAGCAAGACAAGGCAATTTACACTCAAAGCCTATTACAACTTACTCTTTAAGACCTTAGAAACGAGTATATCAAGGCTCGCGAAGTTTACAGGGTGAGATAGACCTTGTTGGTCATCGAAATCTGTAAACAAAGCAGTTAACGAAGATAGACGAAGTTTATAAGGGATTAAAGTTTGTTACGTTGGATTTTTCCGCTAATAGTCTTGGGAAGTTCGTCCCTAAACACTACGATACGCGGATACTTATAGGGTGCGGTGTTCTTTTTAACGTAGTTTTGAATTTCTTTCTTCAATTCTTCGCTAGGCTCGGTACCCTTAGTAAGTACTATACTTGCCTTTACTACTTGACCGCGAACTTCGTCAGGCTCGGCAGAAACGCCACACTCTAAAACGTAGGGAAGTTCCATTATTACCGATTCGATTTCGAAAGGTCCTATACGGTAACCACTTGACTTAATAACGTCGTCAACACGGCCAACGTACCAATAAAACCCGTCTTCATCACGCCAAGCGGTGTCGCCCGTGTGATAATACCCGTCGTGCCAAACTTCGCGAGTTTTTTCTTCGTCACGATAATAGCCTTTGAATAAACCGCAGGGCGCTTTGTCACCTATTTTGATAACGATTTCACCCGTTTCACCGTCTTCAACGGAATTACCGTCACTATCTACGATATCAACGTCGTATATAGGTGCGGGCTTACCCATTGAGCCGATTTTATGCGAAGCCCCCGTCATATTGCCGATAATCATAGTGCTTTCGGTTTGACCAAAGCCTTCCATAATCTGCAAGCCCGTAGCCTTTTCAAACTGGCGGTAAACTTCGGGGTTTAACGCTTCGCCAGCGGTAGTCATATGCTTAATTGACGATAAGTCGTATTTAGAAATATCTTCTTTAACGAGCATTCTAAGCATAGTTGGCGGTGCGCAGAAAGTGGTGATTTGGTGCTTTGCAAACATTGGTAAAATTTCGCTAGCGTCAAACCTATCGAAGTCGTAAACGAAAATTGCGCCTTCGCATAGCCATTGACCGTAAAGTTTTCCCCACATTGACTTAGCCCAGCCGGTATCGGATATTGTAAAGTGAATACCGTCAGGATCTACGTTGTGCCAGTACTTTGCCGTGTGGAAATGCCCAAGCGGATAGGTAAACGAGTGAGCGGCGATTTTGGGATAGCCCGTCGTTCCCGACGTGAAGAACATAAGCATCAAATCGTCGCCACAAGCGGTGTCTTCCGTGCGGTTAAAGTGGGTGGAATACAAGGTGTATTCTTCGTTGAAGTCGTGCCAGCCTTCTCTTTTGCCGTTAACGATTATTTTAGTTTTAACGGTGGGGCAAGCATCTAAAACTTTTTCAATATTATCCGCAACCATCTCGTCCGCCGTAGCGATAACCGTACTTACGCCAGCCGCGTTAAAGCGGTACTCGAAGTCGTGCGGTTGAAGTTGGTTGGTTGCAGGTATTGCGATAGCGCCGAGTTTGTTAAGCGCCATCATAGTAGGCCAGTATTGATAGTGGCGCTTTAATACTAAAAGTACCCTATCTCCCTTTTTAACGCCTAACGACTTTAAGTAGTTGGCTACGCGGTTACTTTCCTTTTTGATATCCTTAAAGGTAAATCTCCTTTCGGTTTTATCCTTGCTAATATGTAACATAGCAAGTTTATCAGGGTCTTTTTCCGCAATAGCGTCTAACACGTCAAACGCGAAGTTGAACTTTTCGTAATTTTTGAAAGTGATAGACGTTGGCGTTCCGTTTTCGTTAAGAACGGTGTCGATATACTTTTTGTAAATTCTCTTCTTCTTGCCGTCGTCCACCTTGACGGGTTTTGACGGAATAATTTCCTTACTAAGTTCGGGAATCGGCTCGCCCGTGGGGTTTAGAACGATAGCGTAAAAAATACAATCTTTTCCGCCAACGGCTCTAAGACCGTGCGGTGTGTCAGAATTATAATAAATACTGTCGCCAGGTCCTAAAATTTCTTGGTGTTTGCCTATTTGAACTAGCAAGTTACCTTCGATAATAAGGTCGCACTCTTGACCGTTGTGGGTAGTGAGTTCAAGCGGAGTGTTTTGCGCCTCTTCACTATACTTACTAACGACGTAAAGGGGTTCGGCAATCTTTTTCTTGAAAGCGCTTGCTAAGTTATAATACGTCATACCGTGGGCGTTACTTACCATAGGCGCGTTGCCGTTTCTAGTTACCGTGTACGATTTAAGATTTGGCGTGTAACCTTCGATAAGTTCGGTCACGTTGACTTTAAGGGCGTTTGCTAGACGATAAATGAACGCAAAGTTTAAGTCGCTTACGCCGTTTTCACAGTCTAGATATTCTTGCTCGGTTACGCCCGTTAACTTTGCCATTTCGGCAACCGTTACGTTTTCAATCTCACGAAGTTCTTTAATACGCTCGCTAATTTCTTTAATTTTTAGTTTTAATTCTTCCATACCTTCTCCAAGTGTCTTTTTAAGGGCGCTTGACTTTATAAACAAAAAACTCGCCCCAAATTGCTTTGAGACGAGTTTTATCCCGCGGTACCACTCAAATTGCAACCTAAGTTGCCACTTTTGGAATCTAACAATTCCTATTCGTTAACGCAGAAGTCACGGAGAGATTCTAATCGGTAAACCTTTCTTTCTCTCAGCTCGGAAACTACATACTCAAAAGACTTTTTACGGCTTGCACCAAACGCCGATTCTCTGAAAAAAGTGGATTTTTAAGTAACTTTTCGTCGTCGCTTTTAATTTAATTATATTAAATTTAACACTACTTTTGAATATTGTCAACGATTTTTAAGTGTTTTTACAAGTTTTATTTCTTACGTAAAAAACGAATTAAAGTTATTTTCTCGATTTTTCGCATAAGAAACGAGTTAGAAACAAGCAAGACAAGGCAATTTGTACTCAAAGCCTATTACAATATATGTAACGAGTTAGAAACAAGCAAGACAAGGCTCGCCTAGACGAGTGGTTGCAATAGACCTTGTTGGTCATTGCAGACACACGGCGACGGCAGAAACGAAGTATTGCGCCGTTTATAACTTGTTACGTTGGATTTTACCGCTTATAGTTTTAGGAAGTTCGTCTCTAAACACAACCACTCTTGGATATTTGTAAGGCGCGGTGTGGTCTTTAACGTATTTTTGAATTTCTTTTTTAAGTACTTCGCTAGGCTCGGTGCCCTTAGTAAGCACGATACTTGCCTTTACTACTTGACCGCGAACTTCGTCGGGAACGGCGGAAACACCACACTCTAAAACGTAAGGAAGTTCCATTATTACAGATTCGATTTCGAAAGGCCCTATACGATAGCCAGAAGACTTTATAACGTCGTCAACACGGCCGACGTACCAGAAATACCCGTCTTCATCTCGCCAAGCAGTGTCGCCGGTGTGATAAACCCCGTCGTGCCACGCTTCTTTGGTCTTAACTTCGTCAAGATAATATTCTTTGAAAAGTCCGCAAGGAACTTCTTTGTCGGTATGAATTACAATTTCGCCTACTTCGCCGGGGGCAACGGTGTTGCCGTCAGCATCTACGATATCCACGTCAAACTGCGGGCTTGCTTTACCCATAGCGCCGATTTTAGGCGTAGTGCCGTAAAGGTTTGCAATTGCAAGCGTAGTTTCGGTTTGACCAAAGCCTTCCATAATTTCAAGCCCCGTTGCTTCTTTGAACTGCTTGAATACTTCTGGGTTTAATGCCTCGCCTGCCGTAGTCATATGGTGAATTGACGATAAGTCGAACTTAGATAAGTCACCACGGATAAGCATTCTAAGCATAGTAGGTGGAGCGCAGAAAGTGGTGATGTTGTATTTTGCAAACATCGGAAGTATGTCGTTTTCGTCAAACTTATCAAAGTCGTAAACGAAAACTGCGCCCTCGCAAAGCCATTGACCGTAGAGTTTTCCCCATAACGATTTACCCCAACCCGTGTCGGATATGGTAAGGTGAAGCCCGTCACGCTCGCAACAGTGCCAGTACTTTGCCGTTACGAAATGACCGAGCGCGTACGTGTGCTTATGAGCCGCCATTTTGGGGTTTCCCGTCGTGCCTGACGTAAAGAACATAAGCGCCGTATCGTCACCGCAAGAAGAATCTTTGGAACGCTCGAATTTTCCCGAGAAAAGTGCGTATTCTTTATCGAAATCGTGCCAGCCTTCTCTTGCCCCGCCAACCATTATAAGTTTTTCAACTTGGGGGCATTTTTTAGCCGCGCTTTGAGCGTACTTAAAAGTATCGCCGTCGGCGGTACATACGATTGCTTTTACGCCAGCCGAGTTGTATCTATACTCGAAATCGTGCTCTTTAAGTTGGTTAGTTGCTGGTATTGCAACCGCGCCGAGTTTGTGGAGCGCTACCATTGAGAACCAAAACTGGTAGTGGCGCTTTAACACTAGCATAACTTTATCGCCACGCTTGATGCCGAGTGACGTAAAGTAGTTTGCCACTTGGTTTGACGCCCTTTTTATATCCTTAAAAGTAAAACGGCGTTCGTTTTTATTTTTATCAAGGTGGAGCATTGCAAGTTTATCGGGATAGCGATTTGCAATCTCGTCAACTATATCAAAGCCGAAGTTAAAGGTATCCGTGTTTTTGAACTTAATATCGAGAAGTTCGCCGTTTTCGTTTTCGGTGGGAACTACGAACTTTTCGCATACGAGTTTTTCGGACTTTTTAGCCGACATAACGCTCTTTCTAACAACCGTTTCAGCCGTGCGGTCGCCAGACATTACCACCGCAACGAAGGTACAACTTTCACCGCCTATCGCTATCATACCGTGAGGGGTAGACGAATTGTAATAAATACTGTCGCCTTCTTGTAAAACTTCAACGTGTTCGCCTACTTGAACTTTCAAACTACCCTTTAACACAAGGTCGAATTCTTGACCTGAGTGGGTTGTTAAATGTATAGGTTTATTTTGTTGCGCCTGCGAGTATTCGTAAGTAACGTAGTAAGGCTCGGCAAGTTTATCTTTGAACTTGGGTGCAAGGTTAGCAATATCAATACCGTCTTCCTTCGCCGTCTTTTGCCCTGCTCCCTTTCTAGTTACCGTATACGTTGAAAGTTTTGCAGTGCTACCTTCTAAAAGTTCGGTCATTTCAACGCCGAAAACAAGCGCGCATTTATGTATAAAAGTGAACGGAATATCTACCGTTCCGCTTTCGTATTCGCGGTACTTTTCTTGGGAAACTTCGGTTTTTTCAGCCATATAGTAAACAGAATAATCTAATATAGTTCTGAGTTCTTTTATTCTCGTTGCTATCTCTGAAAGCCTTGATAAAGTGTTGTTAGTATTCATATTTTTAACCCCCTTTAAGGAATTTTATTTTTGTAAAAAAAAATCTCAAAACAAAAATTTTTGTTTTGAGACGGGTAAATATACTCGCGGTACCACTCAAATTGCAACTAAACTAGTTGCCACTTTGGAATCCAACAATTCCTATTCGTTAACGCAGAAGTCACGAAAGGCGTTACTATAATTCACACCTTCAACTCAGAAGGGATAGGTTGTAAATACTCGTTATCGGCTCACACCACCCGCCGACTCTCTGAAAACTCCTACTTAGCCAGTCTTCGTCACAGTTTTTGAAATTTAAGTTATTTAATTTGAGCCTATTGTAGCACCATGATTTTTCTTTGTCAACGATTTTTAACAACTTTTTTTAATTTTTTTATCGAGCGTGGCGAAACGCCGTACGCCTTAGTAAATTTATAGGAAAAATAATTACTATCGTTAAATCCACAAATAAAGGCTACTTCGTTTACCGATTTACCAGGCTCGTTTTTCAACATATTAAGTGCTTTTTGTAGTCTTATAATATTTAGGTATTCTGAAAACCCAAAACCCGTTTGCTTTTTGAAAGTTCGAGATAGATGCTCATCGCTAACCCCAAATTTTTCCGCAGTACGGCTAAGCGAAATTTCTCCGCCTAAATTTTCTTTAAGATATAATATTACCCTTTGAATAAGTGGGCTTGAATAAACCGCTTGCTCTTGATTTTCGCAATTTCTAAACAGTAAAAAAAGCAAACCGTATATAAAACCTTTTAACGCTTCGCTAGAAAACTCGTCTTGCCGAGAGTATTCGCGCTCAATTTTCGTCATAATAACTTCGCACTCTTCGGTGAGTTTTGAACGCTTATAAAGCCTTGTCATATTGCTAATTATATCTTGTAGCGACTTAGGAACGTACTCGTTTGAACAATTTATTAGCCACCTTACGTGCGTTGGGCTATCGTAGTTGGTTTTGTGTATAACGCCAGACGGTATCATAACCAAGTCGCCAGCTCGAACGAGATAGGACTTATCGTCAATAAAGTACTTGCAACTACCTTCTTTCATATAGTATATTTCTAAAAAACTGTGGTAGTGGCTTAAACTTTTACTGCCTTTTACATTGCTTGACTTATCAAAATAAAATTCTTCTATCATAATATAAGTATACGATTAAATGTCAAAAAAATCAAGATTTTTGCGTAAAAACATCAAGCATTTTAAGGAAATTAAGGTTGTTTTGATGTATAATTATCTTAAAAGTAAATGCTTTAAGGAGGCATATTATGAATTTTGAAAAGAAAATTAGACCTGAAAGAATTATACAGTTTGGCGAAGGCGGATTTTTACGCGGTTTCGTTGACTGGATGATACAAAAACTTAACGACAACGGCAGTTTTGACGGTAGCGTGGTAGTAGTTCAACCCATAGCGCAAGGTATGTGCGATATGCTCGAAAAACAAAACTGCGTATACACGCACGTTATCCGCGGTGTTGAAGGCGTTGAAAAATCTATAATTGACGTTATTTCGCGTTGCGTTAAACCGTACGACGATTTTGACGAGTACTTAAAACTTGCCGAAAACCCCGATATGAGATTTATCGTTTCTAACACTACCGAGGCTGGTATCGTGTTTGAAACCGAAGATAAAATGACTGACGTTCCGCCCAAAACCTTCCCTGCTAAACTTACTCTTTTATTAAAGAGAAGATACGATTTAGGGCTTAAAGGCTTTATACTTCTTCCTTGCGAACTTATCGACAGAAATGGTGACAACCTTAAAAAATGCGTTTTACAGTACGCCGACCTTTGGAATTTAGGCGACGGCTTTAAGGCGTGGATAGAAAATGACAACGTGTTTGCAAACACCTTGGTTGACCGCATTAACACGGGATATCCGCGTGGCGAAGATTTAGGTCTTGGCTACGAAGACAATATGGTTAACACTTCCGAGTATTTCCACCTTTGGGTTATCGAGTGCAATGCCGATATCGAAAAGGAACTCCCCTTTAAGTCGGCAGGACTTAACGTTATAGTTACAAAAGACAAACTCAATATGTATAGGACTAGAAAGGTTAGAATATTAAACGGCGCTCACACTTCGCTTGTTCCCTACGCGCTCCTTTCAGGGTTTGATACGGTAAAGAGTTGTATTGATGATGAAAAGATGTGCGCGCACGTACGCGCTTGCGTGTTTGACGAAATTATTCCTACCCTTGACCTACCTAAGGACGAACTCGTTGAGTACGCCGAGGGCGTTATCGAAAGATTTGCAAACCCGTATATTAAACACTACTTATCGTCTATCGCGCTCAACTCGGTTAGCAAGTTCAAAGTTAGAGTTTTACCTTCGATACTCGAATATATAAAGCGCTATAACAAGATGCCAAACACCTTAATTTTCTCGTTTGCAAAACTCATTGATTTTTATAAAACCGATATGACAAACGACGATAAAGACGTAACTTCATTTATGAAGTCGGCTAGCGTTAAAGAAATTTTAGCAAACGAAAAACTTTGGGGCGAAGATTTATCTTTCCTTGAAAGCGAGGTTTCAAAATATGTTAATAAATAAACTCGACAACGTTGAAGTCAATTTGAGCGACGGGCATAAATACGCCCTTTGCGATATTAAAAAAGGCGAAAACGTTATCAAGTACGGCAACCCTATCGGGCACGCCACCAAAGATATAAGTGCGGGCGAGCACGTTCACTCGCACAACCTAAAAACCAACCTATCGGGCAATATTTCATATAAATACGAGCCTGAGTTTTACGATATTCCCAAAGTGTCTAGCGATAAAACTTTTATGGGATATATCCGTGAAGACAAATCTATCGGCATTAGAAACGACGTGTGGATCGTAAACACCGTTGGCTGTATAAACAAGGTTGCCGAACAAATTGCAAATAAAACGGGGGCGCTACATTTTCCACACCCGTTTGGCTGTTCGCAACTTGGTGACGACCAAGAACTTACCCAAAAAATTCTAAAAGGTATGGTTAACCACCCAAACGCAGGCGGTGTACTCGTTCTCGGCTTGGGTTGTGAAAATAATAATATTGACGTTTTCAAAAAAGTACTTGGCGCTTACAACCCCGATAGAGTTAAATTTTTGAACGCGCAAGATTATAGTGACGACGTAGGTGAAGGCGTTAAACTCGTTAAAGAACTTCAAGCGTACGCTAGCAAGTTCACCCGCCAACCTATTCCCGTTTCAAAACTCAAACTTGGGCTTAAATGCGGTGGTAGCGACGGGTATAGTGGCATAACCGCAAACCCGCTAGTTGGTAGGCTTTCTGATAAACTTATTTCAATGGGCGGTAGTTGCGTACTTACCGAAGTTCCCGAAATGTTCGGTGCGGAGCATTTACTTATGAAGCGCGCCGAGTCAAAAGAAATTTTTGATAAAACCGTTTCGCTCATCAACGATTTTAAGGACTACTACACAAGGCACAACCAAGTTATTTATGAAAACCCGTCGCCCGGCAACAAAAAAGGCGGTATCACTACGCTAGAAGAAAAGTCGCTCGGCTGTATTCAAAAGGGTGGGCTTTCTAAGGTGGTTGACGTTTTAAGTTACGGTGACGTTTTGACTAAGAACGGCTTATCATTATTAAACGGCCCTGGCAACGATATCGTCGCTATCACTAACCTTATGGCGTGTGGCGTTCATATAATTTTATTTACTACCGGTCGCGGTACGCCCGTCGGCGCGCCCGTTCCCACGGTAAAAATTGCAACTAATCACGCTTTAGCGGTTAGAAAAAGCGGTTGGATTGATTTTGATGCAAGCCCCGTTCTAGACGGAAATCTCTTGACGGACGAACTTTTTGATTATATTATAGAAGTAGCGAGCGGAAAACAAACTAAAAACGAAGTTAACGGCTACCGCGAAATATCAATATTTAAGGATGGTGTTACCCTATGAGTTTTATTAACGACAATTTTATGCTTAAAACCGAAACGGCTAAAAAACTTTACGATATGGTAAAAGACTTGCCGATTATCGACTATCATTGCCACTTAAACCCCAAGATGATTGCTGAAAACTACCAGTTCAAAAACGCTTTTGATTTATTCCTTGGCGGTGACCATTACAAGTGGCGTCAAATGAGAACTAACGGTGTTGACGAAGAGTATATAACGGGCGGAAAAGACGATTATGAGAAGTTCAAAAAGTTCGCTGAAACCATGCCCCTTTTAATCGGCAACCCCTTGTATCACTGGACGCATCTTGAACTTAAAAGATACTTCGGTATTGATAAAACCTTAAACGAAGACACCTGCGAAGAAATTTGGAATACGGTTAACGAGTGCTTGAAGAAAGAAGAGTATAAAGCGCAGGGTTTAATAAAGATGTCTAACGTAGAAATCATCTGCACGACTGACGACCCCGCCGACACCCTTGAATACCACAAAGCGCTTAAAGGGTTCTCTACTAAAATTCTTCCTACCTTCCGCCCCGATAAAGCGGTTAACATTGACCAGCCTACTTTCAAACCGTATCTAGAAAGTATTAAAATATCGACCTATAAGGCGCTTACTGAGTGGATAGAAGATAGAATTGAGTACTTTAACGAGTATGGTTGCCGTCTTTCAGACCACGCACTCGAATACGTTCCGTTTAGCGATGGCGACGGGGAAAAGGCGTTTGATAAATTTATGCAAGGCGGGGTTTTATCGCAAGATGAAGTTGACGCTTTCAAGTGTAGCATCTTAAAAATTTGTGCTCAAAAGTATAGCGAACTCAACTGGACTATGCAACTTCACATAGGCGCGCTTAGAAACAACAACAAAAAGATGTATAATAAACTTGGTGCGGACGTTGGCTTTGATAGTATTAACGACTTATGCATTGCAGAAAATCTTTCTAAGTTTATGAATATGCTTGAAGAAAAGGACTGCTTACCCAAGACTATTCTCTACACTCTTAACCCCAAAGACAACTACGTTTTAGGCACTATGCTAGGCAACTTCCAAGGTGGTGGAATCCCCGGCAAAATACAGTTCGGTTCGGGTTGGTGGTTCAACGACCAGCGCGACGGTATGGAAGCGCAAATGCAAGCGCTTTCTAACCTTGGTATGATAGCAAGGTTCGTTGGTATGCTTACTGATAGCCGTAGTTTCGTATCTTACCCACGCCACGAGTATTTTAGAAGAATTATGTGTAACTTAATAGGCAAATGGGTTGAAGACGGCGAGTACCCTAGCGACTATAAAGCACTTGAAAAAATAGTTAAAGGTATCGCTTATTATAACGCTAAATCTTATTTCGGTTTCTAAATAAATTAGACAAAAACGGCTCTTTATGAGCCGTTTTTTTATATTGACTTTTAGTTATATATATTATAAAATATTTAACGTAAACTACTAATAGGCGGTACTTTATGAAAGATAAAAAGTGGATATATTACGTTACGGCGTTTTTGTCGGGAACGTCGGTTATGGCGATTGAACTTGGCGCGTCAAGACTGCTTGCTCCGTACTTTTCGTCGTCACAAATCGTGTGGACTATAATTATCGGAACGATTATGATAGCCATGGCAATAGGCAACGTTATAGGCGGTAAAATGGCGGATAAGTTCGACAATCCGTCAAAACTATTCGGTTGGCTGTTTGCTGCGGCAACTTTTACGATGCTTATACCCGTTTTTGGCAAGTTCGTAATTTCGGGCGTTGCGCTAATACTTGCAACTTTCGTAACTAAAAATTATCTGATTTGGGCGTCGCTTATATCGTGTTTACTAGTTTTCGTGTTTCCACTACTCGTTTTGGGTATGGTTACGCCAAACCTTGTAAAGTTTGCCGTTAAAGATATTAGCGAAAACGGTAAAACGGTGGGCATAATCGAAGCGTGCAACACGATAGGTAGTATAATAGGAACGTTTTTACCAACTTTCGTAACTATTCCGTCTATAGGCACTACGCTAACTTTCGTAGTTTTTGCAAGCGTTTTATATATAATTTGTTTAATTTATTTTATATACAAAAAACGGCATATCGTAAAAACTATCGTCATTTTTATAATCGCGCTTATACTAGGCTTGTTTTCAAACAAGATAGGCACGGCGTTTTGGAAAAGCGATATAGTTTACGAGGGCGAATCAATTTACAACTATCTTCGAGTTGAAGAAGACGACGAAAAAATCATATTTTCAACAAACGCACTATTTAGTTTTCAATCAATTAAAAGAAAAAACTCCACGCTTGCAGGCTGGTATTACGACTACGCCTTAGCAGGCCCCGTTATGGCAGGCGGTGTAACTAAGCCCATATCCATTTGCATTTTGGGGCTGGGCTCTGGAACGTACGGCGAAGAGTGCTTAAAGCGGTTTAAGGTTTCTTCTATCGACGGGGTTGAGATAGACGGTAAAATTATAGAAATTGCTAAAACGTATTTTGATCTTCCCAAAGAAATTGCCACCTATGAAGAAGACGGGCGCGCCTTTTTGGACGCAACTACAAATAAGTACGACGTTATTTTGGTTGACGCTTACCGCGATATAACGATTCCCTTTCAAATGTCGTCAATCGAGTTTTTCACAAGCGTTAAAAACCACCTAAACAAAGACGGGGTTATGGTTATCAATATGAATATGCGCTCGAAAAACGAAGGCGCTATTAACGACTACTTAGAAGGCACGGTTAGAAGTTGTTTTTCTAGCGTTTACACGTGTGACGTTGGCGGTAACGTAGAACTTTTTGCATCAAACGATTACGACGTGAAAGAAAGGCTTATTACAAACGCCAAACTAATTATTAGCGATTATCCGTTAAGGTCGCTAATGCAAACGGTTTCTAGTAAAATGAAAATGGTTGAGCCGTCATCTTATATATTAACCGACGATAAAGCCCCCGTAGAAGTTTTAGGTATGAAAGTGCTTGACGAAATTATCGAAGACAAACTCAAAAACATTAAAGAAAGTATAAAGGGAAAGTCCTTAAAAGAACTACTAGATATGCTAATTTCTGGAAAATTAAACTTTTAAGCAATTAAAAAACGGCTCGACTGAGCCGTTTTTTTTATAATTAAATTTTCGCGTCGCAATAAATGCAGTGGCGCTCGCCGTCAACCGATTTGTAGTAGTGAATAATTTCTTGCTCGGTAGTCGTAATGCACGCGGGGTTTTTACATTTTATAACGCTTTCATTAGCGGTGGCAAGCCTATCTTCTTTTTCGGGGTTTTTGGCTTCTTTAAGAAGTTTAATAATAAGTGCCATACGCATAAGTTTACCGCTTTCAACCTGCATAAAGTAGCAAGCCCTACTATCCGTATCAATTTTAACGCTGAGTTCGTTAACGCGCGGAAGTGGGTGCATAATAGTCATACTAGATTTTGCCGAAACGATTTTATCGGGCGTTAGGATATAACTATCTTTAAGCCTTTCGTATTCGAGTTTATCTTCAAAGCGTTCACCTTGAACTCTCGTCATATAAAGCACGTCAAGTTGGTTCATATACTCTTCTAAACTATCGGTTTCTACGTAGGAAAGTCCACTTTTTTCGATTACGTTTTTAATTACGTAATCGGGAAGTTTAAGTTCCTTTGGCGATATTAAAACGATTTTTACGCCCGAATATCTTGCAAGTGCCGAAATCAAAGAGTGCACCGTTCTACCGAACTTTAAGTCACCGCAAAAACCTACGGTTAAGTTGTCAAACCCACCGTGACGGCGATATATAGTCAAAAGGTCGGCAAGCGTTTGCGTTGGGTGGCAGTGCCCACCGTCACCCGCGTTGATAACGGGGATATTTGCGTTTTGGCTAGCCACGAAAGGCGCGCCTTCTTTGTAGTGGCGCATAGCGATAATATCGGCGTACGTTGATATTACCTTTGCGGTATCGGCTACGCTTTCGCCCTTTGATGCAGACGAACTCGATGCCGACGAAAACCCTATAACGCTACCGCCTAAGCGGAGCATAGCCGTTTCAAAACTCAAACGAGTGCGAGTTGACGGCTCGAAAAACAACGTTGCAAGAATTTTACCCTTGCACGTTTCCGAATACATATCGGGGTTTTTTTGTATATCGAGCGCGGTTTTAATAAGTTCGTTTATCTCTTCAACTGAAAAATCAACAACGTCAATTAAACTTCTCATAATCTTAATCCTTTATCCAACTTTCGTCCGACGGGTTGTTTCTAAACGCGATAAGCCTTTCCACGTCCGACGGTTTTACGTAATTTTCTTCTGCGGCAACTTCGGCAATAACGTCAAAATTAGTAAGCGAAATATTTTTAACGTTAGCGTCGTTAAGTCTGTCTAAGCCCTTTTTCATACCGTAGGTAAAGATAGAAACAACGCCTAAAACTTCCGCGCCTGCATCTCTTAAAACGTTAACTACTTCGATAACCGAGCCACCCGTTGAGATAAGGTCTTCAACGACAACTACCTTTTGCCCTTTTTCAAGTTTACCTTCAATTTGGTTTTGTCTGCCGTGGTCTTTTGCGCCCGAACGAACGTAACCCATAGGCATATCGAGAAGGTGCGCCGTTATTGCGGCGTGGGCGATACCTGCGGTTGAAGTTCCCATTAAAACTTCGGCATCGGGATAGTTTTCTTTAATTAAGGTTGCTAAGCCGTTTTCAACGTCGTTTCTAACTTTTACTGACGTTAAGGTCAAACGGTTGTCGCAATACACCGGGCTTTTAATACCGCTTGCCCAAGTGAACGGTTCTTCGGGGCGGAAGAACACCGCCTTTATAGAAAGCAAATCTTTCGCAATGAGTTTTTCAAGTTTATTCATATTTTTATTCTCCTAAAAATTCTCTTAAACATCTATTATACGCTTCAACGGGGTTTTCAGCGCCCGTTATCGAACGACCTACTACGATATAATCGCTACCGAGTTCCCTAGCAAGTGCGGGGGTGGTTACGCGCTTTTGGTCGCCTACCGCGTCGCCCGCGAGCCTTACGCCCGGGGTAACCGTTACGAACTCGTTACCGCAAACGCCGTGAACTTTGCCTGCTTCTAAGGGTGAGCAAACAACTCCGTCAAGCCCGGCGATTTTAGCGTTACTTGCATAATGCATAACGACTTTGTCGATAGGTTCTTTAATTAAAAGGTCATTTTCCATACTTTCTTGGTCGGTAGACGTTAGTTGTGTAACTGCGATAAGCATAGGTCTAGTGCCGTCTGCACGGGTTAAGCCCTCGATAGCGCCTTTCATCATATTTATAGTACCGCTTGCGTGAAGGTTGGTCATATCAACGTCAAGTTCAGATAAAACCTTCATAGCCTTTTTAACGGTGTTGGGGATATCGTGAAGTTTCAAATCTAAAAAGATTTTATGCCCACGGCTCTTTATCTCTTTTACGATTTCGGGGCCCTCGGCATAGTATAATTCCATACCGATTTTTACAAACGGCTTTTTGCCTTCGAACTTGTCAAGAAAGTTAAACACCTTTTCTTTACTATCAAAGTCAAGCGCAATAATTACGTCTTTACTCATACTTTTGCTCCTCCTATAATTTCACTAAGCGAATTTATTTTGTACTTTTGCATAGCAGTTGGCAAATCGTTTATTATGTCACGGCAAGCGTAGGGGTTAACTAGGTTATACGCGCCAACTTCAACCGCGGTTGCGCCTGCTAGCATCATTTCGATAACGTCGTCCGCCGAAGATACGCCGCCCATACCAACCACGGGGATTTTTACGGCTGACGATACTTGATACACCATGCGAAGCGCTACGGGGAATATTGCCGAGCCCGAAAAACCACCCATCACGTTTGCAATTATCGGCTTTTTGCGATTAAGGTCAATTCTCATACCGAGCATAGTGTTTATTAAACTAATACCGTCCGCGCCCGCGTCTTCACACGCTTTGGCTATGGATACTATATCCGTTACGTTTGGCGAAAGTTTAATGATAATCGGCTTATTGGTCACTTTTTTAACCGCCCTTGTCACTTCCGCAGCGGCAGACGGCTGAGTTCCAAAACTCATACCGCCACCGTGAACGTTGGGGCAACTTACGTTAACTTCAAGCCAACCTACTTGTTCTTGTTTGTCAAGAAGTTCGCAAGTATAAGCGTATTCTTCAACCGAAAAGCCCGAAACGTTAGCCATTACTTTTTTATTAAAGCACTTTTTAAGTTTAGGCAGTTCTTCTTCAATTACCTTGTGAACGCCGGGGTTTTGTAACCCTACCGCGTTTATCATACCTGCCGTACACTCGGCAATTCTAGGCGTGGGGTTTCCAAACCTTGGCTCTTTGGTAGTCCCTTTGAAAGAAAACGTGCCTAAACAATTTATGTCGTAAAGACCACTAAACTCGTAGCCGTAACCGAACGTTCCGCTTGCAGGAATAACGGGGTTATCAAGTTCAATACCTAATAAGTTTACCTTAGTGTTTACCATAAGATTTCCCCCTTTTTAAGAACGGGACCTTCCTTGCAAATTCGCTTGTTTCCCGTTAGCGTTTTGCACGAACAACCCATGCACGCACCAAAGCCACAACCCATGCGCTCTTCAAAACTCATTTCACCGTCAGTCACGCTTTGTTTATGAACTGCTTTAAGCATAGGCTCTGGCCCGCAAGTGTAAAAGTATGAATAATCTAAGCCTTTCATAGCATCGGTTACGAACCCTTTTATACCGTAACTGCCGTCAGCGGTGGTAACTAAAACTTTTGCGCCAAGGTTTTCAAACTCTTTTTCGTAAAAGATTTCGCTTTTAGCGTTAAAGCCAAGTATTACAGTCACTTGTTTTCCTTGCGCAATCAATTGTTTGCAAAGTTCATACATAGGCGGAACGCCAACGCCACCGCCGATAAGTAGCGGTTTGTCGCCCGAAAGCGTTAAATCGTAGCCGTTGCCAAGCCCGATCAAAACGTCCAACTTCTCGCCCGTTTTCATACGGCTTAAAACTTCCGTTCCCTTACCTACTATTTTATAGATAATTTTAAGCCCACCATCTACAATTTCGCAAACGGATATCGGCCTACGAAGATAAAAACCGTCAATCTTAATATTGATAAACTGCCCCGCTTTAACGCCTTGGTTGTCGCCCGCAAGCGTCATTTCCATAATTTGAGCGTTAAGCGGTTTGTTGTTTTTTATTTCAAATATTACTTGTTTCATAGTTTTACTTTATAAAATTACGCATCTATCGTTGAAACGGATAGAGTGATTTCTTCAAGTACGTCAAGAAGAACATTTACGGTATCTAATGCGGTAAAGATATTAACGTTGTTTTCAGTTGCGGCACGGCGGATTTCAGCCCCGTCAGTATTTTGACCTTTCGAGCCGATATCTTTGGTGTTTATAACGTAACTGATAAAGCCTTGACGGATAGCGTCTAAAATCTCGTCAGACCCGTCAGAAATCTTTTTAACAGCGTGCGTTCTAATGCCGTTTTGTTTAAGGAATTTAGCAGTGCCTTCGGTAGCCATAATGTTAAAGCCAAGATTATAAAATCTTCTAATAAGCGGTAACGCTTCATCCTTATCCTTATCGGCAACGGTAGCAAGCACCGTACCGTAGTTTTGAACGCTCATGCCAGACGCTTGTAACGCCTTATATAAAGCGCGGTTTAACTTATCGTCGTAACCGATAGCCTCGCCCGTTGATTTCATTTCGGGAGAAAGGTAAGCATCAAGCCCGCGGAGTTTGTTGAACGAGAATACGGGAACTTTTACGTACCAACGCTTCTTTTCGTTAGGATAAATCGTGAAAATTCCTTGTTCTTTAAGCGTTCTACCCATAATAACTTCGGTTGCGATATCGGCTAAACTGTAACCCGTTGACTTTGAAAGGAAAGGAACGGTTCTTGACGAACGGGGGTTAACTTCTATAATGTAAACGTCGTCGTTTTTATCTACGATAAACTGAATATTATATAAACCCTTTATGCCGATACCTAAGCCGAGTTTTTTAGCGTATTGAAGTATAACGCCCTTAACTTTATCGGATATGCTAAACGTAGGATATACGCTAATACTGTCGCCACTGTGGATACCCGTTCTTTCAACGAGTTCCATAATACCTGGAACGAAAACGTCAATACCGTCGCAAATAGCGTCGACTTCAACTTCTTTACCTTGAATATATTTGTCTACGAGTACGGGTTTATCTTCGTCGATTTCAACGGCGGTTTTTAGGTAGTGTTTTAACTGCTCTTCGCCTGCTACTATTTGCATCGCTCTACCGCCGAGAACGAAACTAGGTCTAACGAGAACGGGATAGCCTATTTCTCTCGCTGCCGAAATACCGTCTTCTATCTTGGTAACGGCTCTGCCTTTCGCCCTTGGAATATTGAGTTCGTTAAGAAGATTTTCAAACGCGTTTCTATCTTCCGCTCTATCTATTGCCTCGCAGTCAGTTCCTACGATTTTAACGCCCCTATCAAATAGCGGTTGAGCAAGGTTTATTGCCGTTTGACCGCCGAGTGACGCGATTACCCCTTCCGGCTTTTCGAACTCTAAAATTTCCATAACGTCTTCGGTGGTTAGGGGTTCGAAATAAAGTTTATCCGCCGTGGTATAGTCGGTCGAAACGGTTTCGGGGTTATTGTTTATAATGATAGCCTCGTAGCCAGAACGCTTTATCGTTTGAACGGCGTGAACGGTAGAATAGTCAAACTCTACGCCTTGACCTATACGGATAGGACCTGCGCCAAGTACAACGAGTTTTTTCTTATCGGTAAGCCTTGACTCGTTTTTACCCATATACGAAGAGTAAAGATAAGCAATGTACTTTCCCGTGTGAAGAGTATCAACCATTCTAAATACGGGAACTATTCCGTTTTGGTGGCGAAGATTATAAATATCAAGTTCTTTTGCTTTCCAAAGTTTTGCTATGTATCTATCCGAAAAACCTAGAGTTTTTGCCAATTTAAGCGCGGTAAGGTCGAAAGGCTTTTGCTTTAAGATTTCTTCCATATCGACTATTCGCTTAAAGCAGTCAAGGAAAAGTTCGGTAATTTTAGTAATTTCGTGAAGTTCTTTCACGGATACGCCACGCCTTAAAAGTTCGGTTACGGCGAAAATGCTATCGTCCTTGGTGTCAACAATGTAATCTTTAAGGTCTTTTTCCGTAAACTTATCAAATTTAGGAAGGTGCAAGTGATAGCAACCGATTTCGAGCGAGCGAACGGATTTTAACATACACTCGTCAAGCGTAGAACCTATGCCCATAACTTCGCCCGTTGCTTTCATTTGAGTACCAAGCACGTTCGCTGCCGACGAGAACTTGTCGAACGGGAAACGTGGGAATTTAGCAACGATATAGTCAAGCCTTGGCTCGATTGCCGCAGTACCGCCTGCAACGGGAATTTCGTCAAGCGACATACCTACTGCAATTTTTGCGGTAACTCTTGCTATCGGGTAACCACTTGCCTTAGACGCAAGCGCCGACGAGCGCGAAACTCTTGGGTTAACTTCGATTAAGTAGTATTCGCTAGAATTTGGGTTGAGCGCAAACTGAACGTTACAACCGCCGTTTATTTTAAGTTCCCTTATAATTTTAAGGGCGCTGTTTTTAAGCATATCGTGGTCGTGCTGGTTAAGTGAAAGTATAGGCGCAACTACGATAGAGTCGCCCGTGTGAACGCCAACGGGGTCAACGTTTTCCATACCGCAGATGGTGATTGCCGTGTCGTTCGCGTCACGCATTACTTCAAACTCTATTTCTTTATAGCCTTTTACGCTCTTTTCGATAAGAACTTGATGAACGGGCGAAAGTTTGAAAGCGTTTATGCCTATTTCGATAAGTTCTTCTTCGTTATTTGCAAAACCGCCACCCGTACCGCCTAAGGTAAAAGCAGGTCTTAAAACTACGGGATAACCTATTCTCTTAGCCGATTCTTTGGCTTCTTCTAAACTGTAAGTAATCTCTGACGGGATAGTCGGCTCGCCGATAGACTGGCAAAGTTCTTTGAAAAGTTCTCTGTCTTCCGCCCTTTCGATACTTTCGCTTGACGTTCCAAGAAGTTCAACACCGCACTCTCTTAAAACACCCTTCTTTTCAAGTTGCATAGCAAGGTTTAAGCCCGTTTGACCGCCGATACCCGGAACGATAGCGTCGGGGCGCTCGTACCTTAAAATTTTAGCAACGTATTCAAGCGTTAAAGGTTCCATATAAACCTTGTCGGCGATGGTCGTGTCAGTCATAATGGTTGCAGGGTTAGAGTTTACGAGTACTACTTCGTAACCTTCTTCTTTAAGTGCTAAGCAAGCCTGAGTACCAGCGTAGTCAAACTCTGCCGCTTGACCTATTACGATAGGGCCCGAACCGATTATAAGTATCTTTTTAATGTCTTTTCTCTTTGCCATAACTTTTCTCCTTAATTTTTGTATACGGCTACGCCGTCAAGCGCAGTAAGTTTACATACGCCGTTAAATTTCATATTTTCAAACGGGGTTGCTCTCCCCTTTGATAAAAACTCGCTCGGGTTTACGATATACTCTTTTTCAAGGTCGAAAACCGTAAAGCCTTTGTCGTAAGATAAATTAAATCTCTTTCGCGGGTTTATCGCCATTATCTCAACTAGTTTTTCTATCGTTATAATTCCCTTTTTTACAAGGTGGGTATATAGTGACGAAAACGCCGTTTCAAGCCCAACTACACCAAACGCACTCTTTTCAAGCCCCTTTGACTTTTCTTCTTGACTATGCGGTGCGTGGTCGGTTGCGATAATTTCAATAGTCCCGTCTAAAACGCCGTCTATTAAAGCGCGTTTGTCTCTCTCGTCACGAAGTGGCGGGTTCATTTTGAAACGCCCATCTTCTAATAAGTCTTTATCCGAAAGTATTAGGTAGTGGGGCGCGGTTTCACAACTTACGTCAAGCCCCGATTTTTTCGCTTCGCGAATAAGCGCTACACTCTCTTTTGCCGAAACGTGGCAAACGTGATAACTTACGCCCGTTTTTGCTACGAGTTCAAGGTCGCGCTCGATTTGTTTGTATTCACTTTCAGAACATATTCCCCTATGTCCGTTTTTCTCGGCGTATAAGCCTTTGTGGATATAACCGCCAAACAGTAGCGAATTATCTTCACAGTGCGCACATATGAGTTTGCCGTTTTCTTTGGCAAGGCGCATAGCGTCTTCCATCATCTTTTGGTCTTGAACGCCCCTACCGTCGTCCGAAAAGGCAACGGCGTATTTTGAAAGCGCGGTTATATCCGTTAAAACTTCGCCCTTTTCCCCTATCGTTATTGACGCGTACGGATACACGTTTATACTCGCTTGGTCTTTGATAAGTTGAAGTTGAGCCTTTATGTTTTCAACGCTGTCAGGCACGGGATTTAGGTTTGGCATTGTAAACACCGTAGTATATCCACCGCGTGCGCCCGAACTACAACCCGACGCTATCGTTTCCTTGTACGAAAACCCCGGCTCGCGGAAGTGAACGTGCACGTCAACAAGTGACGGTATTGCCGTAAGCCCTTGCTTATTATACTCGCTAAACCGCCCTATAAGTTCGTTTTCTATATAATTTTTAATATCGCCGTTTGCGATAACGCTTGCTTTAATCTCTTTCATTTTTATCCTTTATATATACTGCCGTTTCCCCGTCAACTCCACTAAGGCACACTTTGACGATTTCGTTTTTTGACGTGGGCAAGTTCTTTCCAACGTAGTCGGGGCGTATAGGAAGTTCCCTATGCCCACGGTCGATTAAAACTGCGTATTGAAGTTCTTTGGGGCGAGCGTACGAAAAGGTTGCCTCTATCGCCGCGCGCGCAGTTCTACCCGTGTACATAACGTCGTCAACGATAATAACCGTTTTATCTCTAATATCACAGGGGAACGAACAGTCGCCAGCCGATACTTTTTTGTCACTTTCAGATATGTCGTCACGATGTAAAGTTATGTCGATATACCCGATAGGAACGTCAATCCCTTCAAACTTTTTAATGTTTTGTTTAAGCATTTCGGCAAGCGGAACGCCTCGCGTTTTAACGCCGAGTAAACACACCGAGCCTACGCCTTTATTTCTTTCAATAAGTTCGTGAGTAATGCGCGCCAAGGCTCTATAAATTGCCGTTTCGTCCATTATCAAGGTTTTTTTAGCCATATTCCACCTAAACAAAAAAGTCTTGCCTACGGCAAGACTTAAAGTTTTTACTAAAATACACCCTTATACTATAAAAGGGCTACAATTTTATTCAACTACTCTTGCCGATCTCTCTGTATCGAATTAAAGATTAGTTAAATTATATAACTTTTATATAATTTTGTCAAGTAATTACTTGAATTTGAATAGTTTTTATTAAATATCGGCTTT
>JAFVQM010000008.1 GCA_017504795.1 Clostridia bacterium | reverse complement strand
TCGGTCGCAGGAATTTCACAAAAACGCAAAGAACAAAGCATAACGAAGTTTATAACGGATTAAAATTTTAAGACGTTAGAAACAAGCAAGACAAGGCTCGCCTAAAACACAGGTTATTCAAAGCGATATTTTAAGGGCTTAGTTACAAGTATATCGAGGCTCGCAAATAACCCAAAGCCTATTACAACTTACTATTTTAAGGCCTTAGAAGCAAGCAGAACAAGGCTCGCGAAGTTTACGGGGTGAGATAAACCTTTTTGGTTATCGAAATCCGTAAACGAAGCAGTAACGCAGTTATGCGACGCTTATAAGGTATTAAAATTAGTATTTAATGTGGATTATACCCTTCTTTTTAGAATACCTATAAAGGACTATTTTGTGACCGATGGTGCAAACGAGTTCGGCACCGAGTTTATTAGCAATTTCAACGGCTATTTCTTTTAAGTCTTCATCGCTGTTGTTTAGCAAGGTAATTTTAATAAGTTCACGCGCTTCTAAGGCTTCGGAAAAGGTTTTAACCATATTTTCACTAATACCGCCCTTGCCTATTTGACCTATGGGTTCTATCGTTTGCGCCATACTTCTTAAAACGCTTCTTTGTTTTGAAGTAAACATATCTATCTCCTAATATTTTTAATCTACGAAATCAAACTCGATATTGCCGATAACTACGGTATCCCCGTCCTTACAGCCTTCTTCTCTAAGTTTTTTGATAACGCCTTTTTGACGTAAGATTTTTTGTAGGTACGCCAAACTATCCATATCGTTTATAACGACGTTTCTAGAAAGCGTTTTAACAAGGTCACCGTCTACTATAAACGCACCGTCTTCATCGCGGAAAATCTCAAAACTATCACTATAAACTTTATCGTAGGTAAAGCCTTCGTCTTGTTTGGGCTCGTAGGCGGGAATTTCTTTTAAGCAATTGTAAATCGTTTTAATAAGTTCTTCTTTACCTTCGCCCGTGAGCGCCGAAACGGTTATAATTTTATACTTTTTAACGCGCTTTTTGAACTCTTTAATATTTTCTTCCGCACCGAATAAGTCGCATTTATTCAAAACTATTATTTGGTTAAGATTTGATAGTTTTTTGCTGTAATTTTTAAGTTCGGCGTTTATCGTTTTATAATCGTCAATCGGGTTTCTACCTTCAACGCCACTAATATCTACAACGTGGCAAAGAAGCCTAGTTCTTTCAATGTGGCGCAAGAACTCGTGACCGAGCCCAAGCCCGTCCGCCGCGCCTTCAATAAGCCCTGGAATATCCGCTGCAACGAAAGTATCGTCATAGTATCTTACAACGCCAAGGTTTGGCGATAAGGTGGTGAAATGGTAGTTGGCAATTTTGGGTTTAGCCGACGAAATTTTAGATAAAAGCGTTGATTTACCAACGTTAGGGAAACCTATGAGCCCCACGTCTGCAATAACTTTAAGTTCTAGATTTACCCTTTTAACTTCGGTTTTTTCGCCTTTTTGGGCAAAGTGTGGGCAATGGCGCCTAGACGTTGTAAACTTAGCGTTACCCTTACCGCCTTTACCGCCACTCATAACTAAACGGGTTTGCCCGTCATAGAAAATATCGCAAATAAAAGCGCCGGTTTCCGCGTCGGTAATAACAGTTCCAAGCGGAACGGGGATATACAAGTCTTCCCCGTTTTTGCCGTGGCAGTTTTTGGTATCGCCCTTTCCACCGTTTTCGGCTACGAATTTATGTTTATAGCGAAAGTCTATAAGGCTAGTTTTATGCCTATCGCCTATAAAGTAAACGTTACCGCCGTTACCACCGTCACCCCCGTCAGGGCCACCTGCCGTTACGCCTTTATATCGGATAAAGGAAGTAATACCGTCACCCCCGTCACCCGATTTTATTATAAGACTTTCTTTGTCTAAAAAATTTTCAAGTATCATACTACACCTTTTTGTTTTTGTATTCGCACTCAGTAACTAATACGCACTCGCTACACTTTGGCGACCGTGCCGTGCAAACCCGCCTACCGTGATAAATTAAGTAGTGATGCGATTTTGACCACATACTTTTATCAATTTTTTTCATAAGTTGCTTTTCAGTCGTTAAGGGGTTATCGCTTTTTGCAAGCCCTATTCTATTAGAAACGCGTTGAACGTGGGTATCTACCGCGATAGCGTCACCCCCAAAGGCGACGGAATACACAACGTTTGCGGTTTTTCTACCAACGCCGTCAAGCGTTCTAAGGTCTTGTAAATTATTTGGAACTTTTCCATCAAAATTATCGATAATTGATTTTGACGCGCCTAAAATATGTTTAGCCTTTGAGTTATTAAGCCCGCAAGGTAGAATAATACTAGAGAGTTCGTCAACCGATAGCGTTAACATTTTACTAGGCGAATTATAACTTTCAAACAGTATTTTAGTTACTTTATTAACTCTTTCGTCAGTACACTGAGCAGAGAGTATCACCGCAACCAAAAGTTCGTATTCGCTATTAAAGTTAAGCGCCGGCTTTGCGCCGAAGTAAGTTTTATCAAGTTTTTCAATTATGATTTTTGCTTTTTCTTTATTCATAAAAAAATAAAAGCCGTTAGGCGTTAAGTTTATTTTAACACACAACGGCTAAAAAGAGCAAATCTTTTTTTTATTAAATTCGCCTTACTAGGTTATTATCAATCAAAATAATGGCGTGAAAGGAATTATACCTATTTTTATTTATTAGTTTTTTAGCGGTATAAACGCCAAGGCTAGTAATTTCCGCCGAAATTCCGCAACCTATATTTGCTTGCTTTGGGGTGGAAATCGCCTTAGCGTACTGAGAGTTTTTTTTCATATCGTCGATAAAGGACAAAACGTCCGTTCTTGACCGAAAAACGGCAACGTACTTTTTCATAAATATTTTCTCCTTCGTTTGCATATATATTATTAAAAAATAATATATTTTATATGCGGAAACACTTCCGCACTATATATTTTATTAAAATTTTTAATTTAAGGTGTGTAATGATTTATTTTGACAATGCGGCAAGCGGTGGGTTTAAGCCTTCAAACGTAATAGATACGACGGTTTCAGTTATAAAATACCTAAACGCCAACACGGGGCGCAGTTTACATAGGTTATCGCAAACGGCGTCGTCTTACGTATACTCGTGCAGAAAAAAAGTAGCCGAGTTTTTTAACGCCAAAAACGTATCGAGAGTAATTTTTACTAAAAACTGCACCGAAGCCATAAACCTTGCTATTCACGGCGGAATTCCGAAGGGAAAAGTTTTAACGACTGCTCTTGAACACAACAGCGTACTAAGACCGCTTTTCACACTTGAAAAGAAAGGCGATATAACGCTTGATATTATAACGCCTAAAAACAAGCGTTTTATCACGGCAAGCGATATAGAAAGCCACTACGATAGCACCGTTTCAGCCGTAGTTATAAACGCATCTAGCAACGTGACGGGCGAGTGCGCAAACCTACTTGAAATAGGCGAGTTTTTGAAAAATAAAAAAGCCCTATTTATCGTAGACGGTGCGCAAGCAGGCGGACATATCCCCATAGACGTTACAAGGTATAATATCGATATGCTAGCGCTTGCAGGGCACAAAGGGCTTTATTCTATTCAAGGTATAGGCGTTTTGATATTGAGCGATAGAGTTACGGTAAACCCACTTATCGAAGGCGGTACGGGAACTGAGAGTTTTAACCCCTTTCAACCCGACGTATACCCCGAAAAACTTGAAAGCGGAACGCTAAATTTACCCGCAATTTGTTCGCTTGAAGAAGGCATTAGATACGTTGAAAACAGCCTATCTTACGTTTCCAACTATCTTTTAGACCTCACGGGTTATCTCATAGATAAACTGGGGTTTATAAACGGCGTTACTATTTACTCTAATAAAAACCCCGTGGGAATAGTTTCGTTTGCAATTAGCAACTTACCGTCAGGCGAAGTTACTGAGATACTATCTAATAAATACGATATTGCAGTTCGCGGTGGGTTTCATTGTGCTCCGCTTATACATAAAATGTTAAATACCGACGACGGCGGGCTAATAAGAGTATCCCTTAGCCCGCACAACACCAAGCGCGAAGTTAACGCGCTAATATCTGCAATAAAGGAAATTGCTAACTCTTTTTAATCTTTTCAATTACCTTATGTAGTTTTTGTTTTTGCGCCGAGTTTAACATAGGTTCAAGCATATTTTTGAACCTATCTATATCGCTATCGGATAGCGTTCCGTTGCGCCTGCCTTTTTCGGCTTCTTTCATAATTTCTAAAATGAGTTCGTTCTCGCTAGCGCCCTCGTACTTACCGGCAAAGTTTTTAATGGCGTCCATCGTGTCTTTTTGGGATTTTGAACCCGTTGAATAGTTATTGAAATCTCGCATACAACCTCCTATATACAATTTATTTGTATGCAAGTAGTTATTAAAACGTGAGGATTTTTTATGAGTTATTTACCTATTATTTTAATAGTAATTTTTCTTCTTAATCGAAATAGCGGTGTAAAAGAAGTTTTTCAAAATTTTGACTTTCAAAGCATATCTCCACTACTTTCTCTTTTTGGGGTGAACGATAAAGTTATCGAAACGATGCAGTCTCCCGAAATGAAAAACGTTATAAACGGCAATATAGATATAAAAACTATAATGCCACTTCTTACCACGCTAATTTCGTCGGTAAAAGAAACTAGCCCCAAAGAGACTACGCAAGAAAAACAGTATCAGCCCGAGTATCTTAACCCGATAAAAGACGTTGCAAGTGAAGAAGTATTCTCTACCTTATCGAACTATTTCGAACATTAAAAAAACGGCTTATAAGCCGTTTTTTTAATTATTTAGAAGATTTAACGCGTATTCGTAAGCGTTGCCGTTTACAGCGTTTTTAACCTTACTAGATATCTCCGTTGTTACCCCTTTTTTGTGAATTGATATATTAGACTTTGGCCAAAATATTTCAGCGGTGGTTACTTTTACGGCGCTACCGTCAAGGTTGAGATAGGTGGTTTGCATTATGCCTTTACCAAAACTTCTATACACCGTTTCACCGTTTTCTAAGTGCCCGTCTAGTACGACGGTTACTTTATTTTGCGTATCGTAATCAAGCATAGCGCCTATTAAAACTTCACTAGCGGACGCGGTATTTTGGTTTGCTAAAACTATAATATTTTCAAACCCGTAGGACGAGTAGGCGTTATTTTTAACGTAGAATTTACTTACTTTATTATACTTGTCTTTTGCAATAGATAACACTTGGTTATTACCGCTTTTTTCAACGAAAAGCCCTGCAACTTCGGACAAAACGTCCATATACCCACCGCCGTTATCTCTAAGGTCTAGTATTAGGTTTTTATTACCGCTACTTCTAAATCTATCAAGTGCAGTTTTCAGTTGACCGACAGACCCGTCACTCCCACTAGCGCGCCCACTAAACTGCTCGTATTTTATATACGCCGTGCTGGGCTTTACAATATTATCAAGGTTTCTTAGCGTTAGTTTCATACCGCCGTCGTCTAAAAAATTGTACGTTCCCGTGTTATCTCTATACGTTACGTACGAGCGCTTGTAGTCTTCTTTTTTAACAGAATACGTCGTTTCCGCTCCGCCATAGTTAACGGTTAAATTTATCGTTTCACCAAGGGAAACCCCGTCCATAATACTAAAAAACTCGTCGTAAGTGGTAAATGGTTTATCCGTGCCGTTAACCGCTACTTTTACAACCGTTCCACCAGCCTTTACACCCGCTTTATCACAAGGCGAATTAGTAGTTACGCTAACGATTTTCAAACTGCCAACGTTAAAACCTACGCCTATGCCTTGGGTTTCGCCGTTTGCCTCGCTTTTGATGGCTTCGTACTCTTCCTTGGTCATATAGGTAGAATATTTATCGAAAATCGCGTCGGATATAGTATCTACGACGTTTTCGTCTTCATAATAGTAGAATTTTTCGTACTTGTCTAAAATGTTTAGTACTGCGCGCTGAACGTCAGAATACGTGAATTCTCTCGTGAAAAAGCCGAGAAAAAACACGGCTACCGAACCTATCACGCAAATAATAGGAATAAGTATCTTTTTAAGTTTTTTATTCATAAATATAGTTTAACCTTTTAACTTAGATAAAATAAATAATATTCTAAAATTTAACGCGTCTGAAAACTTGCGAATATCAAGCCCCGTTAATCTTTCAATCTTGTCAATGCGATAAATTAAGGTATTTCTATGGATATACATCTCTCTTGCCGTTTCGGAAACGTTTAGATTATTTGCTAAAAACGCGTCCCCCGTGAGCATTAACTCTTCGTCGCTTAAAAGTTCTTCTTCGCCACCCGTTAAAAGCGCGGAATAGTACTCGCGAATTTTGTTTGGCGAGTTATCTTCTAAGATTTTGGCGAGCATAACGTCTTTATACGCTAAAACGCCACTGCCTACACCAAAAATTTCACTCATTTTTTCGGTTGCAAGCGCTTGATTAAACGATACCGCTACGTCGGCAAAAGTTTTAACCGCACCGCCAACGTACACTATAACGTTTATGCCAAGTTCTTCAAAAATAGAACGCTTAAACGTTTCGGCTTGTTTTGACGGGGAAGTTAAGTCTAAAACTTCGTCCTTTTCGATATACTTAACACACGCTACGCTGTCTTGCGACAAGGCTATAACCCCGCCGTTTTCTGGATAATAACTTCTAATAAACTCTTGAACTTCAAAGGCTCTACCTTCTGGGCACTTTACGTAGGACACGTAACACGGCGCTTTGGGGGTAGAATACTTGTTCATAAAGTGTAGCGTTCTACTTTTAGTAGAATTACCCGTTATGATTAAACTGATTTCTTCGTCATACGACAAGTGAGTGTTTTTAGTTTGGCTCATTTCGATATAGCCTATAATTAAGTTGGCATAGTTTTTCTCGTGCTCGCTCGTGCCGAATATTAACCCTAAAAACTTGCTACCGCCAAAACTAAACTTAAAGTAAGTGTACTCGCTGTCACAAAAAACGTCTTGATTAGAAGAAAAATCTTCTTGCTTTACGGGAATAAAATTACTCATAGTGCTAGCGTAGTATACGCCACTATCTGAAATTGCCTGAACTTCAATTCCCGTTTTGTCTTTAACTGCTCTTAAAACTCTTAAAAGTTCTCTTTCCATAAACTACCTTTTTGTGCAAATTGCATAAATTTTGTAAATATTATAACTAATACACTCCCCTTTTGCAAGAGTTTTAACTAAAATTTATATAATTTTGCACAAAAAAAGAACCGATTTAACAAAATCGGCTCTTTTGTATTAAAGATTATTCTTCGGTTTTTTCAGCAGGTTCTTCTTTGGGCTGTTCAACTTTTGCTTGTTTTGCTGCAAGTTTTGCTTCCTTTGCTGCTTGTTTTGCTGCAAGTTTCGCTTCTAATTCAGCGGCTTTTTTCGCTTCTTCTTCAGCGCGTTTTGCTTGTCTTTCAAGTTCAACAACGGGAACGTAAGCCTTAGTGCCTTCGCCTTCTAAGATAGAAAGTTCAGTTTCCTTATCGAATAAGTGAGTGTGAATAAGGTCGATACCAAGGTCAACTTTGGTGTTGATAGAAGTGGTTGAACGGTTATCAACCTTAGCGATCAATTGAACGCGTTCTTCAACTAAACTTTCAATTTGGTCAGATTCGTTAAGGTCTGCGAATACGCAGTAAAGTAAACTTTCAGAACCGAGTTTTTCAACTACGTCAACTCTGACGTTGATAAGCGATTTGGGGTTAGCCTTAACGAAAGATTCTTCATCGTGGAAGTCTTCCGGGCGAACGCCGAATACAACTTGCTTACCAGTGTTAAGATAGTCTTCAAGATTGATAATAGTATCAACTTTTGCTTTGGGAAGTTCAAGTTTTTGACCTTCAAACTCAATGTAAACTTTGCTCTTAGTACCCGTTAAGGTAGCGTCAAAGAAGTTCATACGCGGAGTGCCGATGAAACCTGCAACGAATACGTTTGCGGGATAATCGTAAAGTTTTTGAGGCGCGTCAACTTGTTGAATAAAACCGTCTTTCATAACTACGATACGAGTACCCATCGTCATTGCTTCAACTTGGTCGTGAGTAACGTAGATGAAAGTGGTTGCAAGTCTGTGGTGAAGTTTGGTAATTTCAGTACGCATTTGAGCACGAAGTTTCGCGTCAAGGTTTGATAAAGGTTCGTCTAAAAGGAATACTTTGGGTTCACGAACGATTGCACGACCGAGCGCAACACGTTGACGTTGACCACCAGATAATGCCTTAGGCTTTCTTTGAAGATAAGTTTCAAGACCTAAGATACGAGCCGCTTCTTTAACTCGCGCATCAATTTCTGCTTTGGGCATTTTGCGGAGTTTAAGACCGAACGCCATGTTATCGTAAACGGTCATATGGGGATAGAGTGCGTAGTTTTGGAATACCATTGCGATATCTCTATCTTTGGGTTGAATAAGGTTCATCTTAATACCGTCGATAATAAGGTCACCGTCAGAAATTTCTTCAAGACCTGCTATCATACGAAGAGTGGTTGATTTACCACAACCAGATGGGCCTACGAATACGATAAATTCTTTATCTTGAATATCAAGAGTGAAGTCCGTTACGGCTTGAACGCCAGACGGATAAACTTTGTAAATGTGGTCAAGTAATAAGCCTGCCATAATATATCCTCCAAAATAAATTCTACCCTAAAATAATACCACACACGCGCGCAAAAATCAATATACAATATGTACAAATTTTAACCCTTAATTTTGTAGTTATGCCCGAAATTTGTACAATTTATCTAATTTTTTATTATTTTAGCGGATATTATATTAAACGTATGAACACCTTTAACGCTCGTTTTATATGCGCACGCGTTACATCTTATCATATAAAGCAAGAACCTAGGTTTTTAATACCAACCACGTAGATAATTTTACATACAAAAAAAGCATAGGCATCCCTATGCTTTTAATAGTAATTTGCTTATGCTAAGCGATGCTTTAAGCCATTAGAAACGAGTATATCGAGGCTCGCGAAGTTTACGGGGTGAGATAAACCTTTTTGGTTATCGAAGTCCGTAAACGAAGCAGTTAACGAAGATAGACGAAGTTTCTAAGGGGTTAAAGGAGGATGCAGATTACCCCACCCTTACCTTCATTTACAATTCTAGTAACGGTCTTTCGCATTTTGTTTTTAGTGTCTTGACGCATAGAGCCGATTTTTTGCATAATTTCTTCGCTAACGAGAGAACAAAGTTGTTTACCAAAAACGTCGGTTTTCCAAACTTTTTCGGGGTTTTCTTGATACTCGTTTTTCAAAAATTCGGCAAAATCACGGCATTGTTTTTCGGTGCCTGAGATGGGCGAAACGTCAGCCGATAAGCCTATTTTAAGTAGGTGCATACAAGACGTGTTTGCCTTAATTTTAACGCCGTATCTACCGCCTTGGCGAATAACTTCGGGCTCGCTTAAAGTCATATCGCAGTTTTCGGGTATAACTATACCGTAACCGCCCTCGTCAACTTCGCTAAGCGCAGATTTTAACTTACGGTAGTTATTTTTTGCAACGCAAAGTTCTTTAACGTAACTAATAAGTTCGTAGTCGCTTTCGATTTTATCGCCCGAAATTTGAGATAGCGTGTCGTAAAACAACCCGTCTTTAATTTTAAGGTCGTATTTAGCCGAGCCGTTATCTAGCATAGCAACCGATTTTGAAACGGTTTCAACCGAGTCTACTGACGAGAGCGCGTCTTCAATAACTTTATAGTGTTTCATTTTAGAAACTATGGGCGCAACGTCTTTAATTTTGTTTACTATATCTAAAATGATAGGGCTATCGCTTGGTAAAACTTGTAGCCATTTAGGTAGCGTTACGTCAAACGTTTTAAGCGGGAACTCTAAAAGTAAATTTTCTAAAATTTCGTTAAGCCCGTCTTCACCCACTTCTAAAAGGTTGCATTTTATTACCTTTACACCGTATTTATCGGTTAAACTATCGGCAAGTTTTTGGGCGTTTTCGCCGTTTTTATCGGCGGTGTTTAGAACGATTACGAAAGGCTTACCGCACTTTCTTAAATCTTCAACCACCCTTTCTTCCGCCTCGATATAATTTTCGCGCGGGATATCGCAAACCGAGCCGTCAGTCGTTACTAAAACGCCTACGGTTGAGTGGTCTTTAATAACCTTTTCCGTGCCGATTTCCGCTGCTTTTTTAAGTGGCATAGGCTGAGTTGACCACGGCGTTTTAACAAGGCGTTCTGCCCCGTCTTCATCACCGCCGAGAGCACCTTCTACCATATAGCCAACGCAGTCTATAAGCCTAACTTTTGCCTGCGCTTTCTTGCCAACCGAGATTTTAACGCCTTCTGCCGGAACGAACTTGGGCTCGGTAGTCGTTATGGTTTTGCCCGAGCCTGACTGGGGCATTTCGTCAATAGCCATTTTGAGTTTTTGCTTGTTTAATATATTCGGCGTTACCATATAGTCCATAAACTTGGTAATAAACGTCGATTTACCCGTTCTAACGGGACCTACTACACCGATATAAATGTCACCGCCGGAACGCTTGGCGACGTCCTTATAAATATCGAACTTTTCCATTAAAAAAATCCTCCCGAATACTAATAGATGTATATGAGAAGATTTTTATAATTATGCTAATCGTTTTCAGTTTTATTTTTTTTGTTTTTGCGCTTTATTTTCGATTCGCGTATCATTTGTAGCCAGTTGGTTGGGTGTTCTTCGCCAGTGAGCATTCGCTCGATATTTTTTCTGTGCGCGTACCACGTTAAAAAGATAATCCCTACGATAAATAGATTAGTAAGCGCAATTAACGCATAGTTAAGCGGTGTTGGCGCTTGACCTTCAAAGTAGTTTTTATAAACCGACAAGCACGCCATAAACGCGCCCGGCGTTGTTGCTATAAACGAGCCCATTGCGCCTATTTCGGTAATTAAAATAAACGCGATAGCAAGCGCACCGCTAATTAGCGCAACTAACGGGTCGCAAACTAAAAACACACCGATAGTGGTTGCAATACCCTTTCCGCCCTTAAACTTCATAAACACTGGAAAGATATGCCCAAGCACTGCAAAAAAGCCACAGCCTACTTTTGCAATTTCGTTTATAGGAAGCGTAGTTCCTTCAAAGAACATATCCTTATATATAATATAGCCTAAAAAGGTGGGTAATGCGCCCTTTATGATATCTAGTAAAAGTGTGAGAACGCCGATGCCAAGCCCGAAATTTCTACTCATATTCAAAGTACCGGGGTTACCGCTACCCAAAGTTCTAATATCTTTCTTTTTGAGTTTTGAAATTATTATTGCAAAGTTAACGTTGCCCATTAAATACGAGCCGATAGCGAGAAGTAAGAATTGCCACCAAAGCATGTAAAAAGAAACGGTCATTACTCTTCCTCCGATTTTTCTCTTATAAATAGTTTAATAGGCGTGCCCGAAAAATCAAACGCGTTTCGCAAGGTGTTTTCGATAAAGCGCTTGTAACTAAAATGCATTAGTTCTTGGTTGTTTACGAACATTATAAAGGTTGGCGGTTCAATACCGTCTTGCACGGTATAGTAAATTTTAAGCCTTTTACCGTTTTTCGTTGGTGGATCGGTAGTTCTAACCGCGTCACCTATAAGGTCGTTGAGCGTACCCGTTGAAATTCTTTGACGGGCATTTTGTAAACTTTCAAGCGCTACGCTTAAAATCTTTTCAGTTCTTTGCCCCGTTTTTGCCGAAATAAATATCGACTTATAATAGTCCATAAAGGCAAGGTCGTCGTCTAACTTTTTGCGGAATTTTTCTATGGTAAAGGTGTCCTTTCCAACCAAGTCCCACTTGTTCATTATAACGACAGACGGTTTTCCCTGTTCGTGAACGTAGCCTAAAATCTTAACGTCTTGCTCGGTTAAACCCTCAACGCTGTCTATTACCACCAAGCAAACGTCTGCTCTTCTAATTGCGCCGAAAGCGCGAACTACGCTGTAATATTCAACGTCGTCGTAAACGGACTTTTTCTTTCTAATACCCGCGGTGTCAATAAGCGTAAACTTTTGACCGTTGTAGGTAAAAGGGGTATCGATAGCGTCACGCGTCGTCCCTGCAACGCTTGATACTATCGTTCTATCAAAGCCTAAGAGTTTATTTGCTAAACTCGATTTACCAGCGTTGGGCTTTCCTACTATTGCAATTTTAACGGTGTCGTCTTCTTCTTCGGCTTCAACGCTATCAAAGTTAGAACAAACTTCGTCAAGCAAGTCGCCTAAACCTTTACCCTGCTCGCACGAAATACCTACGGGCGTGCCTAAGCCTAGTTCGTAGTACTCAAAAAGTGCACTTTGGTCGTAGTTATCGAGTTTATTAACCGCCAAAACGATAGGTTTTTTACTTCTTCTTAACATTGACGCAACTTCCACGTCAGACGCGGTAAGCCCACCTTTACCGTCACACATAAAAAGTATTACGTCTGACGTTTCAATGGCAATTTCCGCCTGCTTTTTGATATGTTTCCACATCTCGTCTTGCGATTTGAGTTCTATACCGCCCGTGTCTATTAACGTAAAAGCCTTTCCGCACCACTCGGCATCACAATAAATGCGGTCACGAGTAACGCCCGGCTTATCTTTTACTATTGAAATTTTCTTGCCGGTCACCTTGTTAAAGAAGGTAGATTTTCCGACGTTTGGTCTGCCAACTACGGCAACGATAGGTTTTTTCATTTTACAATCCTTAAATTTTTACCGCCCGAAAGCGACGAAAAGAAACTCTCTCCGCTACCGTCGGTAATAATTATATCTAGTTTTAATTTTTCGCTTAGTTCTTTAACGGTAAGCCCGTCTAAAAAAACTTCTTCGTCACACTTTAAGCACACCGAAGGTAGTATTAAAGCCGTGTATTTTTCGCTTTCTACAATAAGTTTACAAGCGTTTAGTATATCTTCGCCAACGAGTAGCCCCGTACAGTTTACGGTAGAGCCGAAAAACTTATTTTCAACCCCTAGTACGTCAACTTTCAAACCGCTGACGAAACTTTCCACTTTTTTGGCGCACGAATATATAAAATTATACGCGCTAGTTCCCGTTATTAAAAGGTATTTTGCGTTGTTTTTAGCCTTTTTTAGCGAACTTGTCAGTTCGTTTTCAAACTTAGCGGTAACGCCAACGCCGTTTTCAATTTGCGAAAAGTCGCCGTAAAAATCAACGCTTTCAACCGCGCGTTTTGCTTTGAAATAAAACTCGTCAGCCGGCTGAATAAAACTACGGTTAAACTCGCTATTTAGCCCTTTAATTTGCTCGATAACGCAATTTGCGTAGCCCCCGTCAACGTCGTCGATTTTATATAAATTTTCTCTATGCCTTGTAATTCCACAAGGAACTACCGCCACTGACTGAACGCCTTTTAATGCAAACAAATCACGGCAAGTTTTATCTAAAATAGCCCCGTCGTTAAGGTAAGGAACTAACACTACTTGGGTATGTAATTTAATGCCGTTATCACTTAGTTTTTTAAGTTTTTCGAGTATGTCGCCGGCAAAGCGGTTTCCTAAAAGTTTTTTTCTAACTTCACTATCGGTAACGTGAACGGAAACGTAAAGCGGGCTTAGTTTTAGCCTTATAATTCTATCAATTTCCGCGCTCGATACGTTAGTTAAAGTTACGAAATTGCCGTGGAGAAAACTTTGGCGATAGTCGTCGTCTTTAAGATAAAGTGACGGGCGCATCCCCTTAGGCATTTGGTCAACGAAACAAAACAGGCATTTGTTACGGCAGGTTTTAACGTCTAAATTATCAGATACGAACGTTACGCCCAAACTCTCGTCTTCATCCTTTTCGATTTCAAAGTCGATAATCTCGTCACCGCTTTTTACGGTTAAAGTAAAGAAAGTTTGACTGTCGTAATAAAGATAATCTAAAAGGTCTAACGCCTCGAACCCGTCGAAAAAAAGTATTTCGTCGTTAGGTTTAATACCTAACTCGTCCGCTATTAAATTTTTAATAACGCTTTGAATTTTTAACATATTTTACTTCTTTTTAGTCTTTTTGGTGTTGGGGTTTTTGTAAAAACCAAGGACAAATATTATAAGCGCTATGATAAAGGCAAATATCGTTGCCACCCATAAAACTATTTCAGCAGTAATTACGTTCGATGCAAACACGTACCCGCCAAGCGTAATTAAAACGATTGCTATTACGAGTTTAGAAACGGGGTATTTTTCGCTAGCGTTATTATAAAGATACGCCCTAACAACTTCAACCAAACCGCGCATCCAAACGGCAAGCGCTAAAATAATTGAAATATCAAGGTAAAATACTGCAAATTGCGAAATAATGCAACCAAGTGCGATAAGCGATAACACGGTAAATTCTACGATAGATAAAACCTTAACCGCCATAATGCTAGTTTTGATAAGTTTTTTAAGAAGGTAGCCAAACATATACAAAACGAGTACGCCTGCTACTACTATTTTAATAAAATCTTCGCCGTAGGATGCAAAGAATAAATCTGGTGCTATATCCTTCCAAAACGGCATCAGCATAATAGACACTATCATTAGTATTGCGCCAACTACGATATATAGCCAAAAATATTTGGTTTTTTGAGTGTTTATAAGTTTAGAAATTTTAGCCATTTTTATCTCCTTAAATGTTAGTAAACCCAAGTTTTTTCAAAACGCTTACAAAGTAAGGGGGTGTTTGCGCTTCAAAAGAAACTTCTCTTCCCGTAGACGGGTGAATAAAGGTTAACCTTTTAGCGTGAAGTAGTTGCCCGTTTAACTTAAACTTTTGGTTTTTATATCCGTAAACGGTATCGCCCACTATCGGGTGACCTAAGTGCTTTGAGTGAACGCGTATTTGGTGCGTTCTACCCGTTTCAAGCGAAAATTCGCAAAGGGTGTAGCCGTTACTTCTTTCAATAACTTTGTAATTTGTTACCGCCCTTCTTCCGCTAGGCGCAACCGCCATTTGCGTACGGTTTTTCGTTGAACGGGAAATAAAGGTTTCAATTTTGCCAAAATCTTGTTTTAATTCGCCTTCAAGCAAGGCAATATAAACGCGCTTACAAGTTTTAGTTTCTATCTGCTTTGATAAACTCAAATGCGCCTTGTCGTTTTTAGCAACTACTAGTAAGCCTGACGTATCTTTATCAATTCTGTGAACGATCCCAGGTCTTATTACACCGTTTATACCACTTAAACTGTCAAGATGATATAGTAGCGCGTTAACTAGCGTTTCATCACCCGTGCCACTGCCTTGATGAACGGTTAAACCTTGCGGTTTGTTTATAACTGCTAAGTCGCTATCTTGATAAACTATATCAAGCGGAATATCAACCGCCTTTACCGAAACGCCGACAGGCTCTGGAATAGTAACGACAATCTCGTCCCCCACCGCGGTTAGCATTTTAGATTTTACTGTCTTACCGTTTACGGTAACGTTGCCGTCGTCTATAAGTTTTTGGGTTTTCGCGCGGGAAAAGTCAAGTTTTTTAGATAAGTAAACGTCAAGCCTAACACCCTTTTCGTCAACCGTTATCGTCATTTTCTTCTCCTTCGGCTGGCTCGATTTTATCTTCGCAAATTTTTTCGGGCGCTTTTGGGGGCTTCCTAAAAACCGCGTCTTTATCTAAAAACAAAAGGTATATACACGTCATAATAACGCCGATAACTAGCGCCATATCCGCAACGTTGAAAATCGCAGGGAAAATTTGGGTGTTGTAGAATACGAAAATAAAGTCCCTAACCTTTCCTAGCATCAACCTATCAATAAGGTTACCAAGTGCGCCCGCAAATATAAGCGATAGCGATATAAGTAACCATTTAGACACTTTTTTGTGCTTTATAATATTGAAAATAAAGTAGCCTAGTATTAGCGCTAAGGCAATAAACGTAATTATTGCAAACAAAGTTATCGCCCAACTTTTATCGCTTAAAAAACTGAACGCCGCGCCCGTGTTGTAGGTTAACTTAAACTTTACAAGTTCTGGAATAACTACGAAGTTAAAATTTAATTCTTGGGCAAAATATTTAGTTATTAGGTCAAGGGCTAAAACGCCCACCGCCGTAATTAAACACACGATATAAATCATTCGGTAACTCCGAGTTCTTGAAGAAGGCTTTTAAGGTCGAGTTCGCCTTTGGGGTTGAGAACTTCTTCCATATCAAACCCGTTGTCGCTCTTGCCAAAAAGCGAAGGCTTTTCAGAATAATTTGCACCTTCTTCGTCTATAAGTTTGTAAATATCTTCAATTTTGTCTTTTGCGGTGTAAAAATCTTCTTCGTCGCGCATTAAAATCTCGGTAATCATCTCAGACACCACGACGAGTTTCCTAGTTTGGTCAGACGGGTAATTTTGAACGGTTTTATTAACGAAAGCGTTAAACCGCGCGTTAAACAGTTTTAACCTATCAATTTCGATTTTGTACTGCTCTTTCGCCGTTTCAGTAATGTCTTGCGCGCGCTTTTTAGCGTTTTGCAGTTGTTTAGTTGAATTGTTTTCCATATTACTTACTTTCTAATTTCAGCAAGCATATCCGTTTTGAGTTTTAAGAGTTTGTCTGATAAGTCAACTTTATATATATGCGGTCTGTCAAGTCTTAAATACTCGTCCCAGAAAGACTTCATTTCCTCTTCGGCGTAACGAGCAATTTCTTTTACGCTTGGGAATTTGTAAACGAGTTTACCGTCTTTTACAACTTCTACTGAAAGTTCCTTTATTTTATAGTTGTTAAACGTGATTTTCTTCCACGTTTCTATCGGGTGAGTTATGGTAAGCGGTTTAGTTTGGTCGATAACTTCGTCGAATAACATTATAAGGTCGGCTTCGGCTTTGCCCGTTTCCGCGTCATAAATTCTAACCACCTTCTTAAAGCCGGGGTTGGTAATTTTAGCGCTAGTTTCCGAAATTTTAATTTTGGGGGTAACGCTACCGTCTTTATTAACTACGCCTGCAAGTTTATAAACACCGCCGAGCGCAGGCATATCTGCACTAGTTATAAGTTTAGTGCCTATGCCCCACGAATTTATCTTTGCGCCTTGGAGTTTAAGAGATTGGATAAGTTTTTCATCCAAATCACCACTAGCGCAAATTATTGCGTTGGGATATCCCGCATCGTCAAGCATCTTTCTTGCTTTTTTGGTTAGGTAGGCTAAGTCGCCACTATCTATTCTTATACCCTTGGGGGTTTTGCCTTGCGCTTTAAGTTCGTCAAAAACTTTTATTGCGTTTGGAATACCGCTTTTTAAGGTATCGTACGTGTCTACAAGCAGTAACGCGTTGTCAGGATACACGTCGGCATACGCTTTGAAAGCCTCGTACTCGGACGGAAAACTCATAACCCAACTGTGCGCGTGAGTACCAGCAACGGGGATATCGAAAAGTTTACCCGCTAATACGTTACTAGTTGAATTACAACCGCCTATAACCGACGCGCGCGACCCGTAAATGCCGGCATCTGGCCCTTGTGCTCTTCTAAGCCCGAATTCCATAACTAAATCGCTACCGGCAGAATATCTTATCTTTGCCGCCTTTGACGCAATTAGCGTTTGGTGATTTATAATATTAAGAACCGCCGTTTCGATAAGTTGCGCTTCGATAACGGGGGCTTTTACCGTGAGTATCGGCTCGCCGGGGAAAACCATAGTTCCTTCGGGTACGGAATATATATCGCCAGTAAACTTCAAGCCTTCAAGATAGGTTAAAAACTCTTCGTCAAAGACGTTTATGCTCCTTAAATACTCAATATCGGTTTTTGAAAAACGGAAACTCAAAATATAGTCGATCGCCTGTTCAAGCCCAGCCGCCAAAGAGTAAGTTATAAGTTCGTTTTGACGGAAAAACACGTCAAATATCACAACTTCTTTATCCTTGCCCTTTTTGAGATAGCCGTTCATCATAGTAAGTTCGTAAAGGTCTGTAAGTAAAGTTAAATTGCGTTTAATATCTTGCATAATATTAGTCCTTAAATGATTTTATTTCGGGAAGGGGCTCACTCTCTTCCTTTTCTTTTTCTTCTTTCTTTTGTTCTTCGAGTTTTTGCATATAGGGAACGAAATCTTCCTTTTCGTCCGCCCTTTCAACGACTAACGATTTAGCCTTTAATAAAAATGGAACGAGCATCGCTATAAGCGAAATACCAACGCCCACGATTAAAATGAGCCAAATTTCAGCCTTTAAGCATACCATAAGTAAAATTATGCCAACTACTAAAAGTATTCCGCCAACGGCGTATTCGTACCCACCTTTACGGATAATTGCGTAAACGGTAAGGTATAAGCCTATACCTAAGGTAAGAACGGTCATAATAAGTAAAAAGGTGTCAACTTCAAGGTCTATAACGCCTGATACTTGAAGCGCGCCGAGTACGGTTGCCACCGCAATTACTAAAATAAGCGCTACGATGGAAACTACTATATCAATAGTTCTTAGTTTTTTCATAGAATTTACTCCTTTTTATTTTATTTTAGCACATCTTTACAAAAATACAAAGTATTTTTAATAAAAATAAAAACTCCGCAATAAAAATTGCGGAGTAAAAGTTTAGTTATGCTTTTTTGGTAAACCCCAAACTGATAAGTAAAGCGTCGTCAACCATAATCATAGTTTTGGGCGAAAGTTCGCCTATTCTCTCTTTTAGCCTTCGTTTGTCAAGCGTTCGTATTTGTTCAAGTAACACCACCGAATCTTTACTTAGCCCGTACTCTACGGCGTTAAGTTCAATATGCGTTGGAAGTTTTGCCTTGTTTATTCTGCTAGTAACGGCGGCGGCGATAACGGTTGGGCTGTATTTATTGCCAACGTCGTTCTGAACGACTAGCACGGGGCGAATTCCACCCTGCTCACTTCCTACAACGGGGCTTAAATCGGCATAGTAAAGTTCACCGCGTTTAATCATGAAATCCAATTTCTCCCCCTTATCATTATACGGAATTTTGTAAAATTTCGTTATTGATTTAATTGTTGACAATAAGGTAGATTTTTATTCGGTTATTTTACACAAAAATTTTCTTCGGGTTAAAAAACAATTGCATATTTTAATTATTTGGTATATAATTAGACTAATCAATTATTTTTAAGGAGATTTTTACTTATGGCACTTGTTAATAGTAAAAAAATGTTTGAAAAAGCGTACAACGGCGGTTACGCTATCGGCGCTTTTAACGTAAACAACATGGAAATCGTTCAAGGTATTACCGAAGCTTGTAAAGAAGTTAACGCACCCGTTATTTTACAAGTTAGTAAAGGCGCAAGAGCGTATGCAAACCATACTTATCTTGTAAAACTCGTTGAAGCAGCAGTTTTAGAATGCCCCGAAATTCCTATCGTTTTACACCTTGACCACGGCCCTGACTTCGAAACTTGTAAAGCAGTTATCGACGGTGGCTTCACTTCCGTTATGATTGACGGTTCGCACCTTCCTTTCGAAGAAAACATCGCCCTTACCAAAAAGGTTGTTGACTACGCGCATGACGTTGCAGCAAGGGGTAGATACATCACCGTTGAAGGCGAACTCGGAACTCTCGCTGGTATTGAAGACGAAGTTAAGGTTGAATCTGGCAACGAATCTTACACCAAACCCGAAGAAGTTATCGAATTCGTAACTAGAACGGGCGTTGACAGTTTAGCAATCGCTATCGGCACTTCGCACGGCGCTTACAAGTTCACTCCGGAACAATGCACAGTTAATGAAGACGGTATCTTAGTTCCCCCTGCTCTTAGATTTGATATCTTAGAAGAAGTTTCTAAAAAACTTCCTGGTTTCCCCATCGTTCTTCACGGTTCTTCGTCAGTTCCGCAAGAATACGTTAAGATGGTTAACGACAACGGCGGTAAAATGCCTAACGCTATCGGCGTTCCCGAAGAACAACTTAGAAAGGCTGCTGAACTTTCAGTTTGCAAAATCAATATTGACTCTGACCTTAGACTTGCTATGACGGGTACTATCCGTAAATTCTTCAACGAAAAGCCTGACAAGTTCGACCCCAGAGAATACCTTAAACCCGCTAGAGCAAACATCAAAGAAATCGTTAAGCACAAACTTATCAACGTATTAGGTTGCGCTGGCAAGGCTGACGAGTGCAAGTAATATAATTTTACAACTTAAAAAGCAAGGCAAAAGCCTTGCTTTTTTAATAGAAAAACGGCTTGTAAGCCGTTTTTTTGTTTTTTAGAATTTATCGGTCGCAGGAATTTCGCAAAAACATAAAGAACAAAGCATAACGCCGTTTTTCACGCCTTACGACTAAAAATGCAACCGCAATAGTCTTGACGATATAAATTATACTCTTTACTAAGTTCTATCGAACGGAGATATCCGCCCTTCTTCTTAAAGTCGCTATTTAGAAATTTAACGTTGTAACTTAACTCTAACTCTTCGCCGATTTGGTTTATCCACTCGGCGTTTTTATGTGGGCTAAGTGATAAGGTAGTCGTAAAATAATCGTAACCGTTATTTTTAGCATACCCTGCCGTTTTTTCTAGCCGTAGTGCATAGCAAACTTTGCACCTTGCACCCCTTTCGGGTAGTTCTTCTAGCCCCTTAATTTTAGAGTAAAAATCATTGCTATTATGCCCCGCGTTTATAACCTTAATCGTATCGCCGTAAACTTCGCTTATAAAACGAATTTGTTCGCTTAGTCTTTTGTTAAATTCTTCTTCAAGCGTGATATTCGGGTTATAAAAATACACGTCCACTTCAAAATATTTAGTTAACTCTTCAAGACAAGCCGACGAACACGGCGCGCAACAACTATGAAGTAAAAGCCTTGGCTTATTTGCAAGGCTTTTTATTGTATTTTGATATTTTTGATAATATGAAATCATTGTTTATTCTCTAAAAAAGATTGTAAAAAGTGCTTGGTTTCTTCCATTTCGGGGTTTTCAAGAACCTTTTCGGGCGTACCGAATTCACACACCTTTCCGTCCCACATAAACATAACTTTATCGGATATGTTTTTAGCAAATTCCATTTCGTGGGTTACGATTATCATCGTCATACCCGTAGTTGCTTTAAGTTCTTTTATAACCTTTAATACTTCGCCCGTCAGTTCTGGGTCAAGCGCCGAAGTAGGCTCGTCAAAACACAAAACGTCAGGCTTTAACGCCATAGCCCTTGCTATTGCCACGCGTTGGCATTGACCGCCCGATAATTCGCAAGGATAGTTGTTCATTTTATCTTTAAGCCCTACCCTTTCAAGCAAGTTTTCCGCCACCTTTTCAGAAGGTACGCTATATAACGGTTCTTGCCCTTTTTTAGCGCGTTCTTTCTCCATAATGGATAGCGCCAAACTCACGTTTTGCTTAGCCGTGTATTGCGGAAACAAGTTAAACGACTGAAAAACCATACCAAAATGAAGGCGTTGGTTTCGAATTTCGTCTTCTTTAAGGGTTTTAACGTTTTCGTCTTGAATAACCGTATCGTTAAGTTTTACAATGCCCCCGTCGACAAATTCTAAGTAGTTAAGGCATCTAAGTAGCGTTGTTTTACCGTTACCCGACGGGCCTATTATAGATAAAACTTCACCTTCTTCAAGCGTAAAAGAAACACCCTTTAACACTTCGGTTTTACCGAAACTTTTTATTAAATTTTGAACTTCTAAAAATGCCATTTTACACCTTGTAATAAGAAAGTTTTTTCTCGATATAACCAAATAGTAAAGTTAAAATACCGTTAAATATTAAATAGAACACCGCTGCGTACACGAAAGGCGTTAAAACTACGTAGTGGTTAACCGCGTATTTCGCAGCGTTAAGTAGGTCTATAATACCAAGTACTTGCGCGAGCGACGTGTCTTTAACAAGCGTTATGATTTCGTTAGACATAGGCGGAAGAATACGCCTTATTACTTGCATTAGTATAATTTTACTGAAAATTTGGTTTTTAGTCATACCCAAAACCTTGCCCGCCTCGTACTGCCCAACGGGAATACTTTCAATACCAGCGCGGTAAATTTCAGAAAAATAACAAGCGTAATTTATTACGAAAGCAATCGCTACGAAAACGAACATCGTGGCGTTAATGGTAAGCCCAAGCGCCGACGCTAACTGTTTGGTTTGAACGCCGAAAACGTAATACGGTAAAAAACTTACTAATAATATTTGTAACATAAGCGGTGTACCGCGAATTATCCACACCAAAGTTTTTACTAGCCATTTTAGCGGTTTGAACTTTGACATCGAGCCAAACCCAAGGAGTAATCCTAGCGGTAAAGCGAGAATAAGGGTTACGGCAAACAGTAACACCGTATTGCCGAAACCCTCTAAAAGTTCAAGAATAATTTGTTGAAAATTTTCCATTTAATCTCCGAATTTTATTCTTCTTTTTCTCCAACGATAACAGTTTCGCCAGCAGAACCTTTTTCCGCAGTCATAATAGCGTTTTTCATACTTTCTTTATCGGTATACTTAGTAGCGTCTTCTTTCAAGATAACCGCTACTTGCTTGTTGTAAAGATAAGGAATAGAAATGCACATACCTGCTTCGCGTTCGGGGGTAATAGTCATACCGTTCCAAACAAGGTCAAGCGTACCGTCTTCAAGTTTTGCTTCTTTGGTAGACCACTCGATAAGTTCAAACTGAACGGTTAAGTTAACTGAATACTCACTATTAAGCCATGCAACGACTTTTTCAGCAAGTTCGATATCAAAGCCTTGTAAAACGTTGTCTTCCTTGAAAGCAATAGGGGCAAATAAGGTATAGCCTATAACCAAAGTACCCGAAGATACGAGTTCGTTCCAACTATTATCGCTAGCGGTTGCTTTGGGGTTAGTAGTATCTTGCGTTAACGCAATTGACGAATTTAAGCCGTATTTGTTTGCAACGGTAGCGTAATCGGTAGTTCTAATAGCGATAAGCGCTTCGTTTATTTTAGAAATCAACGCGTCGTTACCCTTTTTTGCTGCAATACCGTACTTTTCTTCTGCAAGTACAAGACCTTCTACCATTTGCATTTTGCTAGCGTATTCGCCAGTAGAAGTATAATAGCCTGCCATAACCGAGTCGATAACGGCAACGTCTGCTTCGCCTTTATCAAGTTTAGAAAGCGCATCAACTTGCGAAGTTGCTGCGGTAAATTCTTTACCGATAAGTAAAGTTTCGCCACAAGCGGTCATTGAAAACATACATACAACCGCTAAAATCATACCTGAAATTTTAGTTAATAACTTTTTCATAATTTTTCTCCTTTCACTTTAGTTTGGTAAAGTGTTATGGTTACATTATACTTTATTACGCTAAAGTTGTAAAGCGTTTTAACCCCCTTTTTCAAAAAAAATTAAAAATGCGGAAAATTTTCCGCATTTTTGTTTATTTGCAAAGCAAACTAATAATTTTTTCGGCTATGAAAGTTGGATTTTCAACTTCTAAGCCTGCAATTTGAGATGCTAAGGCGTATAAGATTTTAGCCATATCGTCAAGTTCTTGTTCGCTAAGCGATTTAAGTTTTTCTAAAACGGGGTGTAAAAGGTTGATTTTAAGTACCTTTTGCGCTTTAATTTCGCTACCGCCCGCTTGCGATTTCAAAACCTTTTCCATTTCGAGCGAAACTTCGCCCTCGGTTGCCAAGCATACGGGGTGGTTTGCCATATCTTTTGCGCCGACTACTTTAATAACTTTACCGTCAAGCGCGGTTTTAATCTTATCAAATACCGTCTTTTCGTCACCACTTAGTTCAACGTCTTCACTTGAAACTTCTTGGGTGGCGTTTATGAACTTTTTACCGTCGTACTCGCTGATAAATTTGATGGCGAACTCGTCAACGTCGTCTACTAGACACAACACGTCCTTTCCGTCAGAGATGAGTTTTTCAGTTTGCGGTAACGCTTTTATACCGGATACCGATTTTCCCGAAACGTAGTAGATATCGCCGTTTTCGTTTTCAACGTATTCTTTTAAGGTTATAAGTTTATCTTGCTTTATCGAGTAGAATAAAAGTAAATCTTGAAGAAGGTCTTTATTCATACCGAAACTTTGGTAAATGCCAAATTTAAGTTGTAGCCCGAAAGATTTGAAAAACTCTTCGTATAAAGCCCTGTCGTTTTTAAGTAAATCTAAAAGTTCTGACTTTATCTTTTTCTCAATGCTTTGCGCTATCGCTTTAATTTGGCGGGTTTGTTGAACTGCCTCACGCGAGATATTAAGGGTAATTTCACTATCAACAACGCCTTTTACAAAACTGAAATAGTCAGGCAATAGGTCTGAGCACTTATCCATAATCATAACGCCGTTGGTGTAAAGTTTAAGCCCTTTTTCGTAGTTTTTGCTGTAATAGTTATACGGCGGAGTTTTAGGAACGTATAAAAGCGCCTTAAAGTCAACCGCGCCTTCTACCGACATAGAAATCGTTTTAACGGGCGCATTACTATCGAAAAATTCAGCCATATAAAACTCGTCGTACTCTTCTTTTTTAACTTCCGACTTTGACTTTTTCCATATAGGCGTCATAGAGTTAAGCGTTTTGTTCTCAAAGTAACTTTGTTGCTTGCCGTCAACTTCCTTGTACTCCGTTACGTCCATTTTAATAGGATATCTTATATAGTCGCTATACTTTTTAACGAGATTTTTAATCGTGTATTCTTCTAAATAGGTAGAATAGTTTTCACCGCCCTCGTCATTTTTTATATATAGAACAATTTCAGTGCCGAACCCGTCTTTCTCGCAAGGGCTAATCTCGTAACCTTCCGCCCCTTTTGACGACCACTTGTAAGCAGTATCTTCTCCGTAGGCTTTGGTGATAACTTCAACCTTTTCAGCCACCATAAACGCAGAGTAAAAACCTACGCCGAATTGACCTATAATGTTTATATCTTCTTCCTTTAACTTCTCGTCTGCCTTAAAGTCAAGCGAACCGGACTTTGCTATCGTGCCAAGATTTTTATCTAATTCTTCTTCCGTCATACCGATACCGTTATCGGAAATTTTGAGAACGCGCGCGTCCTTATCTATATCTATATTTATATAAAAATCATTTCTTGAAAGCCCTGAAATACCGCCTTGCAAAGATTTATAGTAAAGTTTATCAATAGCGTCACTCGCGTTGCTTAAAATTTCTCTTAAAAATATCTCTTTATTAGTGTATATGGAATTTATCATAAGGTCTAACACCCTTTGCGATTCCGTTTTGAACTTTTTCATAATACTCTCCTTGTTAAAAAATTAGCACTCTCACACATAGAGTGCTAATTCATTATAAATCGTAGAATTATAAAAATCAAGTGTTTTTGACTTTTTTTAAGTTAAAATTTTTGTGAAATTAAAAAGCGTGTTTTCACACGCTTTGTTTTTTAGATTTTTTCTTTTTTATAATGGTAATTACTGCAAACGTTCCACCTGTTAGCACTGCAACGCCACCTACCGCTATTAAAACGATAGCCCATACGGGGAAAGGCTTTTTAATAATAAGGTACGAATAGCACTTATCTAAATGACCGCTAAAATGCGTTCTATATAAATGCGTTGCCGAATAGGTGTTGTACCCGTCTTGATAATGGTCCCAGGTGTCTGACGAGTCTGCCGTGATTATAACGTCGTCGTAGATGTTTGGCGTTCCCATATCGTCAAGCCCGATAATAACTATCCAGTGCCCACCTTGCGGTCTTGCAGAAATTGCTATGGGCTGGTCTTTTTGAAGATTTTCCTTTATAAAATCACGATAACTTTCGTAGGTTGGAAAAGCAGGTTCTTCGCCCGTATTTGAACCGCCAACGTAACCTTTATAACCAAGTTCTTCGGCTACTTTTAAGTTGCCTTTTGCACTCGTTCCTTTTTTTAGAATATTCGTTCTGTTTAACCTTTCGTAACTTTCAGTAAGGGTTACTTCCCAACTCTCGTCAACGGATTCTCCCAAATAATTAAATACCGACATCATTGAACAAATTCCGCAACTAGACGCCATCGTTTGTTGAAAGGTGTTGTAGTTTTTAAGTAACAAGCGACTACCTTCGTCACCCATATTATAATAGTCGTTAGTTTTATAGTAGTTGGTGTTTAAGTGGTTGTTCGAACCGTTTTTGGTAGTAATAGCACCGTATTTATCCTTGTTGCGCGTGCCACCGTAACTCCCGTCCGCATTGAGCATTAAGTGTAAATCGTAAGCCGTTTGTTTAATTTCGGTACTTCTTGCAACTCTAGTAAAGTTATTTCTAACACCCGATTTTATTACTACACACTCGTCTGAAAGTGATTTTTCACCATTTTCAGTTACTTGTTGCCACCAAACGGTAAACGAGCCTAAGCGTTGAAGAGAAAACCCGTCTTGATAATGGTCGGAAACGTCAAACGGGTTTGCTAAAATCAAAACGTCGTCATAATAAAAATCCGTATCTAAACCGTCAACACCGATTATAATTTTCCAACCAAAATCGGCTTGCGACTGATAGCGTACTAAAACGTAATTGCCTTCGTTTAAATTTCTTTCAACGAAACTTCTAAATAAGTCGCTAGAATTTTTAGTGTTTCCGCTAGGAAAGGGCTTTGACTCTAATTCGTAACCTAAATTAAGCGACTTTATAAAATCGCGAAGGTCTGCACTCTTTACGTCCGCATCTTTAAGGGTAACTCCATTTAACTGTTCGTACTTTTGATAAAGTGAAAGTTCACTATACTCCCCGGTTACGTCGAGCCCCAAGCGGTTAAACGCCATAACTAAACACGCAAAAGCGGAACTATTTTTCATAGTTTGTTGATAGGGCTTAAAGTTAGGTAAAATAGTTAGCGGATAGTCACCCGTGGTGGATAACATATTATAATAATCGTTAACGGTAAAGTATGGGGAATTAGCAACGTCAAACTCGCCGTTTTTGGGCGCGCCCTTGCCGTACAAACTCTCGTTTACGCTACCGCCGTAACTTTGGTCGCTATTAAGTATTAAGTGTTTATCTGGCATAGTAGTAGACTCGGCTTTTACCGTTTTATAATTATCTACACTAAAAACGCCCGATAAGGCGATTATCAGCGCGCAAATACAAATACTTAAAAGTTTTTTCATATAATCCTCGTTGAAAAAAGGGCGAATATTTTTCGCCCTAAATTTCATAAATTATTCGTTAGTTTCAGTCGCCGTAACAACAACCTGTTTGCCATCGTAGTAACCGCACTTTTTGCAAATTCTGTGGGGTTGCTTTTTCTCGTGACATTGAGGGCATTCAACAAGCGTAGGAACTGCTACTTTATAGTTGCTAGCAAATCTTTTATTTCCTCTTGCCTTGGAAACCTTACTCTTTGGAACTGCCATTTTATAAAACCTCTCTTTTTATTTTTTACAATCACAAGGACCTTCGTTTAAGTCCTTTCCGCAACTGGGGCATAAGCCCAAACAATCGCTTTTACAATAAATAACCGTTGGAATTGACGTAAGTATTGCATCTTCAACCGCCGGGGTTAAATCTACCCTGCCGTTTTGATACAAGTAATCGTCTTCATCCTGACGAGTTACCGCGTAGACTACGGAGAACTCACAAGACCACTCGCGCTCAACCCTTTTTAAGCACCTTGCACATTCACCAACAATCTTGCACTTGATAGCCCCGTCGATATAAACGTCGTCTCCTTGAAGTATAGAAGTTCCGCTAACCGAAACGGGCCCGTCAAGAACGATGCCGTAAAAAGCGGGCAAATCGCCTTGATAGTCGTATTCAAAAGCAAAATCGCTTTCGAACTTTCCGCTAAATTTTAACTTTCTAACGTCGATAATCATTATATTGCCTATAAAGTATAGTACATTTGAAAATTATTGTCAACTTTAATAAAGTAATAATTTTAATTATTTTTTAGTTTTGTAATTAAATTACAAGTTAACCTACTAGTCTACAACTAGTAAGTAGTAAAGCCTATTACAACTTAATTAAGACGTTAGTTTGGGTATTAGGCTAGGCTCACGAAGTACTTTCACTCAAAGCCTATCACAACTTAATTAAGACCTTAGAAACGAGCAGAACAAGGCTCGCCTAGACGAGTGGTTACAATAGACCTTTTGGTCATTGTAGACACTCGGCGACGGCAGTAACGCAGTTATGCGACGCTTATAAGGGATTAATTCTTAGTCTGCAATACCGTGATGGCTACCGCTGCAACTATATCGTCAGTTGCGCAACCGCGAGATAAGTCGTTGATAGGTTTTGCTAAACCTTGGCAGATAGGACCTATTGCCATAAAACCGCCTAAACGTTCGGTGTTTTTGTAGTTGCTATTGCCAGCGTCAAGATCAGGGAAAATCATAACGTTAGCGTGACCTGCAACTTCGCTACCCGGGGCTTTTGACTTAGCAACCGAAGGAACGATAGCCGCGTCGAATTGAAGTTCCCCGTCCGCCTTGTATTCGGGTGCGATTTCTTTGAAAAGTTTAACCGCGTCCGTCACCTTATTAACGTCAGCGTGTTTTGCGCTACCTTTGGTGGAGTGCGAAATGAAAGCAATTCTAGGCTCAACGTTAGCAACTTGGATAGCCGATTTTGCAGAAGATAAAGCGATGTAAGCAAGTTCTTCACTACTTGGGTTTTGAACTAAACCGCTATCTGCGTAGATATAGCAACCGTCTTCACAGTATTTGTTGCCACCTTCGGGTGCAATCATTAAAAAGTAAGCAGATACCATTTTTTCGCCGGGTGCGGTTTTAATTACTTGAAGACCTGGGCGAAGGGTGTTTGCGGTAGAGTGGCAAGCGCCTGAAACCATACCGTCAACGTCACCTGCTTTAAGCATTAAAGCGCCGTACATAGTATAATCTTTTAAGATATACGCTTTTGCATCTTCAACGGTAGCGTATTCGGGTGCGCCCGTTTTTTTATTGATTTTACCTTGCCTTAAATTGAAAAGCATTTCAGCGTAAGCGCCCGTCTTTTCGTAAACTACGGGGTCGATAATCTTAACGCCGTCTAAACAAACGGTGGGATTGTTCTTTTTAATTTCTTCTTCGTTACCTAAAAGAATAATAGATGCAACTTTTTCGTTTACGGTTTTGTAAGCCGCTTCAACAACTCTACTGTCTTCCCCTTCGGGTAAAACTACGGTTTTGTTAAGAGCAGACGCTCTTTGTTTAATCTCACTTAAAATGTCTTTCATAAAGTCTCCTTATAAAATTTTGTTATTTACTTTATTATTTTTTGTTTTTGGTGTATTATATTTAGTGAAAACTACTTTTCACGTAATTTACCATATCATTATACACCTATTTTTTGAAAATGTAAATTACCTAGGGGGAATTTTGAAAATTTGTTCTATCGTTGCGGAATACAACCCTTTCCACAACGGGCATTTAAGCCAAATAAACTTTATAAAGGAAAAGTTAAAGCCCGACTATATTGCGGTTTTTTTAAGCGGTAACTTTACTCAGCGTGGAGAACCTGCCGTCCTTAACAAGTTTACAAGAGCCCGCCACGCAGTGCTATCCGGGGCGGATATCGTGTTTGAACTTCCAACCGTGTTCGCAACCCAAACGGCAGAAATTTTTTCTAGCGGAGCGGTAAAACTAATTAACGCTTTACCCCTTGAAAAGTCTATTTGTTTCGGTGCGGAATGCGGTGATAAAAAAGAGATTATCGACACCGCCGTATTTATGCTAAATGAAACGCCGGAATATAAAAGCGAGTTAAAAATTCAACTTAAAAAGGGGCTTTCACTACTTCAAGCGAGAGAATTAGCCCTTAAAAAAACCAACCCTAATTTTAACGACGAAATATTAAAGTCGCCAAACAACGTGCTTGGCGTTGAGTACGTTAAGGCAATACTTAAAAATAACTACCCTATTGAAGTTGACGTTATTAAAAGGGACGGGGCTAGTTACAACGAAGAAAGGCTATTAAAGTCAAACCCGTCGGCTCTTGCTATAAGGTCAGCGCTACAAAACGGCAAAAAAATTGCGGTAAAAAACTTCGTTCCAGGGCACGTTTACAAAGATTTAGAGTTACCGCCAAATTTTGATAGGGAAATTATGTATTCTATAATTTCTAGCGATAAAAAAGACATTGCAAAGGCGGTTGACTGCGTTGAAGGGCTTGAAAACCGAATTAAAGCGCTTTGTAAAGATAGTTTCACGGTCGTTGACCTTTTAGAAAAGTTAAAAACTAAAAGATACACTACCGCAAGGCTTAAAAGAATTTTATTATCGACTATGCTTAAAATAGACGAAAAACTCGTAAAGTCTGCCCTTAAAAAAGACCTTTATTTGAAAGTTCTTGCAATAAACGGCGAAAAGAGTGAACTTTTATCCTTACTATCAAAGTCGGCTTATCCGCTAATCACTAGGAAAAGTGACGTATCTAAACTATCGCCTTTTGCAAAAGAAGTCTTTGAAAAGGACGTTTTTTCGAGCGATATCTACTCATCGGTTTTAGGCGAAAAAATAAACGAACACAATATGATAATAGTATAAAAAAAAGCGTAGGTTTTCCTACGCTTTTTTAATCTAAATTTGACTGCCGTCTCGCAAAGCTAAATGTTGGCTACCGCCAACGCTGTGGTTGTGTTTTTATTTTATAATTTGCCTATATAAACTTGTGTTTTAAGACGTTAGAAGCGAGTTAGACGAGGCACAAGATTTTTTACCGCCGAGATTAACCTTGTTGGTTATCGAAGTCTTAACTCAATGCTTATTACAACTTGTGTTTTAAGACGTTAGTTGCAAGTATATCGAGGCTCGCCTAGAACACAGACTATACAAAGTCGTTTTAAGGTATTAGTTACAAGTTAGGCGAGGCGTTTGTGTTTTTGCGGAAGGGAGCGACCTTGTTGGTCATCGAAGTTTTAACTCAATGCTTATTACAACTTGTATTTAAGACGTTAGTTGCAAGTATATCGAGGCTCGCGACGTTTACGGGGTGAGATAGACCTTGTTGGTCATCGAAGTCCGTCTATCATAAGCCTATTACAACTTGTTTTAAGACGTTAGAAGCGAGTTAGACGAGGCACAAGATTTTTTACCGCCGAGATTAACCTTGTTGGTTATCGAGGTGATAAAAAGTCGCAGTAACAAAGTATAACGACGCTTATAAGGGATTAAAATTAGTTGATGAGTTCCCCGTCGCTCTCTTCATCTGCAAATTGCTCGTTGTATTCAATTTGAAATTTATCAAATATCTTTTCAAGATAATCTTCGTCGTCTATGGGAAGAAGAACTTGGTTTTTCTCGTCAACTTCAAAGATAACAACGTCGTCAGGGTCTGCGCCTTCAACGCTTTCAGCAGGTTGGAAAAAGGCGTAGTTTTTACCTTCAAATTCCATAGTTCCGATATGGTAGAACTCGGTTTTATTGCCTTCGTCGTCAAAAAGTTCAATAGGTTCGTCTAACGTTTCAATTAAGTCTTTTTCGTTATTCATTTACTTTTTCTCCTTTTGGTTTTTTAGTTTTAGTAGGTACGTTTCAAGTATGTAAGACGCGGCTATTTTATCGATTACCGCCTTTCTGTCTTGACGGCGCACGTCGGCTTCAAGTAAAACGCGCCTTGCCTCTAAGGTGGTAAACCTTTCGTCTTCGGTAACGATTTTTATGTCCGTACGCTTTTTAAGTTCTTCAATAAAACTCTCGGTTTTATCCGTTTGCTCGGACCTACTTCCGTCAAAGTTTAAGGGAAGACCGCACACGATAACGTCAGCGTACCTAGATTTTGCTAAGTTTACAAGATAATCTAAATCTTTATTAAAATTTTTGCGGTAATAAGTTTCAAGCGGGAGCGCCATTTCTCCAAACGGGTCGGAAACGGCTACGCCTATACGCTTATCGCCTATATCAAAACAAATACATTTCATAATTTCGACAAAATTCGTATATTTTTTTAACTACGCCACATACTTATTATGACCTAAGCGGTCAAGGAGAGATTATGGACGGAAAAATGTTTTTAATCGGTCTTTCCCTAGGTATGCTAGGTGGCGCGCTTATCGTTGCCAACTCGCACAAGGCAAGACGTATGGTTAAAGAAAGTCAAGAACAAATTCGCAAGAAAGCAGAAGAACTTTCTAAGTGCAAATGCTGTGATTGCGAACAAGCGGAAGAAGAGTAATCTTCCTTAAAAAAGCAGGCTATAAGCTTGCTTTTTTATTTTTTCAAAGATTTTACGCACTCTGAAATTATTTCAATCGCCCTATCAATTTCTTCGTACGTGTTAGCGCTTGACAAGGTAAATCTAACGGTAGATTTTGCATCTTTATCACTTAAACCTATCTCTTTAAGAACGTAAGACGGCTCTATCGTGCCCGACGAACACGCCGACCCAAGCGACGCACACACCCCCTTTATATCAAGCGCGTAAAGGAGAGCCTCCCCGTCAATTCCAGAAAAGGTAAGGTTTGCGTTGCCTGAAAGCCTTAAATCTCTATCGCCGTTAAGGGTTGCAACGCCCGTAGATTTAATAACCTTATCTATAAAATAATTTCTTAGTTCGGTTAGGTATTTAGCCTTTTTATCAAGGTTTTCTCTTGAAAGTTTTAAGGCGGTTGCAAGCCCTACCGCACCTGCAACGTTGCTAGTGCCACCGCGCTTTGCCCTTTCTTGATGCCCACCCGATATTTGCGGGCTAATTTTCGTGCCGTTTTTTATATACAAAACGCCAACGCCCTTAGGCCCACCAAACTTATGCGCCGAAAAAGATAGCATATCAACGCCTAAATCTTTAACGTTTATATCGCACGCGCCTATCGCTTGAACGGCGTCGGTAAAAAACGTTGCGCCAGCGGTTTTACACGCCTTTGCAAGTTCTTTTACGGGCTGTAACGTACCGATTTCGTTGTTAGCCGTCATCATACACACTAAAAACACATCGCTTAAACCTTTATCTAAGTAGTCGCTAACCGATAAAATACCGCTACCGCTTGGGGAAACGCATTCTAATAAAGCGCCTAAACTTTCAATATGTTTAGCCGTTTGCAAAACAGACGGGTGCTCGATAGACGAAACTATAAGTTTGTTTTTATCCCCGCGTGAAAAGTAAGAACCGCGAATTGCTAGGTTGTTACTTTCCGAACCGCCGGAAGTAAAGTAAACTTCGTTAAAGTTAGCGCCTATAATGTCGGCAACCGTTTGGCGCGCCTCGTCAAGCCCTTTTACCGCCTGCCTACCCACGCCGTGAACGGAATTCGCGTTGCCGTAATAGGTGGTTAAATACGGCGTCATAGCGTCAAGCACCCTACCGTCAAGCGGTGTGGTGGACGCATTGTCCAAATAAATATAATCTTTCATAATTTTTTACGGTCTTCTAATAAGGTCAACCGGTTTTTCTCTCGCAATTTTGATAATGGGAACGATAGATGCAATAACACCCGTTATTATGCTTATAGCAAATATGATAATCACTTGGCGAACGCCGTATATTGCAAAGTTTACTAGTAAACTCATAAACTCTTTAACATAGGTGTTTACTAAATGACAAGCCAAGTAAGAGCCTACGCAAGCAAGTATTCCGCTTATCGTTGAAATTATTAAACTTTCGGTTAAAAACATCTTAAACACGTCGCTACTGTTTGAGCCAAGCGCTCTTAGTACGCCGATAGAGTTACGCTTTGATACGATACTCGTTGAAATGTAGTTAAAGAGCATAAACATCGAAAATAGCGCTAAAATGAGCGATGCGTAAAGGAATAAGTTAGTAAATTGAAGAATTTGCGTTTCACCGTATTCAAGGGTAGATAAAACGTCGTTCCCGTAAAGTTTAAGGGTAAGCCCACTATTTGCCGTTATGTAATCGGCAAGTTTCATTGACGTTTTATCCTTCTTCATCGGTGCCATAACCCTTTGGTAAACACCTTGGTTGAGTGAAAACCCTAAACCCGAAAGAGTTTCTTCACTTGCAAGTATCGGCGCTAACTGGGTAACACCGTAAGAGTTTCTAACGTCAAAATAAACGCCCACCACCTTAAAGTCGGTAACCGTAGATTCGCCCCTTGAAATCGACGTTTTAGTAAGAGTGATTTTACGGTTATAATATGTATCTTTATAGGTCTGTTTTTGCTCGGTAGTGGCGTTCGCGTAGTCAAAGTTTGTTTCGCCCCTGTAAGTTGCGTACAACTTGTTTGCAAGGGTTAAAGCGTCTTTAATCTGCGCCTTTAACTTAACCTTATCGTCCGTACCCATAAAGTTTATATCGTATAACATTTTATCAAGCACAACGTTACCGTAGCCACTATACCCGTCTATATGATACGACAAAGCCCTTTCACGCTCAAAGATATAATTTAAGTCTCTATACGATATAAGAACTTCGTTTTTGTCAAGCGTATAAGTTTCAGCAGACTCCCTATCGGGGTCAAACATCATTACGTTACTACCTTTTGGGGCGCTTTCTGGGGTTAAGAACACTTCGTTCACAGCCTTCACTAACGAACTTGAAGTGCTACTTGCCAACTTTTCGTTCTTTATAGAATAATTTGCCGTGGGCGCGTAGAAAACGCGCGGTCTTTGTAAAAATTTAATGGACGCGTCTATCCCGCCTTCGGGTACGAATAAAAGTTGTTCCGCACCCGACGCCAAGTACGCTTTAAGTTCGTCTATAAGCGGTTGATTGGGGTCGTTATGGCTTTGAACGTACGCGTCTTTAAGAACGTCGAATTTGCTAGGAATTGCGCCCGTATCGTATACGCCAACTATTTCAAGCGCAGGAACACCACTAGTCATCGTAGCGTTAACGGGTAGAATTTTTACCCCTTCAAAGTCCGCGTAGGTGAGCATAGGCTTGCCGAATATATTTGACGAAGGTCTGCCGTTATAATCGGTTGAGTGATAAATAATACAGTCTGCAAGGTATCTTGAAATTGCAACTTTATAAATGCTATCCGATTTAACTTGACCGCTACTATCGTATTCAAGTTCAGGGTATTTACCCCAAATTAAGTTGTAGCCGTACTCGGTAATTTTGCTAAATTCGTTCCTTTCGCTAGCAGAAAACTCTACTACACCGCTAATTTTAGGAACGTAATAACCTTTTCCCTTACTTTTGTTGTTAACCTTAGTACCGTTTTCGGCTTTTATGTCGTAAAGATATTCAGACGTTGGCTTTACCGCTAAATTTGAAACGAAAGGTTGAACGCCGTACACGGGCTTAAAGTTGTAACCCGTTTGTGCTTTTAAGGTGGAAACCACGTCGTCACTTATATTTATGTTGTAACTTTCTCCGTCTTCCGTTACTTCTTCGGCGTTGACGGCTACCGTTTTGAAATCACCGTTTTGCAAAAAGTCCGCCACCACTTTACTGCGCGAATACGACGCTATCGTGTCAAAAACACCGAACACCGCAAACGCTATTGCCGATAAAAGTATGGTAAACACCAGCCTTAAAGGTTTTACCTTTAACGACTTTATGCCGAGCATAGCGGAACTACTTAGTTTCATCTTGCTCTTTATAAGTTTAACTTTTTCGTTGCTTTTTACAATCTTACTCTCGTCAGTAGGAATTTTTTCTTTAACGGTAGGCTTATCGGTAACCACGATAGGCTTTTTATTTTTAACTGCCGATGCTAAAACGTCCTTTTCATCACTAGATAAATCACTGCCCGCTTTAACGGTTAAAACGCCCGCACCGTCTAAAACGTTGTCTTTTATAACCCTTTCTTCAATGGTAACGTCTTCAACGACCTTACCGTCAACGAGCCTAATTATTCTATCTGCATACTTTTTAGCAAGTTCTAAGTCGTGAGAAATAACTATAACTAGTTTTTCCTTGGATAGGCGTTTGAGTTCTTCAACTACTTGAATACCCGTACCGCTGTCAAGCGCGCCGGTAGGCTCGTCCGCCATAATGATTTTGGGGTTTTTAATAAGCGCTCTTGCAATCGCTACGCGTTGCTTTTGACCGCCAGATAACTGCCCCGGTTTTCTACCTTCAAAATTTTCAATACCAACGCTTGCTAACACTCTTTGAAGTTCTTCCCTATCCGTCTTTTTACCTTGAAGTTCGTCGGCAATACCTACGTTTTTTTCAATATTGTAGTCGGGAAGAAGATTGTATTCTTGAAAGATAAAACCTATAAGCGTATTTCTATAACTATCGTACTCACTAGCAGTAAACTCGGAAAACTTTTTGCCGTAAACGTAAATTTCGCCTTCGTCAATCCCGTCAAGCCCGCCTATAACGTTTAAGAGCGTAGTTTTACCACTACCCGATTTACCCGTAACGAAAACCATACCCGTTTCAGGAAAAAGTAAACTAACCCCGTCAAGCGCGGGAACGTCACCTGCTTTTGTCTTGTATATTTTTTTAACGTTTTCTAATTGTAACATAATCTCCTCGCGCACTATAAGTATAACTATGTTATTATACTATACACAAGAAGTATAAAGTTATAACAAAATCACTTTCAAAACTTGTAAAAAATCACTCTATTTTATAAATTTTTCAAATTGTTTTTCCTGCATAGTCTTTTTAACTACACACCTTAATTGCGCGTTTTCCTTTTCGAGTTTAGTAGCGTCTAGTTTTAGCCGTCTATTTTCGTCGCTAATATCTTTGATAATCCTTTCAAGCATTTTGTTAATTTCACTTTCAAGTTGTAGATATTTTTCAGTTTTTTCTCTGTTTTTGAAAGTTACTTTTATCCCCGTTTCAAGTTCGATTATAGAAGAAACTTCTTCAAGTAGCGGTGAGTTGTTTTTAACTAAGTTTCTAAACTTATTTTGGTATCTTAGCGCTAATTTATCGCTGTTATTTGAAAGTTCGTAAACGGTTTTTCTAACGCTTTTACCGTTAATTATGCCCTTTGCGATTTGGTATAGCAGGTCTTTTTCTTCGGCGCGCGTAAACTCTTTTATAAAAGCGGGTTTAAGCCTATCTGAAAGCCCTAATTTGCGGTACAAATCACCGCCTTTTTCGGTGTTTTTTACTACTTTGTAGTAGTGGTTTCTAACACTGCCTTGCGAGTAGCCGTGTTTCTTTGAAAACTCAAAAAACGCCTTCACTAAACTATTGCCACTATCTTTTGCTAAATTTACGCTCGTTATCAGTTCTTTTGTGGTAAGTTCGTTAAATTTTTTCATAATATCTCCTTTTTTAAGATTTTTGCCTAAATTTCAAATTATAATACATACGGCAACGAATTTGTAAATACACTATATTATGAAAGTCTACCTATACTCGGAAACGCCCTGCCACCTAAAAATTAACGGCGAATACTTAGGCGTTATAAACGATAATTTACACCTTGCAGACGTTGAGTGTGACGAGCCGTTTTTCGAACTATTGCCTATAAGCGCTAAATACCTACCCGTTTACGGCAGTAAATCGTGTAATGATATAAAAATTTTTAATAGTTTTGGTAGGCGTTTTATTTATCCCGTTTTCCCTATAAAATGCGGATACCCTTTCAAAGTGTTAGGGCAAAAACAACAAAGTGCGTACTCGATTTTAGCAAGCGTAACGGTCGTTCTTGACGGAACTGTTAAATTCTTTTTAGACGGAACTATTTCAGACGTTAAAGCCCTACCCTTTATTCCAAAAGACTTTGAAATAACTATACTAAACGAACTTATAATACTTAGTTTTTCCGCGGAAAAGTCCGCCGTTTTTATATATTCAACCGAGTCTAAATCTCTCGTGTTTTCAGGCGTTTACGACGAGTTTTTTATATCTCAAAACTTAACCGTAAAAAAGCGGTATAAAACGGTTAGTAGAACTTCTATTGAAGAAGAGTGGCTACTTTCAAGCGCACCTACGCTACTATCTCGTCGCGATATAAAAGAAAAAGATTTTTTCGATATTCACCCGCACCTATTACCGCTTGCTTTTTTTGAAAATTTATCTATCGGGGCAAACGTTCAAGGTGCGCTAGCGCCACGGCTTTACGATAGAATTTCAGACCTTAGTGAGTTCTTAGGCAAAATAGTTAAAGTCGTGCCTTATAATAGTGATAGCGTTTTTTTAATAAAACCCAACGCTATTACGCTTGCAAAAGTGGAAATGGAAAATAGGCTTATATCTAACGTTTTAGAAGAAGATTGCCTAAAACCTTGAAAAACAGTTGTAAAAATAGTTATAAATATGTATAATTAAACGGTATTTATCAAGGAGTTAACAAATGAAAACTTTCGAGCCTAAAATTTTTACTTGTTTCAAAGGTTATACCAAAAAATCGTTTTTATCTGACGTTGTTTCGGGTATAATCGTTGCAATTATAGCGCTTCCGCTTTCGATTGCACTGGCAATAGCGTCTGGCGTTAGCCCCGAACAAGGGCTTTACACCGCGATATTTGCAGGTTTTGTGATAGCACTATTTGGCGGTAGTAGAGTTAACATTTCAGGCCCTACCGCGGCATTTGCTACGATAGTTGCAGGAATAGTAGCAACTAAGGGGCTTAACGGGCTTATCGTTGCCACCTTGCTTGCAGGCGTTATCTTAATTCTTATGGGTGTACTTAGGCTTGGCAACCTTATAAAGTTCATACCCAAAACTATAACGGTCGGCTTTACCGCGGGTATTGCAATAACGATAGTAGTAGGTCAAATTAAAGACTTTTTGGGGCTTTCTTTCCCCGCAGGCGTTGAAAATATTGAAACGGTTGATAAAATTGCTAACGTTATATCTAATATTTCAACCATAAACTGGCTTGCGCTTTTAGTTGGTGCGCTCTCGGTTGCCATTATGATAATTTGGGCAAGGTTTTTCAAAAAAGTACCCGCGTCGCTCATCGTAGTACTACTTGGCTCGCTCGTCGTTGCGCTTACGGGTATGCCCGTTATAACGATAGGTGATGCGTTTGAAATCTCGTCTTCCCTTCCCAAATTTGCCTTCCCCGAGTTTAGCGGTGAACTTATTTTGTCCGTTCTTCCCGACGCGTTTACCATAGCAATTCTTGCAGGTATCGAATCGCTACTTTCGTGCGTTGTGTCCGACGGTATGATTGAAGACACCCACAACCCCAACACCGAACTTATCGCGCAAGGTCTTGGCAATATTTGTTCGGGGCTATTTGGTGGAATTCCCGCAACGGGCGCTATTGCAAGAACTGCCGCTAACGTAAAAAACGGCGGTAGAACACCCGTATCAGGTATGGTACACGCCGTAGTTTTATTTATTGTTTTAGTGGTTTTAATGCCGTATGCATCGCTTATTCCTATGCCGGTTATTGCGTCGATACTCTTTATCGTTGCGTATAATATGAGCGAGTGGCGTCACTTTGTAGAAATCATCAAAACTAAAAAAGTTTACGATATAATCGTGCTCGTTTTAACTTTTGTTTTAACGGTAGCGTTTAACCTAGTTATAGCAATAGTGGTTGGCTTAGTTTTACATTACGCTTTTATACTTTTCGAAAAGTTAAAATCGAAAAAGGCTAAAACCCAAGAATAATTGCATAGTAAAAGGCGTTTCAAAGGAAACGCCTTTTTTTATTTCAATTTTTCAAGTTCAAGAGCAATTGCTTGCCAAATAAGTTCTGGCTCCCACAAATGCCCATAAGGGTGAGTAATGAGTTTTACGTTTTCCTTAGCACCTACTTTTCCATAAATCTTTTCTGCCGTATCGAAGGCGCTTTTAACACTAGTTAACGGAAAAATTATATCCTTTTCCCCTGCAAAAATAGTAAGTTGGCGTGGGGCTACTAACGCAGTCAAGTCGCCCATATCAAACCATTTAAGTGCGCCGGGGATATAGTTGCAAGCGCAGTGATAAAGTTTCATAATTGACATTTTATACGATGCAAACGCGCAACTCGGCGCGCAAATTTTAATGCGCTTATCATAAATTGCCGAATAAAAAGATGCCGTTCCACCACCAGAATTGCCCGTTATTATAATTTTATCAAGGTCAACTAAATCGCTAAAAAAACTCATAGCGTCTATCGCCTTAGACACGTCCCACACCCTTTCGCCAACAAGCGTTCTACCAAGTTCAAAAGCAGTAAGGGCTTGAAATGCGCACATTCTAATTTTGTCGGGCTCGTGGATATTAGTCTTTCTCTCACCCATAGCGCGCTGTTCGATAGCAAGTGCAACGTATCCCCTTTCAACCGCTTGAACGGCAAAAGAATTGCGCTCGATTTTAACGTAGTCTTCTTCGTATTTAGGTACGCCTATAGAATTGTGAAAACCCGTAGTATGCCCCTGCAAAGTAATTACGAGCGGTGGCTTTTCACTCGTGTTTTTTGGAATAAGCAAATAACACGGAACGACCGAACCCTTTTCGCTTTCAAAGGTAAAACGAATACGCTTGTAGGTTTCAAACTCAATTTCTTCTTCAATTTCAACGCTTATAGGGCAAGCGTTTTTTTCAATTTCTTTAACGCCGATAAGTTCAATAAACTTTTCTTTTAAGTTTTCACGCCAAGCAAAAAAGTCACTTTGGTCGTTATACGCTAACAACTGCTTTTGACTGTCTAAAAGTAATTCGTGGCACGAGTCACCGTTAATTTTTAGCATTTTAATTCTCCTTTTGTTGTATTATAACAAAGGTAATATTAAATATCAATAAGATTAAAGAAAAACAAGGCGTTTGCCTTGTTTTTTCATATTTCTTCTTCAATGAGTTGTTGAACTTTTTTAACGTCGCTAAGCGTTAGCGAATTTACCTTTAATCCGTTTGCAAAAGCGTACGCAACGCAACTTCCAACGCCTTCGCCCATGGCAAAGCAAATAGGCATAACGCGATAACTTGAATGTGCGTAGTGGTCGCCCGATATACACCTACCGGCAAAGGCTAAATTTTCTATCTTATCGCTTACGAAACAGCCGTAAGGTATGGTGTAGCGCTTGCCCGTTTCAACGGGTTTGCCGATAACCGCGTCCACCTTGCCGTTTGGGTTGTGAACGCCAAAACAGTATTTAGCGCCGTCAACTAACCAGTCGTCAAAAAACCTACCGTCTTGAACGTCAAGATATGTTAGGGTGTACTTTCCTTTTAATCTTCTCGTTTCCCTTGCGCCAACCGTACAAGCCGAAGTTATAACGTAGGCGTTTTCATAACCTTTTACGTTTTCACGCAAAAACTTTATTATTTGCGGTATTTGTTTGCGCGCTTCAAACTCGGCTTTCGTTATATCTAAAACGTTAGTCCCGTCAACGCCGATAACGTTAGTCATATTGCAAAAGGCGGTATTTGGCTCTAACGCCTCTATTAGTATTATAAGCCCCACGGGACGTGAAATTCTACCGTCACTTAAATATTCTTGCATTTTTTGTTGAAGATAAGCATTGCCACGCGCTTGTTTGAAAAGGGCGTTTTCACTGTCTACCCCACCTATCATAAACTCAACGGTCATAGGTTGGGTAAGCCCGTCTTCTCTACCCATTTCAAACGGAATACCGCATAGGTTTGCCACGTCACCATCACCCGTTGCATCAATAAAATTTGACGCAAAAACCGACGTATAGCCCGATTTACTTGCAGTTTTAATACTTTCTATCCTGCCGTTTTTAACCGAAACGTCACACACGAAACTGTGAAGTAAAACGTCAACCCCGTACTCTTCAATCAGTTTAATATATTCGTACTTTAACGTTTCCGGCGAGAAAATTCTTCTACCGCTATCCGTCTTTTTAGTGGTGTTTTTAATTACCTTTTGAAATATCTTAGAATAACTATCGCCACACCAAACGTTAAGTAGCCCAGCCGTGCTCATACCACCTAAAACACCGTTTTTTTCAATGAGTAAAACCTTAGCGCCCAAGCGCCTTGCCGATATTGATGCGGATATCCCCGAAGGCCCACCGCCTAACACAACTATATCGTAATAAAGTTCCATAATTTTTCTCCCTACTATAAATTTTACCGTAATTTATTGACTGTGTAAATTTAATATTGTATAATTTTTTTATAATATTGAAAAGGTAGGGGCTTAACTTTGTCTTTATGGAATAACTTAGTAACAAGTCGCAAACACTCGTATTTTGAGAACTTTGAATTTTTTAGAAACGCTAACGACTTAAATAATTTTTTAACTATTTACCTTGTTGAAAAGGGTTCGTTTAACTACAAAATAGGTAGCGAAAAGTGGGATACCGTTTGCGAAAAGCAAGCGGTGATTTGCCCGCCAAACGTAAATTTTTCTAAGGTGGTTAACGAAAAAATTACAATGCATATAATACGGCTTGGGTTTGACGACACTAAAAAACTTCCAAGCGGTAAATTTAGTTTTGACGGCGGTGGTCGAATTCTTGAAAACCTTAATAAACTAAGGCTTCTTATTTGCCAGCACGACCTTCCTACCGAAAATTTAAGGCGACATTTAATTGACGATATTTGGTATACTTTTTTAGCCGAAATCGAATCGCCGTATATCAAATACGAAAACAAGCCTAGCGATAATTTGTTTTTAGAAATGGTAAACTACGTAAACGATAATTTAGACGCTTCGCTCGAAAAAATAGCAAACGCCTTTAACTTATCACGCGTGGCGGTAAATAATAGGTTTAGAAAAAACACGGGTAAATCGGTTGGAAGTTACGTTCAAGAAATGCGTGTAAAACGCGCTTGCAAACTCATTGAACAAACCGATTATCCGTTTAGATATATCGCCCCCGCTTGCGGGTTTTCTAACGAGTATTACTTTTCGGCTACGTTTACTAAATTAACGGGAATTTCACCCGGCAAATATAGAAAAAAGTTTTTACAAAAATAAAAAAACCACTGCGGTTGCAGTGGTTTTAGTTTATTAAACTTCTTCTTCTATTTCAGCGCCAACAGCGTTTACGGACACGCTTTTTATTCCGTTAAGCACGCCGTTTTTAGATTTATAACCTTCTTCGCTCATAGCGATACTTTCGCCGTTTGATGCGATAAGCCTATACCTATATAAACCTGCTTTGTCAAAGTAAATTTCAAACTTAGGGCAAGTTTTTTCAACGGGTTTTTTCAAAGTTTTATCTTCAATTTTGTCTTCTTCTATACACTTAACGGCAAATTTAGCAACGCTTTCCATACCCTTTTTACAAGTAGCCTTTGCGGTGTAAACTTGTGAAGAAACTGCGATTTTTTCTTTGTTTGATGCATAAAGTGAAAAGTTAAACCCGGTTGCGGTTTTTTTGATAACGAATTTTCCCATAACAATACCTTCCTTAGTTTTATTACTTATATGATACCAATTTTAACTTAATTCGTCAATGCCAAACTTTGAAAATTTTTATAAAATTTTTTGGCTTGTGTTAAACTTAATCATCAATATTGAATCGTAGGTTCAAGTCCTGCGCACGAAAAAAGACCGACTAAAAAGTCGGCCTTTTTTTGGTGCGGATGACAGGGGATTCCCCTATTATGGGAAATGTCCGTAAGGACAAAGGGGTTGCGCCACGCTAGGGGCTGAACCGTAGGTTCAAGTCCTGCGCACCAACGAAAAAATGCACCCGTTTAGGGTGCATTTCGTTGGTGCGGATGACAGGACTTGAACCTGCACGAAGTAGCCTTCATAAGATCCTTAGTCTTATGCGTCTGCCAGTTCCGCCACATCCGCGTGCTCAATAAAGCATATGTATTTTAACACAAAGTTTTCAAAAGAGCAAATAAAATAAAGGGGTTTTTCAAAATTTTTAATATTTTTGAAAATTGCCGATATTTCCGTTATATAAGTTGGCGCTTTTTTTGTTTTTCAGAAAGTTTATTGTTCTCTTCTTGCTTTTTTTGAGAAACCACTTTTCTAAAATCAAACTCGGATATAACGGTGTTTTTCTTAATTGAATACGTTACCGAATAGTTTTTTACGCCTACGTAAAGCATATCTTCAAGCGCTTCAATAACGTTTGAAACGTGGCTGTACACTATCTTCTTTTTCCCGTCACTTCCAACGTAAAACATATCTAAATTACCGTAAACGTCATAGCCTGGGTGAACGGTTTTAATATTTTCTAACGCTTTTACGCTTTCGGCATCGGTGCACGGTGGAAGGTCTATTAAAACTTTAATTTTAGTTATATCCTTAACCTTAACCGTTTCGTTCATCACTGTAATTTCTTTATCGGTTACCGTAATTATAGGTTTGCCGTGAATTGGGTAATTTCTAAACGACACGGGAATTAGCGCAATAGGAAAAATCGCTATAAATACGAACGCGCCACCAAAAAGCCAGTCTTTATTAACTAAAAATATTGACGCTGTTCCAAGGGAAATCACCACTAAAAGCATGTTCAAAATCACTGCACTACGGCGTTTTTGCTTATTAAATATAATATCTGAATAAAATTCTTTTTTCATAATAGCATAATTTTATCCTATTATATCGCCGTTGTCAATCAAAACTTTGGGTTTACTGCCCACCGCTTCCGCCAAAACCGCTATTTTTGTGGCAAAACCCACAATTTTAGCGGTTTTTTTATGCTAAAAACGGCTATTTTTTAATCTTTTTTTAGTTTTTTTTCTTTATTTTTTCTTTAAGAACGTGAAATTTAATATGTAATATTACTTGCCATTTTTTGTTGGTATTCCATAGGATAGTGAAGATAAACCTTACTTGTCATATCCTTGCCTACCGTATGCCCTGCCCAGAAGTTTACAAGTTCTAACGGCGCAGTTAAACAGCAATACGTTTGAAAGGTATGGCGCAACCAGTTTAGTCTACCAACGCCGACGAACTCTTTATAACGTCTATCAAGAATTTGCGGGGTGTATTGTTGCCACTCCCCTTTTAATATTTCGTCTTTGAGTGGATGCAAGGCGCTTAGTATCGGTATCGTTCTATATTTTTCTTTTTGGTGCTGTTTAAGTTTTGAACTTTTAATTTTAATAACGTTGTTATTAAAGTCAAATTCGAGTTTATCGTATTCCGAACCACGAACACCGGTATAAAGTAAAATATAAAACGCCGTTTTATATTCCGTATTTTCAATGACGTTTTTTAATTTTTTGATTTGTTCAGGCGTTAAGGCTTTGCCGTTCTCTCGTTCGTGCCTAAGAACCTTAACTGCTCGCATCGGGTTAACTTTAATAAAGTTATTACCTACCGAATACTCAAAAATTTGATTAAGCAGAGTTTTAACGTCTTCAGCGATACGCGTTGAGTAACTTGTTAGTTCTTCAAAATAGCCTTGTAGAATTATAGGGGTTATACTGGATATTTTAAGACTGCCTATTTTGGGTTTTACGTGCTTTTGATAATGCTTGAATAAAGTATTATAATAACTATCCGATATAAACGGTTTTTTAAGGTTTTCAAGATAATATCTTGCAACCGTATCGAGAACACGCCTTTTAGTCGGGTCGGCAGTTTCCTTAAACTCTTCAAGCGTAGCTTTGCAGTCGGCAATAAGTTCAGCCTTATTTTTACGAGTAAAACTCTTTTTCTTCCCTTCGTACGTTACCTGACCATAGTAATATTTATCACGTTTATAAATGTAAATGTTTTTAAGTTTTGGCATATTTGGTTCCTCCTTTTGTTTTGTAGGATAGAACGCTGAATTTTTAATATCGCCTCCTTGTTTGTAAATTTCGCCTTGTAACGCTCCTATAACTTGTGCGATAGCGTTATCAATTTTAGTTAAAGCATCAATATAATGTTGAATTTCCATAAAAAGCCCACCTTGGTTGTTTTTCTTCATTATATCAAGTGTTTTCAGTTGTGACTTAATAGTAGTTTTTGAAAAAATACAAAAGTATATTTTCAATAAAAAGATTATTTTATGAGTTGCGCGAATAACCGGAGTTACGTTCCAGGGTCAAATATTGAAGTTAAGTAACGTCGTTAAGTTCCTGGTTAAATAGCGCAGTTAAACAGCTACGCTAAGTATATTTTCAAATTAGTTTTATATGCGCGTTAGCATATAAAGAGTTGAAAAGTAGTTTGTCAAGTCTTTTTTTAATTATTTTCAACGAAAATAATGGTGCTTTATGCCTTACGGGAGATAAACAAAAAAAAGACTTTACAAAACGGGTTCTACCGTGTACAATCTCGCCTGCGGGAGCAGTCAAAAAATGACCTGCTCCCCTTGGCGTCGCCGAGACACAAAAAATATAATATAAAAGATAAGGCGTTTTTGCCACGAAACGCCTTCAATAAAAATTCCAGATATCCGGAAAAAATAGGCGGAAGAAGTGCAGATAAGCCTGCGTGCAACTCTTCCGCCTTTTTTAATATGCTAATGCCTGGATAAAGCCCAAAACCTTATGTTGGTCGTGAACGTTAAGTTTACGATATAAAGCAATAATTTGATTTTCGTTTTCAGTCAAAGCGTTATTTGTTTGCTGTATAATACCAAAATCATTTTCGCGCCCTACAAGATAATCTATTGAGCAGTTAAATACTTCACTTAAAAGTTTTAACCAATAAATAGACGGTTCGGCTTTTCCACGTTCCCAATCACCAATGTTATGTGCATCTAGATTGATTTTTTCTGCTAATTCTTTTTGTGTCCAGTTGTTTTCCAAACGTAATTCTTTAATTTTTGTCATAATTTCACTCCTATTTTTAATTATTATAGATTTTTTCTACATTATACGCTTGACAAATAGAAAATATCTACTATAATTATAGTATAAAGTAGAATTATTCTACCTAAAAGGGAGTTAAGTCATGGCAAAAATGTTTAGTAAAGGTTTTAAGCCTAAAAGTACAACTAAAGTCGCTAAGAATATAATTCGTTCTGAAATTAAAAGTTATTATGCAGATAAATCCTTTGGCAATTCTAAAGATTGGCTTAAGGGTATGAATATTGATGCTAACAATTATAATTGCGGTGATCCTTCTAAAAGACGTTATAGTGATTATCAAAAAGGCGCAGGTCTTGTAGATGCTGGTTGTTTTGCTTGTTATTATGTTGACCAACGTAAAATGTTAGGCAAAATTTATGGCAAACAAAACGTCGATTCTTGGCCTAATAATAAAGTGCATAATACTTATAAGCATTTAATTGGAAGAGAATATAACTCTATGTTAATAGAACGAAAAAAGTAAATTTATAGTTCTTTTTTACGGGGGTAATTATGAATTATTGGACTAAAAATAGTTTTACTGGTGAGATAAGCAAAGGCAAAGCGGATAAATTTAGTGACGTTTCTTTGCAATATGGTGATAGGCTATACAACCCCTACACTAAAACAACCGTAATTGGTTGGAACAAGTATAAAGAAAGTTTATCACGTTCTCATAGTTCTAAATTGCCTAAGGGTACAATTGTTGAAGATAAAAAAGACCGAACAATTTATAAATATCCTTCTGGTAAAACTTACGTTAAACATAAGTCACTAAGCGAAATATATGGTAAAGCCTATGATTTTCGTAGTGACGGTTAAATAAATACATTTTTAAGGAGTGAGATATGGATAAAAATAAGGTTTCTTTAGATTTTAGACAAGGTTATTTTAAGGGACTAAAAGATTTTGCCTATAAGGTTGAAAGTAGACTTGCTTATCGCGACGATTTAGACGTTTTTCAAAAAAAAGAGATTTTTAGCGTTCTAAAGGAAGTGTTAAAAGAACAGTTTAGCGTTACTGAAGACGTTAAAAAACTTAATATTAACGTGTTTGGTGATTATTTAGTTAATCACAAATACGAGTATAGTTTTATCAATGAAGACCGTGATTTTAGCCGTAGAAAAGGTGATGAAGTTTATAAAATTGACGGTGGTAAGTTTATTGAAATAATTGCTAAAAAATGTTTAAGTTCTGATTTTATAGAAATGGTTTGTACTGAAAATCAAATATATATATCGTTATTTAACCCCCATACTGGTGAAGACGGTAATCACGTTTATAAATTTCAAGCAATAAGGGAGTCAAAGAAATGTATATAGTAGTTTTGCTTGTAAATGGTGAGTATTTTACTTATCCGTTTACTGATTTAAATATGGCGTTAGATTTTAGTATAGAGCATTATAAAAGTTTTGTTAGGTTAACGGATAAAAATTTAGATACCATTTACAACGAACTTGACGCTAACGGTCTAGGTGGATTTATTTTTAAGTATTATTGTGAGAAAATTGGATAAAGAGATAATAACGTGGCTCCCAGCGTAAAGGGAAAGGATATAAATTATGGCAAAAATTCAATTAGTTTCAAACAAAGGTAAATCTACAAATAAAGGAAAGCCCAAATATAGCGCATCGGAGCGTGCTGCATTTAATATGGGCGTAGGTTACGCTGCAAAAAGTGTAGGTGCTAGAATAGAAGGTTTTTCTGAAAAAGAAAAACAGTCGTTTAAGAACGGCGTTTCTAAAGTAAAAGGTAAAAAGTAACATTTTAATTTAACACCGTTTATAACGGTGTTTTATGGGGTAACTCGGTGTAGACTGTAATTTTTTTTCATAAATTTCACTCCTTATAAATCGATTTTTTACAGTCGTGGGTTCGATTCCTATATACCCCACCAGGCATATTCATTTATGCACCTCCATTAAATTTACGTTGGCGGATACATTGCCGTCATCGTAACGGATATACAGCACGTGTTCGTGCTTTATATACAGTTTCGGGACAAGCCCCCGAACTGCGGTCAATGGGCTGTATTTCAGCCCTTGGCCACCCCTATTTTATTTAGGTATAAATGTAAGGTGACCGCTACCAAAGCGGTGGTATAGCGGTATACTGCCGTTGGTCACCTTACTTTATATAATTTTTTTTAAGTCCTAATACAATTAGGCAAGGAGTAATTTTATGTTTATATTTCAAGCCATTTATGCAGGCAAAAGTAAGAAGAACAACGACAAACCGTATTGGCAAGTTAATTTGTTCGAGAAACGTGAAACAAAGGATAAGACCGTATTTTTTAAGCCTAGAAAGGTCTTTGTAGAAGAAGACGTTTACAACGCTATTGTAAAACAAGGTTTTAAGTTTGGTGACGTTGTAGAAGTTGTGGCTGGTTCACCTAAATATTTTGGCGGTTCTGAGACCTTAGAAGGTCTTGAATTAGTTCAAGAGTCGCCCTATTTTGATAATTAACCTATACGATAGGGAATATTAGGGAATAATAGGGAAAATCTATTTGTAAATTAACCCCTTATATATATTAAAAATATATATACGTGCGCCGAAGACCTTGTCAAAAGGCGCACGGGGAAAAAGGGGGAATAATGGGGAATAACTTAAAATTATAATTGGTAGGTAATTTATGAAGTTAAAGCATTATTGGTTTTCTGTTACTGAAGAATACTTAAAAGCAAATAACATTAAAGTATTAGACGTTTTGCAAAGTTATCGTTCTATAAAAAAATGGGCTTTTATATTACACGACAAAGATAACTATACAAAATACGATGAATTAGAAAACCCTGAACATAAAGAAGGTACGCATAAACCAAATCACGTACACGTTTACGTAAATTTTGGTGAAAACAGTATAAACCATAAAATGGTAGCCAGTTGGTTTAACGTTAACGAGCATTCGATAAAAAAAATTATAACAAGTGCATCTAACTGTTTACTTTATTTTGTACACGGAACTGCTGATGCAATAGCAGAAGGCAAATTTCAATATGATTGGAGTGAAGTAAAACACTCGCCTAATTGGAACCCGGAAGTTTTTACTGAAGAAGAACGTTTTAATTTGGGTATTGGTAACTTCAAAGAATTTAGTTATAAAGAACAAATAGAACGCGTTCATCAGATTAAAGACGTTACATTACGAATAAAAATGCAAAAGAAATTAGACGATGCATTTGTAACTGAACTTAAATATAGGTCTACGTTTATTGATAGGTTTATTCAAGTAATGTTTGTAACTGGTGAAAGCGGAACGGGTAAAACTACGTTTGCTAGGCAATTTGTTGAAAAACTAAATTATTTTGATATCGTTCCAAAAGAGTATTGGCGAAAAACTTCAAAGTCTGAAGATAAAGAAATAATGTTTAGGCATTTAGATTACGGCATAAGTGGTTCGTCGAATGATGCGTTTGAGAATTATAAAGGCGAAGACGTTTACATATTAGACGATATGCGTGACGACAGTTTTAGTTTTACTGACCTTTTGAAGTTTTTAGATAATCATACGAACAGCCCTGTAAAATCGCGATATCAAAATAAATGTTTTTTTGGCGTTTTGTTAGTTATTACTTCAAAACAAAAATTAAGCGAGTGGTACAAAGGTGACGATAAAGATAAATTAGATACTGCCACCTTAAAACAGTTGTATCGTAGAATATCAAATTACGTTATAGTCAAAGAAGATTACATTTATTTATACAACGAATTAAATAATAAAGGCGAGCCTTGTGGTGATTGTAATGTTATTAAAAATAACACTCTCGACTATTACAAGGATAAACCAAAGGCTATAAACGTTTCAAATTTGATAACTGACGTTTTTGGTAAAGTTGAACCGAAAACGTTAAAAGTAGGTCAAATAACTATGACTGAAGTTTTAGACGATGAAGATTTACCATTTTGAAAAGGAGTGATTAATTATGGAAAGTTTATGTGTTTTTTGCGGTTGTGAAGTTCCTGAGGGCTATTACGTATGCCCTATGTGTGAACACAAACTTACACAAGGAACTATAAAAGGACAAGTATTATAAAAATTCGTGGCTCCCAGCGTAAAGGGAAAGGATATAAATTATGGCAAGATATTCAAGTTATGGTAGTAGAGCAAAAATTAAAGGCTTAAAAGTTACTTTAATTATCGTATCAATACTTTCAGTATTAGCGATAGCGTTATCGTGTATTACTTCCGGTTTTACTAACTGGAATACGGATACTTGGTTTGGTAACGAGCCTACTTGTGAACACGTATTTGAAGACGGTGCTTGTACTGAGTGCGGCGAACTTGAAGTTTTAGAAGACGTTGAAGTTGAAGAAGAAAAAGGTATCTAATTTTTATGAAAAAGAAATTTGAAATTAAAAATATATTTAACACTTTCGCGCTGGCGTTTACAACGCTTGCGCTTATGCTTGGGGTATTACTTACTAATACCCTACCACAAGTAAAGGCAGAAGAACCAAGTACGCCAGATTATTCCACGTGGGAAAAAACTGCTTTACAACAAGGCGATACCGTTTACGGAAAGTATTTATTGTTTGACAATGATAAATACACGTTAGAGTTAGTAGTGCCTTCAAGTATAGACGAAGACTTTAATTGTCGTCTTTTTGTTGAAGCTCCTGATTCTGGTTCTCCTTGGCTTAATTTAGATTTGCGTAGTAGCGATTTACCAACTTGTGATTTTATAAGTTCCAGCGTTAAAGCCGTAATTATTGATGACGTTAGTTATTGGTTAGTAAATATAACTGACAGTTCTGTTGTGGCTGATATGTCTGAAATTTATCCTGGCGAGTATAACGGTCACAGTTCTTGGGATATGAACTTATCGGAAGCAACGGTTTTGGCTGATTTTGACGGTGTTAACGTTCTTGTTGAACCTACTGTTGAACCGGACGAACCGACTGTTGAGCCCGACGAACCTACCGTTGAACCGGACGAGCCCACTGTTGAACCTGACGAACCTACTGACGACAATACTCAACAAGATAATTCTTCTAACGTTGAAGATAAAGATAATTTTGTTGAAATGGTAGGTAACACTTCTATTGTTGTGTTTGGGCTTGAAAATATTTCGGCATTTACTGCTGGAATTGCAACTCTTGGCTCTATAGCATTATTTATTATTATTTCGGTGGTTGTAATTGCAATTATTGCAGTGTCTAAAAAATAAGGAGAATTAATTATGAAAAAAATTACGAAGTTAACTTCGCTTATATTAACGTTTGTGTTATGCTTAGGTTTAACGTCAAGTTTAACAGCGTGTGCACCAGAAGAAACGCTTAATGGTTCGCTTAATACTGAAATTGCAAATAGTGAACGCGTTAAACTTATGAGTAGTGACGTTGTAGTTAATAGTGAAGAAGGCTATTTAGAGCAGACTTTAACTGCGACTGTATATCCTACAAGTGTTCCTGAAAGTCAAAAACTTGTTGACTGGAATATTGTTTGGTCTTCCAACACTACTGAGCAAATAAGTGATTATTTAACTATAACACCCGAAAGTGACGGAAGCAACGTATGTGTTGTGCGTTGTATTAAAGCTTTTGAGATTCCTGCCATAATTACTGTTAAAACTCGTG
>JAFVQM010000007.1 GCA_017504795.1 Clostridia bacterium | reverse complement strand
TATTACCCTTGACGACATAAAGAAAAGGGGATTTACGCTTGCAACGGATATAAGTCAAATTGTAATGGTAACGACGCCTAACAGTTTGAAATATCTTAAATTTGCAGGGGGTCTTTCCGAGAAGAATATTCGCAAGTGGATAGAAAGCGTAGATAATACTTTTGGTGTGGTAAAATGGGATAAAGGCACGAGATTTTTTCACGGCGATATGGTGCAAAGCAGTTATCAACTTTTCAATACGTTGGGGTTTGATAAAGCACAAGCGGAAGAATTATTAAAGCCGAGTTTTGATTATATCACACTTGTTCGTAACGACGTGGAATTTATGCGCTATCATTTTAGCGATGCGTATGCAAGAGAAAAGGACGGGGAAGAAAAGAAAACTCCCGACGGGCTTGCGGAACGCGCGGAAGTAATTTTTAGATTGTTGTTTAGTTGTCCGTATTTTAACTGTACAGCATTGTATGCTAATTTTAGGGACGACGTAGTAAGCGGACTTAAAAGTAATTTGCGCCGTGGACATATTCTTCTAAACGGTACGAACGCAACGTTGTTTGGTAACGGTCCGGAACTGTTAAAATACATAGCCGGCGAAAAGATAACAAGTGAGTTAAAGAAAGGACAAATACATTCTAAACGCTTTGTAAATGGTGCAAAGCTTCTTTGCGCGCGCTCACCGCATATCACGATGGGCAATCTTTACTGCGTGGAAAATAATCTTGACGGCGATATTTGGAACTACTTTGATTTGGGTAAAAATATCGTGTGCGTAAACGCTATTGGAGAGAATATTCAACAGCGATTAAATGGTTGTGATTACGACTCAGACGCTATGCTTATAACGGACGATAAGCTATTAGTAGAAGCAGCCGAGAAATATAAAAAGCATTTCAAAGTACCCGTTTGTGGTATTCCGTCTATGAGTAAAAACGGTCAAACTCTTGCCGAGCTTGACCACGATACGAGCGAAAATAAAATAGGCGAGATAGTAAACCTTTCGCAAAAGTTAAACAGTATTGTATGGAACGAAATCCATCACGGTGCGCCCGTAGAGAAAATCTTGGGGATTTATAACGACGTTTGTAAACTTGCCGTTTTATCGGGCTTAGAAATAGATAAAGCAAAACGCGCTTACGATAACGTAAACGTTGGAAAAGAACTTTCCACTTTGCGCAAAAAGTATAATCGACCTGCGCCTATTTTCTTTAAGGAGATAGACGAAAAGGGCAAGGACAACGAATACGAGTTTTACGATACGGCGATGGACTATATCTACCAAGCCGTTAGAAAATTCAACTTCTTAAAGGGTAAAAGAAAAAGGATAAACTATATGCCTATCTCTTGGGTAGTGGGAGTTGAAACCACTTCGGATAACGCTACCGATTATAGGCATAGAGATAAAATCATTGAGATTTGCGAAGAGTATAGGACGAGAATTGACCGCTTGTATATGGAACTTCGTATAGCGGATGACCAAGAAAGGGAAGTCCTTTACGAAAGGATAGAAGAAGAGAAAGCTGAGAGAGATAGACAAGTTTCAAAGTGGCTAACGAGCGAAAACGTACTTATATTTGTAGTACGCCACTACGAAAAGAATCGTCCGTCCGATTGGCGAATTTATGCACCGATAGTAAATTCTAATCGTTTCAAG
>JAFVQM010000006.1 GCA_017504795.1 Clostridia bacterium | reverse complement strand
TTATTTTGTATAAGGTATCGTCGTTTTCCGTTTGCAAACCAATAATAAACCTATTTATACCGGCGTTTTTATAAACTTTTAATTTTTTCTAGTCAATAGTGCCAGGGTTTACTTCTAGCGTGATTTCAGCGTTTTTAGAAACGTTAAAGCAAGAATATATTTGTTTAAGCGCGCCGTATATATATTTAGGTTCGACAAAACTAGGCGTACCACCGCCAAAATAAATAGTATCAAAAGTTTTGTCTTTAAGGGCTACGCTTCTGCCCTTTAATTCCTTATATAAGCAAGCAAAATAAACTTCGGCTTTGCCTATTTCTTTTGGGAAAGACGCAAAGTCACAATAACTGCATTTTTGCTTGCAAAACGGAACGTGAATATATATTCCTGCCATAATACTCCTATTTATCGCTTGAATCTATTTTAAGTATAGACATAAACGCCTCGCTCGGTATTTCTACGCTACCGAGTTTACGCATCTTCTTTTTACCTTCTTTTTGTTTTTCTAAAAGTTTCTTTTTACGGGTTATATCACCGCCGTAACATTTTGCCAAAACGTCCTTCCTGAGCGCTTTAACCGTTTCACGCGCGATAATTTTACCACCCACCGCCGCTTGAACGGGTATTTCAAACATTTGCCTTGGAATAACTTCTTTTAACTTCTCGGCTATCGCTCTACCCCTTTGGTATGCTTTATCTTTGTGAACGATAATAGAAAGCGCGTCACAAATCTCGCCGTTGAGCATTAAGTCAAGTTTTACAAGTTCCGAACGCTTATAGCCCGAAACTTCATAGTCAAAAGACGCGTATCCCCTAGTTCTTGACTTTAACCCGTCGAAAAAGTCGAACACAATCTCGTTAAGTGGAAGTTCATAGTTGAGTTTTACGCGCTTACTGTCAATATACACCATATCTTCAAAAACGCAACGCTTTTCTTGGCAAAGTTCCATTATAGCGCCAACGTAATCTGGTGGCGAATAAATACTTGCCTTGATAACGGGCTCTTCCATATACTCAATCTCAACAACGGGCGGAAGTTTAGTTGGGTTTTCAACGGTTATAATCTCCCCGTCCGTCTTATGAACGATATAGGATACCGACGGCGCAGTCGTAATTATATCAAGCCCAAACTCTCTTTCTAAGCGTTCTTGAATAATTTCCATATGAAGTAGACCTAAAAAGCCACATCTAAACCCAAAGCCTAAGGCGGTGGAGTTATCGGGTTCAAAGGTTAAGGACGCGTCGTTAAGTTTAAGTTTTAACAGCGCTTCTTTTAAGTCGTTAAACTTAGACCCGTCAAGCGGATAAACACCGCTAAACACCACGGGTTGCGCCTTTTTATAGCCTGGAAGTGGCTCGGCAGTTGGATTATTAACGTCAAAAACAGTATCGCCAACTTCAATATCCGATATTGATTTTATCGACGCTGCAATATACCCAACTTCGCCAGAAGTTAAACTTGCTTTTGGTCTTAATTCTGGGTTGAAAGTACCAACTTCAACAACGTCAAACGTCTTGTCCGACATAAAAGTTTTTATTTTAGTGCCGGGGCTCACGCTACCGTCCATTATTCTAACAAATAGTATTACGCCCTTGAAATTATCGTAGTAACTATCGAAAATTAAGGCTTTTAAGGGCGCGTCGTCATCACCTTGGGGCGCGGGAATTTCAGTAACTATTCTCTCTAAAACCTCTTCGATATTAACGCCCGTTTTTGCAGAAATTTTAGGCGCGTTAGACCCGTCAAGCCCGATAACGTCTTCTATCTCTTTACCCGCCGCAATAGGGTCAGCCGACGGAAGGTCAATTTTATTTATAACCGGCATAATTTCAAGGTTGCTATCAAGCGCTAAATAAACGTTTGCAAGAGTTTGCGCTTGAATTCCTTGTGACGCGTCAACTATAAGTATTGCACCTTCACACGCTTTGAGTGAACGCGAAACTTCGTAGGTAAAGTCAACGTGACCGGGGGTATCGATAAGGTTGAAAACGTATTCGTTACCGTCTTTTGCTTTATATAGCATTCTAACGGGGGTAAGTTTTATAGTAATACCACGCTCGCGCTCTAACGCCATAGAGTCAAGAATTTGGTCTGCCATATCGCGCTCGGCAACCTGCCCCGTCATTTCGATAAGGCGGTCTGCAAGCGTTGACTTACCGTGGTCAATATGAGCGATTATACAAAAATTTCTTAAATTTTCTTTAACGGTTTTGGGCATATTTATCCTTTTTTAGAAAAAACTACATATTTGTCGATTATAGTATGATTATACTATAATTATAACAATTTTTCAAGTCAACTAATTGCAAATTTTACAAATAAATGTTAAAATATTTCAAGAGGTTATTAAAATGAGAAAAACAGATATATCTTGGTTACTTAATAAGCCTATAACACATAGAGGGCTTTTTGACGAAAACTTTCCTGAAAACACCCAACCCGCTTTTAAAAGGGCAATAGAACTCGGCTACGCTATCGAGATGGACGTGCAAATGACGCTAGATAACGTTTTAGTAGTTTATCACGACGATAATCTTTTAAGAGTTTGCGGTGTTGATAAAGATATTAGAGAAACAACTTATGACGAGTTAAAATCACTTCGCCCTATGGGAAAAGAATACCCTATTATGACTTTTTCTGAGTTTTTATCTTTCGTAAACGGAAGAACGCCTTTACTTATTGAAGTTAAACACCAAAAAAGAAAGGGAATTGAAGAACTACTCGTTAAAGAACTTGACGGGTATAGCGGTTTATTTGCCGTGCAAAGTTTTAACCCTAATATTGTTAAAAGGGTGAGCGTACTTCGCCCTAACTTTACAGTTGGCGTTTTATGCACGAGAGAGCCTAGCAAAATTGCACCCAAAATCGTATCTAAACTTATGAACGTTTTCGCGTTTAAGTTGTACGTTCCGTTTAACTTTTTATCAGTTAGAGTAAAGGACCTACCTATCAACTATAAAACGATTAAAAAATACAATATAATCACTTGGACTGTAAAGACGGAAGAAGACTTAAAAATTGCCGAAAAATACGCAAAAAATATCATTTTTGAAAAGACCGTTCCTACCCTAACTAACTTCGGCGAAAAGAAGTTTTAATAAATTAAAAAAGCGAAGTTAAACTTCGCTTTTTTTGTTTGATTTTTTGCTATTTATAAACGCTTTTAATTTGGTGTACCACCTATCTTCTTTTTTAAGGGCAAACTGTTCGTAAAGCGCGGTTGCAATAAAGATAATTGCCATTGCAATAAGACCGATAGTTACAACGTTAAGCCACGGCATTGACTCAAACGGAATTCTAAGTAGGTACATAGAGTTAGGAAGGTCAAGCCCGAATATATAGTGTAAAAGAATAATTACCGCCCCGTCAACTACTAGTAAAATTAAGCCAAGAAGTACGTTAAGCATATTAGAAACGCCGATTTTTACGTAACCGCCAACTAAAAGGTAGATACAGCCAAATAGCATAGTTGAGTGGCTAAGTAGCCCCTTTAATACGCCCCAGTCGAGAAGATTTGGGTTATTTATATAAATTTCGTTAAAGGTGATACCTATAATTCCGCCAAAAACCCCTAAATAAAAGGTAGCCATTGCCAAAAATTCAAAGAGTTTACCTTCTTTCTTTTTATAAAAAGCAACTATTAAAAGTAGCCACATAGCAACGTTACAAGGATATAGCGGAAGTAACATTGACTGCTCTACGTTAGGCTCGTTCCCAGAAAAATAATCAACGTACAAACTACTAAAATGTATAATTACGGTAAGTAGCGCCGAAATTTTTAAGATTAAGGTTTTAGTTTTATCGCTTAGTTGTTTTTTACTTAAAAACACCATTGCAACGGTAGTTAAAATTAGCGAAATCGAAGTATATAATATATGGTTTAAGTCAGACATATTTTCCTTTGTATAAAATTATTATTTGTTTTCAAATTTTTCTTTATGCGCTAAGCGAATTTTTTCTTCAATTTCCGCCATAATTTCAGGGTTTTGGGTAAGATAATCTTTCGCCTTTTCTCTACCTTGGGCAACCTTGTCGCCGTTGTAACTAAACCATGCGCCCGACTTTTCCATTACACCGTACTCAACACCAAGGTCAACTAAACAACCTTCTTGCGAAATACCGTGCCCGTAGATAATATCGAACTCAGCGGTTTTGAACGGTGGAGCAAGTTTGTTTTTAACGATTTTGGCTTTCGTTCTGTTACCGAACATACCGTCACTATCTTTGAGCGCGTCTGCCTTTCTTACGTCAATTCTAACTGATGCGTAGAATTTAAGTGCTTTACCGCCCGGTGTAGTTTCGGGGTTACCAAACATTACGCCTACTTTTTCGCGAAGTTGGTTGATAAACACAACGCACGTTTTACTTTTATTAGTGATGCCCGTAAGTTTTCTAAGCGCTTGTGACATAAGCCTTGCTTGTAAACCAACGTGACTATCGCCCATTTCCCCTTCAATTTCAGCCTTTGGAGTAAGCGCGGCAACCGAGTCTATAACGATAACGTCAACCGCACCGCTCTTTACTAAACTTTCAGTAATATCAAGCGCTTGTTCGCCCGTGTCGGGTTGCGAAACGTAAAGGTCTTCTAAATTAACGCCAAGTTTTGCAGCGTAAGACGGATCTAACGCGTGCTCCGCGTCAATAAACGCGGCGATTCCACCCTTTTTTTGCGTTTCGGCAATAACGTGAAGAGCAACGGTAGTTTTACCCGAAGATTCAGGCCCGTAAATTTCAACTATTCTTCCGCGCGGAACACCGCCAACGCCGAGCGCTAAGTCAAGCGCGATACAGCCCGTAGGAATAACTTCTAAATTAAGGTCCGCCGAGCCAGCGCCAAGTTTCATAATTGCGCCTTTACCGTACTGCTTTTCAATTTGACCGAGTACTTGTTCTAATGCTTTTTGTTTTGCTTCCATAGTATATCCACCTTTTATAATTCTTTATTAAACGTCGAAATCGCCCTTTCTTAGCGCCATAACCGCGTGAAAAAGCGCAGTTTGTATGCCAAGATGGGTAATTTCTTCCCTAGTGCCTGAAAATTTATGCTTGTAAACTGTAATTTTAGACGGGCTACCAACCCCTATATAACAAAGCCCAACGGGAAACCCCGAATCGTCACTTTTAGGGCCTGCTATACCAGTTGTTGAAATTGCAAAATTAGTATCTCCGCCAGATAAAAGCCCTTTTACCATCTCGCTAGCAACTTGGCTAGATACGGGGTGAAAATTATCTAGTATCTCGTACGGAACGCCAAGCCTATTATGCTTTGAGTCGGGCGAGTACGCAACTACGCCTTCATAAAACACCTTACTTGCACCTGATACTGACGTTATCTCGCTAGAAAGCCCACCGCCCGTAAACGATTCGGCTACTGAAATTTTAGCCTTTCTAACCGTTAAAATTTTAATTAGTTGCTGTTTTAAGGTAACGTTTGACTCCGCGTAAACGTGGCTTTTATATTTTGAAATAAAATCTTTTAATTTACCATCGGCAACGCTCTCATTTAGCGTAGAAAAATCTAAATTTAACAAATAATCGTTACCGCTACTTGACAGCGTGTACGGTACTTCACTTTTTCGTAAATACTTTTCAAGTTCTACGCCGTTTACACCGAACAGTTTGAAAGTTTTTAAGGGTATCATTTGAATACTTCCCTATTTTTAACTACGTAATACGTACCCGAATACACGGTTAAAATTACCGAAATTATATATAAAACGATACCCGCTATATATAAAACAGAAAATTCCGCCGATAAAAACAATATAAATATTGCAAAATCGGTTACCAATGTTTTAATTTTACCGCTTTTTTCAGCCGCTAAAACCTTGCCCTTTCCAGCGGCAAGCATTCTAAGAACGGATACTATAAGTTCACGCGCAACGATAATAGTTACACCTATACCGCCTGCAAGTTGATAAAAAGTATAACCAAAATTTCCTGCTAATATGCAAGGTGCGGTAAGCATTATTATAAACGCGCCGATAACTAGAATTTTATCGGCAATCGGGTCTAAAAACTTACCTAAATCGGTAACTAAGTTATACTTTCTTGCAATATACCCGTCTAAAAAATCGGTAAATGCGGCTACTAAAAATATTATTGCCGTAATTAAGTAGTTGTACGGTATAAACGACATATAAAATATAGCCACCATAACAGGAACTAATATAATTCGTATAAGTGAAAGTTTATTCGGTAAATTCATCTGCTACTCTCCCGTATAAATCGTAATCGTCAACCCTATCAATCAAAACGCTATAACGCTCGCCTTGACTGATAGTTCCGTCATAAGTAAAGTAAACCTTTCCGTCAACTTCGGGGGCTTGAAAGTACGCCCTACCGTAAAAAGACTGTTTTTCATAGTCAATCCCGTCGCATATCACGGAAATAGTTTTGCCTACGTAGTTTTTTAATATGCTAGCGGAAATTTCGCGCTGAACTTCATATAAGCGCTCAACTCTTTCAAGTTTAACTTCTTCATCTATTTGGTTAGGAAGTTTATACGCCGGCGTATCTTCTTCCCTAGAATACGCAAAGAAACCAACGTTTGAAAATTTTGCCGTTTTAATAAAGTCGATAAGCCCAAAGAAATCTTCTTCGCTCTCGCCCGGAAAGCCCGCTATAAACGTGGTGCGAATTGCTATGCCGTTTACCTTATTTTTAAGTTTTTCAATAAGGTTTAGATAACTTTCGCGCGTGCCACGCCTATTCATGCGTTTAAGTACCGCGTTTTCAGAGTGTTGTAGCGGAATATCAACGTATTTAATAACTTTATCGTTTGATGCTATTTCTTCAATCAACTCGTCGTCAAACACGTCGGGATAACAGTATAACAAGCGTATGCCGTGAACGGTGTCGAGTTTAGAAAGTTCTTTAATTAAAGAGACTAACTTTCTCTCCCCGTACAAGTCTTCGCCGTAACGCGTTACGTCTTGCGCAACGAGTATTATCTCGTCCATCTCGCCAAGAGATTTAACTTCGCTAATAAGTTCTTCTATCGGGGTGGAAACGTACCTGCCCCTTATCTTGGGGATTAAACAATACGTACATTTATTGTTGCACCCGTCTGCTATTTTAAGGTAAGAATAGTGACAAGGGGTTGTCAGTATTCTATTATTTATTGTAACTTTATTATTTTTTCCAACGAAATTTACACGCTTATTTTGATAAGATAGTTCAAGCGCATCAAAAAGCAAGTCGTAATCTAAAAAGCCTAAAAACACGTCAACTTCCAAAAACTCGTCAAACATATCATTTACGAATTTTTGTGGTAAGCAACCCGTTAAAACTATTTTTTCAAGGTTGCCGTTACCCCTTAAAGCGTCAACTTCAAAAACGGTTTCTATCGCTTCTTTTCTAGCACTTTCTAAAAAGGCGCAAGTGTTAATAACTACTACGTTTGCCTCGTTTATATCGTTTGTAAGTATAGCCTTATCGCTAATGAGTGCAAGCGCCCTTTCAGAGTCAACCCTATTTTTGTCGCACCCAAGCGAAATAAGACCTATTTTTTTATTTTTTAACATTATTCAGCCCCGAATTTTTCTTCAAAACTTTCTTTGGTCATAACCATTTGGCGCTTGCCCGATACGGCGTTGGGGGTAATGTATCCGTTATCGGTAAGCCAGTCAATAATCTTACCCGCCCGTGGGAAACCTACTGCAAGTTTTCTTTGCAAGAAAGATGCTGAAAGCCCGCCAAAACTATACCCTACGCGCATTGCTTTTATATAGATAGGATCTATTCCGCCTTCGCCTTGCTCTTCTCCGCCACCGCTAGATGAAACTCCACCTTCCGCAGTTTGCGAAATTTGGTTAACGCGCGCCTCGATTTTAGCCCAGTTATTATAGTCGTAATACTTATCGTTATGCTCGCTAACGTAGTCGATAACGGCGTACATCTCGTCGTCAGACACGTACGCGCCCATAACGCGCTCTACGTTAAGCATACCGTTGGTTTTATACAAGCAGTCGCCCCTACCTAAGAGTTTTTCAGCGCCCGGCTCGCCTAAACTAACAACCGAATCAGGCATTGATGCGGCGCGGAACACTATACGCGACGGAAGGTTTGACTTTATAGGTCCTTCGATAACGTCAACCGACGGTCTTTGCGCGGCAAGAACTAAGTGGATACCCGCTGCACGCGCCTTTTGGGCAATTAAGCAAACTTTTACTGCAACGCCCTTTTTATCTTGCATCATAATATCGGCAAACTCGTCCATCAAAATAACTATTCTAGGCATAATTTTTTGACCGTTTGCCTTTGCTTTTAAGTTGTAGTCTTTAATATTTTTAGAACGCGATCTAGCAAGTTCGCGATACCTTGACTCCATTTCTTCAACAGCCCAAGTGAGCATTGAATTCGTCATAGGAACGTCTTCAATAATTTCGCCGAACATCATATGCGGAATATCTTTGAAAGGCTCTAAGTCAACGCGTTTAGGGTCTACAATTACAAATCTTAACTCGTCAGGCCCGTATTTTGATATTAAACTAATTATTAAGGTGTTTAAGCATACGCTCTTACCAGAACCCGTAGTACCCGTAACTAAAAGGTGTGGCATATCGGCAATATCTAGCGAGACGGGGTTACCTATAACGTCCTTCCCCAAAGCAAACACTAGTGAGAAAGGTTTGGTGTTGATAAACTCGTCAGACACTATGATATCTTTAATACTAACGCTGTCGGGCTCTTTGTTGGGAACTTCAATACCAACGTAAGACGTATTAGGCACGGGCGCTATCATCCTTATAGCGCTTTTAGCGGCGATTCTTAAATTAAGGTCGCTTTGAAGTTTCGTTACCTTGCTCATAGGAACGTCCGGCGGGATTGCTATATCAAATCTAGTAACCGCAGGGCCTTTGAACACGCGCGGGATATCCGTATCAACTCCAAAAGTTTTTAAGGTGGTTAAAATTTTCGCCTTTGTTTCCGCCTTAAAAAGTTCAAATTCGTAGTTGTTTTGAGTATTGTCAACCGTCTTAAAAAGTGAAACGGGCGGTTTGGTATACTTGTAGTTGATAGGCATATTTTCAATGAGTTTTTTAGCGTACTCACTATTATCTTCTTCAACGACTACGGGAATTTCTTCGCTCTCAGTTTTAATAGGCTCAACTGCTTTTGGCTGTTGAACTTTTTGACTTTCAGTTAAGTTTTTAAGAAAATCGGTTATCGGGCTTTCAGCCTTTTCTTCATACGAAACGCCATTACTTTCAATCTCGTCAACCGAAACTTCAATCTCTTCGTCGTCACTAGGCTTTGTGTAATTAAATGAAAAACTATCGTCAAGCGTATAGTCCTTAACGACTTCTTCTTTTTGTATAGGATTTGAAATAATCCCGTCACTCGGCGTGGGAGAAGACGGCCTTTCCATCTCTACTCGCATACCGCTATTTTCAAAAGAACGGCTGTACTCACTAGAATAAGTGGTCGGGTTATTGCCGTACAATATCTCCATACTCTTTTCGTGCTTTTCACGGTCTATAAAAGTAGGCTCTTGATAACTTTGGTTTTGGTTGCCGTAAAGTTCCTGCCTTTCGTATCCGTTTTGAGTTTGCGAGCCGTAGTTATTGTATACGCCGTAGCCGTTTTGTTGGTACTGTTGAGCGTTTTGATAAGGCCTATCGTAACCGCTTTGCGGTTGATATCCGCCTTGATTTTGCGGTTGAGAATAATTTGGTTGTTGGTATTGCGGATATATAGGTGCGTTTTGCCTATTTACTTCAACCATAGCATCCGCCTGTGCTTTGGCGTTGATTTCGGCAATTTTTAACTCTTTATTAACTATTGCCGTTGCCTTATGCGACTTATACGCAAAGAACAATACCCCAACTATCAAGGCAATAAATAAAACGATACTGCCTACGTAGGTTAAATATTTTACCGCGAAGTAAGTAACGATTGATAAAAGCGCACCGCCTGCCACCGCCGATTCAAGCCCACCCCTTGCGCCTTCAAACGCGTAGGAGAGATAGGAATTTAAGTCTGTCGGTATGGTTTGGTTGGTCAACACGGTTAGTAGCGACGTAAATAAAAGTATTACCGCCAAAGTGTAAAATAGCGGTTTTTTAGAACGCTTTTCACTCGGTTTTTTACCAAGTAACATAATAAAACCGACGAATATTAAAGTTATAAGTAAAGGATACGATAGGTAGCCGAAAAGCCCTAAAACAAAGGCTTGAACTTCACCGCCTATCTCAAATAAAACGCTGTTGCCGAAAAGTAAACACACGAGCAAAAGGAATGACGAGATAATCACCGTCACTCCAAAAAATTCTACCGTAAAAAACTTATCGGGGTTTTGTTTTCCTTTAATACCACTTTTCATAGGCTTAGTATAACATAACGCGCGCGTTTTGGCAACGGTTAATTATAAATTAACCGTAAAAAATATAAAAAACAAGTAAAGCAAAACCCCACGGATAATTCCGTGGGGCAATTTATCATTTGAAATTACTTGTTGTCGATAATATCAACGATGTCTTTTACCGTAACGATTGACTCAGTTTGCTCGTCAGATACGGTAACGCCGAAATTTTCTTCTAAGGATAAAAGCATTTCTACAAGATCAAGCGAGTCAGCGCCTAAGTCTTTAATAATTTCGCTTTCCAAAGTAACCTTATCTTCGGCAACGCCTAATTTTTCAACTAACATACTTTTAACTTTTTCAAAAGTGGACATTTTTAATTCTCCTTGGTTTTTTTAATTATTATAGCAATTAGCGATAATTTTGTCAATGCATTTAACAAATATTATGCAGTTGCCTATTATTTAATTCCGCGCATTGAAAGTGAAATTCTATTTTTCTTAGTGTCAATGCCCTTTACTCTTACTTGAACGGATTGACCTACCGTAACAACCGACTGTGGATTTTTAACGAAAGTGTCTGATAGTTCTGAAATGTGAACCAACCCGTCTTGATGAACGCCGATATCAACGAAAGCGCCAAAATCGGTAACGTTTCTTACAACGCCGGATATTATCATACCTTCTTTAAGGTCGGAAAGCGATAAAATGTCAGACCTTAAAACGGGTGCGGGTAAACTATCTCTAACGTCACGCCCGGGTTTCATAAGTTCTTCGGAAACGTCTATCACGGTATCTTCACCAAGCCCACACTCTTTTGATAATTTTTGAACGCCGTACGCTTTAATTTTATCGGATAAACTACCGAGTTTATTGTTCTTAACGTCTTCGTCGGTATAGCCGAAGATTTTAAGAAGTTTTTCAGCGCCTTCGTAGGACTCTGGGTGAACCGCCGTATTATCTAAGATATTGCTACCGCCTGAAATTCGCAAGAAACCAGCGCATTGAGTATACGCTTTTTCGCCTAATTTTTTAACTTTCAAAAGTTCCGCTCTCGTTACGAACTTACCGTTTTTATCACGGTATTCGATAACGTTTTGCGCTATCGATTTATTTAAGCCTGAAACGTACGATAGTAGCGACGCGCTTGCCGTATTAAGGTCAACGCCAACCGAGTTTACGCAGTCTTCAACCGTACCGCCCAAAACTTCGTCAAGCCTAGCAACGGGCATATCGTGTTGATACTGCCCTACGCCTATTGATTTTGGGTCTATTTTAATAAGTTCGGCAAGGGGATCTTGCAATCTTCTTGCTATTGAAACGGCTGAGCGCTCGGAAACGTCAAAGGTAGGGAATTCCTTTGCTCCGAGTTCAGACGCTGAGTACACGGACGCACCCGCCTCGCTTACCACTATATACGAAACTTTACCTTTATAGTCTTTAATAAGGTCGGCAATAAAGATTTCAGACTCTTTCGATGCCGTGCCGTTACCTATTGCGATAACGTCTACATTAAACGCGTCGATAAACTTTTTAAGTTCAACTTTTGCATCTTGAATACGCTTATCTCCGCCAAGCGTTGGATACACAACGGTTTTACCAAGAACTTTACCCGTTTCGTCAACGACGGCAATTTTACAACCCGTTCTAACGCCGGGGTCAAAACCCATTACAACCTTGCCTTTTAAGGGCGCTTGCATCAAAAGTGGGCGCAAATTACACTCAAAGGTTTGTATTGCTTTTTCCTGCGCGTTTTCAGTGAGTAAATTTCTAATTTCTCTTTCAATTGAAGGCTCTATAAGGCGTTTATACGCATCTTCACACGATAAAACCAACGTTTCTTTATAAGGGCTTTCACCTTTGACAACAGCCTTTTTCACGGTATTAAAAGCAACTACTTCGGGTATTTCGAGTTTAACCTTTAACACGTCTTCTTTCTCGCCACGATTAACGGCTAATACCCTATGCGATTTTAATTGACCGATAGGCTCGGAAAATTCTTTATACGTTTCGTAAACGCCCGTTTTATCCTTTTCGGTAGCGTCTTTTTGATAACTAGAAGATAAAACGCCAAGGCGTAAAAATATTTTACGAAGGGCTTTTCTAATATCCGCGTCGTCACTAATTTTCTCGGCTATTATGTCACTTGCGCCAGAAATCGCGTCCTTTACCGTTTCAACGCCAAGATCTAAATTGATATACTCTTTTGCTAGTTCTTCAAGCGGTGCGCCGTTTGGGTTTTGCTCTAAAATAACGTCCGCAAGCGGAGATAACCCTTTTGCAATAGCAATCGTAGCGCGAGTTTTCTTTTTTTGCTTGAAAGGTCTATAAATATCTTCGGCTTCGGTCATAGTCTCAGCGTTTTCAAGGGCTAAGGCAATTTCGTCAGTCATCTTGCCCTGCTCGGTTATAGACTTTTCTATTTCTTGCTTTCTCTTTTCAAGGTTTCTAAGGTAGTTTAACCTATCGAGAAGACTTCTAAGCACTTGGTCGTCAATATGCCCCGTTAGTTCTTTACGGTATCTTGCAATAAACGGTACGGTGTTGCCGTCGTCTAATAAAGAGATTATATTATCAGCGTGCTCTTTGGTAAGTGAAAATTCCTGCATTATTTTTTCGTTAACGTTCATAAAATTCTCCGTTTAAGTATAAGTGCTTTATATTTTTTCAAAGTATACTCTTTCTTTTTAGTGTTAGTGAGTAATTCGTCGTACCCGCTTAACGTAACGTCGTACTCGTAATTAGATAAATTTACTATTACATCTATCTCTTCGTCGCCAAGCGTTCGCTTGTATCGTAAAACTCCGTTTTGTAAGTTATCAACAACGGTTTCACCTTGCGAAAATACGGGGTTTTCCTTGCGAATTTTAGATAGTTTTTTAATGAGATTATAAACTTTTCCTTTGGGGAGAGAAAAGTCCATACACCTTCTATTAAAAGGGTCTTTTGCACCGCTTAGCAAAACTTCGTCACCGTAATATACGGTAGGAACGCCGTAAAGCGTAAAAAGTATTGTGTATGCGCAAAGTAGCCTTTCTTCCGCAATCGCTTTTTGGGTTTTAGTAAGCGTTAGTTTTGACGCGCTTTCCCTATCACTTGGAATATCCACGCCTGATAGAACCGTTAAAATTCTAGCAGTATCGTGCGTGCCAAGTATATTCATAAGTACGGACAGCGCTGGTTTAGGATAGTTGTTAACCTGCTCTTTAATGGTAGTAATTAAACCGTTTACGTCACCTTGTGTGAGCGCGTTGATAATAGCGCTTTTTAAGGGGTAATTCATAACCGAGTCAAGTTCGTTACCCAAAAAGTATTCACGGCGATTGCCGTAGGCAATTTTATTCGTAGCGTCTTCCCAAACTTCGCCTATAATTACCGCGTTTGCGTTAAGTTTTTTAACTACTTTTCTAATCTTTTTAACAAAAGGTGTGGGAATCTCGTCAACAACGTCGAGCCGAATTCCGTCAAACCCTAAGTTAAAATAATAAGGTAAAACCTTATTAAGTATAAAATCTTCGAACTCTTTTGAGTTTTTGTTTATGGTTGGAAGTACGTTTATTCCCCACCACGAAGTATACTTATTTGGATATTTTTGAAAGGTGTACCAAGTGTAGTATTTAGAATTTTTACTTTGATACGCGCCAACGCTATCAAAAGTATTATATTTATTAAAGTAAACGCTATCGTCACCCGTGTGGTTATAAACCCCGTCGAAAATTAGTTTTATACCGTAATCGTGGGCTTTTTTTATCAGTGATACAAGGTCTTTTTCGCCACCCAAAAGTGGATCAATCGTCAAATAATCTGCCGTGTCGTAGCGGTGGTTTGAGTAAGATAGTGCTATCGGGTTTAGATAAATTGCCGTAACGCCCAAATTTTTAAGGTACGGCAGTTTTTTCTCGATCCCCTTAAAGTTGCCACCAAAAAAGTCGTTATTTTTAATTTTACCGTCAGCATCTGGCAAATAGTAAGGCTCTTCGCCCCACTTACGCATTATTTTTCCGCTAATTTTAATATCTTTACCCTTACAAAATCTGTCTGGAAAAATTTGATATATAAAACCGCCTTTAAGCCATGCGGGAACGGTGTAATTACGGTCGTAAACGATAAGTTGATAACTATCACTATCTAACTTCGCGTCTAGATTATCGCCTTTACCGAATATTTTTCCACCACTTTCAAAGTGGTAAAAATAAAGCCCCTTTTTTAAGTTTTTTAAGGTAACTGAAAACTCGCCGTCTACACCACTCATAGGGTAAACGGCTGTTTCGCTGTCTTTATCGCTTTTTAGTATTAAGTTTGAGTAGGCGTAGTCCGTTTTAACCGTAATGGTAAGTGACTCGCCTACTTTTATCGTTCCGCCTTTTTTATTATAAGTTTTACAAAGCGGATTGTATAAAAAAGCCATTTTACTTTATTACTTTTAAGTTCCAAATATTGTCAGCGTATTCTCTAATCGCCCTATCCGCCGCAAATCTACCTGCACTTGCAATATTGATAAGTGATTTTTTAGCCCAAAGCATTTTATCTTTGTAAACTTCTTCTAGGTTATGGCGAGCCATTTGGTAGTCGTTAAAGTCCGCCATGCACATATACGGGTCAGCAACGGGGTTACTAGTTAACAAATAATCTGCAATCATTGAAAAACTTTCGCCGTTATATCCGCGTTTAAGTGACTCTATTACCTTTTGAAGTTTTAAGTTATTATTATAGAATTCGCTAGAATTATAGCCCGATTTCCAAAGCGCGTTGACTTCTTCGGTTTCTAAACCGAAAATGAAAATATTATCTCTGCCAACCGCCTCGCTCATTTCAACGTTAGCACCGTCAAGCGTGCCAAGCGTTAAAGCACCGTTTATCATAAACTTCATATTGCCCGTTCCGCTCGCCTCTTTACCCGCGGTTGAAATTTGCTCGGAAACTTCCGCAGACGGCATAAGTTTTTCAGCGAGAGTTACGTTGTAGTCTTCAAGATAAACAACTTTTAACTTCTCTCTAATTTTGGGGTTAGGATTTTTGTTGATATCTTCGCTCAAATAACAAATAAGTTTGATAATTTGCTTAGCAAAATAATATCCAGGCGCAGCCTTTGCCGCAAAGATAAACGTTTTAGGAAGGATAGGAAGGTCGGGGTTTTCTTGCAAGTCGTTATATATAGATATAACGTTCATAGCATTAAGGAGTTGGCGCTTATATTCATGAAGGCGCTTTGCATGAACGTCAAAAAGCGTTTCGGGGTTAATTATTATACCCTTTTTCTTTGAAACGTAGTTTGCAAACTGCTCTTTTTTAATCTTTTTAATTTCGCCAAGTTTTTTAAGCACCGCTTTATCGCTAGTAAAGGCGTTTAACTTTTCAAGTTCGCTTGCATCTTTAATAAATCCGTCGCCTATAAGGTCGGTAATTAGCGACGATAGTTCTTTATTAGACTGGCAAAGCCATCTTCTATGCGCGATACCGTTAGTAACGTTAGTGAACTTATTAGGCGTTACCGAATAAAAATCTTTGAAAATACTGTTTTTTATAATGTCACTATGAAGCGCCGAAACGCCGTTTACCTTGTGCGACGCCACTACCGATAAGTTAGCCATTCTAACTTGACCGTGACTTAAAATGGACATTCTTTCAATCTTGTTCCAGTCGCCTGGGAATAAATTCCACATTTCACCGCAAAAGCGTTGGTTAATTTCTTTAATTATCGAGTGAATTCTAGGCAATCTTCTTTCGATAAGGTCTTCACTCCACTTTTCAAGTGCCTCGGGCATAACGGTATGGTTGGTGTACGCTACGGTGTTAGTTACCATATACCAAGCGGTATCCCAAGTGTAACCGTATTCGTCCATCAAAAGGCGCATAAGTTCAGGTACGCAAAGCGCGGGGTGAGTATCGTTTATGTGAATTGCCGCCTTTTCGTGAAGATTGTCAAGCGTGCCGTAACGAGACATATGGTCGGAAAGTATGTTTTGAAGTGAAGCAGAAACTAAGAAATACTGTTGTTTAAGCCTTAACGACTTACCTTCAAAATGGTTATCCGAAGGATATAAAACCTTACTTATAAGTTCCGCTTCGCTGTTTTCTTTCATACTTTGCATATAATTGCCTTCTGAAAAGGAGTTCATATCGAACTTATGCCCAGCGCGTGCAGCCCACAACCTTAAAACTGAAACGGCTTCGCTATCTTTACCCGATATCATCATATCGTAAGGAACGGCTTCAACTTCAACGCAATCGTATAATTCCGCTTTCATACCGTTTTCCGTCCAAGTTTCAACGACTTTACCGTCAAACTTTACCTTAAAAGTCTTATCAAGGCGTTGGGTAAGCCAAACTTCGCCACCGGGGAGCCAAACGTCGGGAAGTTCCATTTGCCAACCGTCTACTATTTTTTGCTTAAATAGCCCGTATTCGTAGCGGATTGAATAACCCATTGCGGGATAGTCACACGAGGCAAGCCCGTCCATAAAACAAGCGGCAAGCCTACCTAAACCGCCGTTGCCAAGCCCAGCGTCGGGTTCGAGTTCGTATAGGTTTTCAAGCGAAAAGCCCTTTGAAGATAAAATGCTTTCAAAAGTTTCTTCAAGTCCTAGGTTATAAACGCTGTTTTTGAGCGTTCTACCAAGCAAAAATTCCATACAAAGGTAGTATACTCTTTTGCCTTTTGCCTCTTTAACTTTGTAGTTGTAGTTCTTTCTCTTTTCAAGCAAAATATCCCTTACAGACATTGCAACCGCCTTATACATTTGCTCTTCGGTTGCCTCTTGAAAAGTAACGCCGAAATATCTTGAAAGTTTGCCTGAAAGTAAGGTTTCAGCGTCTTTTACCGTCATTTTAGCCGTAATCATAAATCTCCTTAGTCAATTAAATTTTTATATAGTTTTTCGTATTCTTTTGCCGATTTATTCCAAGAAAAATCAGTCGTCATAGCACAAGATATTAGTTTATTCCAAACTTCTTTATCACCGTAGGTATATATTGCATCTTTCAAAACGTAAAGCATTTCGTGAGCGTTGTAGGTATCAAATCTAAACCCGTTACCGCCCTTTCTGTCTACGTTATAGGGTGTAATACTATCGGCTAGACCGCCCGTTTTTCTAACTACGGGAATCGTGCCGTATCTACACGCTATCATTTGCGAAAGACCACACGGTTCAGATTTAGACGGCATCAAAAAAATATCCGCCCCCGAATAAATTTTTGACGATAAGTCCTTATTGTATGCAATAACCGCCCTGCATTTAGACGAGTATTCGTCTTGAACTTTTTTGAAAAATTCTTCGTACTGCTTTTCGCCTTTACCAAGTATTACTAGTTGAACGTTTTCAGAAAGCAAATCGTCAACAACGCATTTTAGAAGGTCTACCCCTTTGTGCCCGACCAACCTAGTTATCATTGCAATAACGGGAACGTCTTCTTTTTCGGGAAGTCCTAACATTTTTTGAAGTTCTTTCTTACATACTTTTTTACCGCTTAAATCGGTTTCATCATAGTTAGAAAATAGGTGTTTATCTAGCGCGGAATTATATAGTTTTTGGTCAATTCCGTTCAAAATACCAACGGTTTTATGCGAAACGGAAGACACAATCGGGGATAGCCCGTGAGAAAAATAGTCGTACTTTATTTCGCTAGCGTACGTTGGGCTAACGGTTGAAACGATATCCGAATAAACCATAGCGCCTTTAAGTAAGTTTACAGAGTTGTCGTATTCGAGCGAAGAATAATACTCGTCACTAAGCCCAAAAACGTCACCTAAAACGTCTTTACCGTATTTTCCTTGATATTCGATATTGTGAATAGTAAATACCGTTTTAATTTTATCATAGCCGTAGTCGTAGCGATAAAGGGTTTTAAGATATATTACCGCTAACGCCGACTGCCAGTCGTGTGCGTGCAAAACGTCCGGATAAAAATCTAAAAATCTCATAAGAGATAACGACGCTTTTGAGAAAAACGCAAATCGCTCGCCGTCGTCGTAAAAGCCGTACAAACCGTCGCGAAGAAAATAATATTCGTTATCTAAAAAGTAGAATTTTACACCTTCTAAGTTATATTCGTACACACCGCAGTATTGATTTCTCCAAGAAAGTTCAACGTTAAAACTACCTAAAAACGTAAGTTCGTCTTTGGAAAAAGCAAAGTCTTTATATAGTGGAACTACCACCCTAACGTCGTACTTCTTGCCTTTTGCAAGCGCTTTTGGAAGTGAACCTATAACGTCGGCAAGACCGCCCGTCCCAACAAAGGGGTTTGCTTCGCTAGCAACGAACAAAACACTCTTTTTCTTTTGAATTTTAACAGTTTTACTCGTAGACTTTTTCATTTTAACTCCTTAGGCAAGTAAAAATAATCATAACCTTTATTTGACTTGCTAATCTTTTTAATATTTGTTAAAGCCCTAATCAAGGACTAAACTATAATGTTTTTACTAATGTAAAACGGTAGCGATTCGCAAGCCGATAATACGCGCCTATCTTTGATAACTACGTTTTTATCCGCCACTATTGAGTTTAGCGAAACGTTTTCGCCCGTAATAGTGCCTTGCATTAAGATAGAGTTTTTAACTACCGTGCCCCTACCTATTTTAACGCCACGGAAGATTATAGAGTTTTCTACCGTGCCTTCTATCACGCAACCGTCGGCAATAAGCGAGTTTTTAACTACTGCGCTTGCTCCGTAACGAGTTGGCGCGCTATCTTTAACCTTGGTGTAGACATCAACTTTCTTAAATATTTCGTCACGAACGCTTTTATCAAGGAATTTAAGCGATTCTTTATAATAACTTTGAAGCGAATTAAGCGCAACAAAATAACCTTTGTGCTCGTGTGCGAAAATTCTAAGCGAATTTACGTTTCTAACTAAAACGTCTTTCCCAAAATGATTGTAGCCGTGCGAGAAAGCGTCGGCAATAAGGGTTTGAAGTAGCGTTCTTTTAAGTATGCAAACGTTGGTGTATAAGTTTATTTCGCCTTGAACTCTCGGAGCAAAAGATATATCAGTAACCCTGCCGTTATCGGCGGTAGACACTATCATTTTACTCAAAACGTCTTTGACGTCGTTCGCGTCCTTTTTAACGTAAACTAGCGTAATATCCGCGTTTTTTGCCTTGTGTTCGGTTAAAATTTTATCAAAATTCATTACGCAAACGTTGTCGCAATCGGTCATAACAACGTACTCTTCGTCAGAACGAGCAAGGAAGTTTTTTGCACCCCTAAGCGCTTCTAAACGAGTGCTGTATAAAACGTTGTCTTTAAGACCGAAAGGCGGAAGTATATGTAAACCACCGCGACGGCGCGCCAAGTCCCAGTCCTTACCCGAACCAACGTGGTCCATAAGCGACTGGTAGTTACTTTTAGTTATAAGCCCCACTTTTGCTACGCCCGAGTTTACAAGGTTTGAAAGCGCAAAGTCGATAAGGCGATATCTACCTAAAAAGGGAATTGAACCCATAGTTCTTTCCTGAGTGAGTTCAGGAACGTTATTGTCGTGTATATTTGAAAATACTAATCCTAACGCGTTCATATTCTACCCCCTTATAAAGTTCCTTCAACGATTTCGCCCGCTTCTATTTTCGAGCCTTTTTTAACCGTGTAACCACCGCCAAGTACGGTGATTTTTTTATCGTCAGTTATTGCGCCGACGGTAGCACCCTCTTCAACGACTGCGTATTCTGCAATAATTGCGTTTTCAACGACGGCGTTTTTGCAAATTTTAACACCCGCAAATAAAATACTGTTTTTTACAATCGCGCCTTCTTCGATTTCAACGTGGTGAGAAAGCACGGAGTTTTCTACCGTTCCAGCAATTTCACAACCAGATACTATCGCGCTATTTACTACCCTTGCCTTATCGCTTACGTAATGCGGTGGCGCTATCGGGTTTCTAGAACGAATTATCCACGACTTTTCGTCCACTTGGAAGTTTGGCGTGTCGCCGAGAAGGTCCATATTCGCGTCGTATAAAGAAGATATCGTACCAACGTCTTTCCAGTATCCTGAAAACTCGTAACTCATCATCTTTTCGCCAAGCGATAACATACGTGGCAACACGTCCCCACCAAAGTCGTTTCTACTGCCTTCTAACTTTTCGTCTTCTTCAAGGTATTTGTAAAGTTTTTCCGCCTTGAAGATATATATGCCCATCGACGCCAAGTCCGACTTAGGTTTTTTAGGCTTTTCTTCAAACTCGTAAATCTCGCCGTTTTCGTTAACGTTTAATATACCAAAGCGCGACGCTTCGCTCATAGGAACTTTAAGCGCTGCGATAGTACAGTCAGCGTTGGTTTCTATGTGGCGCTGTAACATTTTAGAATAGTCCATTTTATAAATGTGGTCGCCCGAAAGTATTAAAACGTGCTCAGGGTTATATCTCTTTATAAAATAAAGGTTTTGATATATCGCGTTTGCAGTGCCCTTGAACCACTCTGAACCTTCTTTTGCTTGATAGGGTGAAAGTATATGTACACCGCCGAAGTTTCTATCTAAATCCCACGGTTGACCGTTGCCGATATACTCGTTGAGTAATAGCGGTTGGTATTGAGTTAATACGCCAACCGTATCAATGCCCGAGTTTACGCAGTTTGAGAGCGGAAAGTCAATAATTCTATACTTACCGCCAAACGATACGGCAGGCTTTGCGATTTTGCTAGTTAAGGCGTAAAGCCTACTACCTTGACCGCCTGCAAGTAACATTGCCATACACTTCTTTTTGTAAATCATAAAATATCCCCCTATGATATTTTTTCAAGATATATAAACGAGAGTTTGGGTAATTTTACCGTAAAGCCACTCTCTTTGTTCCTACGCTTTACACTTTTGAATACTTTATTTCTAAACTTACCGCTACCGCCGTACTTTACAAGGTCGGAATTAAACGAAACTTTATATTTCCCTTCGGGAAGTTTTAGAAAGTACTCAACGTCGTCACTACCGCTTAAATTGATAACGACGACTAAGTTATTTCCCTTTCCGTCCTTTCTAATAAACGAGTATAAGTTTTTATCGGACAAGTCCGCGTCTATCCACTCAAACCCGTCCCACCCGTTATCTAATAGGTATAGTGACGGCGTAGTTTTATAAAAATGGTTAAGTTCTTTATAAAAGGTTTGCAGTTTTTGGTGCATTGAGTAGTCGGTTAAGAAAAACTCTAACCCCTCTTTGTAGTCCCACTCCTTGAACTGCCCGTACTCCTCACCCATAAAGGTAAGTTTTTTACCGGGGTGCGCCATCATATAGCCTAAAAACGCACGATTACCCGCAAACTTATCTTCGTAACGCCCTGGCATTCTGTCAAGAAGTGATTTTTTGCCGTGAACGACTTCGTCGTGCGAAATAGGTAGTATATAATTTTCAGAAAACGCATACGTTAGCGAAAACGTGAGTTTATTGTGGTGGTATTTTCTAAATAGCGGATCGGTTGACATATACGATAAGGTATCGTTCATCCAACCCATATTCCACTTAAAGTTAAAACCTAAACCACCCTCGTGTACAGGGCCCGTTATCTTTATATTTGCAGTAGATTCTTCGGCTATCATCAAAGCGTAAGGATATCTACCGAAAATTTCTTTATTGAGTTTATGAAAGAACGCTATTGCCTCTAAGTTTTTATTCTCGCCGTAGGCGTTTGGCACCCACTCGCCCGGCTTTTTATCGTAGTCAAGATAAAGCATGGCGGCAACCGCGTCTACCCTAAGCCCGTCCACGTGGAATTTTTGAAACAAAAAGTTGGCGTTTGATATTAAAAAACTTTGAACTTCGTTTCTACCAACGTCAAAATACCTAGTGCCCCAAACTTCGTTCTCTTGACGGTCCTTTCCTTGATATTCGTAAAGTGGCTTACCGTCAAACTCGAAAAGACCGTGCTCGTCTTTCGGAAAATGCGCTGGAACCCAATCAACTAAAACGCCTATACCTTCACTGTGGAAGGCGTTTATTAGCGACATAAATTGTTTAGGCGTACCAAACCTAGAAGTTATAGAATAATACCCCGTTACTTGATACCCCCACGATCCGTCGAAAGGATATTCCGAAACGGGCATAAACTCAACGTGAGTGTATCCCATTTCTTTAACGTAGGGAACGAGTTCTTTTTCTAAATCGCAATAAGTGTAATAACCCCCGCCGTCTTTTCTTTTCCAAGACGCTAAATTTACTTCGTAAACGTTCATAGGCGACGATAAGTGATTTTTATTTTTAAGAGTTGTAAAATACTCGTCATCACTCCACTCAAACCCGTCTAGTTCATACACCTTTGACGCGGTGCTCGGCGGAGTTTCAGAGTGAAACGCATAAGGGTCTGCCTTGAAAATAATTTTATCGCTACTAGTAGTTATAGCATATTTATACGAATCGTACTCGCGCACGTTTTCAACAAAACCTTCGTAAACCCCGTCACTTATCTTATTCATAACACACGCGGTTTTATCCCAGTTATTAAAATCGCCTACTACCGAAACGCTTTTTGCATTAGGAGCCCAAACCCTAAAAACAACGCCTTTTTTATTTTCCTTAGAAAGGGCAAAATGCGCACCCAAAAAATCGAACGCGCTGTAATTCGTGCCTTGATGGAATAAATAGCAAGGTAAATCGTTTTTCATACGGGTTTTCTCCTTTTATTATATTTTAATATAATATTTGAGATTTTTCAATAGGAAAGAATAGTTTTTTATGTCATTTTTTCTATTTTTTAGCAAAAAAAAACAAAAGCAAATAAAATGCTTTTGCTTTTATCTTAATTTTATACACCGCTGTAATAATTTTTTGCATTTAGATAAAAAATTTTATCAACGTCGCTAGCAGTGTAACCTTTACTTTCAAGAAGGTTTTTAAGGGCTTCAAACCCGTTATAGTCTTTAATATCCCCCGCCATATACTTAGCACCGTAAAAATCAGTACCGATTGAAAGAGAGTTAACGCCAAAACTACAAACGAAAGTATCAATATGCTTATATAAATCTAATAAAGTAGCGCCGTTTTCACTTAGAAACGCTTGAACTAGCGTTACGCCTATTATACCGCCACGATTAACTATTTCTCTAATTAGTTCGTTTGAAACGTTTCGCTTATGCTGATGAACGCAACCTAGCGCAGTGTGTGAACAAATTACCTTATTAGATATATCTAGTACCGAAAACGCGGTCTTTTCTGACGCGTGCGCCACGTCAATTACAATACCGTTATCGCTTAGAAATTTTGCAACACTTTTCCCGTAACTTTTAAGGGGTAAATCGTAATCACAACCGTAACCTAAATCATTTTCACCGTTATAGGTTAATGATACGTATTTGGGTTTTAATTCAATAATTTTTTCAACGTCTAAATCTTTATATCCGATATTTTCAAACCCCAAATAAAGGTTTTTGCCGTAGTCTTTTACGCGTTTAGCAATTGAAATTGCCTCGTCAAACGTTCTATTACCGCTATATACCGCGCCTATAATTTCAACGCTTGTATCAATGCTTAGTGAACTAAAATCATCAATTTTAGTTGGAAAGTCATTATGTAAATCAAAAAATCTCATAGTAAATTATACGCAACTAAACTTTTATTTGTTAAAACAAAAAGTAACACGCACCAAGTATTGCAGGTAGCATATTTGCAACGTTTAATTTCTTTATGCCAAGTAGGTTTATACCTATCATCATAACGAACACTCCACCTATTGCGGAAAGTTCTTGTCTAAACAGTACTTGTTCCATTAAAAACGGACCTATAAGGCTAGAAAGTAAGGCAAAAGCGCCTTGAATTACTAGTACTGGTATTGCTGAAAATATAACGCCTATACCAAATTTTACGGTTAAAAGTAATGCAACGGTGCCGTCAAGCACGGCTTTTACGTATAGAGTTTTTGGATCGCCAAGACCTGACTGGATACTTCCGTATATTACCATAGCGCCTATGCAAAAAACCATAGTTGCTTGGGTAAAACCTTCTGAAAATTTATTGTCGTTACCGTTTTTGTTAAAGGTTTTTTGTAACAACTCGCCTACTTTATCAAAACCTTTATCGATATTGAGCAAAGTTCCTATAAAACCACCGATAGTAAAACTCAAAATTATAACTAGAATCCCAGCCGTTCCGGGTACGGGGTTTATCGCGTCGATAACGCCGATTAAAAACACGCATACGCCAAGACCTTGCATAACTACCGTTTCAATCTTTTCCGTTACTAGTTTTTTGCAAAGTAACCCAAGTAGAGAACACACTACTATCGCTAACGTGTTAACTAAAACGCCAAGCATTATCTCACCACCGTTACTACGAAATCTTTACCGTCGAATTTCACTTTTGATACGCAGTTTACTTTATTGTCGTAAGTTACTGCTCTAACGGTAATTTCGCCGTTTTCTTTTAAGAACTTATAAAGCCCTTCACTCGCCTTTTCGTTTCCAAGTGCATAGCAATTAACTATGCCATCGACAGTATCTAACTTGACAGTATCAGTTGGTCTAGAACCACCGAAAAGGTCCTTTTCTTCCTTAAAAAACTCAACTGACGCATACTCGCTATTTAAGTATTTTTTAGTGTGCTCGGCACACGATTTGCAATCGTCACCTGCAAAGTGAGCGTTTTGAAAACCAAAAGTCATAATCATTTCGTCTTTTTTAACGAAAATAATAAGGTCACTACTACCGCTTTCGTTAGGAAAGCCTACTACTTTATCTTTGCCGTAATCTAACACTACCGGCGCAAACTCTTCAAGCGCCGTTTCTAAATATTTTACGTTACTATCTATCGTTGCCATTATAAAATCTCCGTTAAAACGTACATACAAGACTTTTCTACCGCGCTAAATATACCCGTATCCTTGAAAGGAAACTCTATAACTAGCGGAATTTTGGGGTAAAATTCTTTCAAAACGTCAAACGCTTGCTTACACGAACTGTTACCGTCACCCACGGCTACGGCTTTATATCCGTTGTCAAAAGGAACGTAGTCTTTAAGGTGATATCTTTGAACGTAAGGGGCTAATAGTTTTGACGATTCAAGAACGTCTTCCCCTACCATATAGTAATTACCACCGTCAAATATAAGGTGCAAACCTTTAACCGATTTTAGGAAATCTAGCGTTTGCTTGGCAGTTTTTATAGGGTAATCGGGGTTACCAACGTTTTCAACACCTATACTAACGCCAAAATTTTCAGCATACTTGACTATTCGCCTTAAATTTTGTTTAAGGTTAAAAATTTGCTCAGTCGAATATCCGCCTTTCAAAATATCGGTAAGAAGCATAATTTCTTTAATCTTATACTCGGCGCACAAATCTACCATAGAAAGCGCTTTTTGAAGATTATCTTTTTCATAGAGCGCGCAAAAAGAGAAAACCGAGCCTATCCCTATACCCGACGCTATAATTTCTTTCATATACGAGTTTTCGCCCGTTAGTCTTTCAAACTTAACGTCAAGCGACGAAATGCCCATAGATTTCAATTTTTTAAGCGCGTCAAGAACGGTGATATTTAACTCGTCTTTGATAGATAAAACGTTTTCAAAGTTGATACCTAGTTTATTCATCGTAGTCGTCCTCGTCAAATTTACCGTCGCCATCGCCGTAAACTTCGTCAAACCTAGCCATAAACGACGGTTTTTCATTAGATAATATCAAGTGTTCGATACTGCCGAACGAAAGCATTCTAAAAATTGCTTTTCCTTTCGTTCTTTCTTCGGTAACTACCGTAGTTACAGAACTAGGTTGAGCGCACGTGTGATTAAGTAATGCCGACGGAGCAATATTAAGTAATTCCGAAAGTAAAAAACATTCAAGCCCAAAGTGGCAAGTTATAACGATATTGTCGTGATTAGCATTTATTACGTCGAAACAAACGCCGTTTTTCTTGTAGCCGTGGCTTTCAATTAAAGCGGAAAACTCAGACTTTATCGTTTGATAATGGTCTTTAACCTTATCGTTTATAACGGCGTTATCCGTCCATTTATCCCTATCGTATAAATCTAGGTTGCTTTCTAAAAACGTTGGGCGTAAATCCCAAAGTAAATGATTTTTAGTATACGGCAAATCTATGCGAGAATCAAATTCGCGCATATAGTCAAAAACCTTATACGTTTTTAGTTGATTATATTTTACGATAGCGTCCGCCGTGTATCTCGCGCGCGGGAGCGGTGAAGAATACATAGCGTCAATCTTAAAGTCTTTTAAGTATTTTCCTAAAAGTTCCGCCTCGTAAAAACCCTTTTTGGTTAGAGTTCTATTCTTATAGTCTGGTTCGGCGTGTCTAATAATAGTAATTTTCATAAAAAAACAAGAATAAAAGGCGTTGATATCCAACGCCTTTTACCGTATTATAACGATTCGTGAATTGTACGTGAAATAACGTCGTCTTGCTGTTCTTTGGTAAGTTTAATAAAGTTTACAGCATAACCCGAAACTCTGATAGTGAGTTGAGGGTATTTTTCAGGGTGTTTTTGAGCGTCTAAAAGCGTTTCTCTATTGAAAACGTTAACGTTCAAGTGGTGGCCACCGTCAGCGCAGTACGCGTCTAACATATTAACTAAATTTTCTACTTGTTGTGACATAAAATATCCTCCTATTTATATTATATTTTAGTCTTCCTTGCCGAGAGATGCAGGGGTAATCGAGAAAGTATTCGAAATACCGTCTCTCGAATATTCGTATGGAAGTTTTGCTACTGATTCAAGTGATGCAAGTGCACCGTGCGAATCTCTACCGTGCATGGGGTTTGCACCCGGTGCAAGGGGTTCGCCTGCTCTTCTACCGTCAGGAGTGTTACCCGTCTTCTTACCGTAAACTACGTTTGAAGTAATAGTTAAAATACTCATAGTGGGAACTGACTCTCTGTACGTGAAGTGAGTTCTAATTTTGTTCATAAAGCGTTTAACGAGATCAACTGCTAAACTGTCAACCCTATCGTCGTTATTGCCGTATTTGGGGAAGTCGCCTTCAATTCTGAAATCGGTTACGATACCGTCTTCACTTCTAATCGGGTAAACCTTAGCGTACTTAATTGCTGAAAGCGAGTCAGCCACGCACGAAAGACCTGCAACACCCGTTGCGAAGAATCTTCTAACTTTGGTATCGTGAAGAGCCATTTCAATTGCTTCGTAAGCGTATTTGTCGTGCATGTAGTGGATAAGGTTAAGAGCGTTAACGTAAACGCCGGCAAGCCAAGTCATCATATCGTCGTACTTTTCCATAACTTCGTTAAAGTCGAGCGCGTCGTCAGACGTAATTGCTTGATATTTAGGACCAACTTGCATAGGTTTGCCGGTAACTTTATCCTTCATCATTTCGTCCTTACCGCCGTTGATTGCATAAAGCAAGCACTTAGCAAGGTTAGCACGTGCGCCAAAGAACTGCATATCTTTACCAGTTTTCATACAAGATACGCAACATGCGATAGAATAGTCGTCACCCATTTCAGGACGCATAAGATCGTCAGACTCGTATTGAATTGAAGAAGTTTGAATAGAAATCTTAGCGCAGAACTTTTTGAAGTTTGCAGGAAGATTTTTAGACCATAAAACGGTAAGGTTGGGTTCAGGTGCAGGACCTAAGTTTACGAGAGTGTGAAGAACACGGAAAGAGTTCTTGGTTACAAGCGACCTACCGTCAACACCCATACCGCCGATTGCTTCGGTAACCCAAGTAGGATCGCCCGAGAAAAGTTCGTTGTAAGATTGAATTCTCATAAATCTTACCATACGAAGTTTCATTACGAAGTGATCCATAAGTTCTTGCGCTTCGGTTTCGGTAAGAATACCCTTTTTAATATCTCTTTCAATATAAATGTCAATAAAGGTTGAAGTTCTACCGATACTCATTGCAGCGCCGTTTTGATCTTTAACTGCGCCTAAGTAACCAAAGTATACCGCTTGAATTGCTTCTTGTGCGGTAGTTGCAGGCTTACTGATATCGTAGCCGTAAGATTGAGCCATCGCTTTAAGACCTTTAAGCGCCTTAATTTGCTCGGCAATTTCTTCTCTATCTCTAATTTTATCAGGAGTCATTTCCCCACAAATGAGTGCTTTGTCTTCTTCTTTTTTAACGATAAGATAGTCAATACCGTAAAGCGCTACTCTACGATAGTCGCCTATAATTCTACCTCTACCATAAGTATCGGGAAGACCTGTTAAAATGTGCGAAGAACGAGCCGCTCTCATTTCGGGAGTGTACGCGTCAAAAACACCGTCATTATGAGTCTTTCTGTATTTGGTAAACGTTTCGTTTACGCCTTCGTCAATTTTATAACCGTACATTTCAAGCGCTTGGCTTGCCATTTTGATACCACCGAACGGTTGAAGTGAACGTTTAAGCGGAGCGTCAGTTTGAACGCCTACGATTTTTTCAAGATCTTTGTCAATGTAACCGGGTGCGTGACTAGTTAAAGTTGATACAATCTTAGTGTCCGCATCAAGTACGCCACCGTTATCTCTTTCTTTCTTGAAAAGAACTAATACTTCTTCCCAAAGTTTCTTAGTAGCGTCAGTCGCCGGAGCAAGGAAAGAATCGTCTCCTTCATACGGCGTGTAGTTTTTTTGAATGAAGTCTCTAACGTTGATTTCGTCGTTACTCCATTTACCGGGTATAAAACCCTCCCAGCCTTTATACTGTTCCATAAATGTACTCCTTAATGTAAATTTATTTGATGGCATTTAGCCTAATTGATTAGTTTTTTGTCTTTAAGTAGTCTTCAATCATCGCGTCTATCCAAAGTTCGAAAATCTCTTGCGGTTGAAAACCTACCGCCCTTGCAAAAACCTTACCGTCGTCTAACAGTAAAACGGTGGGCACTCTGTCAACTAAGTATTCTTCTAAAAAACCCTTAGTCGACTCGCTTGCCTCGATATGAATAAGTTCCAAATTGGGTCTTGCTTTTACAACTTCAAATAGCATAGGCATAAGCGTTAAACAGTTAGCGCAAGATTCGCCACTAACTTCAACAACTTGCATACCTTTTAATTTTTCTTTATAATTTTGGTCGTTTATCACTTGATAACTCCTAAAATGCGCTTTGCCTTTTCAATAACTTCTTTGCTAGGTGGCTCAACACCTTTAAGCGGATAATCTATTCCTAAATTTTGGTATTTGACTTCACCCATCGTATGATACGGCAAAACTTCTATCTTTTCAACGTTTATCGTCTTTATAAATTCTGAAAGTTTTGATAAACTCTCGTCATCGTCGGTAAGCCCTGGAACTAAAACGTGCCTTATCCAAATACGCTTACCCCTACTAGATAACCACTTGGCGTAGTTTAAGGTGTTTTGATTGTGAACACCCGTTAAAGACTTGTGCGATTCATCGTCGATATGTTTTATATCTAATAAATAAAGGTCAACGAACTCGTCTAATATCTCGTGTTTTTTAACCGATTCGCTATCGCTAAGATTAAAAGTAAAGCCAGACGTATCTACCGCGGTATTTATTCCGCGAGATTTAACTTCCTTTAATAGTTCCGTTACAAAATCTATTTGAAGTAGCGGTTCGCCACCCGATACGGTAACGCCACCTTTTTGACCGTAATAGTTTTTATATCTAACTATTTCAGAAACTAGGTCGTATACCGACCTTTCTTCGCCCGCGCCAACCTTCCAACTATCGGGGTTGTGGCAGTATTTACATCTAAGCGGGCAACCTTGCATAAATACGACGAAACGTATCCCAGGCCCGTCAACCGTACCGCCCGAAAAAACAGAGTGAATTTTACCTACCATAACTCTCCCACTAGCAAAAGTTTATTACCACGTAGCATTATAACACAAACTATTTACTTTGTAAATACGTTTTATAAATTATTTCATTGTTATTTTATTAACTATTACGCTACTTTTTTGGTTTCAACTTGTCTAGATAGTTCTTTTTCGTAACACAGCACTGCCCACTCTTTGCCAACTACCGAGATAACGGTCGTTGCAAGTATTGACGAGAAACTATCGTTAAGAACCGTGCTCGCAAGTTTTTTAGTTGCGCCTATCGGCGAGAAAAATTTCGAAACGGCTAAGCAAAAATTTACTGCGTACGTAAATAGTATTACACTTGGCTTTGACGTAAACTTTTCAATGCTACCGTATATTTTAACGGCTTCTACGAAAGATGAAATCTTAATCGTTTTAAGCCATATAACCTTAGACGAGTCAAGTATCTTTTCAACCCTATCTAAAAGTTCGCGTATCATAGAAAAAAGTTCGTTTTTAGAAAAGTTGAGATATCCGCCTTTGCCGTCTACTTTATACGAAACGTCTCTAAACAATGATAGAAAAATATCTTTTAAGTTATCGGTTTGAACGTCTACTTTATACTCTTTGAGTTTCAAAAATTTTCTAACTTTATTCTTCTTAATATCGCTAGTAATTTTTTGAACTTGTTGCGTGTGATTTACGTATCTAACAACAAGGTCGTTTATCGCGTTTTCGCAATTAGACTTTATTTCAAAATCGCTTATTTTATCAAAGTTTTTAGAACTTTCTTTATTGATTTTTTTAACCGTTTGTATAAGCAAAGTTTTTACCGCAAGCGACACGCCGAACGCAATTGCCGAAACGATAAACAAAACGTTAATTACGCTTGATAACGAAGACAAAAAGTCAGCCATTTTGCACCTCCTTAGAAGGTGGCAAATACCCCTTTTTAGAACTACTGCCGTAAACCTTAAACGCCTCGTAACCTACAAATACGGTTAGGTCGTTAAGCGCGTTTTCAAGCGGAGTTTTTATAAGCGATACCCCTGCTTTTTTGGCGGTGTCAATCAAGGTTTTTGCAAAAGCAGATTTTGGTTTTTCTTCCTTTTTTTCTTCTTCAAGCGCGGAAATTAAAAGTTTTTCAACCACTTTAAGCGGTCTATCTTCCGCCCTTAAAAATCTAAATATCGGGGATATTTTAATATCTATGCCGTCAATTGCGTCACCAACTATTTTTATAGCGTCGTACACGGTAAAGTTTAGATAATAATACTCGTTTTTTCCTAAACTATACCCGTCTGCAATTTCTTTAACCACCTTCAAAACCCCGTCTAAATAAGCGGTTAAATTATCGTTAAGCGGTATCTTTTTATCATAGTTAAAGCGGTGTTTGTTGCCTGCAAAAATTTCAGCAACGTTATCGTCACACGAGATAATAGAGTTTGCAATTTTTTTACGCCTTTTGTTATAGCGTATTAGCGTTATGAAATAAACGACGTAATACAGTATATAAAACGCTATAAAACCGAGTGCCGAATAAAATAAAAGCGATAACAGTTTTACGTTTGCCTGCTGAAACGAACTCGTATATACGTTGAGCGCGTAGGATATAACTAGCGCTAAACACACGATTATTAAGTTTATTATCTGCTTTTTACGTGATATTTTACCGCTGTTTTTAACCTTTTGCTCTTTCATTTTAGATTTTGAGTTTGAAAACGAGTTTTTTAACTTGTTCTTCCCCGTCGGCATTTATATTGCCTACGTGAAGGTCGTTCGGAAAAACGATTGCAAAATCGCCCGTTTCAAGTCCTATAACGTTGTGATAACCCGCAGTGAAAAACTCTACGTCTTTATCCTTATTGTAAGGAACTTTTTCTTCACCGAGTTCTATCGCCTGAGTTAAAAAAGTTTCTTTTCCCTTTATAACTAATTGAAGATCGAGATAATTTCTATGCGCTTCAAGCAAAACTTCTTCGGGTTCTTCGTGGGTTACGTAGTCGAAAACTCTAACGAAACACTCGTCCCCTAAATCGTATTTGCCTACTTCAAGCGACAAAACGTCAGTCGAACTTAAATAATCTATTACCTTAGAAACACCCGGAACGTAAGAGTATCTACTAAGATTTGAAATTTTATCAATAATCATAACTATCTCCTTTGACCGTATTTACTACGTGCATAGCGTACGCTTTTGCAACGTTTACCCCACAAACCTTTTCCATCGTGGTAAAGAAGGCGTTAGAATTAACTTCACAAAGTATCGGCTCACCGCTACTTCCTATCATTAAGTCGACACCCATATAATCAAGGTCTAAAATTCTAGCAATTTCTTCTGAAACTTCGATAAACTCCTTGCTAGGCGCGTACGGTTTAGCCTTACCACCAAGCGCGGAATTTGAGCGAAAATCACTGTCAGAATACCTTAGCATTGCCGAAAAATACTTCTTACCTATGCAGATAATTCTAACGTCTTTCCCGTAACTAGAAGATATAAACTCTTGATAAATTTTAGGCTCGAACGGGTTTTCGTTAACGGTATTTATAAGTTCGTTTTTATCTTTTATAAGATAAACGCCTTTACCTAGCGAACTAAAACTCTTTTTAAGTACGAGCGGTAGCCCTAAAATTTTAATAATTTCGTCTGCACTTTCGCTAGATAATTTAGCGCCTTCGGTAAAGCAAAGCGGTGCTGAAATCGTTTTAGGTATTTTAATTTTACTACCCGATAGCCTTAGATAGGTTTTCATTTTATCGTCACAGTCTTCAATTGCGCGATAGTCGTTAAAAACTTTTAGCCCTTGCTTTTTTAACATCTCGCCAAGATACTTGTCTTTGTCTAAAAAGATGCAAAAATCGTAACCTTTGTAATTTGAAACGACTTCGCAATCCTCACTTAAATAAACGCCGTAAGCGTTACGCACAACGTCTATCTTAGCACCTAAAAGTTCAAGTTCTTCTTTAATTCTATTTACTTGATAATCAACGCTATCCGACTTAAAATAGGCGTTTTTTACGATAAACCCTTTCATTTTTACCCCGTTTTTAAGGTTTTTTAGTAAAAAAACACCCGAACGCCGTTCGGGTGTTACAAATTTTAGTAGTTTTCCTTTCTAACTTCAAAGTATGCCTTAGGATGAGCGCATACGGGGCAAACTTCTAACGCCTTGCTACCGGTATGTATGTGACCACAGTTTCTGCATTCCCAAACAGTTTCTTCTTCTTTTGCAAAAACCTTTTCGTCCTTTACGTTAGCAAGAAGTGCAAGATATCTATCTTCGTGCGACTTTTCAATTTTAGCAACCATTCTAAATTGTGCTGCAAGTGCCTTGAAACCTTCCGCATCAGCATCTTCTGCCATTCTTTTATACATTTCAGTCCACTCACCGTGTTCACCAGCAGCAGCGGAAATTAAGTTTTCAGCAGTGCTACCAAGTTCACCAAGATGCTTAAACCAAAGTTTAGCGTGTTCTTTTTCATTGTCTGCTGTTTTTAAGAAAATTTCAGCAATTTGTTCGTAACCTTCTTTCTTTGCAACACTTGCAAAATAAGTGTATTTGTTACGCGCTTGGCTTTCACCAGCAAAAGCCTCTCTTAAATTCATTTCGGTTTTAGTACCTTTAAGTTCCATAATGTTTCTCCTTGAAAATTTTTTATATTTTTTTAAGTTTTACTTAATTAGTAACCGTACAGTTTGGGCAAACGCCCTTAATAGACACGTCAACACTCTCAACTAGCCCGTTAGCAGTTAAGCCTTCTAACGCCTTGAAGTCAAACCCAATAGCGTCCGACACCGAACCGCATACCCTACATTGAAAATGTGCGTGATTTTTTAGCGTTTTATCAAACCTATCGCCCCCGTCCGCCACCACTTTTTTAATAAGCCCGTCTTTTACAAGCGCGTTAAGGTTGCGATATACCGTTGCTAAATTTATAGAAGGCATTTCCGCCTTGCTACGAAGTAGCACCGTTTCAGCCGTAGGATGATCACAACTTGATAAAACTGCGTTTAACACAATCTCTCTTTGCTTACTCATCAAATCTCCTAAAAGTAATAATGATTATCACTATCATTATTATAATATGCTCGATTTGATTTGTCAATGCTTTTTTGTAAAAAAAATTAAAAAAAATTTCTACTTAAATTTCAATTAAATTATACTATAAATTTTAGATAAATAAAAGGGGTTTTTGAAATTTTATCCATCTTTCACAATTAAATTTTTCTAATTATTGATTATTTTTTAATAATATGGTAAAATTTATATATCTTTTACGTTAATATTTACAATTAAGGTGACAAATGAAACACGTATTCGTTATAAATCCTGTGGCTGGATTTGAAAATTCATTTAACGTACTATCTAAAAATTTACAAAAGTATAAAGACTTACACGATATTACCGTGTACGTAACGTCTAGTATAAAGGACGCTACCGAATTTTCAAAAGAATTTGCTACGTCTCATAGCGGTGACGAAATTAGGTTTTACTCTTGCGGGGGTGATGGTACGCTCGGCGAAGTAGTAAACGGCATAGTTGGAAATAAAAATGCAAGTATTACCTGCTATCCGTGCGGTAGTGGTAACGATTTCGTTAAATCTATCGGCGGAAAAGATAAGTTTTTAGATTTAGAAAAACTCTTTCACGCAAAAAATCACCTTGTTGACCTTATTAAAGTTAACGGCGTATACTCGCTAAACGTTATAAACGTTGGCTTAGAAGCGCACGTGTGCAAGGTTGCAAACTCATTAAAAGGCAAGTCCAAAAACCCCTATACTCGCGGTATTATAGACGCGCTTTTTAGGGGTATGAAGCACAACGTTTTCGTGGAAGTTGACGGCGAACTTATCAATCCTGACGGAAGGTTGCTGTTGTCGACGTTTGCAAACGGTGGTTACGCGGGCGGTAAATACAACTGCGCTCCAAACTATAAGATTGACGACGGGCTTATCGAAGTTTGCCTTGTTAAACCCGTTTCAGTATTTACGCTTGTTCGCCTTATAAAAGCGTATGAAAAGGGGCTTCACTTAAAAGACAAGAGATTTGATAAAATAGTTACGTATAGGCAAGCCAAAAATATAAAACTCTACTCTAATAAAGAGTTCGACTTGTGTGTTGACGGGGAGATGTATTTTGGCAAGGAATTTAATATAGAAATAGTAAAAAACACGCTCAACTTTGCAATTCCCGAATAAATTTTATTATTTGACAATATTTATCCTTAATTTTAAGATTATACGTTGTATAATTTGGTGACTTATGGAAAATGAAAAAATTGCCGTCGTAATACCTGCATACGAACCGCCTATGAAGTTTATTGACTATCTTAAAGAGTTAATAAGTGGCGGTGCGGATAACGTAATTGTGGTAAATGACGGGTCTTCAACTAAATATCAAGAAGTTTTCGATAAAGCAAAGGAAATAAGCGGTGTTACCGTATTAGAATACGGTGAAAATCACGGCAAAGGCTACGCCTTAAAGCACGCTTTTTCTTATATAAAGGAAAATTATAACGAAAACACGGTTATAGTAACTGCTGATTGTGACGGGCAACACTCGGTAAAGGACGTTTTGCGCCTTTATAAATCTTCAAGCGAGAATAGAAACTGTTTAATTTTAGGCGCGCGTGACTTTTCCGCCCCTAACGTTCCTAAACGCTCGCGATTTGGCAACGTTAACACTAGGCGTATGTTTAGCCTATTATACGGGTTAAAAGTAACCGATACCCAAACGGGGCTTAGGGCGTTTTCTTACGATATGATTGACAAAATGCTTGCAATTTCAGGAAACCGCTTTGAGTACGAAATGAATATGCTTATCGTTTTATTTAAGCAAAATGTTGAGTTTAAGGAAATTCCTATCGATACTATTTACGAAGAAAAGCCTGACGACGTTGAAAGGCGTTCCCACTTCAAGACTATATCCGATAGCGTTAAAGTTTGGGGGGTTCTCCTTAAAAACGTTAACTTTTACCTTATCGGCGTAATACTTTCAACCGCGGTGGAATTCGGCATATATTCGCTTTGTATTTACCTTGCTTACGCAGGGCTCGTAGAAGAAACCAAACTTCTACTGTCTGCCGTAACGTCGAGAATACTATCTTCGATAGTAAATTACTTTATCAACTGCAAGTTCGTATTTAACGGCAAGGGAAAATCTACGATAGTTAGGTATTACACGCTTTGGATTTTCCTTTTAACCGCCACCACTTTGATTACGACTTATCTAAACGTATTTAATATATCACCCGTATTTTTCAAACTTATAGTTGACGTTGTTTTGGCAATAATAAGTTTTAGAGTTCAAACGGTTTGGGTATTCCCCCACAACAACAAAAAATAATAAAAAAATCTCCGATTTTATCGGAGATTTTATTTTTTTAGAAGTTTAAGAGTTCTGCGTATTCTTTTTTATCGATTGCCGCAAGGAAGAGATATAATCTCGGGCCCATATCGGTACCGAATAAAAGGTTATAGAACACTTTGAAGAATCTTTGTTGGCGTTGCATATTTTCTTTTTTAGTAAGATTTACGTCGTTAATAAGCGAGTAAAGGTACTGCTGAACGTCCTTTTCGCCGATAACTTCGCTAGTCGTTACGTATTCGTAAAGTTTTTTAACGGCTACCTTTTCTTCATCGGAAATCGTGTCGTAAAACTCTTGGTTTTTAGCCTTTAATAACTTGTAGAGTTTGCCCGGTTGATGAACGGTAATCCAGTTTTTAACTCTTTCAAGTCTAACTTTGTCGTTATCGCTAAACTCAACGCCTACTTTTGCTAAAATTTCTTTAACGGCAACGGGGTTAAAGTCAACTATCGTTGCAACTGATGAAAGCACGCCGAAAGGTACTTTTGAACGGGTTTTATTCCCGTCAAGCATAGCAAGGTCGTAAACCCACTCGTTATACTCGTCCGCCTCGCCGTTTTTATAGGCTTCTAAGCCCTTGTCGAACTCTGAATAATGGCGGATAATAGTATCGTCAAAATTGAAACTGAAACCTGCTTTGGGTTCGTATTTAGCAAAGAGCCAACGAATCATGTCAGGTTCGTAAACCTTCATTACGGTTGCAGGAGTGATGTTGTTACCCGTTGACGAGTGCATATCGCCAAGCCCTGCAATAGAAAGCCAGCCGTAGCCTTGGAAAAGCGGAGGCTCAACCCCTAAAACTTTTCTAGCGATATCGCTTGCAACAACGAAACTACCGCTTGCGGCAGCGTGGTCAATTCCGCCCGGCTCAAAGTCAACGCCTTCGTAACCCCAACGCATAGGCCAGTCAACCTTCCAAACGAGTTTAATCATATGATACTCTCTAACCTTAACGGTATGAGTAGCACCGCACTTACAAGTGTAAGTGATTTCTTCCCCGTCGTCACTTCCTGAGATAACCTTAGTGGTGTCTTTGCCACAGTCTTGACAGTATACGTTAAGCGGATAGTAATTTTCACGCTCGCCTTCGTCGCTATCTTGGGTTTTATATTCCATTAAAACGTCGTAAATTTCTTTGCGCTTTTTAATGGCGTTAATAATCCCGTCAACGTAGTCGCCATTCATATATTTTTTTGCTTGATAGCGGAAGTCTACGTCAATTCCTAACTCTTCAAGCGACTCTTCAAACTCCTTTTCGTTGTGCTCAGCGTAACTGCCGTGAGTTTTGTAAGGGTCTGGAATAAGAGCGTAAGGCATACCCAAATACTTATCAAAGTCAAGACATATCGGCGCTACGTTTGAAGGAACTTTTCTAAGCCTATCAAACTCGTCCCACGAAAAGAGTAATCTTGCTTTTTTACCCATTTTTCTAAGCGCTTTAACAACGTAATAACTAGTTGCTATATCGCGGAAATTACCGATATGAACGCTACCCGACGGGCTTATTCCCGCCGCGCAAACGTATTCTTCTTTGTTAGGGTTTCTTTTAATAACTTCTTCTGCTAATTTATGAGCCCAATGCATTGTATATACTCCTTAGTTGTTTAACCAAATTTCAAAATTTTCAATTATAATAGACGCAACTTCTTCGGGCGATTTACCGCTAGTGTCGACCACCAAATCGTAATTTGACATATCGGATATGTCAACGCCGTACAGTGAATTGTATCTTAAAAGTTCACTTTGACGCCTTTTTGTAAGTTTATCTACCGCAACCGAAACGTCAGGATACTGCTCGTTTTCGCGGTGAGCGTTCATAATTCTAAGCGCGGCGGTCTCCACGTCAACCTTCATATAAACCGAATAGCCAGACGGAACAAAATGCCAAGCCATGCGCGAGTCAAAAAGGAAATTACCGCTAATATTTTCATAACTTTTAAGTTTATCGTCAACCAAATTATCGTACTCGGGGTGAGTTTCCATATAGGTGTTGAACTCAGCAACCGTCATACCCTGCGCCTGAGCCATCTCCTTTAAAATTTGACCGATAGAAACTTTTTTTAAGTTGTACTTTTTACTTAAAATCTCGCCGACGGTAGTTTTACCGCTACCCAAATCGCCGGCGAGGGAAATTTTATAATCTTTCATAACACTAACTTTCGTAACTTTTTAATAACTATACTATAATATAACTTATTTGTCAAACTTTTTACGGCTATTTTAGGCGGTTATACGGGCATACTTTTATACAAATTCCACACACTGCGCCACGCCCAACGTCTTTGTAGTTTTTCATATTTCTACTGCACTTTTCAGCCGAGAAAAAATCATCTCTTTTCATACCTATTTCGTAAGGAATTCCGCTAATCGCACCGCCTGGGCAAGCCCTTTCACACTCTTTGCAGTCACCACAGCCGTTTTTTATTATAGGAAGTTCTGGATTAAGTGGCATATCCGTTAAAATAGTTGCAAGCCTTATTTTGCTACCGAATTTAGTAGATATAAAAAGCCCGCTTTTACCTATAAAACCAAGCCCCGATAGCAAAGCGCCCGTTTTGTGTGGAAATATAGCCTTATACGAACTTTTATCGTCACTAGTTGATTGTGACGCGGCTATCGGAAATGCGCTATATCCATTATTTTCTATTAGCCTTGCACCTAGAAAGGTAATTCTATCAAGTAGCGCGTTTGCCGTGCGATATTCGTGAAAATACTGTTGTGACGGGCGCTCCATAATAGTTTTTAGCACCGCGTCAGGCAGTTTTACGGCAACGGTTATCGCGTAAACTAGGTTTGGCTGGTCTAAAATAGGGCTACTGTCGAGTTTTGAAAACCCAACTAAATCAGCGCCCAACGATATTAAATTTTGTTTAATCAAATTTTGCATATTATATCTCGTAAATTATGGTTACGGGCCCGTCGCACAGTTGTAAAATTTTCATATCCGCACCGAATATTCCCTTTTTAACGGGTACGCCTTGCTCACTTAGTTTATCGCAAAAGTAATCGTATATAGGGCTTGCTAAGGAAGGAACTTCAGCATCGGAAAACCCCGGCCTATTCCCGTGAGAAACGCCCGCATACAACGTAAACTGTGAAACGCTTAAAATTTCACCGCCAACGTCGAGTACCGATTTGTTCATTTTACCGTTTTCGTCTTCAAAAACTCTTAAATTTGCTATTTTTTTAGCAAGATAATCGGCTTTATCCCTATCGTCACCTTTCTTTACGCCAAAATAAACTATAAGCCCAAAAGGTATCTCGGATATCAACTTACCGTCAACTTTAAGAGAAGTTTCTTTCACTCTTTGAACAACCGCTTTCATAGTTAAAACTCCTCGGCAACGAGTGA
>JAFVQM010000005.1 GCA_017504795.1 Clostridia bacterium | reverse complement strand
CACGAAGGTGTCTTAACCTATAATATAAGGCTATAAGTCGATTAAACAGCGTTTCGGTTATCATTTCTTCTATCGTATAAAACGGCAATGCAAGCCTTGGCTCGCTAGATTTTACGATATGTATTACGTCGCACAAATCTCTCGCATCACACCCCCAACTCTCTGGGCGTTGCTCGTCGGTAAAGACTTTTATAAACGGAAAATTGTCAACCGTTGCGGAGTGTCTACACATCTTGAGCCATCCGTTAAACAAATCGTTTTTCTGGTTCGTTTCAGACGTTCCTTTCTTTACTTCCTTAAGTTCGAGATTATTTCCTCTCTCTTTTCCTACTTCGGTTATCGCTATTATGCCAAATTCAAAACTGCCTATATTCAAATTATCTTCTATTACTTTCTTACCCAGTCTTAACACGTCAAAGTCTAATATATGAGCAAATCTTTCCTTTGCTTTTGGGGTTTCAGGAAAGAAATCAAACTCCCATTTAGGGAAATTACCCCTATCTATAAGTTGATTATCCGTCCTAATTGAGTAATTTGACACGATTAGACTGCACTCTATAACGTATATAAAATACAGTTGCGCATAGGTTTCTAAAACGTCAAAAACCGTTTCTACCTTTAGCCCGTCGTAATAGTTAAAACCGTATCTATAAATATCATAGCCGTACAGTTCGTCGCTTGTGTCGGGCGATAGATTAAAACTCGTTTCCTTCCTTCTAACCCAGTCTTTTATAGTCGCTAGGTTATACACCGTTTTATCTCTCATACGGGCTTTGAGTTCTAGTTCAAACTCTATCCACGGAAAATGCGGGAATTTCATATCTTGCTTTTGCAGTCTTTCAAAGGCTCTTTGCTTTAGCATCACTTCCTCGGATAGCACCATATCCGTTATCATAGTAGTTTTGCGTTTTCCCATCGAGCCTACAGTCATTGACACGATAGGCAGTTCGTTTATAAACCCACAGTTCCTACTCTCCATGTGATACAGTCTTGAATAGGCTATACCCTTTCGCCACTCGTTAAACTTTTTTACGACGTAAATAATGATAAACACTATCGGTATTTTGGTGATTACAACCTTTAAATCTATGACTAGTTTTACAACCTGCTTATAGATATTAAATAAGTCGAATGAGAGGGCGAAATAGAAGTAATACGCAAAGACCGCTACGCCTATGCTGATTATATTAAAGTTAAAAAGCCATATAACAGTCCACGCCTTTTTTATGTAACTATTCTCGGCTAAAAACACTTTAAATCCTATCAAAAACCCCTTTATAGGTTGATAAACAACACTTGCTATCCACTTAAAGGCTTTGAGAGGTCTAGTGTCCTCATTATGATTTTGGTTAGGAATAAAGTACAAACGGCGAACTAAAATCACTACTCCAACGACTATCGGAGCAAGGATTGCAATTACGCTCGTTGCCTTAAATAGAAACTCCATTACAACTCCCCAATAGCCCGAAAAGTTATGACTTGTAAATATAAGTTTGAAATAGATTAAAGTGTCTTTTTGAAAGCCCGTGGGGGTTTCCGCCATACCGACGTTTTCCCCCGTGAGCCTTAAAATTTTTGAATAATCGTTTACCGTTATAGGTAGTTTAGATGGAATTTGAAAGAGCCCGCAAAAGTAATAACAAAAACTCATTACTAAATCGTAGAGAGTTTCAACAAGTCTTGCGTAAGAAAGAAAAAATACTGATGCGCCAAAAATAAAGAACGTTGCCGTTATTACGTAAGCCGTTATCCAATATCTTCTCATCCCCCGCCACTCCTTATTAAAAACTCTTTTTCCTGAACGTCGTAAATGGTCTTTTGGTCTATTACCCTAAAGTGGAACGACTGCTTGTCCGTTTTTACCGTAAGAGTCGTTTTTTCGTAACTTTCAAACTCGCAAATATACATTTCGTTTTCAGTAAAATACCAAATACTCGTGTCTGTAAACGCTAAAATAGTGTCGTTTTTCGACTTATAGGCTGACTTTTGGAGGGTTTCATAAGGAACTGGCTCTCCGTTTAGTCTACTGCAAGTATAACAAAAATAACAAACTGCAAAAACGGTTAAAAGTAGCATTGCGACGGCAAATATTCTACGTAGTATCTTCATTTTCTTCATCCTCCTTCACTTTTTTCTTTTTCGACTTAAAAAATCTTACAACGCCAAATATTAAGTAGATTACAAATAGCAACCCTACCCACTTTAAAACGTTAAGGAGTCCGTCATACCAATTAGAATTAGGAACTTCTTCGTAGATATCCGGCGGTGGAGTCGGTGACGGTACGACGTCTATAGGACTTGACACAACGGGAATAACCGTATCTTTAAAGTCTTTGGTAAACGTAACGTCAATAATATCAAAGTCTAGGTTTACGGTTTCTTTAAAGAAATATCCGTCGGCAGTACCCGACTTAAAAACGTCCTTAAAAAATTGCCTATCCCAATAACAGTGTTTAGCCCTTTGTGAAACGTAATCGCTCACCTGATATCTAAAAAGATACACGGTGTAATCACTCTTCGTATTTATATATAACTGCTTTAAGTGTGTTACGTCTTGTTTTCCTACGTATAGCCTTTTGCTAATTTCTTCGGCAGTTCCCGAAAGGTCGCTTTCTGAAATAGGATATATTGCTTTTATACCGTTAAATTTAGTTGTTACCTCTAAATTTTGCCCGAACAACCATTTCCAAAAGTCCATATCTATAACCGTTGACGTCAAATCAAATTTATCTTCAGCGCTAATTTCTACTTCCGTAAATTTGCTATCTACACTTTCAAATAAGGCTTTACTATACTTTCCGTTTACTAGTTCTCCGCCTAAAATCCCCGTTGCGTTTATCATTTCGTCAATGACAAATCTTGACGGTATAACGTAGTCGTCTGGATCTTCGCCGTTTGGCGTGCAAAGTAAAAGGTCTAGTTCGGTTATTTGCTCCCCGTATTTAAGATTGCTTGAGCCAAAATCGTTTCTATTTAAATTGTAGGCATAACCACAATAATACTGCATATTAGCGTTACTATCTCCAATTACGTCCAAATCACCTAAATAGATATGCTTTACAGTTGTATTTTTCGTGCCGATATCTACGCCAATATACGGTTTAATCGCGTTATAGACCGACTTATCGCCTATAACGAGCGACGGCTTTAATACGGCGTTTAACCACGTTGCGTGAACTTTAGTCATATTTCCATACTCGGTTATT
>JAFVQM010000039.1 GCA_017504795.1 Clostridia bacterium | reverse complement strand
AGCAATCCTTATCGATATGAAAACGGGTTATAGTTGGGAATTATAGGAGGTGAAAATATGGTGGTTAGTCCATACACAAATGATATAAATAAAATTATAGTTCAATTAACTATATGTAAAAATTCAGCTTTTAAACATGGCGACGTAGAGTTAGAGGAGTTTTTCGATACTATTCTTTCAATAGTTACCCAATGGGAGTATGACCATTCACAATGGGATTTTAAACAAGACCATTACAGACAAGCCGTATCTTTTTTAATGTGGGTCGCAGAGGATACGGGGAGAACTAAAAACGACTCACCCGAATATTTCGAGGCAAGATTTTTTGATAGATTGAAAAGCTATAAAGCTCTTGAGCATAGATTTAACGAACGATACGAAAAGGGAAAAAAGGAGTTAGAGAACAATGAGAAAAAGTAAAATTAACGTTAGCGCTAGTCGTAAAAAAGCGCTCCTCGAATACGAGAGTGGAGCTCACGGCTATAAAAAATATAATATAACCGCGAGCGAGGTTACTCAAACAGATATTAACTACATGGTTAACGTTATTAATAAGAGACTCTATAACATAGAGAAAAAGGGATTAACCGACTTGTCGAACGAATACCAAAAAATAGAAAAATACGCAGTTGAAAAGGAGGCACCATTTTATAACGTAAATCTCAAAACGGGCGCGATTAGGTTTAAAACGTCAACTAAGGGCATGACAGCGAGGGAGCGCGCCGAGTTCGTCAACGTTCTCCGAGGAGTTATGGAGGCGAAAACTTCAACCGCAAAGGGTACCCGCGAGAGCATTAACGCAAGATACAAGTCATTTTTATCAAATCGTAATATGTCACCTAGTGAAATGTCATACGAAAAATATGTCGATATGTGGCGATTATATCGAGATAAAGTATCAAGTGATAAAAAAGAAAAATTTGCGTCCTCTCAGGTTGTCACTATGATAGATTTTGGGCACTTTGCCGAGTTAACTCTTGAGGAAATGGAAGAGGCTCTCGACTATATAGCACAATATGATTATGATATAGACTCTTATGACGAGTGGATACGATTACATAAACAATCAAACAAGGAGTAACTTATGTATTTTAGGGGCAGAGGTAAAGGCGGAAAAATTGCAAGTGAGCCAATAGTATTAGACATTGAGACGTCATGGAACCACGACCGAGAAAATCCGAAATGTTGGATAGTTTCAATACAAGTGTTTTTCTTAGATAATTATTATCTTTTTCGCTCTCCTTTCGAGTTGATTGATTTTTATAAAGGTGTCGCAGAACGTTACGCACTCAACCCAAAAAAGAGAGTAGTTAACATTATCCACAACGCGAGTTTTGATTTATCCTATTTAATCGGATTCTTTCAAGAGTTTTTACCATTAGAAAACACGGGCGGGGTTTTCATCGAAAAGAATAAAATTGTCACCTATCAACAATGGGCTTTTGAGTGGAGGTGTACGTATTTATTAACTCAAATGTCGCTCGAGAAATGGACTAAAGAAATGAACGTCGAACACCAAAAGCGCGTTGGTATGTATGATTACGATAAAATAGTTTATCCCGATACCGAACTCGACGAGCAATCACTATTATATGATAGGGACGACGTTTTGGGGCTTTATGAGGCGTTTCTAGGGCAGTTAGAGAGTTATGGGGACAATTTATCAACCGTGCCGTTAACGTCCACGGGTTACGCTCGTAGACTATTCAGAGAGGGCGCTAACAAGGACACATACTATCGAGAAAAATACTTTATCAATAATCAGCTCGACGTTCGGGCATACAAATATTGTATTAACTCGTTCTCGGGAGGGTTTACACATAATAACCGCTTTTATAAATCAAAAATAGTTGACCCTCACAAACTCGGGTATAAATCAATTGGGCATAGAGATTTTCGCTCAATGTACCCCTCTATTATGAGAGCCTATCCAATGGCAACGGGCAAACCCGAAATATTTTACGACGTGCGCAAGTCATTTTATAGAAATAACATGAACCCAACTATTAAAAATATAATCGAGTTGGCTCCTGAGTATTCGAGTATAACTCATTTAAAATTATATGAGGGCACTTGCATAAAGGACGATAAAATTTCTATGCCACTATTACAAAAATCAAAGTGCGTTAAACCCGTAAACTTTAGGGCAATATGTGACAATGGGCGTATTCTATCTATTGTGTCGGGTGAGTGTGAAATGTATGTAGACAATTACACTCTTGATATACTTAACCGACAATATGATATTGAGTATTCAATCATAGGCGTTATACGATTTAAAAATGAAATGCTCCCAAAATGTCTCGCTGACGTTGTTGACGAGTTATTTAAGAAAAAGAGCGATTATAAAATGAAAATGAAAGAGCAAGAAAAGTTATATGGAATACTCGACCCAAGAACTCAAGAAATGTTATTTTGGTTAAACCTAAATAAAAGGCTTTTAAATAGTTGTTTCGGTATGTTTTGCACTCGACCCGTTAGAGACGAATGGTCAATTGATTGGGACAGATTAGACAATGAAAATGAGGACGAGCGGGAGCCGTTCCACATGGTCGAACGAGTCCGAACCGACGAACAAATCGAGGAAAAACTAAACAAGTTTTACTCAGGTAAAAATAATTTTCTAGCATATCAAACGGGAGTTTTCGTAACAGCACTCGCGAAACACGAGTTATTTGAATATATCGAGGCTATTGGGTACGACAAAGCGTTATATTGTGATACGGATTCTATTTTTTATTTAAAGGACGAGGAAACAGAAAAGGCAATAGAACAATTAAACGCCGTTAAACACGTCTCTGCGCCTTATATAACCGCGTTAGACGGGTCAAAGGTATATTATGACGTATTTGAGCCCGAGGAGGATTTAAAAGCATTTAAAAGTCTCCATTCTAAGTGTTACGGTGTCATAACTGAGGATAGAAACGAACTTGTCCTCACGGTTGCAGGCGTACCCGCAAAAACTCTAATAGGATTAGGCGAGGATAACAAGCCTATATACTTAACGAGGGAGGAGGAAATTTGCGGTATCACTCCCGAGGACAAGTTAGCAAATCCGAATATTAAAATTGAGAACGTATGGCAAGGGCTCGACAATTTAACTCATGAATTTGAGTTTAAAATAAATACGGGTACAACTTGCCGCTACTTAACCGAAAAGCCTCACGAGGAAATAATCGAGGGTCACAAGGTTTGGACGTGCGGGGGAGCTATCATCATGAAACTTGACGCAAAAATGATTAAAGATATAGACACGGAAATTATAGAAACGATTAAATAAAAAATGTTTCACGTGAAACATAGCTCACGTGAAACAAGAAAAGGAGATTATAAAAAATGACAATTTATACATTAATGAACACGCTCGAGGCGGTCGCCTCCGACGAGCCTATAGATTTTTATAGCGGTGAGTATCTATTAGCCTCTCTTACATTGGGAGAGCACGACGACCGATACCGCGCATTTATGAGCGAATATGGGTTGCGGAGTCCTAAATCAATGAATATTGACACGGAGTCGCTGTCATACCTCGTGAGGTTATAAAGCGAACTTTCGTATCATTGAATAACATTGTTTAAACTCGGTTGCCGTGAGGTTATCCGAGTAGACTATTTTATCAGTTTTGAGATAATTAAAAATTTTATCCTCCATTTCGGTTAGTCCTTTAAAAAGGGTCGTTGAGTATGGGTCAAGTCGTAATTGATTAGAAACCACTCTTGACCCTTTTTGTATCTCACTCGATTTAGGAGAAACAAACCAAACGTAACCCCCTCTATCGTTTTTAAGGAACTCAAGTAAAAATTTATTATTATCAAACTCAAATACAACCGTGTACAATTTCTCATAGTCATTTATTGAGCCCTCGAGGTGTGGAAACTCGTCCGTTTCCCATACGGTCGAGGTTATAGTTTTCGCGCTATTACCAAAAAACATCCCCGAGTTATTATTGGTTGAGTGTGTCATGTATACGGCTATTCTTTCGAGGTGTTCTTTTCCTTTTTCATCATGGTATTTGTAATGATAATATTCGACCGAATTTTCGCGTTGTTTTGGTATGCCCTTTAAGTTGAACTCTTTAAAAAATGGGTTAATTCTCGATAGAGTGTTCCCGACGAGATAGACGGTACCTTTTCGCTCTCTAAAAATAGTTGAAATTAGGTTCATAAAAACCTTAACCTCATTAGGGAGAAAGGCGCCCGTTGAGTCGGTTATAAACTCCTCATAAATTGCCGTCGTAATATTCGGAAACGATAATGATTTATAATGTGTCGCCCACGACAGCCCGAACATACGCCCGAACTGTTGACCTCTCGTAACTTTCCCGTTCTCGTCAACGTTGGCAAAATATATCCCTTGTTGGTGTACGGTTATAGAATTATATTTGCCGTTGCTCCACTTCTCAAGATGGCGCACTCCCTCTGAGTCGCAAACAATGTCTGAAAAATACTCCTCGACCATGTATTGTTTGCAATCCTCTTTATTACGCCGGATATACGCGAACTCCTCGCCGTTCTCAAGTGCGTTCTTGATTACTAACTCCTTAACGGAGAACGACTTGCCGTTACTCCTCTGTCCGAGGAGAACGACATATCGCGCGTTAATTTTCTTTAATGTTTCACGTGAAACGTAACGATTTTTACTTTTCCTCAACATGATATAACGCCTCCAAACTATCCTCTAATAAACCCGAGCTAACGGGAGTTTTAAATAGCTCTAACTCAATTTTACGCCTATTGGATAAGCCCTCAAGGATAACCCCGCGCGAGTCTCTACAATATCTTAACCAATAATATTCAATCTCAGCTCTTGAGCGTTTACCCTTTGCAACTAAAGAGTCGATTGCCCCTATATTATAAGCAAAACACACGAGCGCGTCGAACTCGTTAGCGTTCCAATGATAAAGTTTATCATATCTCGAAACGTTCGCCTCGAATTTCTGTAAATCCTCCTCAAAAAACGCCTCAATTTCTTTTTTAGAATATCTTTTATTTGGGTTTAAATTCGGGGACACGTGCCCATAACCCACGGTATAGTTGGACTCACCCGCGAGCTTATATGGTTTATATTTTAATCCCTCAAATGTTTTTATTAGTTCCTGGCCTCGTTCACTTGTTTTCATGTGAGTTCACCTCCTTAAGTTGGTATTAATGGGGTTATAACTGAGTCGTCAATCTCAACGACAGTTATATAACAATTAACCGCGTCGTTATCGAATTTTGTTTTTAAATATATGCCCGTATCGGTACAATATAAATCTTTATTGAAATTCGCATAATTCATATAAAACCTCTGTTCGGTCGAACCGCTCGCCGTTCTACAAAAAGCCGTACAACCTAGAACGTTACTCGAACGCGGGTATAAATAATCATCATAATAAAATACAGCGTAATATTTACCTTGTGTTAAATTACAAGCAACGGTTTGTAAAACTCTATTACTTACTATCGCCGATTTATTTACAATAACATTTCCAATGCTTGGAACGTTAACTATTGCGCCGTCGTATACTTTCCCCGATGGTGGCGTGTATGTCCCGTTTTCGGTGGCTGATAACGTAACCTCCTCTTTTGACGGCACGTCAATAATTACGGGTGCATAACCGTCAACCCCCTCGGGTGGGTTATATGTGCCGTTACCCGCAAACACTCTCTCCATTATTACGGGCTCGGGAATAGGCACGTTGACAATTACGGGGTCGAAACCGTCCACGCCCTCGGGTGCGTTATATGTACCATTTTCGGTTATGGTTTTCTCCTCAATTACGGGAGTTCCCCCGAGGGCTTTTATATTGCCCTCTAAGAACTCGCCGATTATTCCGTGTAAATCCTCCATGAGTTACCTACCTCCTTTTTTAGCGTTTGCCAACTCGTCTAAAATAGTCTCGATACGGGTTAGCGTTTCGACTAGCTTATTATTCCACTTATAATCGCGAAAAATGAAATAAGCAATAATAACAACGCTAGTACTTGAATTAATAATCAAATTAACAATATCGTTCATGTTGTCCTCCTCTCTAGTATATACAATAACTAATTTGATTTAATGTATCATTAACGACATAATGTACAAAGTCGTATAACTCGGAGCTATAAAGCTCTAAAGCCTTATTTATTAACTCGTCCGAACGAGTCACGCCGATATTACCTTGACGTATTTGCATAAACAAGTCGCTATCTTTAAGGTTGAGGGTTTTTTGATTTTGCGAATTATAATTTGTTGTGTCAACCATCGCGCGAGTCTCTGTGTCGCTCCTATCGGTGAACGTTGTTTCGTCTTTTCGGTTAGTAAACTCAACCTCGTCTTTTAGATTGGTATATGTTTCCGTGTCTTTTCTTTCGTGTCCCGCCTCGGTAGAGTAACCGCGCTCGACTTTATCAGTTAATAAGAACTCGTCGTCGTTAAATGTGGTTTTCGATGTGACGTCAACCTCGGCGCCCTGATATTCAACGTCGCGTTTACCGTTTCGGGTATTCGTTTCTTTTCCTGATTTGGTTAACGCCTCCTTGCCCGCTTTAGTTAACGTGTCGGTTCCCGTCATGTTGAGAGTATCGGAGCCCGTTTTCTTATCCGTATCGGTTCCCGTGTGCAT
>JAFVQM010000038.1 GCA_017504795.1 Clostridia bacterium | reverse complement strand
TTTAGGGCAACGCAAATTTATTCCACATTACATAACGGTTTAAAAATTAGCGAAATATCTAATATTTCTAAAGCACTTCGTGAAAAATTACTTATTGAATTCGTAGACGAGCCAGTAGAAATTATTAAAACGCTAGTTTCTAAAGACGGTACGGAAAAGTACCTATTTAAACTCTTTGATGGCAATATTATAGAAGGCGTGTATATGAAAAACCGCTACGGCAACACTCAATGTCTATCAACTCAAGTCGGTTGTAGAATGGGCTGTAAATTTTGCGCATCGGGTATAGGCGGACTAGTTAGGAACTTAACGCCAGGCGAAATGCTTGCAACTATTTCCGCAGTCAATAAAAAGGGTGGCGGAAATATAAATAAAAGGGCGGTAACCAATATAGTTTTAATGGGTAGTGGCGAGCCGTTAGACAATTACGACAACGTCATTAAATTTTTAAAATTAGTGTCTTCTAAAGAGGGTTTAAACGTAAGTTTAAGAAATATTAGTTTATCAACTTGCGGAATCGTTCCTAAAATGTTAGCGCTTGCCGAAGAGAATTTGCCGGTAAACTTAACGGTATCACTTCATCAACCGTTTAACGATAAAAGAAAGGAATTAATGCCTATATCCAAAGTTTATTCGGTGGACGAAATTTTAAAAGCGTGCGATTATTATTTTGAAAAAACGGGTAGGCGCTTTATATTCGAATATTCTTTAGTAAAGGGCGAAAACGACGATATAGAGTCGGCAAACGAATTAATTAGGTTATTAAGACACAGACCGTGTCACGTTAATATAATAAGACTTAACGAAGTTAAGGAAAACAATTTAAAAGCAACGACCGAAAAGGAGGCTTATCAATTTTGCGGTTTACTTGAAAAAGGTGGACTATCTGCAACCGTTAGAAGACTTAACGGCGCGGATATTGAAGGGGCTTGCGGTCAACTTAGAAGAAATTACGTAAAAGGAGAATAATTATGAAAGACATCAAAATTGCACCGTCAATTTTATCGGCAAATTACGCTAAAATGGGCGAAGAAATTAAAAACGTTTGTGATAACGGAGCGGATTTTATTCACGTTGACGTTATGGACGGAAACTTCGTGCCAAACATTAACTTTGGTATGAAAATCGTATCTGATTTGAGACCGTTAACCGACAAGGTTATGGACGTACACCTTATGATAGTAAGACCTGAAAGATATATTAAAGAGTTTGCTAAAGCGGGTGCTGATTATATAACGGTACACTACGAGGCGTGCGAAAAACCTATAATCGAAGTTTTACAAGAAATTAGAAGTTTAGGTGTAAAGTCGGCAGTTTCTATTAAGCCTGATACAAGGGTAGAAGTATTAGAAAAACTTTTACCATACGTTGATATGATTTTAATTATGTGCGTATATCCAGGTTTTGGCGGTCAAAAATATATTGAAGATTCTACTGAAAGAATTAAAAAGACTAAAGAAATGGTAGACGCGTCCGGTTACGATATTAGAATTGAAGTTGACGGCGGTATTACCCTTGAAAACGTATCAATCGTTAAAAACGCCGGCGCAGATACTATCGTTGCCGGCTCAACCGTGTTCAAAGCTGAAGATAAAAAGGCTGTAATTAAAGCGCTTAGAGAAAACTAAAATGGAAAATCAAAAAATGTACGAATTATTAGGTGTTGATGAAAAGACCTATAATTTCGGCGAAGAAATATTATCAAGTTTAAAAGAAAGGTTTGACGCCATTGATAAAATTGCAGAGTATAACCAAAATAAAATTTTATACGCTTTTCAAAAGGAAAGGGTAGACGCAAGTTGCATGCAAGCGTCAACAGGTTACGGTTACGACGATATTGGCCGTGAAAAGTTAGAAAAAGTATACGCTAGCGTTTTCCATACTGAGTCCGCACTTGTTAGACCGCAAATTACCTGTGGTACGCACGCTTTAACCGTGGCGTTATCGGCAAACTTACTTCCCGGTGATGAACTTTTATCGCCCGCGGGTAAGCCTTACGATACGCTAGAAGAAGTTATCGGTATAAGGCCGTCTACTTGTTCGCTTAAAGAATACGGCGTATCGTATAGACAAGTTGACTTAACTAGCGACGGCGGTTTTAATTATCCTGAAATAGAAAAGGCAATTAACGATAAAACCAAACTAGTTACAATTCAACGCTCTAAAGGTTATCAAACTAGACCTACTTTTTCAGTAAAACAAATAGGTGAACTTATTGCCTTTGTCAAAAATATTAAACCAGACCTAATCGTTATGGTAGACAACTGCTACGGAGAATTCGTGGAAACTATCGAGCCTAGCGACGTTGGCGCGGATATGGTAGTCGGTTCGCTTATTAAAAACCCTGGTGGCGGTCTTGCTCCGATTGGCGGTTATATTTGCGGTAAACAGGAACTTATTGAAAGATGCGCGTATAGATTAACTGCGCCAGGTCTTGGTCAAGAAGTAGGCGCTACGCTTGGCGTTTTGCCTAAATTTTATCAAGGTTTATTCTTAGCCCCAACAGTTACTGCAGGGGCGCTTAAAGGGGCGATTTTCGCCGCTAACGTGTATGAAAGGTTAGGATTTAAAACCGTTCCTAATAGCGTGGAATCTCGCCACGATATTATTCAAGCGGTAGAACTTAAATCGGGCGAGGCAATGTGTGCTTTTTGTAAAGGCATTCAAGGCGCTGCTCCCGTAGATAGTTACGTAACGCCTATTCCTTGGGCAATGCCGGGATATGATAGTGAAGTTATTATGGCTGCGGGCGCGTTTGTTCAAGGCTCTTCAATCGAACTTTCGGCGGACGGGCCTATTCGCGAGCCTTACGCCGTTTATTTCCAAGGCGGACTTACTTTCTATCATGCAAAACTTGGTATTTTAAAATCATTACAAGAACTTATTAACGCTAACATTGTAAAATTATAAAGGAGAATTTATGAAAGTTTCAGTACTTGGTACGGGTAGATGGGGAAGTTTCATTACTTGGTATTTATCGCACGAAAAACACGACGTCGTTGAATGGGGGCGTGAAGGTGGTAAATCGTACACCGTATTAAAAGAAACGGGTAAAAATGAATACGTCACTTTAAACAGTTCGGTTACTTTAACTAGTGACCTAAAGTTTGCTGTAGAATTTGCCGACCTTATTATAATTTCAGTACTCAGCAACTCTTTAAAAGAAGTATTATTATCTGCTAAAAATTACGGCGCGGACAAAAAAGATATAGTCTTATGTATGAAAGGATTAGAAGAAGATACGGGTTTAAGGCTTAGTGAAGTTGCCGTTAGTTGCGGGTACGATAAAAATAAGGTTGCCGTATGGATAGGTCCTGGACATATTGAAGAATTTACTAAAGGTAAGCCCAACTGTATGGTTATAGATAGTAATAATAGAGAGTTAACCGTAAAACTTGCCGACAGTTTAAGGAGTGATTTAATTCGCTTTTATTACGGCGACGATTTAATCGGCAATGAAATAGGCGCTGCCGCAAAAAACGTTATAGGTATTGCAGCGGGTATGCTTGACGGCGGTGGTTATTCCACCTTAAAAGGTCCTTTAATGGCGCGTGGCGCTAGGGAAATAGGTAGACTTATTAAGGCAATGGGTGGCAATGAACTATCCGCTTACGGTCTATGCCATTTAGGCGATTACGAAACCACTTTGTTTTCTCCGTTTTCTCAAAATAGAAGGTATGGCGAACATTTTATTAAAGGCGAAAAGTTTGAAAAGAGCGCAGAAGGCGTTAAAACGGTAAAAGCATTAAAACTCCTTGGCGAAAAATATAACGAAGAACTGCCTATTTGCAACGCCGTATATAGAATTTTATATGAAAATGCAAACCCTATGGAAACCTTTAATACTTTATTTCATAGAAGTTCTAGAACTGAATTTTAATAAAATAAAAATTGCGACTTATAAGTCGCAATTTTTTTATTTGTCCTTATTTTTTAAACTTGCCGTTAAGTTTTTGTTAACTTCAAAGAATTTGTCAACTAACGGAATATCAAGTTCAAATAATGCAATTAAGAGTACGAAGTATTTCCATTCAACGCCGGGCGCTCCAAATACTGGGAACATATTAGTAAGCATAAAGAAGTTAAGTCCTGGAATGAATATTGACGTATCAAGTAAGAATATCATCCAAATTGCAATAATTATAGCAACCGTCATCATAACGAGCGATCTGCCAAGGTTGAACGGTCTACAAATTTTATACAAGTAAACTGCACCGCCTAACGTGAACGCCACTACTTGAAGTGTTGTGCAAAGTAGTTCGGGATTTTGTACGTTAGGGTCGTTAAATATACCAAGTACGTTTAAAAATTTTATTATATAAACGTTAAGTAACAATATAAGTGCGCCTGGTATTGCGTTGCTGAATATCGTAAACAAGAAGTCGCCTTCAACTCTCTTATCGTTTGGTTGAAGAGAAAGTATAATTGAAGGAACGCCTATGATTGCAAACTCTAAAATAGTAAGCATACCCGAAGCAAATGGGAATGGAGCGGTAGATGCAATCGAGAGTAGTGCAAGCAAAGTTATAAATATAGTTTTCATTAAATATAACGAGGCCGATTGTTGTATGTTGTTAATAACACGTCTACCTTCGGCAACAACTTTTGGCATACTGTTAAAGTTATTGTCGGTAAGTACTATGTGCGCTACGTTTTTAGCGGCGTCCGCACCTGCGGCAACCGTAATAGAACAGTCCGACTCGCGCATTGCTAAAATATCGTTCACGCCGTCGCCCGTCATTGCAACTGTGTGTCCCGCGCGTTTAAGCGCTTTTATCAGTACTGCTTTTTGGTCGGGTGAAACTCTGCCAAATACGGTATATTTATCGGCAATTGACGCTACTTCTTTATTAGATAAACCTTCTAAACTAATCCAGTTAGATGAATTTTCTATGCCTGCGCGTTTAGCGATTTCCGAAACGGTTATCGGATTATCGCCCGAAATTACTTTTACGTTTACGTCGTTATCTTTAAACCATTTTATAGTAGATATTGCCTCTTCACGAATATTGTCGGAAATTGCAATTACGGCTATTGGTTTCATTTGAGGTAAAGTGTTTTTAGAACTAATAGATGCGTTAGAGTGTGCAAGTAGTAAAACGCGGTTTCCAAGCGTTGTAAATTTATCTATTTGCGTTTTTAAATATTCTGGAATTTCAGATAGAATAAACTCTGGTGCGCCAAGCGCGTATGTGCCTACGTTTTCAAAAGTAATAGCGCTATATTTTCTTTGTGAAGAGAAAGGTATAGTTTTTATTGCGGTAAACTCGTTTTTAGGAATAAAGTGCGCGCGTAGGGCAACTGCCGTTTGGTTATTATCATCTAAAACTTTTTCCATTGAGCCGATAACGTCGTTTATATCATAGGGGTGGCTAGTCGTTAATTCCACGGTATCAAGAACGTTCATTCTGCCGTCGGTTATAGTTCCCGTTTTATCTAAACAAAGCACGTCAACCCTTGCAAGCATTTCAAGAGAATACATATCTTGAACGAGAGTGTTTGATTTATGTAATCTTACAACGCCAAGTGATAGGGCCATAGTAGTTAAAAGAACAAGACCAGACGGTATCATACCGATAATTACAGCGCCCGTTTTTGTAACGACTTCATTTTGTAAACTTATGCCAATAAAGGTGTTTGATTCAATAGCGTCTTTTACTGCGTTTAAGTTTACAAGCCCTATGCCAAATGCGATAGGAACGATTAAAATACCAACGGTTTTAACGATCCATTGCATCGTTCCCATAAGTTTAGAGTGTGGTTTTTTAAACTTTTTAGCGCGCATCGTAAGTTTTTGAACGTAACATTCTTCGCCAACATTATCTGCTTTTGCAAGGCAACTACCGCCAACTACGAAACTGCCCGCCATAAGCACGTCGCCTACGTTTTTCTTAACTGGTACTGATTCGCCGGTTAAAATAGATTCGTTAACTTCAACTTTGCCGTCCATAACGATACCGTCAACTGGGATTTGGTTTCCCACCATAACTTTAAAAATATCGTCTAAAACAATTTCGTTAGAATTTATTTCTTCTTCTTTGCCGTTTCGTATTACTTTAGATATTGGGTTTTGAAGTATGGATAATTTTTCAAGAGATAATTTCGCCCTAATTTCTTGAACTATACCGATTATAAGGTTTATTGCAAAGAATGCTATAAACATAAAGTTGGCAAGTGATGCTTGTACCGCTAAATATGCAATAAATACTATAAGACCTAAAAGGTTAAAGAAAGTACAAGAATTAGTTAAGATTATCGATAAAATCGATTTGCCGTTTTTATTATTGGTTTCGTTAGTTAATGCAAGAGATTTTCTCTTTTCAACTTGCTCGTAACTAAGACCTTGCTCAATCGTAGGGTTGTACCTTTCCGCTTTGCTTTGCGGTGGTAAATTCTTCCTTTTTATCTTTTTAGGTTTTTTCTTTGGTTTTAGTGGAGTTTCATTAACGGGTTCTAAATTTGAAGTTTGATTATCTTCTACTATGTCGAACTCGTCGTTAAACTTGTTAACTTTTTTCATTTTAACTTCCTTAAATAATTTAATAGTATTATTTTATCATTTTTTATCTTAATTTTCAATAGTTTTAATAAA